>NZ_QBUF01000012.1:0-229341 GCF_003058185.1 Pseudomonas sp. GV105
CGCGGGCCAACACAGACTATGACTCCGGTGGTTTTGCACATCGGGCAACGCACCTCATGACCTTCAAGGGCGATGTCCACTTGGGTGATGCGAAAACCCGTCAAACCGCCGACGACGGTCCCGCCAGCGGTGGTCTTGGCTCCTCGGGTAATGAAATAGCGGCGCATGCCAGCGATGTCCTTTTGTTCGCAGGGACCAGCACGCTAGGCTCGGCGAGAAAAGCCCGGTAGTCGGACGCTTCGCGGGTTTTTGTAGGTTGGTTCTGTAATTACCCTTCGGGATGTTTTTGCATTCTGTGGGCACCACGTCGAAACCCATTGATAAATGAAGGCTTGTGCTCAGCTATACTCCCCCCCATTTGAATGGCTCTTCGAGGAAACACTGTGAAGAATTGGACCTTGCGCCAGCGGATTTTGGCGAGCTTTGCGGTCATTGTCGCGATCATGCTGCTGATGGTTGTGGTGTCCTACTCGCGGTTGCTGAAGATCGAAGCCAGCCAGGAATCGGTCCGGGACGATGCGGTACCGGGGGTTTACCTCAGTTCGATGATCCGCAGCGCATGGGTCGACAGCTATCTGCTGACCATCGATATCATCGGCCTGCGCGCAGATAAAACCCTCACCAGTGCCGATAAGACGGACTTCAAGTCTTTCGAAGCGCGTATTGAACAGCAGATGGCCAATTACGAAAAAACCGTCAACAGCCAGGCTGATCGCATGGAGTTCGATAACTTCAAGGCGGCGCATATCAACTACAACAAGGCCCTCGCCGAGGTGCTGGCGCGCATTGAAGCCAATGATTTGCCGGGTGCGAGCGTGCTGGTCGAAGAGCAATTGACGCCGATCTGGACCGAAGGGCGCATGAAGCTCAATGACATCATCACCGAAAACAAGAGCGTGTCTGACCGCGCCACATCGGCCATCGACGAGTCGGTGCTGTCGGCCAAGCTCAGCATGGCGGTTTCGCTGATCATCGCCATCTTCGCCGCTGGCCTGTGCGGTCTGCTGTTGATGCGCGCAATCATGGCGCCGATGCAGCGTATCGTCGAGATCCTCGACGTTATGCGTACCGGTGACCTGAGCAAGCGTTTGAACCTGGAGCGCAAGGACGAATTCGGCGCGGTCGAAACCGGCTTCAACGACATGATGACCGAACTGACCGCCCTGGTGTCCCAGGCCCAGCGTTCGTCGGTGCAGGTGACTACCTCGGTCACCGAGATTGCCGCCACCTCCAAGCAACAACAGGCCACGGCCACGGAAACCGCGGCAACTACCACCGAGATCGGCGCTACTTCGCGGGAGATCGCCGCCACTTCCAAGGACCTGGTCCGTACCATGACCGAAGTCTCCACCGCCGCCGACCAGGCCTCGGTCGCCGCCGGTTCCGGCCAGCAAGGCCTGGCGCGCATGGAAGAAACCATGCACTCGGTGATGGGTGCGGCTGAGCTGGTCAACGCCAAGCTGGCGATCCTTAACGAGAAGGCCGGCAACATCAACCAGGTGGTGGTGACCATCGTCAAGGTTGCCGACCAGACCAACCTGTTGTCCCTCAACGCCGCCATCGAGGCCGAGAAGGCCGGTGAGTACGGCCGCGGTTTTGCCGTGGTGGCCACTGAAGTGCGCCGCCTGGCCGACCAGACCGCCGTGGCCACCTACGACATCGAGCAGATGGTGCGCGAGATCCAGTCGGCGGTGTCCGCCGGGGTGATGGGCATGGACAAGTTCTCCGAAGAAGTGCGCCGGGGCATGTTCGAGGTGCAGCAAGTGGGCGAGCAACTGTCGCAGATCATCCACCAGGTCCAGGCCCTGGCGCCGCGGGTGTTGATGGTCAACGAAGGCATGCAGGCCCAGGCCACCGGGGCCGAGCAGATCAACCATGCGCTGGTGCAATTGGGCGATGCCAGCAGCCAGACGGTGGAGTCCTTGCGCCAGGCCAGCTTTGCCATTGATGAACTGAGCCAGGTTGCGGTCGGTCTGCGCAGCGGCGTGTCGCGTTTCAAAGTCTGATGAGCGACCTCGCGGCTAAACTCGGCGTCGTCCCGGCAGCGAAAAAGGCGTTGTTCCTGGTGTTCCACATCGGTCACGAACGGTATGCCCTCAAGGCCACCGAAGTGGCCGAAGTGCTGCCGCGCCTGCCGCTCAAACCCATCGCCCATGCACCGCTGTGGGTGGCGGGTATCTTTGCCCATCGTGGCGCGATGGTGCCGGTCATCGACCTCAGTGCCTTGACCTTCGGCGAGCCGGCCCAGGCGCGGACCAGCACGCGGCTGGTGCTGGTCAACTATAAACCTGAGCCCTGGCTCGAGGCGCGTTGGCTGGGACTGATTCTGGAGCAGGCCACCGAAACCCTGCGTTGCGACCCGGCGGAGTTCAAACCCTACGGCCTGGACAATCCCCTGGCGCCCTACCTGGGGCCGGTGCGCGAAGATGCCTTGGGCTTGATGCAATGGATCGGCGTCGCGGATATGCTCACCGATGAAGTGCGCGCCTTGCTGTTTTCTGCCGAGCCGAGCCTATGAGCAACGACCCGCGCTTCTTTGCCTTCTTGAAGGAACGCATTGGCCTGGACGTGGCCTCGGTGGGCGAAGCCATCATCGAACGCGCCGTGCGCCAGCGCAGCCAGGCCGTCGCGGCCCACACGGCGGATGAGTACTGGCAGCACCTGCAGCACTCCCACGACGAACAGCAAGCGCTGATCGAAGCGGTGATCGTGCCCGAGACCTGGTTTTTCCGTTACCCCGAATCCTTTGCGACCCTGGCCCGTCTGGCCAAGGCGCGCCTGGCCGAGATCAACCAGTTGCGCGCGCTGCGCATCCTCAGCCTGCCCTGTTCCACCGGCGAAGAACCCTATTCGATCGCCATGGCCTTGCTCGATGCCGGCCTGGCGCCGCACCAGTTCAAGGTGCAGGGCATGGACGTCAGCCCGCTGTCGGTGGAGCGTGCCCAGCGCGGCGTGTATGGCCGCAACTCGTTTCGCGGCGGCGACCTTGAGTTTCGCGACCGCCACTTCACCGAGCAGGCCGATGGTTATCGCATCGACGACCGCGTGCGCGAACAGGTGCGCCTGCAAGTCGGCAACCTGCTCGACCCGGGGTTGCTCGCCAATGAGCCGAGCTACGACTTTGTGTTTTGCCGCAACCTGCTGATCTATTTCGACCAACCCACGCAAAAACAAGTGTTCGACGTGCTCAAGAACCTGACCCACGTGGACGGCGTGCTGTTTATCGGCCCGGCCGAAGGCAGCCTGTTGGGGCGTCATGGCATGCGTTCGATCGGCGTGCCGCAGTCGTTTGCATTCAGCCGGCACACCGAGCCAGTCAAGCCTGAGCCGATATTCGTGCCGATACCCGCGCCCGCGCCTCGGCGCAGCATCGCAGCGGTCCCGCCCAAGCCGCGACCGTTCAGTACGCTCAATGCCCAGGTGGTGCCGATCAAGGCGCCAGCGTCGGAGGCCGGCGACCTGCTCAGCCAGATCGCGACCCTGGCCAACGAAGGCAAAAGCGCCGAGGCCCGTGCCGCCTGCGAGCGTTATTTAAGTCAACACCCGCCGGCCGCCCAGGTGTTTTACTGGTTGGGGCTGCTCAGCGATGTGGCCGGCAACGCCCTGGACGCCCAGGGGTTTTATCGAAAAGCCTTGTACCTGGAACCGCAGCATCCGCAGGCCCTGATGCAGCTGGCCGCGTTGCTCGAAGCCCAGGGCGACATTGCGGCGGCGCGTCGGTTGCAGGCGCGGGCCGCGCGTAGCGAGCTGACAGTGAGCAAAAACCATGAGTAGCCCCAACGCGCTCGACACTGCGGGCCTGGCCCTGACGATGGACGACACCCAGGCCATCGACGATTGCTGGAACCGGATCGGCATTCACGGCGACAAGTCCTGCCCGTTGCTGGCGGACCATATCCACTGCCGCAACTGCTCGGTGTACTCCGCCGCCGCTACCCGCTTGCTGGATCGCTATGCGTTGCAGCAGGACGATCATCGTCCGGTCGCCGATACCCAGGCGAACGAAGACATCGTCACCCGTTCCCTGCTGATATTCCGCCTCGGCGAAGAATGGCTGGGGATCGCCACCCGATGCCTGGTGGAAGTGGCAACCCTGCACCCGATCCATTCCCTGCCGCACCAACGTTCCCGCGCATTGCTTGGCGTGGCGAACGTGCGCGGCGCGCTGGTGGCGTGCCTGTCGCTGGTCGAGCTGTTGGGCCTGGACGTCATCAACCACGGCACGCCGGGCGGGCGCATCATGCCGCGCATGTTGATCATCGCCGCGCAGGATGGCCCGGTGGTGGTGCCGGTGGATGAAGTCGACGGTATCCATGCCATCGACGAGCGTACTTTGACGGCGGCATCAGCCTCCGGCACCCAGGCCAGCGGCCGCTTCACTCAGGGCGTGTTGCAGTGGAAGGGCCGTAGCCTGCGTTGGCTGGACGAGGCTCAGTTGCTGTCTGCCGTGACCCGGAGCCTCACATGACCCCCGACCAGATGCGCGATGCCTCGCTGCTGGAATTGTTCAGCCTGGAAGCCGATGCCCAGACCCAGATACTGAGCGCGGGCCTGCTGGCCCTGGAGCGCAACCCGACCCAGGCCGACCAGCTCGAAGCCTGCATGCGCGCCGCGCACTCGCTCAAAGGCGCGGCGCGGATTGTCGGGGTGGACGCCGGGGTCAGCGTGTCCCATGTCATGGAGGATTGCCTGGTCAGCGCCCAGGAAAGTCGCCTGTATCTGCAGCCGGAACACATCGACGCGCTGTTGCAAGGCACCGACCTGCTGATGCGTATCGCCACGCCGGGCAACACCGTGGGGCCGGCGGATGTCGAGGCGTATGTGGCCTTGATGGAGCGCCTGCTCGACCCGTCGCCGCCCACCGCCAAAGTGGCGCCGCCGCCAACTGCGCCTGCTCCAGCGCCCACTCCGCTGATTGAAGCACTGCCCGCCGAACCCGAGCCTGCGCTGTCCCTCGGCAGCGAACCGCTGCGTCAGAACAAGCGCATGACCGAAGGCGGCGAGCGCGTACTGCGTGTGACCGCCGAGCGTTTGAACAGCCTGCTGGACCTGTCGAGCAAATCCCTGGTCGAAACCCAGCGACTCAAGCCATACCTGGCCAGCCTGCAACGCCTCAAGCGTGTGCAGGGTAACGGTGTGCGTGCGCTGGACCACCTCGATGGTCACCTCAAGACCCTCGACTTGAGCCTGGAAGCCCAGGAGTCCCTGGCCGATGCCCGCCGCTTGCTGAGCGAAGCCCAAGCCCTGCTGGCGGAAAAAACCGCTGAGCTCGATGAGTTCGGCTGGCAGGCCGGGCAACGCGCCCAGGTGCTTTACGACACCGCGCTGGCCTGCCGCATGCGCCCGTTTGCCGATGTGCTCGCCGGCCAGGTCCGCATGGTGCGCGACCTCGGCCGCAGCCTGGGCAAGCAGGTGCGCCTGGAGATCGAGGGCGAAAAGACCCAGGTCGACCGCGATGTGCTGGAGAAGCTCGAAGCGCCGCTCACCCACTTATTGCGCAATGCCGTCGACCACGGCATCGAAACGCCGGAACAACGCCTGCTGGCGGGCAAGCCGGCCGAAGGCTTGATCCGCTTGCGGGCCTCCCACCAGGCCGGTTTGCTGGTGCTGGAACTGAGCGACGACGGAAATGGCGTCGACCTCGAACGCCTGCGTGGCACGATCGTTGATCGGCATCTGTCGACGGTGGAAACCGCCTTGAACCTCAGCGAGGAGGAGTTGCTGACGTTCCTGTTCCTGCCGGGCTTCAGCCTGCGCGACAAGGTCACCGAAGTCTCCGGGCGCGGCGTCGGCCTGGATGCGGTGCAGCATATGGTCCGCCAACTGCGCGGCGCGGTGGTGCTGGAGCAAGCGGCGGGGCAGGGCAGCCGTTTCCATCTGGAAGTGCCGTTGACCCTGTCGGTGGTGCGCAGCCTGGTGGTGGAAGTCGGCGAAGAAGCCTATGCCTTCCCGCTGGCGCATATCGAGCGCATGTGCGACCTGGCGCCCGACGACATTGTGCAGCTCGAAGGCCGCCAGCATTTCTGGCACGAAGGCCGGCATGTCGGCCTGGTCGCCGCCAGCCAACTGTTGCAGCGCCCGCCGGGGCAAGGTAATGACGAGACGTTGAAGGTGGTGGTGATCCGCGAGCGCGATGCGGTGTATGGCATTGCCGTGGAGCGTTTTATCGGCGAACGCACGTTGGTGGTGCTGCCGCTGGATGATCGGTTGGGCAAGGTCCAGGATATTTCCGCTGGGGCGTTGCTGGACGATGGCTCGGTGGTGTTGATCGTCGACGTCGAAGATATGCTGCGCTCGGTGGACAAGCTGCTCAATACCGGCCGCCTGGAGCGTATCGCCCGGCGCAGCCAGCAGACCACCGAAGCCCCGCGCAAACGCGTGCTGGTGGTGGACGATTCGCTCACCGTGCGTGAATTGCAGCGTAAATTGCTGCTTAACCGCGGTTATGAAGTGGCCGTCGCCGTCGATGGCATGGACGGCTGGAACGCCTTGCGTTCCGAGGACTTCGACCTGCTCATCACTGACATTGATATGCCTCGTATGGACGGGATCGAATTGGTCACACTCTTGCGCCGGGATGCTCGCCTGCAATCGTTGCCGGTGATGGTGGTGTCCTACAAGGACCGCGAAGAAGACCGACGCCGTGGACTCGACGCCGGCGCCGATTACTATCTGGCCAAAGCCAGTTTCCACGATGACGCCCTCCTTGATGCCGTAGTGGAACTGATCGGAGGCGCGCGGGCATGAGGATTGCAATCGTCAATGACATGCCCATGGCCGTGGAGGCGTTACGCCGCGCCGTGAGCTTCGAGCCCGCGCACCAGGTGGTGTGGGTAGCCAGTAATGGCCTGGAAGCGGTGCAGCGTTGCGCCGAATTGACCCCGGACCTGATCCTGATGGACCTGATTATGCCGGTGATGGACGGCGTGGAAGCCACCCGGCGGATCATGGCCGAGAGCCCGTGCGCGATTGTGATCGTCACCGTCGACCGCCAGGCTAATGTCAGCCGGGTGTTCGAAGCCATGGGCCATGGCGCCCTGGATGTGGTGGATACGCCGGCCCTGGGCGTCGGTAATCCCAAGGACGCCGCCGCGCCGTTATTGCGCAAGATCCTCAATATTGGCTGGCTGATCGGCCAGCGCGGCAGCCGTGTGCGCGCCGAAACCGCGCCGCCGCGCAGCACCGGCAAACGCCAGAGCCTGGTGGCGATCGGTTCTTCGGCCGGCGGCCCGGCGGCCCTGGAAGTCCTGCTCAAGGGCCTGCCCCGGGACTTTCCCGCCGCCATCGTGCTGGTGCAGCATGTTGACCAGGTGTTCGCCGCCGGCATGGCCGAGTGGCTGAGCAGCGCCTCCGGCCTGCCGGTGCGCCTGGCCCGCGAAGGGGAGCCGCCACAAAGCGGGGTCGTGCTGCTGGCCGGCACCAATCACCACATTCGTCTGTTGAAAAATGGCACGCTAGCCTATACAGCCGAGCCGGTGAACGAGATTTACCGGCCGTCCATCGATGTGTTTTTCGAAAGTGTGGCCAGCCACTGGAATGGTGATGCCGTCGGCGTGCTGCTGACCGGCATGGGCCGCGACGGAGCCCAGGGGCTCAAATTAATGCGGGAACAAGGATATCTGACCATCGCCCAGGACCAGCAGAGTTCGGCGGTGTATGGCATGCCCAAAGCGGCGGCGGCGATTGACGCTGCTGTTGAAATTCGCCCACTGGACAGAATTGCGCCCCGACTGCTGGAGGTATTTGCAAAATGATCAATATCCCCGGTGGTGCTGGTTTGCGGGCAGTAATTCAGGTGATTGCAGATGAATGATTTACAGATCGACGGCATCAAGACCGACGAAAATGCCGCCATGGTGTTGCTGGTCGACGACCAGGCCATGATCGGCGAAGCCGTGCGGCGTGGCCTGGCTCATGAAGAAAACATCGACTTCCACTTTTGCGCCGACCCGCACCAGGCCATCGCCCAGGCGATCCGCATCAAACCCACGGTGATTCTGCAGGACCTGGTGATGCCCGGCCTGGATGGCCTGACGCTGGTGCGCGAATACCGCAACCACCCGGCCACGCAGAACATCCCGATCATTGTGCTCTCCACCAAGGAAGACCCTCTGATCAAAAGCGCGGCGTTTTCGGCCGGCGCCAATGATTATCTGGTCAAGCTGCCGGACAACATCGAACTGGTGGCGCGTATCCGCTATCACTCGCGCTCCTATATGACCCTGTTGCAGCGTGATGCGGCCTATCGCGCGCTGCGCGTCAGCCAGCAGCAACTGTTGGACACCAATCTGGTACTGCAACGGCTGATGAACTCCGACGGCCTCACCGGGCTGTCCAACCGCCGGCATTTCGACGAATACCTGGAACTGGAATGGCGCCGCGCCATGCGGGACCAGACCCAATTGTCGCTGCTGATGATCGACGTGGACTTCTTCAAGACCTACAACGACAGCTTCGGCCACGTTGAAGGCGACGAAGCCCTGCGCAAGGTTGCCGCCAGCATCCGTGAAGCCAGCAGCCGGCCTTCGGACCTGCCGGCGCGCTACGGCGGCGAAGAGTTCGCCCTGGTGCTGCCGAGCACTTCGCCGGGTGGCGCACGGCTGGTCGCCGAAAAACTGCGCATGGCCGTCGCCGCCCTGAAAATCCCGCACATCGCTCCGGCCGAGGGCGCGAGCCTGACCATCAGCATCGGCCTGTCGACCATGACGCCGGTGCAAGGCACCGATTGCCGCCAGTTGATCATGGCGGCGGACAAGGGGCTGTATACGGCCAAGAACAACGGGCGCAATCAAGTCGGTATCGAGTGACCCGAGGCCAGTGCAGGTCCACATGTGCGAGGGGCGGCGCGACGACTTGGCTTGCCCCCCGATGGCGGTGTGACAGTCACCGGGTGTAGGGCTGACACACCGCCATCGGGGGCAAGCCCCCTCTCACAGTGGATATTCACTGTTCTTGAACCTGCCTTTTCGCCAAGCGGACTGCCGTTTGCGCACGTTTGTCGTTATACTCGTCGGCTTTCAAAAGTTCGCCAACGAGTGCTGCCCGCCATGGAAATCAACCCGATCCTTAACACCATCAAGGACCTGTCCGAGCGCTCCGAAACTATTCGGGGGTATCTTTGACTACGATCAAAAGCATGAGCGTCTGACCGAAGTCAATCGCGAGCTTGAAGATCCGAGTGTCTGGAACAAACCCGAATACGCCCAGGAATTGGGCCGCGAGCGCGCAGCGCTGGCGCAGATCGTCGACACCCTCGACGAACTGAACACCGGTCTGGCCGATTGCCGCGACCTGCTGGACATGGCTGTCGAAGAAAACGACGAAGGCGCGGTAGGCGATGTCGTCGCCGAGCTGGCCCGTCTCGAGGAAAACCTCGCCAAGCTTGAATTCCGCCGCATGTTCAGCCACGAAATGGACCCGAACAACGCCTACCTGGACATCCAGGCCGGTTCCGGCGGCACCGAAGCCCAGGACTGGGCCAACATCCTGCTGCGCATGTACCTGCGCTGGGCCGACAAACGCGGTTTCGACGCGACCATCATGGAGCTGTCGGCCGGTGAAGTCGCCGGCATCAAAGGCGCCACCGTTCACATCAAGGGTGAATACGCCTTCGGCTGGCTGCGTACCGAGATCGGTGTGCATCGCCTGGTGCGCAAGAGCCCGTTCGACTCCGGCAATCGCCGCCACACCTCGTTCTGCGCGGTGTTCGTCTCGCCCGAGATCGACGACAAGGTGGAAATCGAGATCAACCCGGCCGACCTGCGGATCGACACCTATCGCTCCTCCGGTGCCGGTGGCCAGCACGTAAACACCACCGACTCGGCGGTACGTATCACCCACGTGCCGACCAACACCGTGGTCAGTTGCCAGAACGAACGTTCCCAGCACGCGAACAAGGACACCGCCATGAAAATGCTGCGGGCCAAGTTGTACGAGCAGGAAATGCAGAAGCGCAACGCCGCTTCCCAGGCGCTGGAAGACACCAAGTCGGATATCGGCTGGGGTCACCAGATCCGTTCCTATGTTCTGGACGCGTCGCGGATCAAGGATCTGCGCACTAACATCGAACGCAGCGACTGCGACAAGGTGCTCGACGGCGACATCGACGAATACCTGGAAGCCAGCCTGAAATCGGGGCTGTAAACCGCCAGCCCGACCTCAAGTCCCCCGTCAGTGGCGGGGGCAACGAACCTGTGATGGAAAATTTAAAGACATGAGCGACCAACAACTCGACCCGCAAGCCCTGCAACAGGAAGAAAACTCCCTGATCGCCCTGCGCAAGGAAAAGCTTGCTGCCGAGCGCGCCAAGGGCAATGCCTTCCCCAACGACTTCCGCCGCGATGCCTACTGCGAAGACTTGCAGAAACAGTACGCGGACAAGACCAAGGAAGAGCTGGCAGAGGCTGCGATCCCGGTCAAGGTGGCAGGTCGCATCATGCTCAACCGTGGCTCGTTCATGGTGATCCAGGACATGTCCGGGCGCATCCAGGTCTACGTCAACCGCAAGACCCTGCCGGAAGAAACCCTGGCCGCCGTGAAGACCTGGGACCTGGGCGACATCATCGCCGCCGAAGGCACCCTGGCCCGTTCCGGCAAGGGCGACCTGTACGTTGAAATGACCAGCGTGCGCCTGCTGACCAAATCCCTGCGCCCGCTGCCGGACAAGCACCACGGCCTGTCCGACACCGAGCAGCGTTATCGCCAGCGCTACGTTGACCTGATCGTCAACGAAGACGTGCGCCACACCTTCCGCGTGCGTTCGCAAGTGATTGCCCACACCCGCGCCTTCCTGATGAAGCGTGACTTCCTGGAAGTGGAAACGCCGATGCTGCAGACCATCCCCGGGGGTGCCGCAGCCAAGCCGTTCGAAACCCACCACAACGCGCTGGACATGGAAATGTTCCTGCGGATCGCGCCGGAGCTGTACCTCAAGCGCCTCGTGGTCGGCGGCTTCGAAAAAGTCTTCGAGATCAACCGCAACTTCCGCAACGAAGGCGTCTCGACCCGGCACAACCCTGAGTTCACCATGTTGGAGTTCTACCAGGCCTACGCCGACTACGAAGACAACATGGACCTGACCGAAGAACTGTTCCGCGAACTGGCGCAACTGGTCCTGGGCAGCACCGACGTGCCGTATGGCGACAAGGTGTTCCATTTCGGCGAGCCGTTCGTGCGGCTGTCGGTGTTCGACTCGATCCTCAAGTACAACCCCGAGTTGACTGCCGACGACCTGACCGACATCGACAAGGCCCGCGCCATCGCCAAGAAAGCCGGCGCCAAGGTGCTGGGCTTCGAAGGCCTGGGCAAGCTGCAGGTGATGATTTTCGAAGAGCTGGTGGAGCACAAGCTGGAACAGCCGCACTTCATTACCCAGTACCCGTTCGAAGTGTCGCCGCTGGCCCGTCGCAACGATGACAACCCGAACGTCACCGACCGTTTCGAACTGTTCATCGGCGGCCGCGAAATCGCCAACGCCTACTCCGAGCTCAACGACGCGGAAGACCAGGCCGAGCGCTTCATGGCCCAGGTGGCCGACAAGGACGCCGGCGACGACGAAGCCATGCACTACGACGCCGACTTCGTGCGCGCCCTGGAGTACGGCATGCCGCCGACCGCGGGCGAAGGCATCGGCATCGACCGCCTGGTGATGTTGCTGACCAACTCGCCGTCGATCCGCGACGTGATCTTGTTCCCGCATATGCGGCCACAAGCGTAACCGTAGCGAAATCCGAAGCCGCCTTTTATAAGGCGGCTTTTTTATGTGGCGTAAATAAGCGTCAAGCAAACAGCGCCAGGTTTTGATCTTTTCAAGGATGTGTGTCGTGAACCGCGTAATCGCTCAGGAAGGAGCCGCTGGCATTGCCGCTGCCGTGGCTGAAAGTGTCCAGTACCAGGGCCGCAAGGCCAGTCGTCGGGGCAGCGAGCAACGCAGGCAAGATATTCTCGATGCCGCCATGCGGATCGTGGTGCGTGATGGCGTGCGAGCCGTGCGTCACCGTGCCGTGGCGGCGGAAGCTGGGGTGCCCCTGTCGGCGACCACCTATTACTTCAAGGACATCGATGACCTGCTCACCGATACCTTCGCCCAATACGTCGAGCGCAGCGCCGCATTCATGGGCAAGCTGTGGGTGCGTAACGAAGGTTTGTTGCGCGAGATGGTCGCGTATGGCGATGGCAGCCCGGAGTCGCGTTCGCAACTGGCCGATGACATTGCGCGGTTGACCGCCGATTACGTGCAGCGCCAATTGAGCAATCGTCGCGAGTACTTGATGGCCGAACAGGCCTTTCGCCAGGAAGCCTTGCTCAACCCGCGCCTGGCCGAGCTGGTGCGTTCTCACCAACAGATTCTGTTGCAGGGCACCGGGCAGTTTTTCCAGGTATTGGGCTCGCGCGAGCCGCAACAGGATGCCAAAGTGTTGACGGCGATTATCGGTCGGATGGAATATCAGGGCCTGCTGGACGGCGCGGAACCGCTGAGCGCTGACGACATGCTTGAGATCCTCAAGCGTTACATGCATTTGGTGTTGGCCTCGGTCTGACACCGGGAGTGTCCAATGAAAGCCTGGCGTGTCGCGGTCGTCGCCTTGTCGTTCCTCTTCCTCAGCGGTTGCCTGGTGACCTTCAAGGAACCGCTGCCGGCCAGCGAGGCGGCGCCCGCTGCGCTGGTGGGCCAATGGACGAGCAAGAATGCCTGGGGCGAGCCGCTCAACCTGCAGATCAGCCGCGCCGGCAAACACCGCTACAAAGCCGTGAGCTACCCTCAGGCCAAGCCCGGCCAGCGTGATGAGTACGTGTTCAGCGTCTCGCGCCATGGCAATCGCTGGTATCTGTCGGCGCCGTTGCCGGGCAAACTCGGTGGGCATTACGTCCTGGCGGGGTTCGAACTCGACGAAACGCACGAATTGGTGGTCTATAACCTCGACCTCGAGCAAATTCACCAGGCCATCGGGCAGCGGTCGTTGCACGGCAGCACCGTGGACACCATGGAAGGCCCCGGTGTACTGGTCGACAGCCCGATGGACCAGGTGTTTGCCTACCTGGATGACCCGGCCAATGCCGATGTGTTCGTTGAAGCTGCGCGCTACCGGCGTGCGGATAAATAACGTTTAAAGAGGAAGTACCGGGTGGACGATTACCAGCAGACGATACGCAGTTTGTCCGATCGCATTGTGCTGGCGCAAACACCGATCCGCGTCCTCGACGCAGTGAAATGGGACGACAACATTCGCCAAGGCTTCCTCAAGGCCAAGGGCAAGGCAATGCCCGCGGTAGACCGCGATTACTACCTGAACCGGCCGCTGTCGTTCGATTCGAGCGCGGTGAAGCTGGAGTTTCAGAACATCGAGCGCGACATCACCCGCCGCCTCGGCCAGTTCAGCCCCGTGGGGCAGATCATGCGCCGCATGTGCCGGGAGTACCGCATGGTGGTGCGTATGCTCGAAGCGCGCGGCACCGAGGATTTCGGCCTGATTTCCCAGGAACTCTACGGCGCCGCCTCCGATGCCTTCCATGCCGGCGACCCGACCCTGGCCGACCTCGGCCTGATGCTCTCCGACTACCTGAACAATATCGACGTGCGTGGCGACCTGAAGGACGAGGCCAAGACCCTCACCGCCAAGGACGCGGTCAGCCTGCTGCAAACCCGTCTGAACAAGGTGTTTGGCGAGGCCGAGGAAACCATCCGCGTGTTCGAGTCCGACGGCATCGTCGCCGACGCAGCGGCGGGGGCCGACTACATCAAGATCCGCGCCGATGCGATGTTCAACGAGCGCGACGTGCGCGCCCTCGAAGTGCATGAAGGCCTGGTGCATGTGGGCACCACCCTCAACGGCCTGAACCAGCCGATCTGCACCTTCCTGTCCAAGGGCCCGCCATCGTCGACCGTGACCCAGGAAGGCCTGGCGATCCTGATGGAAATCATCACCTTCGCCTCCTACCCGAGTCGCTTGCGCAAGCTGACCAACCGCACCCGTGCCATCCACATGGTGGAAGAGGGCGCCGATTTCCTGCAGGTGTTCGAGTTCTTCCGCGAGCAAGGTTTTGAAATGGCCGAGAGCTACGGCAACGCCAGCCGGGTGTTTCGCGGCTCGGTGCCGAACGGTCTGCCGTTTACCAAGGATTTGTCCTACCTCAAGGGCTTTATCATGGTCTACAACTACATCCAGCTGGCCGTGCGCAAAGGCAAGCTGGAACAAGTGCCGTTGCTGTTCTGCGGCAAGACCACCCTGGAAGACATGCGTACCCTGCGCCAACTGATCGACGAAGGCCTGGTGGTGCCGCCCAAATACCTGCCGGAGCAGTTCCGCGACATGAACGCCCTGGCGGCGTGGATGTGTTTCTCCAACTTCCTCAACCATTTGAGCCTGGATCGGATCGAGGCGGATTACTCCAACATCCTGTAAAGGCTGAACTGACCCAACCGGTCCAACAAGGTGGGAGGGGGCGTGCTCCCACCTTGTTGGATCTGCACACGCCTGAACATTTCGACTATCAGCGAGGCTTCAACGGATGAGAATCCTCGGCATTCTTTGCCTGTTACTCACACTGAACGGCTGCAGCTCCCTGCTGTTCTACCCGGAGCCCGGCTTGCCGTTCACGCCGCAAAAGGCGCACCTGGCGTATCGCGACGTCACGCTCACCACCGCCGATGGCGTCAAGCTGCATGCCTGGTGGCTGCCGGCCAAGCCGGGAGTGCCGCTCAAGGGCACGGTGCTGCACCTGCACGGCAACGGCGGCAACCTGGCCTGGCACCTGGGCGGCAGTTGGTGGTTGCCGGAGCAGGGCTATCAAGTGCTGTTGCTGGACTATCGCGGCTATGGGCTGTCGCAAGGCAAGCCGTCGCTGCCGGCGATCTATCAGGACGTCGACGCGGCTTTCAGCTGGATCGACAAGGCGCCCGAAACCCAGGGCCAGCCGTTGATCGTCCTCGGCCAAAGCCTGGGCGGCGCGCTGGCCGTGCATTACCTGGCGGCCCACCCCGAGCGGCAGACCCACCTCAAGGCCCTGGTGCTGGACGGCGTGCCCGCCAGTTATCGTGATGTAGGACAATTCGCCCTGAGCACCTCCTGGTTAACATGGCCGTTTCAGGTGCCCTTGTCTTGGCTGGTGCCCGACGCCGACAGTGCGATCAATGGCATGCCCCAGTTGAGCGGAGTCCCGAAACTGCTGTTCCACAGCCTCGATGACCCGATCGTACCGCTGTCCAATGGCATCCGCTTGTATCAGGCCGCGCCTGCACCCAGGGTGTTGCAACTGACCCGCGGCGGCCATGTGCAGACCTTTGCCGACAAGACCTGGCAAACTGTGATGCTGCGTTATCTGGACGACCCGCAACACTTCAACGGCCTGCGTCGCCTAGGCGAGATTCCGAATTACCCTATTCCTAAAGTTGACTCATCAGAGAGCCCGCAATGAGCGAAGAACGCAACATGATCCCGCTGATCCTCACCGGTATCGGCACCATCATCGGCACCGTCGGCTGCCTGTGGTTTTATGGCTACCTGCATTTCGCCAAACCGGAAGACGCGTTGCTGCTCAGCGACTTCACCATGCTCAAGACCGTGCCCGGCGAGGACTACAAGATCTCCCTGACCCCGGCGGCGCAAGTGGCGCAATGCGTCGATGGCGTGCTGGTGATGTTCGATACCGAGCAAAAAGGCCTCAGCGGTGTGCTGGTGAACAACAAAAAGCAGGCCGTGCGTTGCGTCGGTCAGGAAACCCCACAGTTGCAGCAATAAACCGTTGCGCGCAGTACCGCCCGGCCTGAAATTTCTGGAACCGTTTTGCGTAAGACGCCACTGATTGGCTTGTCAGCGTTGCTGATAACAATCCTTACGAAAAAATCCGGGAGAGCGGTATGGCTATCAGTGCACTCGATAGAGCAATGGGCATGGTCAATGGGCAGAACAGCCTTGATCAGGGGGGCTTGCAAGAGGTTGGGCAGCAGCCGGGTAAGATGGGGGCCGAGCTGATCAAGAAGCTTCTGGAGAAACTGGAAGGCAGCAACGGTGCTCAGGGCGGTGGCGGTGCTCAAGGCGGTGGCGGTGCTCAGGGCAGTGGCGGTGCTCAGGGCGGTGGCGATTCCTCGGGCTCTGGCGGTTCCGGCGATCAACTGGATATGGAGAAACTGAAGAAGATGATGGCCGGGCGCCAAGGCATGGAAGCGATGATGCCGGACAGCGACAACGGTCGTAAGATCGGCGCCTGACAGGCAAAAAAAACCCACCGTTCAGGTGGGTTTTTTTCCAGCATCGATCAGTAAGCGACGGACGAACGTGGCTTGACCGGCTGGTTGTCGTTGGAGATGGTCACTTCAACGCGGCGGTTCATGGCGCGCCCGGAAACGCTGCCGTTATCGGCCACCGGGTATTCCTTGCCATAGCCCTGGGTCACGATGCGCGAAATGTCCACGCCTTGCTGGGCCAGTGCGCGCTGTACGGAGGCCGCACGGCGCTCGGACAGGCTCTGGTTGTACGAGTCGGAACCGGTGCTGTCGGTGTAGCCTTCGACGATCACTTTACGGTCCGGGTTATCGCGCAGGAACTGCGCCAGTTTGGTGATGTTGACCAGGCCGTTGGACTTCAGGTCGGACTTGTTGGTGGCAAACAGCACGTCACCAAAGGTCACCAGGGTGCCACGCTCGGTCTGCTTGGCGTTCAGGCTGTCTTGCAGTTGCTTGATCTGCGCATCGCGGGCATCGAGCAAGGCGCGGGCGCGCTCGTCACCGGCGTTTTTCAGTTTGGCTTCGGATTCGCGCAGCGCGATGGTGTCTTTGGCCACTTCAACGCGCTGGTTGGTCAGGTAGGCCAATTGGTCGACTTTCTTCTGGTCTTCCTTGTCGCGGTAAGCCTTGTCAGCCTTGTCCAGCCATTCGCTGGCGTCCTTGGTTTCCAGGGCCGCCACTTTGGTGGCTTGCGGGTTGGACTGCAGGGCCGAGAAGTTGGTCCGTGCATTTTCCAGGTTCGCGTTCGGCGGAGTGGAGCATGCTGCCAGAGCAACGCTCATCGCCAGCAGGGCAGGGATCATCAATTGTTTGCGCATAGTCGTGTCGTCCTTTCAATTCGATATCAGGTGCGATGCAGCCAAGGGGCGGCGGCTTATTTCTGTTGGATAGCAGCCGGGCGCATGCCTTCCTTGCGCAGTTCATCAACCGCTTTCTGCGAGTCCTTCACCGCCTGCTCAGCCTTGGCGGCCTGGGCTTTACGCTCAGCGACGCGGGCGTCCCATTCGGCTTGCTCGGCCAGGCGACGGGCTTCGTCATAGTTTTTGTCGTGCATGGCAATTTCGGCTTGCTTGAGCTTGTCCTGGGCCGACTTCATTTCCACGGCGGCGAACTCGGTGCCGCCGGCGCTGACTGCGCTGTTGACCGCAGACTGAGTCACCGCGTATTGCTCGGTCGGTGGGTTGCCAGCGCAGCCCGCCAGGACGAAGCTAGTGCCGATGGCCAACGCGGCCAGTTTGAGCCCGCGCAGGTGGTTAAACGTGGATTTGGCAGTGCTGGTCTTCATCGTCTTCAACTCCATTGGATAACGCCTCAAAAACATCAAAATCCATCGCACTGGTCAGCGGCTGCGGGCCCGGCGGTAAAGCACGAAACGCCTATTCAAACGGCCGTTCCAAGTGATGGCTTACTGGTTGTGACCTGCGGCTTTTTTCAAAAGTTCAGAGAAGATGGCTATTGGCCTGAAAAAATACCTGACTGATCGGTCAGCGCTTTTTGGCTTGAACTTTTGCCGCGCGCAGAGGTATGCCGGGCCCTTGTGAGGCCCGGAAATACGCGGGATGGAGGGTGTTTAAGAACGGCTGATCAGTGCTTCGGTTCGTCGGCGCCGGCCGACATGTCGTGCAGATAGCGGCGCGACAATGTCAGGAAGCGCGGGGTGGGGCCAACGTCTTCATACAACGGATCACCCTCTTCGTCGGTGGCAATCACATGCTGGCCCTTGATGTACGGAAAGCTGGTTTCCAGCTCTTCGAGGGCGGCGCCGATCAGCTCGCCGAGCAATTCTTCGGGGTGGCGCTTGGGGTACATCTCCGCGATGGCCGCCAGGCGGGCGGCGGATTCCACGTCCAGATGGATCGCGTACTCCGTCTTGGTCAGGCGACCCTTGGCGTTTTCTTCCCAATGCTGGGCCAGTTCTCGAATTTTCATGGCAACCTCAATAAAACCCTGGGTAACGGGCGGTGATGAGCGACCAGCCGCCAGCGTGGATAAACGCGGCGACTCACTCATGAGACTAGCTGTAAGCCACAAGGTTTAAAGTGGTTTGTGCTTGGCCTTGTCAGAAAGTGACGCGGGCGGCACTCTGGAAGGCCTGCGCGTCCCGGATTTCTGGCTGGAGATTGGCTGATGAGTGATATCGATGCACGCTTGCGTGAGGATGTTCACCTGCTGGGTGAACTGTTGGGCAACACCATTCGAGAGCAGTACGGCGATGATTTTCTCGACAAGATCGAGCAGATCCGCAAAGGCGCCAAGGCTGACCGGCGTGGCGCGGTGGCCGATCAGGCGGCGGGCGAGGAACTCAGCGCCAGTCTGAACCAACTGCAGGAAAACGAACTGTTGCCGGTCGCCCGGGCCTTCAACCAGTTCCTCAACCTGGCCAACATCGCCGAGCAGTATCAGTTGATTCATCGGCGCGATGAGTCGCAACCGGCGCCTTTCGAATCGCGGGTGTTGCCGGAGTTGTTGGCGCGCCTGCAACGCGAAGGCCACAGCAATGAATCCCTGGCCCGTCAATTGGGGCGCCTGGAGATCGAGCTGGTCCTCACCGCGCACCCCACCGAAGTGGCCCGTCGCACCCTGATCCAGAAATACGACGCGATTGCCGCGCAACTGGCGCTGAAGGATCACCGTGACCTCACCACCGCCGAGCGCGAACAGATCCGCGAGCGCCTGCAACGGCTGATCGCCGAGGCCTGGCACACCGAGGAAATCCGCCGTACCCGGCCCACGCCCGTGGATGAAGCCAAATGGGGCTTCGCGGTGATCGAGCACTCGTTATGGCAGGCGATCCCGAATTACCTGCGCAAGGCCGACCATGCGTTGCAGGCCGCCACCGGCCTGCGCCTGCCTTTGGAAGCGGCGCCGATTCGCTTCGCCTCGTGGATGGGCGGCGACCGTGACGGCAACCCGAATGTCACCGCGCCGGTCACCCGCGAAGTCTTGCTGCTGGCACGCTGGATGGCGGCCGATCTGTACTTGCGCGATATCGATCAGTTGGCCTCGGAGCTGTCGATGCAGCAGGCCAGCCCGGCGTTGCAGGCCAAGGTCGGCGACAGCGTCGAGCCGTATCGCGTACTGCTCAAGCAACTGCGTGATCGCCTGCGGGCGACCCGCCAATGGGCCCAAGCCGCATTGAGCGCGACCATCCCGGCACCGGCGGATGTGCTGCAACACAACCGCGACCTGCTGGACCCGCTGGAGCTGTGCTACCAGTCGCTGCATGAGTGCGGCATGGGCGTGATCGCCGATGGTCCGTTGCTCGATTGCCTGCGCCGCGCCGTCACCTTTGGCCTGTTCCTGGTGCGCCTGGATGTGCGCCAGGACGCCAGCCGCCACACCGCGGCGATGACCGAAATCACCGATTACCTCGGTCTGGGGCGTTACGAAGACTGGAACGAAGAGATGCGTATCGGCTTCCTGATGAAGGAACTGGTCAATCGTCGACCGCTGCTACCGGGCTATTTCAAGCCGTCGGCGGATACCGCCGAGGTGTTGAACACCTGCCGCGAAATCGCCGCCGCTCCGGCCGCGTCCCTGGGCTCGTATGTCATTTCCATGGCCGGCGCCGCGTCGGATGTGCTGGCGGTGCAACTGTTGCTCAAAGAGTCGGGCGTGCAACGGCCGATGCGCGTGGCGCCGCTGTTTGAAACTCTGGCCGACCTGGACAACGCCGGCCCGGTGATCGAAAAACTGTTGCTGCTGCCGGGTTACCGCGCACGGCTGCAAGGCCCGCAGGAAGTGATGATCGGCTACTCGGACTCGGCCAAGGACGCCGGCACCACCGCCGCCGCCTGGGCGCAGTACCGGGCGCAGGAACGTCTGGTGGATATCTGTCGCGAGCAACAGGTGGAACTGCTGTTGTTCCATGGTCGCGGCGGCACCGTCGGACGAGGCGGCGGCCCGGCCCACGCGGCGATTCTGTCGCAACCGCCGGGTTCGGTGGCGGGGCGGTTCCGCACCACTGAACAAGGCGAAATGATCCGCTTCAAATTCGGCCTGCCGGACATCGCCGAGCAGAACCTCAATCTGTACCTGGCGGCGGTGTTGGAAGCGACGTTGTTGCCGCCGCCACCACCGCAGCCGGACTGGCGCCATTTGATGGATGAATTGGCAGCGGACGGCGTCAGCGCCTACCGCGCGGTGGTGCGGGAAAATCCGCAATTCGTCGAGTATTTCCGCCAGTCCACCCCGGAGCAGGAGCTGGGGCGCCTGCCCTTGGGCAGTCGCCCGGCCAAACGCCGTGCCGGTGGTATTGAAAGCCTGCGGGCGATCCCGTGGATCTTCGGCTGGACCCAGACCCGACTGATGCTGCCCGCCTGGCTCGGCTGGGAAGCGGCGTTGAGCAAGGCGCTGGAGCGCGGGGAAGGCGAGTTGCTGGGGCAGATGCGCGAGCAATGGCCGTTCTTCCGCACCCGCATCGATATGCTGGAAATGGTGCTGGCCAAGGCCGATGCCGATATCGCGCGGCTCTATGACGAGCGCCTGGTGCAGCCCGAGCTGTTGCCGTTGGGCGCGCATTTACGCGACCTATTGTCGCAGGCCTGCCAGGTGGTGCTTGGCCTGACTGGCCAGTCGCAACTGCTGGCCCATAGCCCGGACACCCTGGAGTTCATCCGCCTGCGCAACACCTACCTCGACCCCTTGCACCTGTTGCAGGCCGAATTGCTGGCGCGCTCGCGTCGCCAGGAAGCGGCACAGGACAGCCCTCTGGAACAGGCGTTGCTGGTGTCCGTGGCCGGTATCGCCGCCGGCTTGCGCAATACAGGCTGAGGTTTTTTGCGTGTGCTCAACGGCTTGCAGATAACCCACGACGGCCGTCCTTAACAGGGCGGTCGGCGTTTAGGGGGGCGGGTTGCACTCAGGCACACCTCTCCTATGACGCATGTGTGGTGCGGGTTTTTCCTACTTTTGGCGGCTTGTGTGGTTAAGGCCTGCTGTGTATCTTGATCAGCCTTTGGCCGTTTGGGCGGCCTGGACCCACATTTTTACGAGATTGGCCCCACGCGGCGAATCCGAGCGTCATCTCTATAAAAAATTGAGGAGCACATCGATGCGCGTCATTCTGCTGGGAGCTCCCGGGGCCGGTAAAGGTACTCAGGCAAAGTTCATCACTGAAAAATTTGGCATTCCACAAATCTCCACCGGTGACATGCTGCGCGCTGCGGTAAAAGCAGGCACCGAGCTGGGCATTAAAGCCAAAAGCATCATGGATGCTGGCGGTCTGGTTTCCGATGACCTGATCATCGCGCTGGTCAAGGACCGTATCGCGCAACCTGATTGCGCCAATGGCTTCCTGTTCGACGGCTTCCCACGCACCATTCCCCAGGCAGAAGCCCTGGTGACGGCAGGTGTCGAGTTGGACGCCGTGGTCGAAATCGCGGTTGAAGACGAAGAGATCGTGCAGCGTATCGCCGGTCGCCGCGTTCACGAGGCCTCGGGTCGCGTGTACCACACCATCTACAACCCGCCGAAAGTCGAAGGCAAGGACGATGTCACCGGTGAAGACCTGGTGCAGCGTAAAGACGACACCGAAGAAACCGTGCGTCATCGCCTGTCGGTCTACCATTCCCAGACCAAGCCGCTGGTGGATTTCTACCAGAAGCTGTCGGCTGCCCAAGGCAAGCCGAAGTACAGCCACATCCCTGGCGTCGGCTCGGTGGAAGCGATCACCGGCAAGGTGCTGCAAGCACTGAGCTGATCGAACCATCGGCTTTACGCACAACGGCCCGCTTGCGGGCCGTTGTTGTTTATACTGGCGCACTTTTTTTCGACTTGGACACCGACACCGATGAGCACCCTGCTGGCCCTGGACACTGCGACTGAAGCTTGCTCGGTTGCCTTGCTGCACGATGGCAAGGTCACCAGCCACTACGAGGTGATCCCGCGCCTGCACGCGCAGAAGCTGTTGCCGATGATCAAGCAACTGCTGGAGGACGCCGGCACGAGCCTGTCGGCCGTGGACGCCATCGCCTTCGGCCGTGGCCCGGGCGCCTTTACCGGCGTGCGTATCGCCATCGGCGTGGTCCAGGGCCTGGCCTTTGCGTTGGAGCGCCCGGTGTTGCCGGTGTCCAACCTCGCCGTACTGGCCCAGCGTGCGTTGCGTGAACACGGTGCGCGGCAAGTGGCGGCGGCGATCGATGCGCGGATGGATGAAGTCTATTGGGGCTGCTACCGCGAAACCGACGGCGAGATGCGCCTGGCAGGCGTTGAGGCCGTGCTGCCCCCCGAAGCGGCGGAGTTGCCGAGCGATGCCAGCGGTGATTGGTTCGGTGCCGGTACGGGCTGGGGTTATGGCGAGCGCATCGGTGTGCCGCTGGTTGGCCAGGACGCCACAATGCTGCCGCATGCCGAAGACCTGCTGACCCTGGCGCGCTTTGCGTTCGAGCGCGGCGAAGCGATTGCTGCGGACCAGGCTGCGCCGGTGTATCTGCGCGATAAAGTCGCGCAGACCAAGGCCGAACGCGGGATAATTTGACGTCAAAAATACGGGTGTTTTTGGCCAAAGCGCGCCAATCGTCAGAATTTGCCCCGGCGTTTAAACCTTTTTCCATTTATGTGTTCTAGTTATCACCAGAGCATTTGCGCGCTACGGATTGCGCCACTAAAATGCCATTACTGATACCGAGTTCGCATCGATGCGTATAGACGGCTTTTCCTCACAGTCCTACCCCCTCAAGCGTAAGCCGCGCAAGGCAAACGTCACGGTAGACGAGTCCGTCGAGGATTCGCCGGACTTCATCGAGGTCCAGTCCGAAGCGTCCAGCCCCCAAGGCGCTGCAAACGCGCGTACTAGTGGTCTTCCTGCCCGCCAGCAAGACATGGTCTTCCCGCGCTCCATGAGCAAAAGCGTTGCCACCGCCCTGGCCAGCTACCTGACCACCGCCGGCTTTGTCGAATGGGATATGGAAGTGCTGGGTCTCGACATCCACATCTGATGCGCCTGCCTTATTTCATCGGTTGCCCGTCCTGGAGTGAAAACGCCTGGCGCGAGTACCTGTACCCTGTCGATGCCCGTTCCAGCGATTACCTCGCCCTCTACTCGCAAGTCTTCAACGCGGTGGAAGGCAACACCACGTTTTATGCGCGCCCATCAGCCGCCACCGTGCAGCGCTGGGCCGAGATCATGCCCGCGGATTTTCGTTTCACTGCCAAGTTCCCCGGTGACATCAGTCACGGTGGCGACCTGCGTGAGCAACTGCCGGCGGCACACAGTTTTGTCGGCTTGATGAGCCCGTTGGGTGAGCGCGTTTCGCCGCTGTGGCTGCAATTGTCGGCCAGCTTTTCGCCGCAGCGCCTTGGTGAGTTGGCCGGGTTTATCGACGGGCTGGAACGCCCCCTGGCCGTGGAAGTGCGCCACCCGCAATTCTTCGCCAAGGGCGATGCCGAGCGCATGCTCAACCGCCTGCTGCGCGACCGTGGCGTCGAACGGATCTGCCTCGACCCTCGCGCCCTGTTCAGTTGCACATCCACCTCGGCCGCGGTGCTGCATGCCCAGGCGAAAAAACCCAAGGTACCACCGCGTCCGGCGGCGTTGACCCTGTTTCCCCAGGTGCGCTTCATCGGCCACCCCGAGCTTGAGGCCAACGACCCCTTCCTGATCCCGTGGGTGGAAAAGATCGCCGGTTGGATCGAAGAGGGACGCACCCCCTACGTGTTCCTGCACACCTCGGATAACCGCCTCGCCGCGCAACTGGCGCTGCGTTTTCACGCCAAACTGATGGCACGTTTGCCCGGCTTGCCCGCGTTGCCGACCTTGCACCGCGAACCCGCAGCGCAGCAACTGGGGTTACTCTAAGGCTCCTTTTCCCGCCAGGAGTCAGTCATGGATGCCCAAACCCTTCGCGCCGAAACCTTCAAGGCCCTGCATGCACGCGATCGTGCGTTTGTGATGCCCAACCCGTGGGACGCAGGCTCGGCGATCATGCTCGCCAGCCTCGGCTTCGAAGCCCTGGCCACCACCAGCGCGGGCTACGCGTTCAGCCTGGGGCGCCCGGATGCCGAAGGAGCGCTGTCCCTGGAAGACACCCTGGTCAACGCCACGATGATCGCCAAGGCCACCGCGTTGCCGGTGGCCGCCGACCTGGAAAACGGCTTCAGCGACACCCCCGACGGTTGCGCCCGGACCATTTTGCGCGCGGCGGCCAGCGGTATCGTCGGTGGCTCCATCGAAGATGCCACGGGTATCGCCGTCGACCCGATCTATTCCTTTGACCTTTCCGTCGAGCGTGTGGAAGCTGCGGTCGTCGCTGCGCGCAGCCTGCCATTCCCGTTCATGCTGACGGCCCGTGCAGAAAACCTCCTGCATGGTCGCCTGGATTTGCCTGACACTATTCGCCGCCTGCAGGCCTACGCCGAAGCCGGTGCGGACGTGCTCTATGCGCCGGGGCTGCGCAGTGCCGAGGAGGTGCTGGCGGTGGTCAAGGCCGTGGCCCCCAAACCGGTGAATGTGTTGATGTCCGGCGGCCTGAAACTCAGTGTGGCGCAGTTGAGCGCGATGGGCGTCAAGCGCATCAGCGTGGGCTCGGCCATGGCGCTGGCGGCGTATGGCGAGTTTTACCGCGCGGCGCAGGAGGTGTACCAGTCCGGCACGTTTACTTTCACCGAGCGCTCGATGCCCTACAGCCAGGCCAGCCAATTCTTCAAGGATTAAGCGGCGCGTGTTCGCACGGCATGGGGCGCGGCGTTGAGGCTTATGCCGCCAGGCGCAGGTTGTTGACGATCAGCGGACGCGCCCAGTGGTAGTCGAAGTCCAGGGCCTTTTGTTGGGCGGCCAGCTCTTCTTGTGGGAACGGCGTGGCGGCCGCTGGCAGCAGGTCCAGTTCGAACTCGGCGATCGGCAAGTGCAATGGGCGCGGTTCCGGCGCGGCGCCGGGTTCCGGTAGCGGTTGGCCGGCGCTCAGCACGATCGGGCGCACCCAAGTGCTTTCGAAATTCTGCTGGCGCTGCTGGGCGACGATCTCTTCTTGCGGGAATGGCGTGGCGGCCGGTGGCAACAACTCGGTTTCGAATTCGGCAATCGGCAGGAACAGCGGTTCGGGCGGGGCGATCTCAGTGTCTTTCACGTCGCACTCACGCTGGGTGAGGATCTGCGACAGCAGGTCAGCACCAGCACTGGGTTCCACCGCTGGGTCCAGCGGCGCTGGCGCCTTGGCCGCGAGCGCGTCCGGCGTTTCGCCGAGCTGCTCGGCCAGCGCGCGGGCGAAGAAGTCCTGCCACACATGACTGACGCCGGCCAGCGCTTGAGTATTGCGCAGGCCGTAGTGGTTGTGGGTCGGCAGTACACCGATGGTTAGCGGAAGAATGTCTGACATTTTTCTCGGTCGACGCTCAGCTCTGGCAAAATACCTGATCCTTGTTTCTATCGGCCGTTGTTGGCCGATCCTTAATATTTTTGAGCGTAGCGATTCATGAGCGAACAACCAGCGGCCAGCCGCATCCAGGTCGAGGCCTTGGCCGACGGCTTCCAGGCCCGCGCCGAACAGTGGGCTGCGCTGCTGGGCTTGCCGCTACAGCTGGCGGATGCGGAGTTTTCCCTGCAAGTCGGGGAGCAAGGCCTGCAGTTGCAACAGCTCGGGCCTGACGCGCCAGGGCCGGTGCGCGTGGATTTCGTCGAAGGCGGCGCGGCGCATCGGCGGTTGTACGGCGGCGGCAGCGGGCAGATGATCGCCAAGGCCGTGGGCATCGCCCAGGGCGTGCGCCCACGGGTGCTGGACGCCACGGCCGGGCTGGGCAAGGACGCATTCGTGCTGGCCAGCCTGGGCTGCGAGATGAGCCTGATCGAACGTCAGCCGCTGATCGGCGCATTGCTCGAGGATGGCCTGGCACGCGCGGCGGAGGATTTTGAGGTGGCGCCGATCGTGGCGCGGATGACGCTGCTCAAGGGCAACTCCATCGAGGTGATGCTCAATTGGCAAGGCGAGCCGCCCCAGGTGATCTACCTCGATCCGATGTTCCCGCACCGTGAGAAAACCGCCCTGGTGAAGAAGGAAATGCGCCTGTTCCGCCCCTTGGTCGGCGACGATCCAGACGCACCGGCCCTGCTGGCGGCGGCGCTGGCCCTGGCCAGTCACCGCGTGGTGGTCAAGCGCCCGCGCAAGGCGCCGTGCATCGAGGGACCCAAGCCGAGCCATGCGCTGGATGGTAAATCCAGCCGCTACGACATCTATCCGAAAAAGGCACTCAAGTCCTGAGCCTCGCGCTACAAGCGGTCACCCGTTGCCGCTTGCAGCGGGTTCTCGGCGATAGGCCCGCATAAACAATCCCACCACATCCTGCACGTGGGCTTCGGCCGCTTCCTCGCTCAATTGCCCGCCGCAGCCATACAACAAGCAGAAGTTCGCCGTGCCCTTGAGCAGGCAGAAGAAGTGTTCGGCTGCGGTAAAAGGCTTGTCGATGCTCAGCGCGCCGCTCTGGTCGATGTGCCCGAGCAGACGCTCCATGCCTTGCAACATCCGCATCGGCCCGGCTTCGAAGAAGATCTGCGAGAGTTTCACGTCCTGATTGCCCGTGGTCATCATCAGGCGGTGCAGGTTCACCGATTCCTTGCTGTTGACCAGGCGATGGAATCGGCGCCCGATATTCAGCAGCACCGTCTCCACAGGCACACCCTCGGGCAGCTCAAAGTACATCACCGGCAACTGTTCTTCGCACTTGGCCATCACGGCGGCGGTGAACAAGGTCTCTTTGTCGGTGAAGTGGCTGTAGACGGTCAGTTTCGATACGCCGGCCTCAAGGGCCACGGCATCCATGCTGGTATTTGCGTAACCGTTGCTCAAAAACAGGATTTTCGCTGCTTCGAGGATTGCCTGGCGTTTTGCCATGTCCTTGGGACGCCCAGGGCTACTGGTATTGACAAGATTGTCGGACATTTCCACCTTTAATACTGGACTGGTGAGTTTGGTATTAATAACATACTGCCCAGTATAATTATTCCTAGCACCATTTGCGAAAGGTCCTTCAGCATGCGCAGCATTCTCCTGCCCCTTGCGTTGCCTGCCAGCCTGGTCTTTCTACTCGCCGCCTGCGGCCATGAAGAATCGCCCCAGACTACCCTCCGCCCGGCCATGGTGGTGCAACCACAGCCTGCGGCGCAGACGATGGACAGTTATCCAGGCGAGGTGCGTGCCCGGTACGAACCGGACCTGGCCTTTCGCATCGGCGGCAAGGTCAGCAAACGGCTGGTGGAGGAGGGCGAGCGGGTCAAGGCCAATCAACCGCTGGCGGAACTCGACCCTCAGGATGTGCGCCTGCAACTGGAAGCCACCCGCGCCCAGGTGGCCGCCGCCGAGGCCAACCTGCGGCTGGTGCGTGCCGAGCGTGACCGCTACAAGACCCTGATGGATCGTCAGTTGGTCAGCCGTTCCCAGTACGACAATGCTGAAAATCTGTACCGATCAGGTGAGGCGCGCCTCAAGCAGATCAAGGCCGAGTTCGATGTGTCCAGTAACCAGGCCGGTTATGCCGTACTCCGCGCTCCTCAGGACGGCGTGGTTGCCAAGCGCGCGGTGGAAGTCGGCCAGGTGGTGTCCGCCGGCCAGACCGTGTTCACCCTGGCCACCGATGGCGAGCGTGAAGTGCTGATCAGCCTGCCCGAGCAAGGCTTCGGCCGGTTCAAGATCGGCCAGCCGGTGTCGGTCGAGTTATGGAGCCAGCCGGACCAGCGATTTGCCGGACGTATTCGCGAACTGTCGCCCGCAGCCGATCCGAAATCGCGCACCTTCGCTGCGCGCATCGCCTTCACCGGCGGTAAGGTTCCGGCCGAGTTGGGCCAGAGCGCCCGCGTTTTCATACAGGCAGACGGTGTTATTCCGCTGTCGGTGCCGCTGTCAGCCTTGAGCGCGGAGAACGGCGTGTCCTACGTCTGGCGCGTGCAGCCGGATGACACCCTTGTGCGTACCCCGGTGCGTATCGGCGCCTTTGGCGAAAAAACCGTACCCGTGCTCGAAGGCTTGAGCCCTACCGACTGGGTGATTGCCGCCGGGGTTCATGTGCTCCATGAGGGGCAGCAAGTGCGCCCGGTGGATCGCTCCAACCGGGTGGTGAATCTGGCGGTCAAGGAGTAGTCCCCGATGGGTTTCAATCTTTCCGAATGGGCGTTGCGTAATCGCCAGATCGTACTGTTCCTGATGCTCCTGCTGGCGGTGGTCGGCACTTTGTCCTACACCAAGCTTGGGCAAAGCGAAGACCCGCCGTTCACCTTCAAGGCCATGGTGATCAAGACCAATTGGCCCGGTGCCACGGCCCAGGACGTGTCGCGCCAGGTCACCGAACGCATCGAGAAAAAGCTCATGGAGACCGGTGAGTACGAGCGCATTGTGTCTTTTTCGCGCCCCGGCGAATCCCAGGTCACCTTCATCGCCCGCGACGCCATGCGCTCGGCGCAGATTCCCGAGCTGTGGTACCAGGTGCGCAAGAAGATCAGCGATATTCGCCAGACCTTGCCGCCGGATATCCAGGGACCGTTTTTCAACGATGAATTCGGCACCACCTTCGGCAATATCTACGCCCTGACCGGCGACGGCTTTGACTATGCCGTGCTCAAGGACTACGCCGACCGCATCCAGATTCAACTGCAGCGCGTGCCGGATGTGGGCAAGGTCGAACTGCTCGGCCTGCAGGATGAGAAGATCTGGATCGAGCTGTCCAACCTCAAACTCGCCACGCTCGGCTTACCGCTGGCCGCTGTTCAACAAGCGCTGCAGGAGCAGAACGCGGTCTCCACTGCCGGCTTCTTTGAAACCCCGACTGAGCGCGTGCAACTGCGGGTGTCGGGTAACTTCAAGAGTGTGGAAGAGATTCGCAGCTTCCCGATTCGCGTAGGTGACCGAACCTTCCGTATTGGCGATGTGGCCGACATCCACCGTGGCTTCAATGATCCACCGGCGCCGCGCATGCGCTTTATGGGCGAAGATGCGATCGGTCTGGCCGTCGCCATGCACGAGGGCGGCGACATTCTGGTGTTGGGCAAAGCCCTCGAAGGCGAGTTCGCACGCCTGCAGAAGAACCTTCCGGCGGGCATGCAACTGCGCAAGGTGTCGGACCAACCGGCGGCGGTGAAAACCGGTGTCGGAGAGTTCGTCCGGGTACTGGCCGAGGCGCTGGGCATTGTCTTGCTGGTGAGTTTTTTCTCCCTCGGTATACGCACTGGCATGGTCGTGGCGCTGGCGATTCCGCTGGTGCTGGCGATGACCTTTGCCTGCATGTACTACCTCGGCATCGGCTTGCATAAGATCTCCCTCGGCGCGCTGGTGCTGGCCTTGGGCTTGCTGGTGGATGACGCGATCATCGCCGTGGAAATGATGGCGATCAAAATGGAGCAGGGGTACGACCGCCTTAAAGCGGCCAGTTTTGCCTGGACCAGTACCGCGTTCCCGATGCTGACCGGTACGCTGATCACGGCGGCCGGCTTCCTGCCGATTGCCACCGCGCAGTCGAGTACCGGTGAATACACCCGTTCGATCTTCCAGGTAGTGACCATCGCGTTGCTCGCCTCGTGGGTTGCGGCCGTGGTGTTCGTGCCGTACCTGGGCGAAAAACTCCTGCCGGACTTGGCGAAAATTCATGCGGCTAAACACGGCGCTGACGGTCCCGATCCCTACGGCACACCGTTCTACCAGCGTGTCAGACGTTTGCTGGAGTGGTGTGTCAGTCGGCGCAAGACCGTGATCGTGCTGACGCTGCTGCTGTTTGTCGGCTCGGTCGCACTGTTTCGTTTTGTGCCGCAACAGTTCTTCCCGGCTTCCGGCCGCCTGGAGTTGATGGTCGACCTGAAACTCGCCGAGGGCGCGTCCCTGAGCAACACCGCTGGCCAGGTCAAGCGCCTGGAAGCCCTGCTCAAGGAACACGCCGGCATCGACAACTACGTGGCCTATGTCGGCACCGGTTCGCCGCGCTTCTATCTGCCCCTCGACCAGCAACTGCCGGCCGCCAGCTTTGCGCAGTTCGTGGTGTTGGCCAAGTCCATCGAAGAGCGCGAAAGCCTGCGCATCTGGTTGATCGAAACCCTCAACGAGCAGTTCCCCGACCTGCGTTCACGGGTCACACGCCTGGAAAACGGCCCGCCCGTGGGTTACCCGGTGCAGTTTCGCGTGACCGGCGAGCATATCGACGAAGTCCGTGCCCTGGCGCGCAAAGTGGCAGCCAAGGTGCGCGAAAATACCCACGTGGCTAACGTGCATCTGGACTGGGAGGAACCGAGCAAGATCGTCTACCTCAATATCGACCAGGACCGTGCGCGCGCCCTCGGTGTGAGTACCGTCAACCTGTCGAAATTCCTGCAGAGTTCTCTGACCGGCGCCAGCGTCAGCCAGTACCGGGAAGACAACGAGTTGATCGAAATCCTCCTGCGCGGCACTGTCCATGAGCGCACTGAACTGTCGCTGCTGCCGAGCCTGGCCGTGCCGACCGACAACGGCAAAAGCGTCGCGCTGTCGCAGATCGCCACCCTCGAATACGGCTTCGAGGAAGGCATCATCTGGCACCGTAACCGCCTGCCCACCGTGACCGTGCGCGCCGACATCTACGGCAAGGAACAACCGGCGACCCTGGTTCAGCAGATCCTGCCGACCCTCGAAGGCGTGCGTGCCGAACTGCCGGACGGCTACCTGCTGGACGTCGGCGGTACTGTCGAGGACTCGGCCCGCGGGCAGAATTCGGTCAAGGCCGGTGTGCCGCTGTTTATCGTGGTGGTGCTGACGCTGCTGATGCTGCAACTGCGCAGCTTCTCACGCACGGTAATGGTATTTCTCACGGCGCCCCTGGGGCTGATCGGGGTCACGCTGTTCCTGCTGGTGTTCCGCCAACCCTTCGGCTTCGTGGCCATGCTCGGCACCATCGCCCTGTCAGGAATGATCATGCGCAACTCGGTGATTCTGGTGGACCAGATCGAACAGGACATCAAGGCAGGGCTGGCGCCGTGGCAGGCGATTATCGAAGCCACTGTCCGACGCTTCCGGCCGATTGTTCTCACAGCCCTCGCGGCGGTACTCGCGATGATCCCGCTGTCACGCAGTGTGTTCTTCGGGCCGATGGCAGTGGCGATCATGGGCGGGTTGATTGTGGCGACGGCATTGACGTTGCTGTTCCTGCCCGCGCTTTATGCTGCATGGTTTCGTGTCAGGAAAACGGGTGACCAAGAGTAAGGAGAACAGGCGTATGTATATTAAGTGCCTACGCCTGATGCACGCTGAAGAAAGTGTAAGGTGAGTGGGGAATGCCTGAAGCCCGATAGCGGCTAATAGTGCCTGAATATCTCTCGCAGGACTAATCAGAGGGCCGGCAGTTTCTTCTCGACGGTTTTTATAATCGATGTATTAGTGTCGGCCAGGGGTGAGATCTTTTGTAGGGTCAGGTCCAGGTGGGCAACTGAGTCGATATAAAGATGGCAGACAAAACTGTCGTCCCCGGTGATTTTGTAGCACACCACACATTCAGCCATTTGCGCGAGCAACTGTTCAACCTGTTGGAATTTTCCAGTCAGGGGTTTAACCCTGACCAGCGCTTGCAATGCAAAGCCCAGGGCCTGGGCGTCCAACTCCACGCTGAAGCCGCTGATGACCCCCGACCCTTCCAGACGCTTGAGGCGTTCGCTGCAGCCGGGGGCCGATAACCCCACCTGTCGGCCGAGGGCGCGAATAGACGCGCGGGCGTTCTGGTGGAGGGCGACAATCAGCGCGCGATCAATAGGGTCAAGTGTCTGGTCGCCCTTTGTAAGCTTTTTCATTAGATGGACCTTACGAATTTTGATGAAATCGCGTGAAAATCTTACATACCATACACGGATGAAAAAAGAATAGACCTTTTCAAGGTGCCCACCTATTGTTTGATCGGGGGGCTGCAATATTGCGCCGCTCACTTAACGCTGTGTTGTGATGTTTCTATTGCAACTTTATCTATATTGTCGAGGGTGCGAGATGAACTACATACTTGATGCAAACTCGCTTTCAGTAACTTCACAGTAATAACTTTCCTGCCGAAAAAGTATTTTCGCTGCGTCATGAGTTTGCCCGACATAAGAGGATCCAATGGCGTGATCGACTTTATGAAAAACCACAGAGCCGTCTACTACTGCCATGAACACGGGCTGCCTCGCTAAGCCGTCACGAATGTTCTTCAAAGGGGAAGCGTATGCCCGACATTGCACTGTCCGTTTACCAGGCGATATTTACCTTCGCCGTCGCCGCCATCGCGCTGCTTGCCAGTCCAGGCCCGGCGACCCTGGCGCTGGCGGCGAGTGGGGCTGCTTATGGCATGAGGCGTTCAACTCGGTTTTTCGTGGGGATCACGTTGGGCCTGGTGATCGCGATGGCATTGGTTGCTTCCGGCCTCTATGTGGTTCTGCACAGTTTTCCGATGCTGGCGACGGCGCTGACGGTCATCTCCATTGTTTATATTGTGTGGCTGGCCTACCAGATTGCTACCGCGCCGCCCATCAGGGATGAGCAGTCCGTGATCACGCCGGGCTGGGGCGCCGGGTTTGTGCTGGGTGTGGCGAATATCAAGGCCTATGCCGCATTCGCCGCGTTGCTGGGCAGTTTCACCCTGGGCGCCGCACCTGCCTGGGAGCAAGGTGCGAAAGCCTTGATCTGTCTGCTGGTGTGTGTGGTATTCGACGTTCTGTGGCTCTTTGCCGGCAGTCGAATGCGCAAGTTATTCATCCACCCCACTTGGAGCCGACGACTTAACGTAAGCTTCGCGATTTTGATGGTCGCGACGGTTGCCTGGTCAATCACGCTGACGCAATAGCGCTTTCGCTGGGAAGACCATTGAATAGTTCCGCCCGAGGATAGTTTTCATGTTTGGGACTGTGTCTGCTCTGGTGTTATTACTGGTCGTGCCTGGACCGACCAATACCCTGTTAATGCGCGCAGGGGTTCTGTTTGGGTTTGCAGCATCATGGCGCATGGCATTTATCGAATGCCTGGCGTACCTGCTTCAGGTCTCTGTTTGGGGGGCGGTGTTGTTCTATGTGTCGGCCTGGTCCCCCTGGGTCGTGAAAGTGACGCAGACGGCTGCCATCTGCTATCTGCTCCAACTGTCCTTCACGTTGTGGCAGCGCAAGAGCACAGCCGTCGACCCAGGTACGGACCGTTTCTCTGGGCTGCACTTCTTCTGGCTGACGGTGATGAACCCCAAGGGCCTGTTGATTGTTTCGTTTATTGCGCCGATCAGCGCATTTGCCACGTTGCAAGGGTACGCCCGGTTCATGACCACGCTCGCGTTGGTGGTGATACCTGTAGGGTTTGCCTGGATCTTGCTGGGCAGTCGGTTCGAAGGGGGGCAAAAGGCGTGGCTGACGCCGTTGAGAATCAACCGGGCAACCTCGATGGTCATCGGGTGTTTTGCCACGGTTCTATTGGGGCGCCTGGCCGATTCTATTTTCAACTGACGCGAGGCAGTATTTCACACGTAGGACGGAACCATTTTTGCCCTTGCTTCCACATAGGATTAGTCGACCGAGCGGTTCCCGCGTATGAGATGCGGGGCAGTGAGTTGGCGCTAATCTGAATAGGAAGGAGTGTGTATGCTTTTACTACCTTTGCTGGCGTTACCGATGCAAGTCGCGGGCTCGATGCTTGGGCTGGGAAATATGTTTGGACAGAATCAGCCAAACGCCAATCGCGATATCAATATTAATATCAACAACGATAGCCATAACTTCAATGCGTCGTCGTCCAGCTCTCATCACTCACACATGTCTCACGGTGGTGCCCGACGAGCGTCGCACATCCATTATTGAGCCTACTCATCGACGCTGCCGGGCGTGAGCGTGCGGCGCCTGGTTCGGGGGCCTGATAGACGGTTCGGCGAAAAATCAAGGCCCTGACGATGTCAGGGCCTTTTTTTCAGCTCAGGTCGCGTGGCGTTACAGCGCGCCAAACACCTTCTTCGCCAGACTGGTCGCCGCTGCCGCCGGGTTTTTGCGAATGGTCTCTTCCTGCTGCGCAATCATCTTGAACAAACCATCCAGCGCTTGTTCGGTCACATAGTTTTCGACGTTGGCACTTTTGGCATCGACCGCGCCAAACGCCGCGGCCTTGCCGGCCAGCGCGTTGTACTGCTGCGCCACGCCGACCTTGTCGGTGGCGGCCTTGACGATCGGCAGGAACTTGGCGCGGATGGCTTCGCGGCTGCTTTTGTTCAGGTACTGGGTGGCCGAATCCTGGCCGCCGGTGAGAATGCCCTTGGCATCGCTCACGCTCATGTTTTTCACCGCATTGACCAGGATTGGCTGGGCCTGGGTCACGGCGGTTTCGGCGGCTTTGTTCATGCTGGTTTCCAGCTGCTCGACCTGGTCACCCATGCCGAACATCTTCAGCTTGTCGGCGACTTTGCCCAGTTTTCCCGGCAGGCCGATCTTGACGTCGGGGTTGTTGCTGAAACCACCCGGTACACCCAGTTGTTTCACGGCGATCTGTGCGCCTTGGGTCAATGCATCCTTGAGGCCGCCGGCGGCGTCGCCCTGGGACAGGCTGCCAAGATCCAGGGCCATGGCGTTGGCACCGAGCAGCAGGCCGGCGCACAGGGCGGTGAGACGAAGGGAATTACGGAGCATGGGCGCTTCCTTATGATCTGGAAATAATCAGTGTGCGACCGCATCAACCCGCAGGCGCAGCGGTTGAGCGTCTTGGCCATTGAGTTGCACAGGGTGCCGCTCGGTGGTGATGAACAGTAGCTTGCCCTCCACTTCGATGCGAGCGCTGACCGAGTAACTGTGGCCCGGCTTGACCTGGGCCGGGTCATAGCTCAAGTGGAACGGCAATGGCACCTGGCCTTTGACCGGGCCTTTCTGTTCGGCCAGGGTCACGGCCGGCGCGTCCATCAGCGATACGTCCTGCAGGCTGACGCTCAAGATGGCTGTCGGCGGCAGCGCGATGCGTTGCAGGTAGAACACTTCGCCATCGAGGCTGGCCTTGGGCGCGGGATTCATGGAATGGCAGGCGCCGAGCAGGGCGGTCAGGCCCAGGAGGATGATCTTTTTCATGGTGCAGCTCCTTTTCAACGGCGCCGTAACCCAGCGACGCCTTATTCAATTTAGCGGCTTTCTTCCGGTTTGCGGGCTTCGGCTTCGACCGGCGCTTCGGCCGCGCCGTCGACGCGGTGCAGGGCAACCTGGCGGATCGACAGGCGAATCTCAGCCGGCAGCACCCGTTTCGCCGCGCCTTCAGCCAGTTCGCCGAGCAGGTCGTGATAGCTCAACTTGCCGGCTTCGTCGCGGCGCAGCACATCTTGCTCCAGCAACGTCTGAATAAAATGTCGGAAAAGGCTCTTGTCGAAGAACTCCGGGGCATTGAGGCCATGCAGGATCGATAGGCGCTGGGCCATGATCGTACACAGGTCTTCCAGCTCTTCGGCGCTGATGCTGTTCCGGCCGCTGTTGAGCAGCAGCGAAATCGCCATGTAGAAGCGTTGCAGGGTCTGGGCGATGCTCTTGGACAGCAGTGTCAGTAGCACAAAGTGCCGCGAACTCGGCGCCGGGCGCAGGTACACGTTGTTCTCGAAACGCAGCAGGCCTTGTTCGACAAACGCCTCCAGCCACTGGTCGATCACCGTGTCCAGTTCCTCCAGCGACCAGCGGATAAACAGCTCTGACTGCAGGTATGGGTACAGCGCACGGGTGTAGCGCAGAATCTGCTCGCGGCTCATCCGCGAGCTGCTCTGGAAGAAGCTCGCCAGCAGCGCCGGCAAGGCAAAGATATGCAGCACGTTGTTGCGGTAGTAGGTCATCAGGACGGCGTTCTGCTCGTCCAGGTACAGAATCTTGCCGAGGGCATCGCTCTGTTCCGACAGCAGGTTCATGTCCTTGACGTGCTTGATCAACGCCATGCCATCCCCTTCGGGCAGGGTGGTATGCGGCGAGTAGGGCACCCGGCGCAGCAGCGCCAGGTACAGGTCCAACTGGCGGGCCATGGCCTGTTCGTCCAGGGCCAGGCGCGTGGTCGACAGCAGCGCCAGGGCCACCAGGTTCACCGGGTTGATCGCCGCCGCTTCGTTCAAATGGCGCGCCACCCGCTCGCCGAGGCGGTTGGTGGTTTGGTTGAGCCACGCCGGTTTGTAGTGCGGGCCCAGTTCCTGGGCACGCCAGCCTGGTTGTTCGGCGTCGAGGAATTGCGCCAGTTTGATCGGTTCGCCGAAGTTGACCGCGACCTGGCCAAAGCGCTGCTTGAGCGCACCGACCACCTTGAAAATATCGAAGATCGACTCTTTCTTCTTGCTCGCGCCGCGCAGCTCGCCGAGGTAGGTACGGCCTTCGAGCACACGCTCGTAACCGATATACACCGGCACGAACACGATCGGCATGCGCGAGGAGCGCAGGAAGCTGCGCAACGTGATCGCCAGCATGCCGGTTTTCGGTTGCAGCATGCGCCCGGTGCGCGAGCGTCCGCCTTCGACGAAGTACTCCACGGGGAAACCCTTGGTGAACAGGGTGTGCAGGTATTCGTTGAACACCGAGGTGTACAGCGGGTTGCCCTTGAAGGTGCGGCGCATGAAAAACGCACCGCCGCGGCGCAGCAGGCTGCCGATCACCGGCATGTTCAGGTTGATGCCGGCGGCGATGTGCGGTGGGGTCAGGCCGTTCTTGAACAGCAGGTAGGACAGCAGCAGGTAGTCGATATGGCTGCGGTGGCAGGGTACATAGATCACCTCGTAACCCTGGGCAACCTGTTGCACACCCTCGATGTTATTGACCTTGATGCCGTCGTAGATCTTGTTCCAGAACCAGCTCAGTACCACTTCCAGGAAGCGGATCGCGGTGTAGGTGTAGTCCGAGGCGATTTCGTTGCCGTAGCGCAGGGCCAGGGCCTTGGCTTTTTCCGGGCTGATCTTCTCGCGTTCGGCTTCATCGAGGATGGCCTGGCGCACCAGCGGCATATTCACCAAGCCCTTCACCAGGTTGCGGCGGTGGGACAGGTCGGGGCCGATCACTGCGGTTTTCAGGTTGCGAAAGTGTACGCGCAGGATGCGTTGGGCCATGCGGACGGTGCGTTCGTGGCCTTTATTGTGCTCGATCAATTCACGCAGGTTGATAGGCGCGGAGAATTGGACGCGGGTCTTGCGCCCCAGGATCAGGATGCTCAGCAGCCGGCGCAGGCGCCCGGTGACGGCCCAACTGTCGGCGAACAGCAGTTTCCATGGGCTGGACTCGCTGTCGGGCGACTGTCCCCAGAACACGCTGACCGGAATGATTTGTGCATTCTCTTGTGCGTGCGCGCTGAGGGTATTGACCAGGCGGGTCAGGGTCGGCGGCGCGCCGCGTTTGTCCTGGCGGCCGAGCCAGTCCGGCTCTGGCGTGAGGTAGAAGAACGCCGCGGGTTCCAGCAACGGCCCGACCGCTACCGGCAGCACCGGGCGCGGCAGGCCGGCCTTGGTGCACTCGGTATCGACCACGGCCAATTCGGTGAGGGAGGGTGATTGCAGGACGTAGAACACCGGCCGGCTGCGGTCGAGGTTAAGGGTAAGGGACGACTGGTTGATCGTCTCTGAGCGAACCCAGAGGTACAACAGTCGGCGCAAGGTGCCAAACACCAGACGGCGGAACGGGGAGCGGGTCATAGGCGAGCTGCTTCAAGTGGAAAAAACCGAGCAGGTGCTCGGGTGGGTAGTGTGCCGTATTCACCGAAAATCGGCAAAAAAGCAGCGATGTAAAGTTGAGTTGATCGTTTTTGAGCCTGTCTTATACTCGGCAGTTCAACGCGACCGACTCGACAATAACAATCATGTGGGAGTGAACAGATGACAACGCGCGAAACCGGTAATGTGAAGTGGTTCAACGATGCCAAGGGATATGGCTTTATTCAGCGTGAAGACGGCAAGGATGTGTTCGTACACTACCGCGCCATCCGCGGTGAAGGGCACCGTTCCCTGGCCGAAGGCCAGCAGGTGGAATACGCCGTGGTGAGCGGCGAGAAGGGCTTGCAGGCTGAGGATGTGGTGGGTTTGTAATGCGGGTTTTTGTTACACCGTAGAACCCATGTGGGAGCGGGCTTGCTCCCGATCGCGGTGGGCCAGTCAATACATTTAGTGACTGATCCAACGCGATCGGGGGCAAGCCCCCTCCCATATTTGATTGGGTTCGCAATTGCGGATCAGGTGGTTTTCCAGGTGATCTGTTCTTCACCGTCTTCGCTGATGCGAATCCAGGTGTCGGCACTTTCCTCGCCTTCTTCCTCAACCCAGCTGCCGGGTGCGCAACGCACTTCGACGTTCAGCGCGGCAAAGGCGGCGCGGGCGCAGGCGATGTCGTCTTCCCACGGGGTCTGATCGCTTTCCAGGTACAGGCTGTTCCATTTGCCTACCGCCTTGGGCAGCCAGGTGACAGGCACGTCGCCGGCCGTGCACTTGTAGGTCTGGCCGCGCTGGACCCAGGCGGTGCAAGGGCCAAGGGCGGCGCCCAGCCAGGCTGCGATGGCCTTGTGGTCGACGTCGGCGTCCTTCAGGTAAATCTCGATATCAGGTTGGCGCATGGATGTTCCTCGTTGCGGGATTCGAAAATCCATTCGCGGATTCAGGGTGGGCGGAGTGCCCGAAAAGTCGGTTATTGAAGCACGAAATAATCGTAGCGCATCGATACGCTGACCCGCAGCGGTTCGGCATGCTCGATTACCTCGGTGCGGCGCTCGGCGCTGGCGCGCCAGCCGTGAGGGGTCATGGCCAGCAGGTTGGCACGGTCTTTCGGGTCCGCCAGGCTCAGCGTGAACTCGAGGGTTTCGCTGTGCGCAAGGCTCATGCCGTCCGGCACCAGGGCCAGGTGTTTGTCGTCGGTGTACTCGCGCACTTCGTCGTACAGGCGCTCGCGCAGCTCCATCAGGTGACCGCGGGTCGGGCCGACTTTCATCAAGCCGCCGCCGGGGCTGAGCAGGCGTTTGGCCTCTTGCCAGTCCAACGGGCTGAACACGCTGGCGAGAAACTGGCAGCTGGCATCGGCCAGCGGCACGCGGGCCATGCTGGCGATCAACCAGGTCAGCGCCGGGTTGCGCTTGCACGCACGCTTGACCGCTTCCTTGGAGATATCCAGGGCATAGCCATCGGCGTGGGGCAGGGCGTCGGCGATTTGTGCGGTGTAGTAACCCTCGCCACAACCGATGTCCACCCAGCGCTGCGGTGCTTGTTGCGCGGCCAGTTGCGCCAGGCGCTTGGCCACCGGGGCGTAGTGGCCGGCGTTGAGGAAGTCGCGGCGCGCCTCGACCATGGCGAGGTTGTCGCCCGGGTCGCGGCTGTTTTTGTGCTGCACCGGCAACAGGTTCAGGTAACCCTGGCGCGCGCGGTCGAAACGGTGTCCGACCGGGCACGCCACGCCATTGTCCACCGCGTGGAGCGGTGCGCTGCAAATGGGACAGGCCAGCATCAGGCGAGCAACTTGATCAGGGTCTGGTAGTAGATTTCGGTCAGCACGTCGAGGTCGCTGGCCAGAATGCGCTCGTTGACCTGATGGATCGTCGCGTTGACCGGGCCCAACTCGACCACCTGGGTGCCGAGGGTCGCGATGAAGCGTCCGTCGGACGTACCGCCGCTGGTGGACGCCTGGGTCTCACGACCGGTGACCGCCTTGATGCTGGCGGACACCGCATCGAGCAAGGCCCCCGGTTCGGTGAGGAACGGCAAGCCGGACAGCGCCCAGTCTACGTGCCAGTCCAGGCTGTGTTTGTCGAGGATCGCGGCAACGCGCTGTTGCAGGCCTTCCACGGTGGATTCGGTAGAGAAGCGGAAGTTGAACACCGCTGTCAGGTCACCGGGGATCACGTTGGTCGCGCCGGTGCCGGCGTTGAGGTTGGAGATCTGGAAGCTGGTCGGCGGGAAGAAGGTGTTGCCGTCGTCCCAATGCTCGGCGGCCAGTTCCGCCAGTGCCGGAGCAGCCAGGTGGATCGGGTTCTTCGCCAGGTGCGGGTAGGCCACGTGACCTTGCACGCCGCGCACGGTCAGGGTGGCGCCGAGGGAGCCGCGACGGCCGTTCTTGACCACATCGCCGACCAGGCTGGTGCTGGATGGTTCGCCGACGATGCACCAGTCCAGACGCTCCTTGCGCGCGGCCAGGCGTTCGATCACGGCCTTGGTGCCGTGGTGCGCCGGGCCTTCTTCATCGCTGGTGATCAGAAAGGCCACTGAGCCCTTGTGGTCCGGGTAGTCCTGCACGAAGCGCTCCGACGCCACCAGCATCGCCGCCAGGCTGCCTTTCATGTCCGCCGCGCCGCGGCCGCAGAGCATGCCGTGGTCGTCGATCAGCGCGTCGAACGGATCGTTCTGCCAGGCCTGCACCGGCCCGGTCGGGACCACGTCGGTGTGGCCGGCAAAGCACAGCACCGGGCCGTCGTGCTTGCCGTGGGTGGCCCAGAAGTTATCTACGTTTTCGATACGCATCGGCTCAAGCTGGAAACCGGCGTCGCCCAGGCGCTGCATCATCAGCTTCTGGCAATCGGCGTCGATCGGCGTCACCGAGGGACGGCGGATCAGGTCGATGGCAAGTTGAAGGGTCGGCGAAAGGTCGGCATGGGCCGTCATGGGAAACTCCGGAAATCGAGGCGGCGACGTTCTAATTGACTGTAGGAGCGAGCTTGCTCGCGAAAATCGTCAACGATCACGCGAACATCTTGAATGAACGCGGTGCTCTTGCGTTTTTCGCGAGCAAGCTCGCTCCTACAGTGATATGTGCAAGGCTTACAAAACGGCCGTTATCTTATAGCAAAACGGCGGCCAGAGGCCGCCGTTTAGTGCATTGCACGCGTTTTTACAGCGCGGTGGCCGGCTCTGCCTTCGGCGCCGGTTTCGGCAGCGACGACAGGAACGCCATGATCAACGCCGCCACATACGGCAGCGACTGCACCAGCAGCATCACCACCCAGAAACGCATGTCGGCGCTCGGCAGGCCCTGCACCAGGTAGATCCCCAGCGCCGCGCCCCACAACAGCAGCATGATGAACATCTCTTCGCGGGCTTCGGAAATCGCTACCCAGAAGCCGTGGTTATCCGCGTTTTTCGGTGTACGAAAGAACGGAATGCTGGTGGTGAAGAAGCCATACAGCACCGCTTTGGCGATGGTGTGGGACAACGCCAGGCCGGCCAGCGCCGCACAGAACGCATCCTTGAGGTTAACCCCCACGGCACGACGGTACAGGAAGATGATCTTGCCCACCTTGAACACGAACAACGCCAACGGCGGGATCGCGAAAATCAGCAACGGCGGGTCGACCCGGGTCGGCACGATGATCATCGCCGCCGACCACAACAGCGCGCCGACGGTGAAGAAGATGTTCATGCCATCCGCGACCCACGGCAACCAGCCCGCGAGGAAGTGGTAGCGCTGGCCACGGGTCAGCTCGGTGTCCTTGCCGCGCAGCAGGCTGGCGGTGTGACGCTTGATGATCTGGATCGCGCCATAGGCCCAGCGGAAACGCTGTTTCTTGAAGTCGATGAAGGTGTCGGGCATCAGGCCCTTGCCGTAGCTTTCGTGGTAATACGCGGCCGACAGGCCTTTCTCGAACACGCGCAGGCCGAGTTCGGCGTCTTCGCAGATGCACCAGTCGGCCCAGCCCAGCTCTTCGAGCACCGAGCGACGGGTCATGGTCATGGTGCCGTGCTGGATGATCGCGTCGCGGTCGTTGCGGGTGACCATGCCGATATGGAAGAAGCCTTTGTATTCGGCGTAGCAGAGCTTCTTGAAGGTGCTTTCGTTCTGGTCGCGATAATCCTGCGGCGACTGCACCACGGCGATTTTCGGGTCGGCGAAGTGCGGCACCATGTGCTTGAGCCAGTTCGGCGACACGCAGTAGTCCGAGTCGATCACCGCGATCACTTCGGCATCCTTGGCGGTGTGCGGGATCAGGTAGTTCAACGCGCCGCCCTTGAAACCGGCCAGGGGCGCGACGTGGAAGAACTTGAAGCGCGGGCCCAGGGTTGCGCAGTAGTCGCGCACCGGTTCCCACACCGCCGGGTCCTTGGTGTTGTTGTCGATGATCAGGACTTCGTAGTCCGGGTAGTCGAGGGCGGCCAGGGCATCGAGGGTCTGTTTGACCATCTCTGGCGGCTCGTTGTAGCACGGCACATGGATCGACACTTTCGGGCGGTAGTCCGAGTCTCCCACGACCGGCAGGAATTCACGCCGACGCTTGTGAGTCCAGACCGCTTCCGCCAGTTCATGGGCTTCGGCCAGCAGCACGATAAACACGCCCAGGGCGCCGAGCGCCAGGAGGAAGCCGACCGTCAGGCTGAACCAGGTGCTGTATTGCTGGCTGTAGTCGTAGCCGATCCACACCAGCACCGAACCGCACAGGAACGCGATAAAGGTCAGGAAGGTCCGGCCGCGTTGGCGCAGGGCCGAGCCGTCGATCATCAGCAGGGTCAACGACAGCAGTGCAAGCACCACCGAACCGATGGCCAGCACGCGCCATTGCGGGATCGCGACCACCGGTCCTTCGAAGTTGAATTTCTGCTGACGCGCGGCGTTGTACACGCCCCAGTAGGCGCCGACCGAGCCTTCGTCGCTGGCTTTCCACGGTTGGTCGAAGGCCTCGATCACGAAGTAGTTGAAGCCCTGGCGGTTCAGCTTGTTCACCAGCGTGCGCAGGTAAATTGCCTGGTCGGCGGGAGACGCATCAGCACCGCCACGCATGCGGCCGTTGCTCGGCCAGCCGACTTCCGACAGCAGCAGCGGCTTTTTCGGGAAGGTCTTCTTCAGATCCCGTGCGCGGTCGAGTACGAATTGGCCCGCCTGGTCCACCGGAATATGTTCCCAGTACGGCAGGATGTGCGCGGCGATCAAGTCGACGTGCTTGGCCAGTTGTGGGTTGTGTTCCCAGATGTGCCATTGCTCGGAGGTGGTCACCGGCACCTTGACGGCCGCGCGCACGCGATCCAGCAACACGATCAGTGCTTCGGGGGTGATCTCTTTACGGAACAACGCTTCGTTGCCGACCACCACGCGCACGACGCTGCGCGAGCTGTTGGCGATCTCGATGGCGCGCTGGATCTCGCGTTCGTTGCGTTCCAGGTCCGGGCTGATCCAGATCCCCAGGGTGACACGCAGGCCGAACTCTTCCGCCAGCTTGGGGATGTCTTCCAGAGTGCCGTCGACCGAGTAGGTCCGGATGTTGTCCGTCAGCTTGCTCATGATCTCCAGATCGCGACGCATCTGGTCGTCGGTCGGGTACTGGTCTTTCTGTGGGTACTGGCCTTGTTGAAACGGCGAGTAGGAAAAACCGGAGATCTGTTCAGGCCAGTTGGGGGCAGTGACCGGGCGGTTGATCAGCGCCCAGAAGCCGGTGAACAGCGCGGCAATTGCCAGCACCACCACCAGGTTGAGTCCAAATTTACGCGATGACATGGCTATTTCGGGTTCCAAAAGGTGTGGAACGAAAAGAGGTGTCGGCCTACGCCGAACGGCGCGCATCCTACACCGGCCCTTCCCTGAGCGTACAGCAGACTGAGAAAAGCCGGACGTTAGTCCGCGAATCTCCAGCTAAGTTCTTTACTTGTATCGCGAAGTTTCGAACTTGTCCTGGCAAAGCCCTATAATGCGCGCCGGTTTTTGGGGTAATGGTCATGAGTACAGAAGATCCGCGGTTTGCAGGCGTCGCCCGTTTGTATGGCATTGAAGGCCTGGAGCGCTTGAAAGCGGCCCATGTGGCGATCGTCGGCGTCGGCGGCGTAGGCTCATGGGCGGCGGAAGCCATCGCCCGTTGTGGGGTGGGCGAGATCTCGTTGTTTGATTTGGATGATGTCTGCGTCAGCAACAGCAACCGTCAGTTGCATGCCCTCGACAGCACCGTGGGCAAACCCAAGGTCGAGGTGATGGCTGAGCGCCTGCGCGGCATCAACCCGGACTGCACGGTGCATGCCGTGGCGGATTTCGTGACCCGCGAGACCATGGCCGAGTACATCACCCCCAACATCGACTGCGTGATCGACTGCATCGACGCCGTCAACGCCAAGGCGGCACTGATCGCCTGGTGCAAGCGCCGCAAGATCCAGATCATCACCACCGGCGGCGCTGGCGGGCAGATCGACCCGACGTTGATCCAGGTCTGCGACCTGAACCGCACCTTCAACGACCCGCTGGCCTCGAAAGTGCGCTCCACCCTGCGCCGTGACTATGGCTTCTCGCGCACGGTGACCCGCCATTACAGCGTGCCGTGTGTGTTTTCCACCGAGCAACTGCGCTATCCGAAGCCGGACGGCAGCATCTGCTTGCAGAAGAGTTTTGTCGGCGACGGCGTGAAGCTGGACTGCGCCGGCGGGTTTGGCGCGGTGATGATGGTCACTGCAACCTTCGGCATGGTGGCGGCGACCAAGGCGGTGGACAAGATCGTGGCCGGGGTGCGCCGGCCTTCCGAACGGGTCAAACCTTCTTAAACCTCAAGGCCTTGCACCATTCAAATGTGGGAGGGGGTTTGCTCCCGATAGCAGAGTGCCTGTCACTGAATACATTGATTGAACCACCGCTATCGGGGGCAAGCCCCCTCCCACATTGGGTTTTATGTGCGGCTTAGTTCGCGCATGCGCTGCAGCACGGCGTTCAGGCCATTGCTGCGCGACGGCGACAACTGGCGGGACAGCCCCAGTTGATTGAACCAGTCCGGCAAGTCGACCGCCTGCAACTCGGCGGCCGACAGCCCGTTGACCCGCGCCAGCAGCAACGCCACCAGCCCACGGATCATGCGTGCTTCGCTGCTGGCGGCGAACTGCCAGTGGCCGTCGGATAAACGCCCGACCAGCCATACCAGGCTCTCGCAGCCCTGCACCAGATTGGCCTCGACCTTGTCTTCGTCCGCCAGCGGCGGCAGCCGTTCGCCCCATTGCATCAGCAGGCGCGCGCGTTGCTCCCAACTGCCCACTGCCTGAAACGACTCAAGCGCGCCGACAGCCTCGGCCGGCAGGCTCATCGCAGCATATCCAGGGCCTGGTCCAGCGCTTCGAAGAATCGCTCCAGATCATCGGAATTGTTGTACAGCGCCAGGGACACGCGAATCGCTCCCGACAAGTGCATCGCCTTGAGCAGCGGCATTGCGCAATGATGGCCGGCGCGCACGGCAATGCCCTGTTCGGTCAGCAAGTGCGCAAGATCGGCGTTATGCACGCCTTCCACCACAAAACTGACCAACGCCACCTGCGGCGCGCCCAGTACGCGCACGCCATTGCGCGCTTTCAGCCCGCGCAACAGGTACTCGTGCAGGGCGGCTTCGTGGGCGATGAGCGCCGGTTGATCCAGTGAATTGAGGTAATCCAGGCTGGCGCCCAGGCCGATCACGCTGGCAATCGGTGGGGTGCCGGCCTCGAACCCTAGCGGCGCGGGGCGGAAGCTGGCACTGTGGTAATCGGCCTGTTGCACCATTTCGCCGCCGAACTGCCAGTGGCGCAACTGATGCAGGGCTTGGGTGCGGCCGTACAGCACGCCGACGCCGTCCGGGCCGTAGAGTTTGTGGCTGGAAAATACGTAGAAGTCGCAGCCCAGGGCTTGTACGTCGTGGCGGCCATGGACGATGCCCTGGGCGCCATCGACCACGGTCAGCGCGCCCTCGGCCTTGGCCATGGCCAGCAAGGGTTCCAGCGGTTGCCAGGTGCCCAGCACGTTGGACAGTTGGCTCACCGCCAGCAGGCGCGTGCGCGGGCCGATCAGCGTGGCGGCGGCCTGAAGGTCGATCATACCGTCGTCGCCAACCGGCAGGATCACCAGTTCCAGCGCGCGACGTTTGGCCAGTTGCTGCCAGGGCAGCAGGTTGGCGTGGTGTTCCAGGGCGCTGATGACTAGTTCATCGCCCGCATTGAATAAGTGCTCGAGGCCGTAGGCCAAGAGGTTCAGCGCCGACGTCGCGCCATGAGTGAAGACGATGTGCCCGCTGTCTCCTGCATTCAACCACTGCGCGACCTTGTTGCGACTGTCCTCGAAAGCCTGGGTCGCGTGGGCGCCCGGCAAATGCTGGGCACGGTGAACGTTAGCGGCGCCATTGGCGTAGTAATGGCTGATCGCGTCCAACAGGGCTTGAGGTTTTTGCGCGGTGGCGGCGCTGTCCAGATAGGTCTGGTCTTGCCGTTGCAGGGCGGCGATGGCCGGAAAGTCGACGCGCCAGGGAGAGGGCACAAGCATGGTGTTCAAGACTCGTATAAACGGGCCCCAGGATCGGGGCCCGCGAGTGGCATCGAGTCGCTGCTTAGTTGTGAGCGTGCAGCGCTTCGTTCAGTTCGATGGCCGACTTGTGGGTTTTGCACTCCACGGCACCGGTCTCGGAGTTACGGCGGAACAGCAGGTCCGGCTGGCCGGCCAGCTCGCGCGCCTTGACCACTTTAACCAGCTGGTTGCGCTCGTCGAGCAGGGCTACCTTGGTCCCGGCGGTGACATACAGGCCCGATTCCACGGTGTTGCGGTCGCCCAGCGGGATCCCGATACCGGCGTTGGCGCCGATCAGGCAGCCTTCGCCGACCTTGATCACGATGTTGCCGCCACCCGACAAGGTGCCCATGGTGGAGCAACCGCCGCCCAGGTCCGAACCCTTGCCGACAAATACGCCGGCCGAGACACGGCCTTCGATCATGCCCGGGCCTTCGGTGCCAGCGTTGAAGTTGACGAAACCTTCGTGCATCACGGTGGTGCCTTCGCCCACGTAGGCGCCCAGGCGGATACGCGCGGCGTCAGCGATACGCACGCCGCTGGGTACGACGTAATCGGTCATTTTCGGGAACTTGTCCACCGAGAACACTTCCAGCAGCTCGCCACGCAGGCGCGCTTCGAGTTGGCGTTCGGCCAGCTCATTGATGTCGATCGCGCCCTGGCTGGTCCAGGCCACGTTCGGCAGTTGCGCGAATACACCGGCCAGGCTCAGGCCGTGGGGCTTGACCAGGCGGTGGGACAGCAGGTGCAGCTTGAGGTAGGCCTCAGGCGTGGAAGTCAGTGCGGCGTCTTCGGCCAGCAGGGTGGCGACCAGCGGGGTATGGCTTTCAGCCAGGCGGGTCAGCAGGGCTGCCTGGGTCGCGTCGACGCCTTTGAGCGCGTCAGCCAGTTGCAGGGCTTGGGCGACGGTGAAGGTGATCGCCTGGTTGCCTTCGCTGTAACCGAGGATCGGCGCGATGGCGGCGACGACTTCTGCCGACGGGTTGAGTACGGGTTGTGCGTAAAACACTTCCAGCCAAGCACCTTGGCGGTTCTGAGTGCCGACGCCGAAGCCCAGGCTGAACAGGGAATTGGACATGCTGTTACCTCTACAAAAATGGGATGGCCGGCCTACTTGAGGGCTGCCGAATAAGTATCTGGCTTGAAGCCAATCAGGGTTCTGTCTCCGAGATCAAGCACCGGGCGCTTGATCATCGAGGGTTGTGCGAGCATCAATTCAATGGCTTTCGACTGATCGAGATCGGCTTTGCGTTCGTCTTCGAGTTTGCGAAAGGTGGTGCCCGCACGGTTCAAAACCACCTGCCAACCGTGCTCGTTGCACCATTGGGTCAAGTGTTCGCGGTCGATACCGACGGTTTTGTAGTCATGGAACTCGTAGCTCACGCCGTGCTCGTCGAGCCAGGTGCGGGCTTTTTTCATGGTGTCGCAGGCTTTGATGCCGAAAAGGTGCAAGGTTTTACTTGATACGGTCAAGGAATTGCCCCCCTTTGGACCAATGAAGATGAAAGGTCTGGGATTATGCCACGACCAGCGGGTTTGGGTGCCGCTCGTCTCTAGCGTGGATTGCCCGGTGCGACTATTGTGCGAAAGCCATCGCGCAGCATAGGCGGCTAATATGGCACTTCAATGGTGAGTTGTTGCCTGATGTGTGTCGTTGCAAGTCGATTGTCCGGGAAAACCGCGTTATGCAAACCGCCTACACCGTTCTTATCTTGCTGATGCTGGTCAGTGTTTCGCGGCTGGTCTGGCGAGTCATCCCACTGCCGTTACCGCTGGTGCAGATTGCCGCCGGGGCCTTGCTGGCCTGGCCCACGCTGGGGCTGCATGTCGCGCTGGACCCGGAGTTGTTTCTGTTTCTGTTCCTGCCGCCGCTGTTGTTCTCCGATGGCTGGCGCATGCCCAAGCGTGAACTGTGGCGCCTGCGCGGGCCGATTCTGACGTTGGCAGTGGGGCTGGTGCTGTTCACCGTGGTCGGCGCCGGCTACTTCATTCATTGGTTATTGCCTTCGATTCCATTGCCGGTGGCCTTTGCCTTGGCGGCGGTGTTGTCGCCGACGGACGCCGTGGCGGTGTCGGCCATTTCCCAGAACCGTTTACCCACGCCGTTGATGCATATGCTCCAGGGCGAAGCCTTGATGAACGATGCCTCGGGCCTGGTGACCTTCAAGTTCGCCCTGGTGGCAGCCTTGACCGGGGTGTTTTCCCTGGCGGATGCCAGCCTGACCTTTGTACTGGTGGCCATCGGCGGTCTGGCGGTCGGGATCGCGTTGAGCTGGCTGGTGGGGCGCTTGCGTGTCTGGATGATTGCGCGAGGCTGGGACGACCCGGCCACCCACGTTGTGTTCATGTTGCTGCTGCCGTTCGCCGCCTATGTTCTGGCCGAACGCCTGGGCGCATCGGGGATTCTTTCTGCCGTGGCGGCGGGCATGATGCAAAGCTGGCTGGACCTGCTGCCCCGCCAGACCAGCACGCGCTTGCTCAATCGCAGTGTGTGGTCGCTGCTGGAGTTTGCCTTCAATGGCTTGATCTTCCTGCTATTGGGGTTGCAACTGCCGGACATCATCAAGGCGGTGGTGAGTCATGAAACCACGCTGTGGCCGACCCTGCTGTATCGCTGCCTGGACGTGGTCGCGATCTTCCTGGTGTTGTTGGTATTACGCTTCATCTGGGTGCAAAGCATCTGGCGTCTGTCGGGTGTGCTCCGGCGCCTGCGTGGGAAAAGCGAGCTTACCCTGGTGCCGACGGCACGTTCCTGCTGGCTGTTGACCGTGGGCGGTGTGCGCGGGGCGGTGACGTTGGCCGGTGTGATGTCGGTGCCCTTGCTGCTGGCGCCGGGCAAGGCGTTCCCGGAACGCGATCTGCTGATCTTTATCGCGGCCGGGGTGATCCTGTTGTCGCTCATCGCTGCCTGTATTGCGTTGCCGCTGCTGCTGCGCGGCATTGAAAAAAGCCCCGATGAAAAACACCACAATGAAGTGCGCGAGGCGTGGAAAAAGACCGCCGTGGCGGCGATCCATGCGCTTGAGGTCGAAGAACCCACCGAGAGCGCTCCCGCGGACGCCGCCCAGGCCGCATTGGCTACCGAACTGAAGGCGCGACTGATGTCGGAATACCGGCATCAGTTGGACGTCTTCAACGACTCCGCCGAAGCCCAGGCGCTGGCGTCGCAGATGGACCAACTGGAGCGAAAGCTACGGCTCAAGGCGCTGCGGGCGCAGCGCTTGGAGTTGTATAGCCTGAGCCGTCATCACCGGATTGGGGATGACGTGTTGAGGGAGGTGTTGGACGATCTGGACATGAGTGAGGCGAACCTGGGGTCGCCGAAGTAGGCAATTGGGGGCCGCCGTGCCGCCGGCGCTGAGTGTGCAGTGTTTTAAACGGTGCAGTCTGAGTCGGCATCACGAAAGCGTGGATGACGGATCACGGCGGGCATGGGCGCCGCTTGAGGGTAGGTTTTTTTGGCCCAGGCAATGTCTCCGTCACTCAGTGACCTGTTCTCGCTGTGCGCCCGCTTTCCATTGGTCTGGTCCGGGCTGACAGCGTAGTGCATGACCGAGTCAGGGTCATAAGGCAGCAAGTCATAAGCGCTGCTGCGAGTCAGCGGCAGGACGTTGTCCTCCACCTCCTGCGGGTTGGGGGTGTTGCGGTAGGTCTGGTGGATGGTTTCACGGTTCCACGGAATGTTGGCATCGGGGTGCTGGTGGGCGTGATGGGCACCGAGCATATGCCCGAATTCATGCAGGACGGTGTCTTCGAAGCGGGGCGCGTTGTGATCCATGGGCAGGCTCATGGTCGGCAGCCCGAACGGAATGTTGCGCGCATCGGTGCCTATGGATGAAGCGCCGCCGTTATCGCCCGGCGGATTCTGCGCAATACAGATATCGCCTCTCGCCCCCGAGACAAAATCAAACTTCAGGTTGATATGGGGCAGCCAACGGCTGGCGGCTTTTTTCACGGCCAGCACGTATTCGTCGTCCACCCCATACTCATACATGGCGATCGTGAGCGTAGTGTTCTGGGGCCAGTATTTGCCCGGTTCGCCGACATTGCGTCGACGTCTCGAAAGACTGTGCGTTGGCGTAGCGCTATCGCTGCTTTCGCCAGGCGACCAGTGCGTGCCAGGCTGATACGAGGCTTCGGGGGCGGGGTTTATCATTGAGCGTTTCCTGCGGCAGGTCGAGACGAGACACTGGTTGATTCGTGCCAATTGCAGGAAAGTTCCCGGCGGTGTTGAGTGAATACGTGAGCCTATGTTTACCCCTGAGCCCGCTACGTCGGGTTGACCGGGGGGTATAGCATTCTGATCGTTTGCTTGTCGCCCGCGGAAAGGGTTGTGTTTTTAGGAATGGCCTGGCCGTTGCGCCTCAATGCTGCCGGAATTTCATAATGCATCACGGACTGTGGATCGTATGGGGTGATCTGCAGGCCGGGCCGGTTGTCTGGCTCAAGGATATGCTCGCGTACCATGGCTTCGTTGAAAGAGTCGCTGGTGTAGTAGTCATACACTTGGGGGCTGTCCCAATCCAGGCTGTTCTGCGGGTGTTGGTGTTCGTGCAATAACCCGAGGGCGTGGCCGAATTCGTGCAGGGCCGTACTGCGCAACTTCTTCGAGTCGTCGGTCCGGTTGAGGTGCATCGTGGGTTGATCTTCATCGATGCGCTTGGCCTCTGTGCCAATGGCGGACCAATTGCCCTTGAGCCCTTCATCGTCAGAAATACGAATATCGCCCGTCTTGCCTTCGACGATATTGAAGCGCAGGGCCGGCGTGTGGTGGGCCCATTCGCGGATAGCGTCCACCACCAGCGCTTTGCTTTTTTCGCTGCTCAGGTCGAGCGCAACGGTGACCACGCCGGCCGGCCAGCGCTTGTCGCTGTCGGCGATGCCTCTTTTGGTTCGCCCGGCGGATTCGGGAGGGGAGGTGTGGTTATTCGGGAGCGGCTCATAAGCGGGGGGAGGGGCGAGCGACGGGGTGATTAGGCTCATAGGCATTACTCGTAGGAAGTTTGCCTATTGGTGGTGAGCGAGTGAACAAGGTTCCCGCACTGTGCGACACAGTGCGGGATGTGGCGAGGTTACTTCCTGCGTTGAATGAAATCGCGAATGCGCTCAGCCGCTTCCACGCACTCCGCCAGTGGTGCAACCAATGCCATGCGAACGCGCCCGGCGCCTGGGTTGACGCCGTCCACCTCCCGCGACAGGTACGAACCGGGTACTACGGTCACGTGTTCTTGCACAAACAGATCGCGACAGAAGGCGGCGTCGTCACCCTCTACATTCGGCCACAGGTAGAAACCACCATCGGGGGCTTGTACGTCCAGCACCGGCTTGAGGATCGCCAGCACAGCGTCGAATTTTTCCCGATACAGGTCGCGGTTGGCTTGGACGTGGGCTTCGTCCTGCCAGGCGGCGATGCTTGCCAGTTGGGTTTGCACGGGCATCGCGCAGCCGTGGTAGGTGCGGTACAGCAGGAAGGCCTTGAGGATGTCGGCGTCGCCGGCCACGAAGCCGGAACGCAGGCCCGGCAGGTTGGAGCGCTTGGACAGGCTATGGAACACCACGCAGCGTTTGAAGTCCTGGCGGCCGAGTTCGACGCAGGCGCTCAACAGGCCCGGCGGCGGGCTTTGTTCGTCGAAGTACAGCTCGCTGTAGCACTCGTCGGCGGCAATCACAAAGTCATATTCGTCGGCCAGGGCGATGAGCTTTTTCAGGGTGTCGACCGGGATCAGCGCGCCGGTCGGGTTGCCGGGGGAGCACAGGAACAGGATCTGGCAGCGCTTCCAGACGTCTGGCGACACGGCGTCGAAATCCGGGTTGAAGCCATTGGCGTCCAGGCACGGCAGGTAGTGCGGCTTGGCGCCGGCCAGGAACGCCGCGCCTTCATAGATCTGGTAGAACGGGTTCGGGCTTACCACCAGCGCGTCGTCACTGCGATTGACCACGGCTTGGGTGAAGGCGAACAGTGCCTCGCGGGTGCCGTTGACCGGCAGGATGTTACGCGCCGGGTCCAGCCAGCCCTTGGGTACATTGAAGCGGCGTTCGCACCAGGCCGCGATGGCTTCGCGCAGCGCCGCAATGCCCAGGGTGGTCGGGTACACCGCCATCTGGTCGAGGTTATTGCTCAACGCCTCGGCGACGAAGGTCGGCGATTTATGCTTGGGCTCGCCGATGGACAACGCGATCGGACGTTTGTCCGGGTTCGGCGTGACGCTGCCGAGCAGGGCGCGCAATTTTTCGAACGGGTAGGGCTGCAGCTGGTTCAGGGCGTTGTTCATCGGTGGATCTCGTGCAAGGCGTTAAAAACTGGGCGGGTATCAAATCGTCAGGCGCGTCAGCTCGACCCCGGGCTCCTGGTGAACGCTCAACTGCTGGACGATTGCATCCTGCAGGCGGCGGCACAGTTCGGGGTCGGACAGCGGCTGGTTGTCGGCGTCGGTAATGAAGAACACGTCTTCCACGCGCTCGCCGAGGGTCGCAATCTTGGCGTTCTGCAACGACAGGTCGAACTCCAGGAAAATCCCGCCGATCCGCGCCAGCAGGCCCGGGCGATCCGGCGCGCTGAGTTCCAGCACCGTCACCGGGCGCTGGGCGTCGTTGGAAATGGTCACCTGGGGCGCAAACGCAAAATGCTTGAGCTGGCGTGGCACGCGGCGCTGGATGATGGTCGGGTAGTCGTCCGGGTTGCGCAACGCTTCGGTCAGGCCTTCGCGGATCTTTTTCACCCGCGCCGGGTTATCGCCGATGGACTCGCCTTCGGTGTCGAGCACGATGTAGGTGTCGAGGGTGAACTGGCTGCTGGAGGTGATGACCCGGGCGTCGTGGATGTTCAGGTTGAGCTGGTCCATGGCCGCTACGGTCACGGCGAAGAAGTCGTGCTGGTCGGGGGCGTAGATGAAGATCTGCGTGCCGCCTTCGAACTCGCGTTGGGTCGTCTCTTTGATCAGCACCAGCGGGCCGCCATCGGCCGGTTGCTGCAGGATTGCATCGCTGTGCCAGGCCACGTCGCCGGCGGTGTGGCGCAGGAAGTAATCGTCGCCCAGTTGCGACCACAATTGTTCGACGTCGTCCGGGTCGTTGCCGCCGCGCACCAGGATATCCAGGGCCGCGCTTTGGGTGCGGCGGATCTGTTCTTCGCGGTCCACCGGGTTTTCCAGGCCCCGGCGCAGGGCGCGCTTGGTCTCGGTGTAAAGCTGGCGCAACAGGCTCGCGCGCCAGGAGTTCCAGAGGGTCGGGTTGGTGGCATTGATATCGGAAACCGTCAGCACATACAGGTAGTCGAGACGGGTTTCATCGCCGACGATCCCGGCGAAGTCGTGGATCACCTGCGGGTCGGACAAGTCCTTGCGCTGGGCGGTCGTCGACATCACCAGATGGTTCTGCACCAGCCAGACAATCAGGCGGCTGTCCCACAACGGCAACTGGTGACGCTGGCAGAACGCCTCGGCATCGACTGCACCGACTTCCGAGTGATCGCCGTGGCGGCCTTTGCCGATGTCGTGGTACAGGCCGGCCAGGTAGATCAGTTCGGGTTTGGGCAGCTTGGCCATCAGCTTACTGGCCAGCGGGAATTTCTCTGACACCTGGGTGTACTGCAGCTTACGCAGGTGCTTGATCAGGTTCAGGGTGTGGGCGTCGACGGTGTAGATGTGGAACAGGTCGTGCTGCATCTGCCCGACGATAAAGCCGAACTCCGGCAGGTAACGCCCGAGGATGCCGTAGCGGTTCATCCGCCGCAGGTTGCGGTGGATGCCGATCTTGCACTTGAACAGCTCGATGAACAGGCTGGTGTTGCGGATGTCGTTGCGAAAGTCATCGTCGATCAGGTGACGGTTTTCTCGCAGCAGGCGAATCGTGTCGGCGCGCACGCCTTTGATTTCCGGCTGCTGGGCCATCAGCACGAAAATTTCCAGCATGGCAAACGGCGTGCGGCGGAACACGTTGTCGTTGCGCGCCTCGATATAGCCGTCGTGCAGCTGGAAACGCGGGTTGATCGGCTGCGGCGGCGCTTCGTCTTCCGGGGCCAGGATCACTTCTTCGAAGTGCTGGATGATCAGGTCGCTGAGCTGGGCGATGCTCATGACCACCCGGTAGTACTGCTGCATGAAACTTTCGATGCTGGTCTTCGCGTCTTCGCCCTCGAAACCCAGCAGGGTGGCGATGGAGCGCTGATGGTCGAACAGCAGACGGTCTTCGGCGCGCCCGGCGAGCATGTGCAGGGCGTAGCGCACTTTCCAGAGGAATTCCTGGGACGAGGCGAGCAGGGCGTTTTCGCTTTCCACCAGAAAGCCTTCACCGGCCAGGGCGCGCAGGTTCAGGGTGCCGTACTGGCGACGGGCGACCCACAAGATCGTCTGGATATCGCGCAAGCCCCCGGGGGAGCCTTTGACGTTGGGTTCCAGGTTGTATTCGGTGTCGTTGTACTTGTGGTGCCGGGCTTTCTGCTCGGCACGCTTGGCCAGGAAGAACTCCTTGCTCGGCCACATGTGCGCGGTGCTGGTGACTTCGAGCATGCGTTGGCGCAGACGCTCGGGACCGGCGATGGTGCGGCTTTCCATCAGATTGGTGATGACGGTGAGGTCGGCGCGGGCTTCTTCGCCGCATTCGGCCACCGAGCGCACGCTCTGGCCGACTTCCAGGCCGATGTCCCACAGCAGCGTCAGAAAACGCTCGATGGAATCGCGAAAGATCTCATGGTCGGCGCTGTCCAGCAGGATCAGCAGGTCGATGTCCGAGTAGGGGTGCAGCTCGCCGCGGCCGTAGCCGCCGACCGCCACCAGGGCGATATCGGCGTCTTCGCTCCAACTGAACTGTTCCCAGGCCTTTTGCAGGATGTTATCGACGAACCAGGCACGGTCCTCGATCAGCCGACGGATGTCCCGGCCGCTGCGAAAGCGCTCGTCGAGCACCTCGCGGGCCTGGCGGATAGCCTTCTTGAAGGCGGCGATAGGGCTGGCCTTCAGCGCCAGTTCGGCCTGGAACTGGCCACGGTCGAAGAGTTCGGGATCCACCTGGGGCATCGTTCGGCTTTCCTTTCTATCTATCAGTCAGTCACAACACAGTCTGGGAAAACCAGGGCAGCCGTTACGCCGAGATGCGTGGGATGGTGTCGTCCGCGCGCAGGGTGAAGATCTCGTAGCCGGTGTCGGTGACCAGCAGGGTGTGTTCCCACTGGGCGGAGAGCTTGCGGTCCTTGGTGATGGCGGTCCAGCCGTCGCCCAGCACCTTGGTGTCGGCCTTGCCCTGGTTGATCATCGGCTCGATGGTAAAGGTCATGCCGGCTTTGAGTTCCATGCCGGTGCCGGCGCGGCCGTAGTGCAGGATCTGCGGCTCTTCGTGGAACACCTTGCCGATGCCGTGGCCGCAGAACTCACGGACCACCGAGAAGCCGTTCTTTTCAGCGTGCTTCTGGATCACTTCACCGATATCGCCCAGGCGGCAGCCGGGTTTGACGATTTCAATGGCCTTGTACATGCATTCCTGGGTCACCTGGGACAGGCGCTCGGCCCAGACCGGCACGGTGCCGACATGGAACATGCGGCTGGTATCGCCGTGGTAGCCGTCTTTGATGACGGTGACGTCGATGTTCAGGGTGTCGCCGTCTTTCAGCGGTTTGTCGCCGGGAATCCCGTGGCAGACCACGTGGTTGATCGAGGTGCAGATCGACTTGGGGAAGCCCTTGTAGTTCAGCGGGGCAGGGATAGCTTTTTGCACGTCGACTATATAGTCGTGGCAAATGCGGTCCAGCGTTTCGGTGGTGACGCCGGGCTTGACGTGTTCGGCAATCATTTCCAGCACGTCGGCCGCCAGTTTGCCGGCAACGCGCATGCCGGCAATGTCTTCGGCGGTTTTCAAGGTAACGGTCATACAGGCTCTCTCTCTAGCGCGAGGCGCTGAAATCAATACGGTTTACGGGTGTGCGACAAAAGGTTGCAGAATTCGCACAAGCCCTGAAAAACGCGATTCTACCAGACGCGGGCGGCAAACCATGAGCGTCTGGCCATCGGTTATCTCTATAAGGTGGGGCTATAGTGGCGCGATTCAAAGGGTTGCGCAAAAGTCGTTGGCGGCAAATGTGATTGCGGGTTTCGTTTTTTCCCTTCGTGTGGTATAAAATGCGCCGCTTTCCGGGGATACCCCGCGAAGCTTAAATCCACACACGTGTCGACACGATGACCTGGGTGCCGGAGGCCTTGATGCCGCTGGTTGGTCATTGGGATACGTGGAGGCCAAACCCGACTTATTAAGGAACTATCATGTCCCAAGTCAACATGCGCGATATGCTGAAGGCCGGTGTGCACTTCGGTCACCAGACCCGTTACTGGAACCCGAAAATGGGTAAATACATTTTCGGCGCGCGTAACAAGATCCACATCATCAACCTTGAAAAAACCCTGCCAATGTTCAACGAAGCTCTGACTTTCGTAGAGCGTCTGGCCCAGGGCAAAAACAAGATTCTGTTCGTCGGCACCAAGCGTTCCGCTGGCAAGATCGTTGCTGAAGAAGCAGCACGTTGCGGTTCGCCGTACGTCGATCACCGCTGGTTGGGCGGCATGCTCACCAACTTCAAAACCATCCGTGCTTCCATCAAGCGTCTGCGTGACCTTGAAGTGCAAGCCGAAGACGGTACTTTCGCCAAGCTGACCAAGAAAGAGGCGCTGATGCGTACTCGCGACCTGGAAAAGCTCGATCGTTCCCTGGGTGGTATCAAGGACATGGGCGGTCTGCCTGACGCACTGTTCGTTATCGACGTTGATCACGAGCGCATTGCGATCACCGAAGCCAACAAGCTGGGCATCCCTGTTATCGGCGTAGTCGATACCAACAGCAGCCCAGAAGGCGTTGACTACATCATCCCAGGCAACGATGACGCCATCCGCGCTATCCAGCTGTACATGGGTTCGATGGCTGACGCTGTCATCCGCGGTCGCAACCACGTTGCTGGTGGTACCGAGCAGTTCGCTGAAGAAGCTCCGGTAGCCGCAGCTGAGTAATTGACGCCCTGGCGTTGACTCAGTAAGCAAAAAGGGGGCTTGGCCCCCTTTTTGCCCCCTCGAAAACCATTTGTCGGCAGCGCAGCTACAACATCTGTAACGTGCAGCGGCCTACAAGGGTGATTCGGGAAGAATTGATCGCCCGTTTGATCGGGTGGAATGGTTGAAAACCTATCCAAGAGGATTTTGAAATGGCAGAGATTACTGCAGCGTTGGTTAAAGAACTGCGTGAGCGTACCGGCGAAGGCATGATGGATTGCAAAAAGGCCTTGACCAAGGCTGGCGGCGACATCGAAAAAGCCATTGATGACATGCGTGCTTCGGGCGCCATCAAGGCTGCCAAGAAAGCAGGCAACGTTGCTGCTGAAGGCGCCATCGCGCTGAAAGAAGACGGTAAATCCGCAGTTCTGCTGGAAGTGAACTCGCAGACCGACTTCCTGGCTCTGCAGGACGACTTCAAGGCATTTGTTGCTGCCAGCATTGAGAAAGCGTTCGCTGACAAGCTGACTGACGCCGCTCCGCTGATCGCCGCTCAAGAAGCTGATCGCCTGGTACTGGTCGGCAAGGTTGGCGAAAACGTCAACATCCGTCGCCTGGCTCGCGTTGAAGGTGATGTTGTCGGTGGTTACCTGCACGGCAACAAGATCGGCGTTGTGGTTGCCCTTAAAGGCGGCAGCGTTGAGCTGGCCAAAGACATCGCTATGCACGTAGCGGCCAGCAACCCTGAATTCCTGCTGCCATCGGAAGTGTCCGCTGAAGCCATCGAACGCGAAAAAGCCGTGTTCCTGAGCCTCAACGCTGACAAGATCGCGGGCAAGCCAGAAAACATCGTTGAAAACATGATCAAAGGCCGTATCAGCAAGTTCCTGGCTGAAGCGAGCCTGGTTGAGCAGGCGTTCGTCAAGAACCCTGAAATCAAGGTTGGCGAACTGGCCAAGAAAGCCGGTGCTGAAATCGTTTCCTTCACTTACTACAAAGTAGGCGAAGGCATCGAGAAGCCGGTCGACAACTTCGCTGAAGAAGTTGCTGCCCAGCTGGCTGCCGCCAAGCAATAAGACGGTTTTCAACTGTCGCCCGAAAGAGGCTGCCCGCTCACGCGCGCAGCCTCTTTTCAAATGGGAAGGCTAATTTTATTTGGCTTCCCTTCGGAACTGGCTTACAAAGCCGTGTTCCGATGGCGCTGTGATAGCGTCCAGCTAGAGTGAACGCAAGCCGTAAACGGCTCGCCAAGAATTTTTTAAAATACGCCGCAGGAGAGATTCGCAATGGCTCAGCAGGGCAGTGGTTATCAGGCTCGCTATAAACGCATTCTACTCAAGCTCAGCGGCGAGGCCCTGATGGGCTCGGAAGAGTTCGGGATCGATCCCAAGGTACTCGACCGCATGGCGCTGGAAGTTGGCCAATTGGTCGGCATCGGCGTGCAGGTCGGCCTGGTGATTGGCGGTGGCAACCTGTTCCGCGGTGCCGCACTGAGTGCGGCGGGCATGGACCGGGTCACCGGCGACCACATGGGCATGCTGGCCACTGTGATGAACGCCCTGGCCATGCGCGATGCCCTGGAGCGCGCCAACATCTCGGCGATCGTGATGTCGGCTATTTCCATGGTAGGCGTGACCGATCACTATGACCGTCGCAAAGCCATGCGCCACCTGAACGCCAAGGAAGTGGTCATCTTCGCCGCCGGTACCGGCAACCCGTTCTTCACCACCGACTCGGCCGCATGCCTGCGTGCGATTGAAATCGATGCTGACGTCGTGTTGAAAGCGACCAAAGTCGACGGCGTATACACTGCAGATCCATTCAAAGACCCGCATGCCGAGAAGTTCGATCATCTGACCTACGATGAAGTGCTGGATCGCAAGCTGGGCGTGATGGACCTGACGGCAATTTGCCTGTGCCGCGACCACAAGATGCCGCTGCGCGTATTTAACATGAACAAGCCCGGCGCCCTGCTGAACATCGTACACGGCGGCGCGGAAGGCACTCTGATCGAGGAAGGCCAACAATGATCAACGAAATCAAGAAAGACGCCCAAGCGCGTATGCACAAATCCCTGGAGTCTCTGGCCCATGCGTTCGGCCAGATTCGTACAGGCAAGGCGCACCCCAGCATTCTGGGGAGCGTGATGGTGCCGTACTACGGTGCCGACACCTCCATCACCCAAGTGGCCAATATCACCGTAAAAGACTCGCGCACCCTGCAAGTCGTCGCCTTCGAGCGCAACATGCTCGCGGCGGTCGACAAGGCGATCCAGAGCGCCGGCCTGAACCTCAACCCGACCAACCTGGGCGAGTTGCTGCTGATTTCCATGCCTGCCCTGACTGAAGAAACCCGCAAGGGCTTCACCAAGCAGGCGCGCAGCGCAGCAGAAGATGCACGTGTTGCCGTGCGCAACATCCGTCGCGATGCCCTGGGCGAGCTGAAGAAGCTGGTCAAGGACAAGGAAATCAGCGAAGACGAAGAGCGCCGTGCGGCGGCTGACATCCAGAAGCTGACCGACAAGGCCGAAGCTGATATCGATGCGGCCACCAAGCAAAAAGAAGCGGACTTGATGGCCGTATAAGGGTCAGGGCGCTTTCATGGAAAAGACCAAGCAGACTGTGCCCTCCGTGGTGCCGCGCCATGTCGCGATCATCATGGATGGGAATAATCGCTGGGCGAAAAAACGCTTCCTGCCTGGCGTCGCCGGGCACAAAGCGGGTGTCGATGCGGTACGGGCAGTGATCGAGGTGTGCGCCGAGGCCAAGGTCGAAGTGTTGACCTTGTTCGCGTTTTCCAGTGAAAACTGGCAGCGCCCGGCCGAGGAAGTCAGTGCCTTGATGGATCTGTTCTTCAGGGCCCTGCGTCGTGAGGCCAAGCGCCTCAACGACAACAACATCACGCTGCGCATCATTGGTGATCGCTCGCGGTTCCACCCGGAGCTGCAAGCGGCCATGCGTGAGGCTGAAGCCATTACCGCCGGCAGTAACCGTTTTGTGCTGCAGATTGCCGCCAACTACGGTGGCCAGTGGGACATCGCCCAGGCTGCGCAACGGCTTGCCCGCGAAGTGCAGGCCGGCCACCTGCAGCCGGACGAAATCACGCCCGAACTGTTGCAGACCTGCCTGGTTACCGGCGACCTGCCGCTGCCGGACTTGTGCATCCGTACCGGTGGCGAGCACCGCATCAGTAATTTCCTGTTGTGGCAGTTGGCCTATACCGAGCTGTATTTCTCCGACCTGTTCTGGCCGGACTTCAAACACGATGCCATGCGTAAAGCGCTGGCCGATTTCGCTTCCCGTCAGCGTCGCTTCGGTAAAACGAGCGAGCAGATCGAAGCTGGAGCCCGGGTTTAATGCTTAAACAACGAATCATCACTGCACTGATCCTGCTGCCGATTGCCTTGTGTGGCTTTTTTCTGCTCGACGGATCCGGCTTTGCGCTGTTCATCGGCCTGGTCGTGACGCTTGGTGCCTGGGAATGGGCGCGCCTGGCCGGCTTCAGTGCGCAGTTGCCGCGGGTGGTGTATGCCGCCATCGTGGCGCTGTTGCTGTTCCTGATGTACATCCTCCCGGATCTCGCTCCTTGGGTGTTGGGTGCAGCGGTGCTGTGGTGGGCGTTGGCGACCTTCCTGGTGTTGACTTATCCGCGCACCAGCAGCCAGTGGTCCAGTGTTGCCTGCAAGCTGGTGATCGGCTTGTTGATTCTGCTGCCAGCGTGGCAAGGGCTGGTGGAGATCAAGCGTTTTCCGATCGGCAATGAGTTGATCCTGGCGGTGATGGTGTTGGTCTGGGGTGCCGATATCGGTGCCTACTTCTCCGGTCGGGCCTTCGGCAAGCGCAAGCTGGCGCCGGCGGTCAGCCCGGGCAAGAGCTGGGAGGGCGTGTACGGCGGCCTGGCCTTGACCTTGGTGATCACGCTCGTGGTTGGTGTTGTGCGTGGCTGGTCGGTGAAAGAGCTGTGCCTGGCCTTGCTGGGCGCGGCCATCGTCGTATTGATCTCGGTCGTGGGCGACCTCACCGAGAGCATGTTCAAGCGCCAGGCCGGGATCAAGGACAGCAGCAATCTGTTGCCGGGTCATGGCGGCGTGCTGGACCGTATCGACAGTCTGACCGCTGCGATCCCGATCTTTGCCGTGCTGTTGTGGATGGCTGCGTCGTGAGCCGCCTGCAACAGGTCACCGTGCTGGGTGCGACCGGCTCGGTAGGGTTGAGCGCCCTGGATGTGATCGCGCGCCACCCGGAACGCTATCAAGTTTTCGCATTGACCGGCTTCTCTCGCCTGACTGAGCTGCTGGCGTTGTGCGTGCGCCATGCGCCACGTTTTGCCGTCGTGCCTGGGGTCGCCGCCGCGCGAGGCTTGCAGGATGACCTGCGCGCCGCCGGCCTGGCTACTCAGGTGCTGGTGGGCGAGGAAGGGTTGTGCCAGGTGTCGGCCGATGCCGAGGTGGATGCCGTGGTGGCGGCCATCGTCGGCGCCGCTGGCTTGCGCCCGACCCTGGCCGCCGTCGATGCGGGCAAGAAGATCCTGCTGGCTAATAAAGAAGCGCTGGTCATGTCCGGCACGCTCTTTATGCAGGCGGTGCGCAAGAGCGGGGCGGTATTGCTGCCGCTCGACAGTGAGCACAACGCGATTTTCCAGTGCATGCCCGGCGATTTTGCCCGCGGCCTGAGCCAGGTCGGTGTACGCCGGATTTTGCTGACAGCATCCGGTGGGCCTTTTCGCAAAACTCCGCTGGCGGACCTGGAGCATGTGTCTCCGGATCAGGCGTGCGCCCATCCGAACTGGTCCATGGGGCGCAAGATCTCCGTGGATTCGGCCAGCATGATGAACAAGGGCCTGGAGTTGATCGAGGCCTGCTGGTTGTTCGATGCGCGGCCCGATCAGGTCGAGGTGGTGATTCATCCGCAAAGTGTGATTCATTCCCTGGTCGACTATGTGGATGGCTCGGTGCTGGCGCAGTTGGGTAACCCCGACATGCGAACGCCGATCGCCAATGCCCTGGCCTGGCCTGAGCGGATCGATTCCGGTGTTGCACCGTTGGACCTGTTCGCGATTGCACGCCTGGACTTCGAGGCGCCGGACGAGCAGCGCTTTCCATGCCTGCGCCTGGCGCGGCAAGCCGCGGAGGCGGGCAACAGCGCGCCGGCGATGCTCAATGCGGCTAACGAGGTGGCGGTGGCGGCGTTTCTCGAACAGCGCATCCGCTTTCCGCAGATCGCGAGTATCATCGAGGATGTCCTGAGTCTTGAACCCGTGGTGGCTGTGAATGATCTGGGGGCAGTGTTCGAGGCGGATGCCAAGGCCCGCGCCCTGGCCGAACAATGGTTGAACCGCAACGCGCGTTAGTCTTTGGGCGTGTTTGCGTCTTCAGGCACTGGATTGGAATGCGGAGAAATTAGATGAGTGCGCTTTACATGATTGTCGGCACCCTGGTTGCTCTGGGTGTGCTGGTTACCTTCCACGAATTCGGCCACTTCTGGGTGGCGCGTCGTTGCGGCGTCAAGGTACTGCGCTTTTCCGTTGGTTTCGGCATGCCGTTGCTGCGTTGGCACGACCGCCGTGGCACCGAGTTCGTGATCGCGGCCATCCCCTTGGGCGGCTACGTCAAGATGCTCGATGAGCGCGAAGGCGAAGTGCCGGCGGATCAACTGGATCAGTCCTTCAATCGCAAGACCGTTCGTCAGCGCATCGCTATTGTCGCCGCCGGCCCGATCGCCAATTTCCTGTTGGCCATGGTGTTCTTCTGGTTCCTGGCCATGCTCGGCAGCGAACAGATACGCCCGGTGATCGGTGCGGTTGAAGCGGACAGCATGGCGGCGAAGGCGGGATTGGTCGCCGGGCAGGAAATTGTTTCTATTGATGGCGAACCAACCACCGGTTGGGGCGCGGTCAATTTGCAGTTGGTACGTCGCCTGGGCGAAAGCGGCACCGTCAAGATGGTGGTGCGCGAGCAGGACTCTTCCGCCGAGACCCCGCGTGAACTGGCCCTCGACCATTGGCTCAAGGGGGCCGATGAGCCGGACCCGATCAAGTCCCTGGGTATTCGCCCATGGCGCCCGGCCTTGCCGCCGGTGCTCGCCGAGCTTGACCCGAAAGGCCCGGCCCAGGCCGCAGGTCTGAAAACCGGCGACCGCCTGCTGGCCCTCGATGGCCAGGCGCTGGGCGACTGGCAGCAAGTGGTCGACCTGGTGCGTGTACGGCCTGATACCAAAATTGTGCTGAAAGTTGAGCGCGATGGTGCTCAAATCGACGTCCCCGTAACCCTGGCGGTTCGCGGGGAAGCCAAGGCGGCCGGGGGTTACCTCGGTGCCGGCGTGAAAAGCCCGGAGTGGCCGCCGTCGATGATGCGCGAGGTCAGTTTCGGGCCGTTGGCGGCAATTGGCGAGGGTGCGAAACGTACTTGGACCATGAGCGTGCTGACTCTCGAATCGCTCAAGAAAATGTTGTTCGGCGAGCTCTCGGTAAAAAACTTGAGTGGGCCGATAACCATTGCTAAAGTGGCGGGCGCTTCTGCCCAGTCGGGTGTCGCGGATTTCCTGAATTTCCTGGCTTATCTGAGTATTAGCCTTGGGGTTCTGAATTTGTTGCCCATTCCAGTATTGGATGGGGGGCATCTGTTGTTTTATCTGGTCGAGTGGGTGCGTGGTCGCCCCTTGTCGGATCGGGTGCAGGGTTGGGGGATACAGATCGGTATCAGTTTGGTGGTCGGGGTGATGTTGTTAGCCTTGGTCAACGATCTGGGACGACTGTAACGCTTCGCTGAATTGCGAATCTGCCGCATTTTGCGGCAGTTTGTTTATTGCCAGTTGGAATAAGAAAGGACTTCATGAAACGTCTGCTGCTAACTGCGGTTCTCACCGTATTGATGATCGCCGAAGTTCACGCCGAGTCCTTCACTATCTCCGATATTCGCGTCAACGGCCTCCAGCGGGTTTCCGCGGGTAGCGTCTTTGGTGCCTTGCCGTTGAACGTCGGGGAACAGGCTGATGACCGTCGCCTGGTGGAATCCACTCGTGCGCTGTTCAAAACGGGGTTCTTTCAAGATATCCAACTGGGTCGCGAAGGTAACGTCCTGGTCATCACCGTCGTCGAGCGACCTTCCGTCGCCAGTATCGAGATCGAGGGTAACAAGGCGATCTCCACTGAAGACCTGATGAAGGGCCTCAAGCAATCCGGCCTGGCCGAGGGCGAGATCTTCCAGCGCGCCACCCTCGAGGGTGTGCGTAACGAGCTGCAACGCCAGTACGTTGCCCAGGGCCGCTACTCCGCGACCGTGGAAACGGAAGTGGTCCCGCAGCCTCGTAACCGTGTCGGCCTCAAGGTCAACATCAACGAAGGCACCGTGGCGGCCATTCAGCACATCAACGTGGTGGGCAACACCAAGTTCCCTGATGAAGACCTGATCGGCCTGTTCGAGCTCAAGACCACCAACTGGCTGTCGTTCTTCAAGAACGACGACAAGTACGCCCGTGAAAAACTCTCCGGTGACCTGGAGCGCTTGCGTTCCTACTACCTGGACCGTGGCTATATCAACATGGATATCGCTTCGACCCAGGTGTCCATCACCCCTGACAAGAAGCATGTGTACATCACCGTCAACGTCAACGAGGGTGAGAAGTACAAGGTCCGCGACGTCAAGCTCAGCGGCGACTTGAAAGTGCCTGAAGACCAGGTCAAGGCCCTGTTGCTGGTGCAGAAAGACCAGGTGTTCTCGCGCAAGCTGATGACCACCACGTCCGAACTGATCACCCGTCGCCTGGGTAACGAAGGCTATACCTTCGCCAACGTCAACGGCGTGCCGACCCCGCACGATGACGACCACACCGTGGACATCACCTTCGTGGTCGACCCGGGCAAGCGTGCCTACGTGAACCGCATCAACTTCCGTGGCAACACCAAGTCTGCGGACGAAGTGCTGCGTCGTGAAATGCGTCAGATGGAAGGTGGCTGGGCGTCGACCTACCTGATCGACCAGTCCAAGACCCGTCTTGAACGTCTGGGTTTCTTCAAGGAAGTCAACGTCGAAACCCCGGCCGTACCGGGTGTGGACGACCAGGTTGACGTGAACTACGCCGTTGAAGAACAAGCCTCGGGCTCGATCACCGCCAGCGTCGGTTTCGCACAGAGTGCCGGCCTGATCCTCGGTGGTTCGATCACCCAGAACAACTTCCTCGGTACCGGTAACAAGGTTTCCATCGGCCTGACTCGCAGCGAATACCAGAGCCGCTATAACTTCGGTTATGTCGACCCCTACTGGACCGCTGACGGTGTGAGCCTGGGCTACAACGCCTTCTATCGCACCACCGACTACAAAGACCTCGACGTCAACGTTGCCAGCTATGCGATCGACAGCCTGGGTGCCGGCGTCAACATCGGTTACCCGATCAGTGAGACCTCGCGTCTGACCTTCGGCCTGACCGCGCAGCAGGATAAGATCAAGACCGGTGTGTACACCGTGGATGAGATCTTCGACTTCACCCGTCGTGAAGGCGACCAGTTCCTGAACTTCAAGGCGTCTGCCGGCTGGTCCGAGTCGACCCTGAACAAAGGCGTACTGGCCACCCGTGGTCACTCCCAGAGCGTGACCCTGGAAGCCACCACGCCGGGCAGCGACCTGTCGTTCTTCAAGCTCGACTACCGTGGCCAGTTGTTCCAGCCTTTGAGCGACAACTACACCATGCGCCTGCACACTGAACTGGGCTATGGCGACGGTTATGGTTCGACCAGCGGCTTGCCGTTCTATGAGAACTACTATGCAGGTGGTTTCAACTCGGTTCGCGGCTTCAAGGACAGCACCTTGGGTCCTCGTGGTACCCCTAGCCGTGGCGCTGGCGTGACCGGTAACACCGGCACCGTGGCGGATACGGACACTAGCGCACTGCCATTCGGTGGTAACGTGCTGATCCAGGGTGGTGCCGAGATCCTGTTCCCGCTGCCGTTCGTGAAAGATCAGCGGTCCCTGCGTACTTCGGTTTTCTGGGATGTGGGTAACGTATTCGACTCCAAGTGCGATCAGGTCACCAACCCGACTGGCGTGAAGTCCAATACCCAGTGTAACGAAGTAAGCCTCAGCAACCTGGCGAGCTCCGTAGGTGTTGGCGTGACGTGGGTGACTGCGCTTGGTCCGTTGAGCTTTGCTCTGGCCATGCCAGTCAAGAAACCGGATAACGCTGAAACCCAGATTTTCCAATTCTCCCTCGGCCAGACGTTCTAAGCGTCTGACCCAAGATAACGACAACGGATCTGTAGGAGTACATCGTGCGTAAGTTGACTCAATTGGTTCTGCTGGCCACTGTGCTGGTAACCACCCCGGCCTTCGCCGAGATGAAAATCGCCGTCCTGAACTATCAGATGGCCCTGCTGGAATCCGACGCGGCCAAGAAGTACGCGGTGGATGCCGAGAAGAAGTTCGGTCCGCAACTGACCAAGCTCAAAACGTTGGAAAGCAGTGCCAAGGGCATCCAGGATCGTCTGGTAGCCGGTGGCGACAAGATGCAGCAAGGCGAGCGCGAGCGCCTGGAGCTTGAATTCAAGCAAAAGGCCCGTGACTACCAGTTCCAGTCCAAGGAGCTGAACGAAGCCAAGGCTGTTGCCGACCGCGAAATGCTCAAGCAGCTCAAGCCGAAACTCGACAGCGCTGTGGAAGAAGTCATCAAGAAAGGTGCCTTTGACCTGGTGTTCGAGCGCGGCGCCGTGATTGACGTCAAGCCTCAATACGACATCACCCGCCAGGTGATCGAGCGCATGAACCAGCTGAAGTAAGCCATGACCGCGACTATCAAGCTCGGCGAGTTGGCCGAGTTCCTGGAAGCCACCTTGCGTGGTTCCCCGGAGAAAGAAATCACTGGGCTAGCCACCTTGCAGGAGGCTGGCCCATCTCAGTTGAGCTTCCTCGCAAATCCCCAATACCGTAAATACCTGGCCGATAGCCAAGCCGCAGCCCTGCTGCTGAAGGCTGCTGACGCCGAGGGTTACGCCGGGGATGCGCTGGTGGTGCCTGATCCGTACCTCGCTTACGCGCGGGTATCCCACCTGTTCGATCCGAAACCCAAGGCGGCTGGAGGGATCCACCCGACGGCGGTGATCGCCGATGATGCCCAGGTTGATCCTGCGGCGAGCATTGGCGCCTTTGCCGTGATCGAAAGTGGCGCGCGCATTGGCGCCGGTGTCACCGTGGGCGCTCAGTGCTTTATCGGCGCACGCTGTGAAATCGGTGCCGATGGCTGGTTGGCGCCTCGCGTGACCCTGTACCACGATGTGCGTATCGGGCAGCGGGTGGTCATTCAGTCGGGCGCGGTGATCGGTGGTGAAGGCTTCGGTTTTGCCAATTCGAAAGGCGTTTGGCACAAGATTGCCCAGGTCGGCGGCGTATTGATCGGCGACGATGTGGAAATCGGCGTCAATACCGCTGTTGATCGCGGGGCTTTGGCCGATACCGTGATCGGCAATGGCGTGAAGCTCGATAACCAGATCCAGATTGCCCACAACGTACAGATTGGCGATCACACCGCCATGGCGGCCTGCGTAGGCATATCCGGCAGCACCAAGATCGGCAAGCATTGCATGCTCGCCGGTGGCGTAGGGCTGGTTGGGCACATCGATATTTGCGACAACGTCTTCATCACCGGCATGACCATGGTCACCCACTCGATTACCGAGCCCGGTGCCTATTCGTCCGGTACCGCCATGCAGCCTGCGGCTGAATGGCGCAAGAGTGCGGCGCGTTTGAGGCACATCGACGACATGGCTCGACGTCTCAAGCAGCTGGAAAAGCGTGTTGGGGACGTGACCCCTGGCGGTAATGCTTCATCAGAAGGCTGATACCATTTCCATATCAAGTGTGCACAGCCGCTAGACTGCCTCCTTGATTTGCTAGCGGGGCGTGCGTTTAGTCGCCCGCCCCCAATCTTTATTACAGGCTTCCCCCCGAAATGATGGACATCAACGAGATTCGCGAATACCTGCCTCACCGTTACCCGTTCCTGCTGGTGGACCGTGTAGTGGACCTCAATGTTGAGGAAAAGCGCATTCGTGCCTACAAGAATGTCAGCATCAACGAACCGTTCTTCAATGGCCACTTTCCCGCGCATCCGATCATGCCGGGCGTGTTGATCATTGAAGCAATGGCCCAGGCTGCCGGTATCCTTGGTTTCAAAATGCTCGACCTCAAGCCTGCCGACGGCACGCTTTATTATTTCGTGGGCTCCGACAAGTTGCGTTTCCGCAACCCGGTCACCCCGGGTGACCAGTTGATCCTGGAAGCCAAGTTCATCAGCTGCAAGCGCCAGATCTGGAAGTTCGAATGCCAGGCCTCGGTGGATGGCAAGCCGGTGTGCTCCGCCGAAATCATCTGCGCGGAACGCAAACTATGAGTTTGATTGACCCTCGCGCAATCATCGATCCGTCGGCCGTACTGGCCGCCGACGTTGAGGTCGGCCCTTGGTCGATCGTCGGCGCAGGTGTGGAAATCGGCGAGGGGACTGTCATCGGGCCGCACGTGATCCTCAAGGGACCGACCCGCATTGGCAGGCACAATCGCATCTATCAGTTTTCCTCGATAGGCGAAGACACCCCCGACATGAAGTACAAGGGGGAAGAAACACGTCTGGTAATCGGTGATCACAACATCATTCGTGAAGGCGTGACCATTCACCGTGGCACAGTGCAGGACCGTGCCGAGACCACGTTGGGTGATCACAACCTGGTCATGGCTTACGCGCATATCGGCCACGACAGTGTGATCGGCAACCACTGCATCCTGGTCAACAACACCGCGTTGGCAGGCCATGTACACGTTGACGATTGGGCGATCCTGTCCGGTTTCACCCTGGTGCATCAGTACTGCCACATCGGCGCCCATAGTTTTTCCGGCATGGGCACGGCTATCGGCAAGGATGTCCCGGCGTTCGTCACGGTGTTCGGCAACCCTGCCGAAGCCCGCAGCATGAACTTCGAAGGCATGCGCCGTCGTGGTTTCAGCGACGATGCGATCCACGCCCTGCGTCGCGCCTACAAGGTGGTTTACCGCCAGGGCCTGACGGTTGAGCAGGCATTGGCTGAACTGACCGAGCCGGCAATGTTGTTCCCGGAAGTCGCGGTGTTCCGTGACTCGATCCAGGCGTCGACCCGCGGCATCACGCGCTGATCATGGCCAATCTGCGTATCGCATTGGTCGCCGGGGAAGCTTCCGGCGATATCCTGGGCGCGGGGCTGATGCGGGCGCTCAAGGCCCAGCATCCGGCGGTCGAGTTCATTGGCGTGGGCGGCCCGTTGATGCAGGCTGAAGGCCTCACCTCCTACTTCCCCATGGAGCGCTTGTCGGTCATGGGGTTGGTGGAAGTGCTGGGCCGTCTGCGTGAGCTGCTGGCACGGCGCAAGCTGCTGATTCAGACCCTGATCCAAGAAAAGCCTGACGTGTTCATCGGAATCGACGCGCCGGATTTCACCCTCAATATCGAGCTCAAGTTGCGTCAGGCCGGGATCAAGACCGTGCATTACGTCAGCCCGTCCGTGTGGGCGTGGCGGCAGAAGCGCGTGCTGAAGATCCGCGAAGGCTGTGATTTGATGCTGACCTTGCTGCCGTTCGAAGCCCGTTTCTACGAAGAGAAGGGCGTGCCGGTGCGGTTTGTCGGGCACACGCTGGCCGACACCATCCCGCTGCACGCCGATCGTGCTGCGGCGCGTGCCGAACTGGGCTTGCCGGACGGCCCGCTGGTCGCGCTGATGCCGGGCAGTCGGGGTGGCGAAGTGGGCCGCCTGGGCGCGCTGTTTTTTGATGCCGCCGAGCGCCTGCTGATCATGAAGCCTGGCGTGCGCTTTGTGCTGCCGTGTGCGAGCCCGCAACGTCGCGCACAAATCGAAACCTTGCTGCAAGGGCGCAACCTGCCGTTGACCCTGCTCGATGGTCAGTCGCACCTGGCCCTGGCGGCGTGCGACGCGGTGCTGATCGCCTCGGGTACCGCGACCCTGGAGGCGTTGCTGTACAAGCGTCCGATGGTCGTGGCTTACCGCCTGGCGCCGCTGACCTTCTGGATTCTCAAGCGCATGGTTAAAAGCCCTTACATCTCCTTGCCCAATTTGCTGGCCCAGCGCCTGTTGGTGCCGGAATTGTTGCAGGACGATGCAACGCCCGCAGCCCTGGCGCAGACGCTACTCCCCTTGATCGACGGCGGCGAAGAGCAGACCCGCGGCTTTGACGAGATCCACCGCACCCTGCGGCGCGATGCGTCAAACCAGGCGGCGGATGCCGTGTTGACCTTGATCGGCCATAAACAGGAAGCCCTATGACGACGCAAATGGGGCTGGATTTCAGCCTGGTCGCGCAAGCCCACGAACTGGTGGCCGGCGTGGATGAAGTCGGGCGCGGCCCGCTCTGTGGTGCCGTGGTGACGGCGGCGGTGATTCTTGACCCGAACCGGCCGATCCTCGGCCTCAACGACTCGAAGAAACTCACCGAAGCGCGTCGGGAAAAACTCTTCGACGAGATCTGTGAAAAAGCCCTGAGCTGGCATATTGCCCGGGCCGAAGTCGAAGAGATCGACGAGTTGAATATCCTCCACGCCACCATGCTTGCCATGCAGCGCGCCGTCGAGGGCCTGCATATCACCCCGAAACTGGCGATGATCGATGGCAATCGCTGCCCGAAACTGGCGATGCCGGCTGAAGCGGTGGTCAAGGGTGATAGCAAGGTGCCCGCCATCGCGGCCGCCTCGATTCTGGCCAAGGTCAGCCGTGACCGTGAAATGGCTGCGTTCGAATTGATCTACCCCGGCTACGGCATTGCGGGCCATAAAGGCTACCCGACGCCCGTTCATCTGGAAGCGCTGGCCCGTCTCGGCCCGACGCCGATCCACCGCCGCTCGTTCGCCCCGGTGCGCCTGGCTTACGAACAGCGCGAGAGCCTCAGCGAGGTTTAGTCGCGAGGCTGATGTTTTTGCCCAGGCCCGGTACAATCCCGGGCCTTGTTGTTTCTACGTTTAAGACAGGATCACTATGCCGGCTTCATTCGTTCACCTACGCCTGCACACTGAATACTCCCTGGTCGACGGCCTGGTACGGATCAAACCGCTGGTCAAAACCCTGGTGGGCATGAACATGCCTGCCGTCGCGGTCACCGATCAGAACAACATGTGTTCCCTGGTCAAGTTCTACAAGAACGCCATGGGCGCCGGCATCAAGCCGATCTGCGGCGCCGACCTGTGGCTGTCGAACAAAGACCCGGATAACCCTCTGAGCCGCATCAGCCTGTTGGCGATGAACGGCGTCGGTTATCGCAACCTCACTGAACTGATTTCCCGTGGCTTCATCGACGGCCAGCGCAACGGCGCGGTGATCATCGAGCGTGAGTGGGTGGCCGAGGCCAGCGAGGGCGTGATCATGCTCTCGGCGGCCAAAGAGGGCGAAATCGGGATCGCGCTGCTGGGCGGCAACCCGCAGGAAGCCGAAGTGCTGGCCCGCGAGTGGATGGCCGTGTTCCCTGACCGCTTCTACCTGGAAGTCCAGCGCACCAACCGCCCCAACGATGAAGAACATCTGCACGCCGCCGTGGCCCTGGCCGACAAGCTGGGCGCGCCGCTGGTGGCGACCAACGATGTGCGCTTCATCAAGAAGGAAGATTTCGAAGCCCACGAAACCCGCGTGTGCATCGGCGAAGGCCGGGCCCTGGATGACCCGCGCCGCTCGAAAAACTACAGCGAAGAGCAATACCTCAAAAGCGCCGAGGAAATGGCCGAGCTGTTCAGCGACCTGCCCGAGGCCCTGGAAAACTCCGTCGAAATCGCCAAGCGCTGCAATATCGAAGTGAAGCTGGGCAAGCACTTCCTGCCCAACTTCCCGATTCCCGAAGGCATGACCATCGATGAGTATTTCCGCAAGGTATCGTTCGATGGCCTGGAGGAACGCCTCTCGGTCCTGCTGCCCAAGGACACCACCGAAGATTACGAAGCCAAGCGCCAGGTCTACGTCGATCGGCTGAATTTCGAGCTGGATATCATCATCCAGATGGGGTTCCCCGGTTACTTCCTGATCGTGATGGACTTTATCCAGTGGGCCAAGAGTAACGGCGTGCCGGTCGGTCCAGGCCGGGGCTCGGGTGCCGGCTCGCTGGTTGCCTATGTGCAGAAGATCACCGACCTCGACCCGCTGGAATATGACCTGCTGTTCGAACGCTTCCTTAACCCGGAACGGGTCTCCATGCCCGACTTCGACGTCGACTTCTGCATGGACGGTCGCGACCGCGTGATCGAATACGTGGCCGATAAGTATGGCCGCAACGCCGTGAGCCAGATCATCACGTTCGGTTCCATGGCGGCCAAGGCGGTAATCCGCGACGTGGCCCGGGTGCAGGGCAAGTCCTACGGGCTGGCGGATCGCCTGTCGAAGATGATCCCGTTCGAAGTCGGCATGACCCTGGAAAAGGCCTACGAGCAGGAAGAAATCCTGCGCGACTTCATCAAGGTCGACGAAGAAGCCGCCGAAATCTGGGAGATGGCGCGCAAGCTCGAAGGCGTGGTGCGTAACGTCGGTAAACACGCCGGTGGCGTGGTGATCGCGCCGACCAAGCTCACCGACTTTTCGCCGATCTATTGCGACGAAGAAGGCGATGGCCTGGTGACCCAGTTCGACAAGGACGACGTGGAGGCGGCCGGCCTGGTGAAGTTCGACTTCCTCGGCCTGCGGACTCTGACGATCATCGACTGGGCGCTCAAGACGATCAACCGCGACCGTGCCAAGGTCGGCGAAGCACCGCTGGACATCGCGTTTATCCCGCTGGATGACAAGCCGACCTACAGCCTGCTGCAAAAAGCCGAAACCACGGCGGTGTTCCAGCTGGAATCCCGCGGCATGAAAGAGCTGATCAAAAAGCTCAAGCCCGACTGCCTGGAAGACTTGATCGCACTGGTCGCCCTGTTCCGTCCGGGCCCGCTGCAATCGGGCATGGTGGATGACTTCATCAACCGTAAGCACGGTCGCGCCGAACTGGCCTACCCGCACTCGGACTACCAGTACGAAGGCCTCAAGCCGGTACTGGCACCGACCTACGGCATCATCCTGTACCAGGAACAGGTGATGCAGATCGCTCAGGTCATGGCCGGTTACACCCTCGGTGGTGCGGACATGCTGCGTCGCGCCATGGGTAAGAAAAAGCCCGAGGAAATGGCCAAGCAGCGCGGCGGTTTCATTGAGGGTTGCGCCACCAACAATATCGACGCCGACCTTGCCGGTAACATTTTCGACCTGGTGGAAAAATTCGCCGGTTATGGCTTCAACAAATCCCACTCCGCTGCCTACGGCCTGGTGTCGTACCAGACCGCCTGGCTGAAGGCCCACTACCCGGCGCCGTTCATGGCCGCGGTACTCTCGGCGGATATGCACAACACCGACAAGGTCGTGACCTTGATCGAGGAAGTGCGAACCATGAAGCTGCGCCTCGACGCGCCGGACGTGAACGCCTCGGAGTTCAAGTTCACCGTGAACGACGAAGGCCGCATCATCTATGGCCTGGGCGCGATCAAGGGGGTGGGCGAGGGCCCGGTGGAAGCGATCACCGAGGCGCGCCAAAACGGCCCGTTCAAGGATCTGTTCGATTTCTGCGCGCGGGTCGACCTCAAGCGCATCAACAAACGTACCCTCGATGGCTTGATCCGCAGCGGCGCCCTCGACCGTCTCGGCCCGTATTTCCATGATGAGCCGAAGGCCTACCAGGCGAATATCGACCGCAATCGCGCGGTGCTGCTGACCGCCATGGAAGAAGCGATCAAGGCCGCCGAACAGACCGCCCGCACCCACGACAGCGGTCACGCCGACCTGTTTGGCGGGTTGTTCGTCGAAGAAGACGCGGATGTCTACGCCAACCATCGCAAGGCCAAGGAGCTGACCCTCAAGGAACGCCTCAAAGGTGAGAAAGACACCCTGGGCCTGTACCTGACCGGTCACCCGATTGACGAATACGAAGGGGAAATCCGTCGTTTCGCCCGTCAGCGCATCATCGACCTGAAACCGGCGCGCGACACCCAGACCGTCGCCGGCATGATCATCGCCCTGCGGGTGATGAAAAACAAAAAGGGCGACAAGATGGGCTTTATCACCCTCGACGACCGCTCCGGCCGGATCGAGGCGTCGCTGTTTGCCGATGCGTTCCATTCGGCGCAGTCGCTGTTGCAGACCGACGCCATGGTGGTGGTGGAAGGGGAGGTCAGCAACGACGACTTCTCCGGCGGCCTGCGCCTGCGGATCAAGCGCGTGATGAGCATGGAAGACGCGCGCACCAACCTGGCCGAAAGCCTGCGCTTGAAGGTCAAGACCGAGGCGCTCAAGGGCGATCAACTGCGCTGGTTGGGGGACTTGCTCAAACGCCACCGTGGCGCATGCCCGGTGACCATGGAATACACCGGTAACGACGCCAAGGCCATGCTGCAGTTCGGCGAGACCTGGCGAATTGATCCCGCTGACGGCTTGATTCAAGCATTGCGTGACCAGTTCGGTCGTGACAACGTCTTCCTCCAATACCGTTGACGATCAGGTGATGGCAAATAGCCTGATCTCGACCAAACATTTAATCTCGACCTAGACGCGCCTCTCCCTTAAGGTAGGGCGCGAATAGACAACCGGCTGGCCAGGCACTCCTTGGCCGTCGACCCAAGACGGACGCTTATGAACCCGAATTTTCTTGATTTCGAACAGCCGATCGCTGACCTGCAAGCCAAGATCGAAGAACTGCGCCTGGTCGGCAATGACAACTCGCTGAATATCGGCGATGAAATCGCTCGCCTGCAAGACAAGAGCAGCTCGCTCACCGAAGACATCTTCGGCAAGTTGACCAGCTGGCAGATTGCGCGCCTGGCCCGCCATCCGCGCCGTCCGTACACCCTGGACTACATTCAGCACATCTTCACCGAGTTCGACGAGCTGCACGGCGACCGCCACTTCTCCGACGACGCCGCCATCGTGGGCGGTATCGCTCGCCTGGACGACCAGCCGGTGATGGTGATCGGTCACCAGAAAGGCCGTGAAGTGCGCGAGAAAGTCCGCCGTAACTTCGGCATGCCGCGTCCGGAAGGCTACCGCAAGGCTTGCCGCCTGATGGAAATGGCCGAGCGCTTCAAGATGCCGATCCTGACGTTCATCGACACCCCGGGCGCGTACCCGGGTATCGACGCCGAAGAACGCAACCAGAGCGAAGCGATCGCCTGGAACCTGCGCGTCATGTCCCGCCTGAAAACCCCGATCATTGCCACCGTGATTGGTGAAGGTGGTTCCGGCGGTGCGTTGGCCATTGGTGTCTGCGACCAACTGAACATGTTGCAATATTCGACCTACGCGGTGATCTCGCCAGAAGGTTGCGCCTCGATCCTGTGGAAAACCGCCGAGAAAGCGCCGGACGCTGCCGAAGCGATGGGCATCACCGCCGATCGCCTCAAGGGCCTGGGTATCGTGGATAAAGTCATCGCCGAACCATTGGGCGGCGCCCACCGCGACCCGGCCGCCGCTGCCGCGACCATCCGTGCCGAACTGGGTTCGCAACTGGCGATGCTCAAGAAGCTGGATACCGAAGCACTGTTGGCCCGGCGTTACGAGCGCCTGATGAGCTACGGTCTCTAAACCGCAGCCGTAAAAAATGTGGGAGGGGGCTTGCTCCCGATTGCTGAGTGTCAGTCAATGCATCTGGTGACTGACCTGCCGCTATCGGGAGCAAGCCCCCTCCCACATTTGCTTTGTGTATGCTTGGCCAACGTATTCCAGGTTTGCGGCGGTAACATCTGATGAAACCATTACTCTCCGCCGAACTCCTGCAAACCCTGGCCCCCTGGCGCAACGCTCCGGCCTGGCATATCGCTTTTTCCGGCGGGCTTGATTCCACCGTCCTGCTGCACCTTCTGGCAAATCTCGCCAAAACTGAGAAGCTTCCTACGCTCGACGCTGTTCATGTCCACCATGGCCTGCAAGCTGCGGCCGATGCCTGGCCCGCTCATTGTCAGTCGGTCTGTGACGCCCTTGGCGTGCCGTTGCGGGTGATGTGCGTGCAGGTGCGGGCTGGCGCAAGCCTGGAGCGCGCAGCCCGTGATGCGCGCTATCAGGCATTCAGTGAGGTGGTCGGGGCAGGGGAAGTGTTGCTCATCGGCCAGCACCGCGACGATCAGGCCGAAACCTTGCTGTTTCGTCTGTTGCGCGGCGCGGGGGTGCAAGGATTGGCGGCCATGCCGATGCAGCGTGCGCTGGCGGGCGGTCATCTGCTGCGGCCGTTGCTGCGCAGTTCACGCGCGCAGCTGCAGGCCTACGCCGAGGAGCACCAGTTGACGTGGATCGAAGACCCTTCCAACGCCGATCCCCGCTTTTCGCGCAATTACCTGCGCCATCGTGTATTCCCGCGGCTGACCGAGCGCTGGCCCCAGGCCGTGGCCAACCTGGCCCGTGCCGCTGAACATTTGAGCGAAGCCCAAGGCCTGTTGGACGAGTTGGCGCACATCGACCTGCAAGCCGCCGAGCAGCCTTCGCCTTTTCCGTGGCTGCCCTTGCCGTCCTTGGTCCTGGCGCCGCTGTGTGAGCTTTCCGACGCGCGTCAACGCAACGCCCTGCGCCATTGGCTGAGCCCGCTGACGCGTTTACCCGACAGCGACCACTGGGCCGGCTGGCATTCCCTGCGCGACGCCAAGCTCGATGCACAACCCCTGTGGCGCTTGGCCAACGGCGATCTGCACCGTTGCGGCGAGCGCATCTGGTGGCTGCCCTCCAGTTGGTCGGAGTTTTCCGACGCATCGGTGAGCTGGGCGCAGCCGCAAAACCCGCTAGAGTTACCGGGTAATGGCCAACTCCGGTTGATCGGTCGGGTTCCCGAGGGCGTGTTGCAGGTTCGCTATCGCCAGGGCGGCGAAATCATCGACATTCCGGGGCGCGGTCGGCGCGATTTGAAGCGTCTGCTCAACGAAAGTGGGCTGCCGGGTTTTGTCCGTGGCAGATTGCCGCTGCTGTATCGGGGCGAGCAATTGCTGGCTGTGCCCAGCCTTGCAGGGCTTTGGAAGACGTCGAATGACGGCTGGCAATTACATTGGATGCCACAGACCTGCGATCAAGGTTTGAGCTGATAGCGCCTTTCCGGTAGACTACGCTCCCTTCTTGATACAACTTCTGTGGATTCGCCTGAATCGCAGCAGTTGCCGATTACCAAGCAGTCTTTGCTGGGCGATTCCAAAAAATGTGTAGCGATCAACGTACCGGTGTTTCATTGCTGGTCTGTCACCACGCGGCGGTTTTTTTGAAAGGTGCACTGTGATTAATGCAGGTGATCGGGGGCTTCGGCCTTCCTTCGCTTTCCCCGGCGGCTCGGACCGCTTTAACGCAGACTTCTAGGGTTTTTCATGACGCGCTACATATTCGTCACGGGCGGTGTTGTTTCTTCATTGGGGAAAGGCATTGCCTCCGCTTCATTGGCGGCCATCCTGGAGGCGCGGGGACTTAAGGTCACCATGCTCAAGCTGGACCCGTACATCAACGTTGACCCGGGCACCATGAGCCCGTTCCAGCACGGTGAAGTGTTCGTCACCCACGACGGCGCCGAGACCGACCTGGACCTGGGCCACTACGAGCGGTTCATCCGCACGACCATGACCCAGAACAACAACTTCACCACCGGCCGTGTCTACGAACACGTGCTGCGCAAGGAGCGTCGTGGTGACTACCTGGGTGCAACCATCCAGGTGATCCCGCACATCACCGACGAAATCAAGCGCCGCATCATCAAGGGCGCGGGCGATGCCGACGTGGCGATGGTCGAGATCGGTGGCACCGTGGGTGACATCGAATCCCAACCGTTCCTCGAAGCCATCCGCCAGTTGCGTTTCGAAGTCGGCGCCAAGCGCGCGATGCTGATGCACCTGACACTGGTGCCCTACATCGCCACCGCCGGCGAAACCAAAACCAAGCCAACCCAGCACTCGGTCAAGGAACTGCGTTCCATCGGCCTGCAGCCGGACGTGCTGGTGTGCCGTTCCGATCACCCGATCGATATTTCCTCGCGTCGCAAGATCGCGCAGTTCACCAACGTTGAAGAGCGTGCGGTGATTGCCCTGGAAGACGCCGACACCATCTACAAGATCCCGGGCATCCTGCATTCCCAGGGCCTGGACGATTTTGTGGTCGAGCGTTTCGGCCTGCAATGCGGCGGCGCGGATCTGTCCGAGTGGGAAGCCGTGGTCGACGCCAAGCTCAACCCTGAGCACGAAGTCACCATCGCCATGGTCGGCAAGTACATGGAGCTTTTGGACGCGTACAAGTCGCTGATCGAAGCGATGAGCCACGCCGGCATCAGCAACCGTACCAAGGTCAACCTGCGCTATATCGATTCCGAAGACATCGAGAACCAAGGCACCGCGCTGCTCGAAGGCGTCGACGCGATCCTCGTTCCAGGCGGTTTCGGCCTGCGTGGCGTGGAAGGCAAGATCACCGCCGTGCAGTACGCTCGTGAGCACAAGGTGCCGTACCTGGGGATCTGCCTGGGCATGCAAGTGGCCGTTATCGAGTTCGCTCGTAACGTGCTGGGTTGGAAAGACGCCAACTCCACCGAGTTCGATCATTCCAGCGGCCACCCGGTCGTAGGCCTGATCACCGAGTGGGAAGACGCCACCGGCGCCGTTGAAACCCGTACCGAATCGTCCGACCTGGGCGGCACCATGCGCCTCGGCGCGCAAGACTGCCTGCTGGAGCCGGGTTCGCTGGTCCACGACTGCTACGGCAAGGACGTGATCGTCGAGCGTCACCGTCACCGCTACGAAGTGAACAACAACCTGCTGCCGCAGATCAAAGCAGCCGGCCTGAAAGTCTCCGGTCGCTCCGGTGACGGCAAGCTGGTCGAAGTGGTCGAGGCGCCGGATCATCCATGGTTCGTGGCCTGCCAGTTCCACCCTGAGTTCACCTCGACGCCGCGCGACGGTCACCCGTTGTTCAGCGGTTTCGTTAAAGCAGCACTGACGCAACATCAGAAGAAGGCGTGAAGCTGATGGCCCAGAAGATCATTCGCGTAGGCGACATCGAGATTGCCAACGACAAGCCCATGGTGCTGTTCGGCGGCATGAACGTGCTGGAAAGCCGCGACATGGCGATGCAGGTCTGTGAAGAGTACGTCAAGGTTACCCAGAAACTGGGTATCCCTTATGTGTTCAAGGCCAGCTTCGACAAGGCCAACCGTTCGTCCGTGACCTCCTATCGCGGCCCGGGCCTTGAAGAAGGTATGCGGATCTTCCAGGACATCAAGCAAGCCTTCGGCGTGCCGATCATCACCGACGTCCACGAGCCTGAACAGGCTGCCGTGGTCGCCGAGGTGTGCGACATCATCCAGTTGCCGGCCTTCCTGTCGCGCCAGACCGACCTCGTGGTCGCCATGGCCAAGACCGGTGCGGTGATCAATATCAAGAAAGCCCAGTTCCTCGCGCCCCAGGAAATGAAGCACATCCTGAACAAGTGCGTGGAAGCGGGTAACGACCAGTTGATCCTCTGCGAGCGCGGTTCGAGCTTCGGCTACAACAACCTCGTGGTGGACATGCTCGGTTTCGGCATCATGAAACAGTTCGAATACCCGGTGTTCTTCGACGTGACCCACGCGCTGCAAATGCCGGGTGGCCGCGCCGATTCCGCTGGCGGGCGTCGTGCCCAGGTATTGGACCTGGCCAAGGCCGGCATCAGCCAGTCCCTGGCCGGCCTGTTCCTGGAAGCCCACCCGGACCCGGACAACGCCAAATGCGACGGTCCTTGCGCCCTGCGCCTGGACAAACTGGAGCCATTCCTGGCCCAGCTCAAGCAGTTGGACGAACTGGTCAAGAGTTTTCCGACGGTAGAGACCGCGTAAGCGCCATTTCTCCGTGTAGGAGCCGAGCTTGCTCGCGATGAGGCCCGAGAGGGCACTATTACTGGCAAGTTCGTTCCAAATATTGCAATGTGCGCGACAAGTTAAATCGAGCGGTATAGAGCATTTTCGTCAACTTTGGAGTGTTTACAACAATGGCAAAAATCGTCGACATCAAAGGTCGTGAAGTTCTCGACTCCCGTGGCAACCCCACCGTCGAAGCCGACGTGCTTCTCGATAACGGCATCATCGGCAGCGCTTGCGCGCCGTCCGGTGCTTCCACAGGTTCCCGCGAAGCGCTGGAACTGCGTGATGGCGACAAGAGCCGTTACCTGGGCAAGGGTGTCCTCAAGGCGGTAGCCAACATCAACGGTCCGATTCGCGACCTGTTGCTGGGCAAAGACCCGCTGGACCAGAAAGCCCTGGACCACGCGATGATCAAACTCGACGGCACTGAAAACAAAGGCAGCCTGGGTGCCAACGCCATCCTCGCCGTGTCCCTGGCCGCCGCCAAGGCCGCCGCGCAGGACCAGGACCTGCCGCTGTACGCCCACATCGCCAACCTCAACGGCACTCCGGGTGTGTACTCGATGCCGGTGCCGATGATGAACATCATCAACGGCGGCGAGCACGCCGATAACAACGTCGACATCCAGGAATTCATGGTGCAGCCGGTTGGCGCCAAGACCTTCTCCGAAGGACTGCGCATGGGCACCGAGATTTTCCATCACCTCAAGGCTGTGCTGAAGGCCCGTGGCCTGAGCACCGCCGTGGGTGACGAAGGTGGTTTCGCGCCGAACCTGGCGTCCAACGAAGATGCACTGAAAGTCATCTCCGAAGCCGTAGCCAACGCCGGCTACACCCTGGGCACCGACGTGACCCTGGCCCTGGACTGCGCCGCCAGCGAATTCTACGAAGACGGTAAGTACAACCTGTCCGGCGAAGGCCAGGTGTTCAACTCCGAAGGGTTTGCCGAGTACCTCAAGGGCCTGACCCAGCGCTACCCGATCATCTCGATCGAAGACGGCCTGGACGAGTCCGACTGGGACGGCTGGAAAATCCTCACCGACAAGATCGGCGAAAAAATCCAGCTGGTGGGCGACGACCTGTTCGTGACCAACACCAAGATCCTGAAAGAAGGCATCGACAAGAAGATCGCCAACTCGATCCTGATCAAGTTCAACCAGATCGGCACCCTGACCGAAACCCTGGAAGCCATCCAGATGGCCAAGGCCGCGGGCTACACCGCCGTGATCTCGCACCGCTCCGGCGAAACCGAAGACTCGACCATTGCCGACCTGGCCGTGGGCACGTCGGCGGGCCAGATCAAGACCGGCTCGCTGTGCCGTTCCGATCGCGTGTCCAAGTACAACCAATTGCTGCGTATCGAAGAGCAACTGGCGGGTAAAGCCAAGTACAACGGTCGCAGCGAGTTTCGCGGCTGATCAGTAAATGGTAAAAAGTCGGCAGATTGTGTCGGAAAAATCACGAGAGTGTGCAATTCGACGCTAATCTGATGACGATCAAGCACAAGCCTGGGTCTTCCAGGCTTCGTGCTATCCGTTGCTGCAAAAGTTTTGTATGGCGGTCTTTTTTCACTGGATACCCGATATTCGATGCGCAGTCCCAATTGGTTGTTCCTCGTCTTGCTCTTGTTGCTGGCTGGCCTGCAGTACCGCCTATGGGTGGGTAATGGCAGCTTTGCGCAGGTAAAAGACCTGACCCAGCAAATTGCCGACCAGCACGCCGAAAACGAACGCCTGCTGGAGCGCAATCGCGTTCTCGATGCCGAGGTGCTTGAGCTGAAAAAAGGCACGGAGACCGTCGAAGAGCGGGCTCGCCATGAGTTGGGCATGGTCAAGGAGGGCGAAACCCTCTACCAGTTGGCCCAATGAATCACCGTTTGCCGGCCTTCTGGGCCGTGATTCCTGCCGCGGGCATCGGTGCCCGTATGGCTGCGGACCGTCCCAAGCAGTACTTGCAACTGGGCGGGCGCACTATTCTCGAACACAGCCTTGGCTGTTTTCTCGACCACCCCTCGCTCAAGGGCCTGGTGGTCAGTCTTGCTGTTGATGACCCTTACTGGCCTCACCTCGCGTGTGCCGCTGACCCGCGTATCCAGCGGGCGGACGGTGGCTCGGAGCGTTCGGGCTCGGTACTCAATGCGTTGCTGCAGCTCAATGCCCTGGGCGCCAGTGATGATGATTGGGTCTTGGTGCATGATGCGGCGCGGCCTAACCTGAGTCGTGACGATCTCGACAAACTGCTCGCCGAACTCGCGGACGATCCGGTGGGTGGCCTGCTGGCTGTGCCGGCCCGCGATACCCTCAAGCGTGTAGACAAGCATGGTCGCGTCATCGAGACCGTTGACCGCAGCTTGATCTGGCAGGCCTACACGCCGCAGATGTTCCGCCTGGGTGCGCTGCACCGTGCACTGGCCGACAGCCTTGTGGCCGATGCGGTCATTACCGACGAAGCGTCGGCCATGGAATGGTCTGGCCAGGCGCCGCGCCTGATCGAAGGGCGCTCGGACAATATCAAGGTGACCCGGCCCGAGGACCTGGAATGGCTGCGACTACGCTGGGCCAATCGGCTGTAGGAGCGAGCTTGCTCGCGAAAAACGTCAACGATAACGCGGACAATCTGGATTGAAGCGGCGCTCTCAAGTTTTTCGCGAGCAAGCTCGCTCCTACATAAACGATAAACGCCATCAATGCTCAGTACCGTACTCCGGCCGTTCGGCCAACCCTGCCTTTAAATAATCCACCAGCTTCCTGACCTTCGGCGACAAATGCCGCTGCTGCGGATACAACGCCCACACCGCCGTATTCGGCGGCTGATGCGCTTCCAGTAACGACACCAGCGCGCCACTGTGCAAATGCTCGAGCACGTAATAGTCCGGCAACTGACACAAGCCCACCCCTTGCAACGCCGCGTCCAACACCGCCTGCCCACTGTTGCAGCGCCAGTTGCCCTGCACCCTTTGGGAAAATTCGCGCCCGTCCTGGGCCAGTTGCCAGATGTCCGAGCTGCCGATCAGGCAGTTGTGCCGAGTCAATTCCGATAAACTGTGCGGCCGCCCATACCGCGCCAGGTAGGACGGCGACGCGCACAAGTACATGCGGCGCGGCGCCAGGCGGCTGGCGACCATGCGCGAGTCTTGCAGGCGTCCCAGGCGAATCGCCAGGTCGAGGCCTTCGTGTACCAAGTCCAACTGACGATTGCTCAGTTCGATGTCCACCCGCAGTTGCGGGTAAAGCCCCATGAACCGCGTCACCAGCGGCACGATGAATCGTTCGCCATACGCCACGGCGCAGGTCATGCGCAGCATGCCCTTGGGCTCGCTGGCGAGGTCGCCGACGGCGCGCAGGGCCTCTTCGCGGCCATCCTGCAGGCGCTGGCAGTGTTGCAGAAAGGTCTGGCCGGCTTCGGTCAGGGTCACCTTGCGCGTACTGCGATACAGCAAGCGCGTTTGCAGCCGTTCTTCCAGGCGAGCCACTTGCCGGCTGATGTGCGACGAAGACACCCCAAGGCGTTCCGCCGCCGCGGTGAATTGACTGCATTCAGCGACGGCGACGAACTCATCGATGCCTTCCCAGCGGTTTTCCAGCATGGCGATTATCCCTGTACAGCAATAAAGTTTTGCTTTTGCCTGGATTATTAATCAGCGAGGCATGTTTTACACTCGCCGTCTTAGTTTTTAACTCCCAGGAGAAACCCGGATGATCAAGTCCCGCGCCGCCGTAGCCTTCGAAGCCAAGAAGCCCCTCGAGATCGTAGAAGTGGATGTCGCCATGCCCAAGGCCGGCGAAGTGCTGTTGCGCGTGGTTGCGTCCGGCGTGTGCCATACCGACGCCTACACGTTGTCGGGCGCCGACCCGGAAGGCATCTTCCCGTCGATTCTCGGCCACGAAGGCGGTGCGGTGGTTGAGGCGATCGGCGAGGGCGTGACCTCGGTTGCGGTCGGCGACCATGTGATCCCGCTCTACACCCCGGAGTGCGGCAAGTGCAAATTCTGCCTGTCGGGCAAGACCAACCTGTGCCAGGCGATTCGTGCCACCCAGGGCAAAGGCCTGATGCCCGATGGCACCACGCGTTTCTCCTACAAGGGTCAGCCGATTTTCCACTACATGGGCACCTCGACCTTTTCCGAGTACACCGTGCTGCCGGAAATTTCCGTGGCGAAGATTCCTAAAGACGCGCCGCTGGAAAAAGTCTGCCTGCTCGGCTGTGGCGTCACCACCGGTATCGGTGCGGTGATCAACACCGCCAAGGTCAAGCCCGGCGATACCGTCGCCATCTTCGGCTTGGGCGGTATCGGCCTGTCGGCGGTAATCGGCGCGGTAAAAGCCAAGGCCGGTCGCATCATCGCCATCGACATCAACCCGGCCAAGTTCGAAATCGCCAAGCAACTGGGCGCCACCGACTGCATCAACCCGAAAGACTACGATCGCCCGATCCAGGACGTGATTGTCGATTTGACTGACGGCGGCGTGGACTTTTCCTTCGAGTGCATCGGCAACGTGCAACTGATGCGCGCCGCCCTCGAGTGCTGCCACAAAGGCTGGGGCGAGTCGGTGATCATCGGCGTTGCCGGTGCCGGCCAGGAAATTTCCACCCGTCCATTCCAGCTGGTGACCGGCCGCGTCTGGCGCGGTTCGGCCTTTGGCGGCGTGCGTGGTCGCAGCGAGCTGCCCAGCTACGTGGAAATGGCCCAGAACGGCGAGATCCCGTTGGACACCTTCATCACCCACACCATGGGCCTGGAAGACATCAACAAAGCGTTTGATCTGATGCATGAAGGCAAGAGCATTCGTACCGTCATTCACTTCTGAGGTCGGCCATGAGTCTGGAAAACCTGTCGTGCCAGAAGAGCTTCGGCGGCTGGCATAAACGCTACAAGCATCATTCCGAGGTGCTCGGTTGCGACATGACCTTCGCCGTCTACCTGCCGCCGCAAGCGGAGCAGGGCGGCAAGCTGCCGGTGGTGTACTGGCTGTCCGGGTTGACCTGCACCGATGAAAACTTCATGCAGAAAGCCGGCGCCCAGCGCATGGCGGCCGAACTGGGGCTGATCATTGTTGCGCCGGACACCAGCCCGCGTGGTCCTGGGGTGCCGGGCGATCCGGACAACGCCTGGGATTTCGGCCTGGGGGCCGGGTTCTATCTGAATGCCACCCAGGAACCCTGGGCCAAGCACTATCGGATGCATGACTACGTGGTGCAGGAATTGCCGGCGTTGGTTGAGGCGCATTTCCCGGCTTCGCAGAAGCGCGGTATCAGCGGCCACTCCATGGGCGGCCACGGTGCGCTGGTATGTGCATTGCGCAACCCCGGGCGTTACCTATCGGTGTCGGCGTTTTCGCCGATCAACAACCCGATGGATTGCCCATGGGGCCAGAAAGCCTTCTCCCGTTACCTGGGCGAAGAGCGCTCGAAGTGGCGCGAGTGGGACGCTTGCGTGCTGATCAGCGAAGCCGCGGAAAAGCTGCCGTTGCTGGTGGACCAGGGCGACCGCGACGACTTCCTCGCGGTGCAGCTCAAGCCCGAAGCCCTGCAGCAAGCGGCGAAAGCGGCCAACCATCCGCTCGAACTGCGCCTGCAACCGGGCTACGACCACAGCTACTTCTTTATCGCCAGCTTCATCGAAGATCATTTGCGACATCATGGCCGTGCTTTGCTCGGTTAATATGCGACAAAAGTAGGTAGAATCACGCCCTGAATTAAATCGGGGCGTTTTTTTATGCGTATTGGCCACGGCTACGATGTGCACCGTTTCGCTGAAGGCGATTTCATCACCCTGGGCGGCGTGCGGATCGCGCACCACCATGGGTTGCTGGCTCATTCCGACGGCGATGTCCTGCTGCACGCGTTGAGCGACGCCTTGCTCGGCGCCGCGGCGCTCGGCGATATCGGCAAGCACTTTCCGGACACCGACCCGACCTTCAAGGGCGCGGACAGCCGGGTATTGCTGCGCCATGTGGTCGGCCTGATCCACGCCAATGGCTGGAAGGTCGGCAACGTCGATAACACCATCGTGGCCCAGGCGCCGAAAATGGCCCCCCACATCGAGTCGATGCGCGTGCTGATCGCGGCGGATCTGCACATTGAATTGGATCAAGTGAACGTGAAAGCCACCACCACCGAAAAGCTCGGGTTTACCGGTCGTGAAGAGGGCATCGCGGTACATTCCGTCGCTTTGTTGCTGCGCGCATGAACGACTTGCAACTGCTGGGCCCACGGGCCTATGGCGAGGCCTTGGGCAGCGCCGTGCTGAAGGCTACCGCGGAAGATTTCCAGGTCGACGAAGTGCTCGATATCCCGCTGAGCGGTGAGGGTGAGCACCTGTGGCTGTGGGTGGAAAAGCGTGGCCTCAACACCGAAGAAGCCGCGCGCCGGATCGCCAAGGCCGCCGGCGTGCCGTTGCGCACCGTCAGCTATGCCGGGCTCAAGGATCGCCAGGCGTTGACCCGCCAGTGGTTCAGTGTGCAACTGCCGGGCAAGGCCGATCCGGACCTGAGCGGCGCGGAAAACGACACCCTCAAGATCCTCAAGACCGGCCGCCACAAGCGCAAGCTGCAACGCGGTGCTCATTCGGCCAACGGTTTTACCTTGCGCCTGACGCAACTGGCGGGGGATCACGCGGCCATCGATGCGCGCTTGCAACTGATCGCCCAGCACGGCATTCCCAATTATTTCGGCACCCAGCGCTTTGGCCACAACGGCGGCAATGTGGTGGATGCGCGTGAGTGGGCGGCCCGCAAGGCCTTGCCGGAGCAGCGCAACGTGCGTTCGCGGTTGCTGTCGACGGCGCGCAGTTACCTCTTCAACAAAGTGTTGGCGGCCCGTGTCGCGGACGGTTCCTGGCAGCGTGCGCAGGTCGGCGATCTGCTGGCCTTCACCGACAGCCGCAGTTTTTTCCCGGCGGGGGAGGCTGAATGCAGCGACCCGCGCCTGGCGATCCTCGATCTGCACCCCACCGGACCGCAGTGGGGCGAAGGCGATTCGCCAGCCAGCGGTGCAACCCAGGCGCTGGAGCAGGCGGTTGCCGCCAGTGAGGCCGACCTGCGCGATTGGCTGGTGAATGCCGGCATGAGCCAGGAACGTCGCATTCTGCGACTGCCCATTGGCGGGTTGACGTGGCATTATCCCGGGCCTGACATTCTGCAATTGGAATTCGTCCTGCCGGCCGGATGCTTCGCCACTGTCTTGGTGCGCGAGCTTGTTGATCTGGTGCCGGTGGGGCAGACGGACAGCCCATGCGTATTCTGATATCAAATGACGACGGTGCCACCGCACCCGGCCTCGCCGCGCTTCATGCTGCGCTGGCGGATTACGCCGAGTGCGTGGTGGTTGCCCCCGACCAGGACAAGAGCGGCGCCAGCAGTTCGCTGACGCTCGACCGTCCGCTGCACGTGCACGTTCTGGCCAATGGCTATATCAGCGTGAACGGCACCCCCACCGACTGCGTACACCTGGCGATCAACAGTTTGTTGGATCAGGAGCCGGACCTGGTGGTGTCGGGCATCAACCTCGGCGCCAACCTGGGGGATGACGTGCTGTATTCCGGCACGGTGGCGGCGGCCCTGGAAGGGCGTTTCCTGGGGCGGACCTCGTTTGCCTTTTCGTTGACCTCGCGTCAATTGGACAACCTGCCGACGGCCGCGCATTTCGCGCGCAAGCTGGTGGAGGCCCACGGTTCCCTCGATCTGCCGCCCCGGACGGTGCTTAACGTCAATATCCCCAACTTGCCCCTCGAGCATATTCGCGGTATCCAGCTCACGCGCCTGGGCCATCGCGCCCGCGCGGCGGCGCCGTTGAAGGTGGTCGACCCGCGTGGCAAGGAAGGTTATTGGATCGCCGCTGCGGGCGATGCCGAAGACGGTGGGCCGGGCACTGACTTTCATGCGGTGATGCAAGGCTATGTATCGATTACCCCGTTGCAGCTCGATCGCACCTTCAGTGATGCCTTCAGTAGTCTCGATGGCTGGCTGGAGGACTTGCGCTGATGGCTCGTGAACAAGACGACCTGTTGCGTCGCGGCATCGGGATGACCTCCCAGCGCACCCGCGAGCGTCTGATCCAGCGCCTGTACGAAGAAGGCCTGTCCAACGCCCAGGTACTGGAAGTGATCCGGCGCACGCCCCGGCACCTGTTTGTCGATGAGGCCCTGGCCCATCGCGCCTATGAAGACACGGCGTTGCCGATCGGGCATAACCAGACCATTTCCCAGCCGTATATGGTTGCGCGCATGAGCGAGCTGCTGCTGGCGGCGGGCCCGTTGGACAAGGTGCTGGAGATCGGCACCGGTTCCGGCTACCAGACTGCCGTGCTGTCGCAGTTGGTGGAGCGCGTGTTCTCGGTGGAGCGCATCAAGGTGCTGCAGGATCGCGCCAAGGAACGCCTGGTGGAACTGAACCTGCGCAACGTGGTGTTCCGCTGGGGCGATGGCTGGGAAGGCTGGCCGGCGCTGGCGCCGTATAACGGCATCATCGTCACCGCGGTCGCCACCGATGTACCGCAGGCGTTGCTCGATCAACTGGCCCCCGGCGGTCGGCTGGTGATCCCGGTGGGTTCCGGCGAAGTGCAACAATTGATGCTCATTATCCGTGAAGACGAAGGCTTTTCCCGGCATGTGCTCGGCGCCGTGCGCTTCGTGCCGTTGCTCAATGGCCCGCTGGCCTGATCATTTATTCGCGAGCAGTGAATTCTGTTGGCGGCGATGTGTCTTACGGCGGGGTCTATAGAGTCAACATGATCGGTCGTTGGTTTTAAACGCGATGAATCTTTCGTTTCAGTCGTGTGCCAGTAAAAAGCCAATGCCCAGTTATACTTACGACATATTTCAAGCCTGATACAGGCATTCATGTTCAGCCACCACAAAGGGAGCGGCGGGTGAGTCTCACAGGTCTTGCGCAGCGTATGAGTAAAACAAGCTTTCAGCGACTGGTGCTTGGCCTTGTCTTGAGTTCCTTATTGGCGGCTTGTTCGAGCACGCCTTCCGGGGGCGCGAGGGTGGTTGATCGCACGAATGCCGCGCCGCAGAAGCCGACCGTGACCACGGGGCAGTATGTGGTGCGCAAGGGCGATACGCTGTTTTCGATTGCCTTCCGCTATGGCTGGGACTACAAGGCGCTCGCCGCGCGCAACAATATTCCGGTGCCCTACACGATACATCCGGGTCAGACGATTCGCTTCGATGGACGCACCGGTTCAACACCGACGTCAGTGGTGACAAACACCACATCTTCGCCCTCGTCCTCGAGCAAAACCACGATCATCACGCGGCCTGCAGGCAGCGCCGCGCCTGCGGTTGCGAGCAAACCGGCAGCCGCGCCGCTGCCGCCTGCGGGGCCTGCGCCGACCGGCTGGGGATGGCCGTCGAACGGCGTATTGATTGGAAAATTCTCTTCAAACGGTAGTTTGAATAAAGGCATTGATATCGCCGGGGATTTGGGACAGCCTGTTTTAGCTGCATCTGATGGGACAGTGGTGTACGCCGGGAGTGGTTTGCGGGGCTACGGCGAGCTGGTCATCATCAAACACAGCGATACCTACGTCAGTGCTTACGGCCACAACCGTAGGCTGTTGGTTCGGGAGGGGCAGCAGGTCAAAGTCGGACAGACAATTGCCGAAATGGGGTCAACTGGTACAGACCGGGTGAAACTGCACTTTGAGATTCGCCGCCAAGGGAAACCTGTAGATCCTCTGCAATTCCTACCCCGTCGTTGATGTGTTGCCAGCCTGTTCCCTCACGTAGAAGGAACAGGCTCCAGCGTTGCCAAGGATAAAGGCGTCGCTTGAGCTTGAGGTCGAACTCACCAAAGGACTATAACAATGGCTCTCAGTAAAGAAGCGCCGGAGTTTGACATCGACGATGAGGTTCTCCTTACGGAGACCGGCATCGCTATGGAATCGATGTCGAATGAGGGAATGGCTGTACCTTCAGTTCGCACCAAATCCAAGAACTCCACTGCGTTAAAGCAACATAAGTACATTGACTACACGCGGGCGCTCGATGCGACCCAGCTGTACCTCAATGAAATCGGCTTTTCCCCTCTGCTGACTCCCGAAGAAGAAGTCCATTTTGCGCGCTTGTCGCAAAAGGGCGATCCGGCTGGGCGCAAGCGCATGATTGAAAGCAACCTGCGTCTGGTGGTGAAAATCGCCCGACGCTACGTCAATCGCGGGCTGTCCCTGTTGGACCTGATCGAGGAGGGCAACCTGGGCTTGATCCGGGCGGTGGAGAAGTTCGACCCCGAACGCGGCTTCCGATTCTCGACCTATGCCACCTGGTGGATTCGTCAGACCATCGAACGGGCGATCATGAATCAAACCCGCACGATCCGGTTGCCGATCCATGTGGTCAAGGAGCTCAACGTCTACCTGCGGGCGGCGCGTGAGCTGACACAAAAACTCGATCATGAACCCTCTCCCGAAGAAATCGCCAACCTGCTGGAAAAACCGGTGGGCGAGGTCAAGCGCATGCTCGGTCTTAACGAGCGCGTGTCTTCGGTCGACGTCTCGCTGGGCCCGGATTCGGACAAAACCCTGCTGGACACCCTGACGGATGATCGCCCGACAGACCCTTGCGAGCTGTTGCAGGACGATGATCTTTCCCAAAGCATTGACCAGTGGTTGTCGGAGCTTACGGACAAGCAGCGCGAGGTGGTGATTCGCCGCTTCGGCCTGCGCGGTCATGAGAGCAGCACCCTGGAGGATGTAGGCCTGGAGATCGGCTTGACCCGTGAGCGGGTGCGGCAGATCCAGGTAGAAGGGCTCAAGCGCTTGCGTGAGATCCTGGAGAAGAACGGCTTGTCGAGCGAGTCGTTGTTTCAGTAACGACGCAGTCTGAATGTGGGAGGGGGCTTGCTCCCGATGGCAGTGGATCAGTCACTGGATGTATTGACTGACCCACCGCCATCGGGAGTAAGCCCCCTCCCATATTTTTTGCGCTCATGCATGCCCAAATCCCAGGCATAAAAAAACCCCGCTTTTAAGGGCGGGGTTCTTTTGACTGAGTCAGTACAAGTTAGATAACTTGAACTTCTTCAGCTTGCATGCCTTTCTGACCGCGGGTAGCGATGAAAGAAACCTGTTGGCCTTCTTTCAGGCTTTTGAAGCCGTCGGATTGGATAGCTTTGAAGTGAACGAACAGGTCGTCACCGGATTGTGGAGTGATGAAGCCGAAGCCTTTTTCATCGTTGAACCACTTAACGGTACCAGTTTGGCGATTAGACATGGTGTATCTCCTTGGACAAAGTTAACTGCGACTCAGGAAAAGCCCTGGCCGAGACTGAGTGCAAAGAGCAGGAAAAATTCTTGGAGATGGTTGGATCGAAATTCAACATATCGTGTAGAGATTCTCAGTGACACAAGCAGCACAGTGGCGCCACCTTAACCCTTTTTCCGGAACGTGCCAATGGTATTTCCGAAGGTTTCTCTAATTTCGTGACTGGCGGTGGTATTTACGTCCGTCGTGCACGCCGATTCGGGTCCCGGCCCCAATGGGCGCGGCTTGTACAAGGCGGGCATTGATCAACACATTCGTCAACAAAAGCCCCACGCCCTTTGAACCCCAACGCCTGCCCCGGTAAGATGCCCAACAGAATTTTTCCACCTCGCTATCAGGACACCCGCCATGAGCATCAAATCGGACAAGTGGATTCGCCGCATGGCGCAAGAGCACGGCATGATCGAACCGTTCGTTGAGCGCCAGATCCGTGGTGACGACGCCGATCGCGTGATTTCGTATGGTGTTTCCAGCTACGGCTACGACGTGCGTTGTGCCGATGAGTTCAAGGTGTTCACCAATATCAACTCGGCGATCGTCGATCCGAAGAACTTCGACGAAAAGAGCTTCGTCGACGTCAAGAGCGACGTGTGCATCATCCCGCCCAACTCCTTCGCCCTGGCGCGCACCGTGGAGTTCTTCCGTATTCCCCGCGACGTGCTGACCATCTGCCTGGGTAAAAGCACTTACGCGCGCTGCGGCATCATCGTCAACGTGACGCCACTTGAGCCTGAGTGGGAAGGTCACGTCACCCTGGAATTCTCCAACACCACCACCCTGCCAGCGAAGATCTACGCCAACGAAGGCGTGGCGCAGATGCTGTTCCTGCAGTCCGATGAGGCCTGTGAAGTGTCCTACAAGGACCGTGCTGGCAAGTACCAGGGCCAGCGCGGCGTCACCTTGCCACGCGCTTGATCGAAAGCTCCTACGCGTAAAGGGAATTAGTCTGCGGAAAGTGACTCTATTGGGTGTACTGCTTCGGTGCGTGCAATGCGCGCCGAGCCACGCTTGAGGAGTACCTTATGAAGCTCGACCCGCGAATCAGCGCCGAACTCGCCCGGCTTGAACCCAACCAGATTGGCGTGATGGCGTGGTCCCTGATGGCCGACCCTGCCTATGCGGGTGGTCTCCCCGGTCAACCTGACCCGGATTCCCCTGAGCCTACCGAACCTGGCGAACCGACCCTTCCGGACGAGCCGCCACCCGCGCCGATGGCCTGATGCCTGCAGATTGGAATGTGGTCAGTCCTTCCGCGGGCTGGCCATTTCTCCTGGCGGCCGATCACAAATATCCGCCGTGTTGCACTCAGTATCCCCAGCAAAGCCCCAAAACGCGGGCAGCGGGCTGCCTGCGCGCTTATCGTGGATTGCCGCGCTCAAGCGCATGGGCCGGCTGGGCGGGCTCTCAGAGCGCTTAGGCGGCGCCGGGGGCGCGTGGGAAGATCGGCGAAGGCTTACTTCAGATTGCCACTCAGGAACTGTTGCAGGCGCTCACTTTTCGGGTTGCCCAGCACATCCTCCGGCGTGCCTTGCTCTTCCACCAGGCCCTTGTGCAGGAACAGCACCTGGCTCGACACCTTGCGCGCAAAGCTCATCTCGTGGGTCACCATGATCATGGTGCGGCCTTCCTCGGCCAGGCCCTGGATCACCTTCAGCACTTCGCCCACCAGCTCCGGGTCGAGGGCCGAGGTGGGTTCGTCGAACAGCATCACTTCCGGTTCCATCGCCAGGGCGCGGGCGATGGCTACGCGTTGCTGCTGGCCGCCGGAGAGAAATGCCGGATATTGATCGGCCACGCGGGCCGGCAGTCCGACTTTGTCCAGGTAGCGACGGGCACGGTCTTCGGCGTCTTTCTTACTGCAGCCCAGCACCCGGCGCGGGGCCATGGTGATGTTTTCCAGCACGCTCATGTGGCTCCACAGGTTGAAGTGCTGGAACACCATCGCCAGGCGTGTGCGCAGGCGCTGCAGCTCGGCATCGTCGGCCACGCGCATGCCGTGGCGGTCGCTGACCATGCGGATCGGCTTGTCATCGAGGGTCATCGCGCCGTCGTTGGGGGTTTCCAGAAAGTTGATGCAGCGCAGGAAGGTGCTCTTGCCCGAGCCGCTGGCGCCGATCAGGCTGATCACGTCACCGGTCTTGGCCTTGAGCGAGACGCCTTTGAGCACTTCATTGTCGCCATAGCTTTTATGCAGGCCTTCAACGGTCAGTTTGTACATGGGGCGTGCATCCTCAAGGCGAAAGTAGGTAGCCGCTGCGGTAGGCCTCTGAACCTGCGACATGGCCGATGACCATCCCCGCAGTGGCCATGCGCCGTAGCGAACGGGCGTAAAGCAGGCCGGCGTTTTGACAATGCACAGGCGTTACGCGGTCAGTAATGGGGTCGATGATTTCGGCGATCAGTTGCCCGGCTTCGAGGTACTCGCCGGGCAAGGCACTGAACACCAGCAGGCCGCCGACCGGCGTCGCCACCGGTTCGACTCCCGCCAGCGGGGTGGCCGGGTAGGGCAGGGCGGGCAGCGGTGCCACGTCGCCGGCAATCGCGCCGAAGTGAATCAGGTAGTCGATGATCGCCTGGCAGTCGAGGCCGGCCAGGCCGTGGTTGACGTCACCCTGGCCGCGCAGCTCGACGGTCACCGAAAAGCTGCCCATGGGGATCGGGAAGCGTTCTCCGAAGCGTTGCTGCAATTGCCACCACACCAGGCTGAAGCACTCATCGAAAGATTGCCCGCCGGAATCGGTGGCCAGCAAGTTGGCCTCCGAGCCGATATAGCGCGCCAACGGCTCCACCTGCGGCCAGGCCTCGGGCGTGGTGTACAGGTGCGCCACGGCTTCGAAATCGCAATGCAGGTCGAGCACCATGTCGGCATCGCAAGCCAGGCGTTGCAGCACCAGGCGCTGGGACTGCAACTGCGTCGCGGCGGTTTGTGCGGCCAGCGCGGTGGACAGTGCCGTGCGGATCAATTCGACGTTGCGCTGGGGATCATCCCCGAGCACATCCTCGACCCGATCGCCCACCTCTTCACTGAGGTCGACAAACAGGCGATTGAAGTTCTGCCCGCTTTCCAGCTCATAGCGGCCCAGCGGGATGTCCATCAACACTTGTTCGAGGCCTGCCGGGTTGGCGATCGGCACCAGCACGATCTCGCTGCGCAAGCGCCCGGCGGCGGCCAGTTGCGCCAGGCGCGCCTTGAGGTGCCAGGCCACCAGCATGCCCGGCAATTCATCGGCATGCAGTGACGACTGGATGTAGACCTTGCGTTCGGCCAGCTCCGGGCCGAAGTGGAAACTGTGAATCTGCCGTGCCGTGCCAGGCACGGGCGCGATCAGTTCATGAACCTGATGACGCATGAAGGCTCCTTAGTGGCTCGGCCCGAGGAAGGCCAGCCAGCGGCGCTCCGCCAGACGAAACAGACCGACCAGGGCAAAGGTCACGGTCAGGTAGATCAGCGCAGCGATGCCGAACGATTGAAAGGTGAGGAACGTGGCCGAGTTGGCGTCCCGGGCCACTTTGAGAATGTCCGGGATCGTCGCGGTAAACGCCACTGTCGTCGAGTGCAGCATCAAAATCACTTCGTTGCTGTAGTACGGCAATGAACGGCGCAGGGCCGACGGCATGATGACATAGGCGTACAGCTTCCAGCCGCTGAGGCCGTAGGCTTTGGCCGCTTCGACTTCGCCGTGGGCCATGCTGCGGATCGCCCCGGCGAAAATCTCCGTGGTGTAGGCGCAGGTGTTGAGGGCAAACGCCAGGACCGTGCAGTTCATCGCATCGCGAAAGAACGCATCCAGCACCGGTTGGGCGCGCACGGCGGCGATGCTGTAGATGCCGGTGTAACAGATCAGCAATTGGATATAGAGCGGCGTGCCGCGAAACAGGTAGGTGTAGAACTGCACCGGCCAGCGCACCAAGGGATTGCGCGACACCCGGGCGATGGACAGCGGAATCGACACCAGGAAGCCGATCACCAGCGAGGCGCTGAGCAACCACATGGTCATGGCCAGGCCGGTGATGTGCTGGCCATCGCTGTAAAGGAATGGGCGCCAGTATTCCTGCAAGAGTTCGATCATCGCACGGCCTCCCGCGAGCCTGCCGAATAGCGACGTTCAAGACGGCGCAGGACAAAGTTGGACGCACTGGTGATCAGCAGGTAGATCAGTGCGGCGATCACCAGGAAGTAAAACAGCTGATAGGTGCTCTTGCCGGCGTCCTGCGCGGCCTTGACCAGATCCGCGAGGCCGATGATCGACACCAGTGCGGTGGCCTTGAGCATCACCATCCAGTTGTTGCCGATGCCCGGCAGGGCAAAGCGCATCATTTGCGGGAAGGTCACGTAGCGAAACCGCTGCCCGCGCTTGAGGCCGTAAGCCGTGGCGGCTTCCAGTTGACCACGGGGCACCGCGAGGATCGCGCCGCGAAAGGTTTCGGTGAAGTACGCACCGTAAATAAAGCCCAGGGTGATCACCCCGGCGCTGAATGGGTCGATTTCGATGTATTCCCATTCCATGAAGTCGGTAAGACCGGTCAGCCAGGTTTGCAGGCTGTAGAAAATCAGCAGCATCAGTACCAGGTCGGGCACGCCACGAATCAGCGTGGTGTAGAGCTGGGCGGGAATGCGCAGGAACGGCAGGCTGGACAGTTTGGCGCTGGCGCCGAGCAGGCCCAGCAACACGCTGACGGCCAGGGACAGCACCGACAACTTGATGGTCATCCAGGTGCCTTGCAGCAACAGCGGGCCGAAACCCTTCAAACTGAACGCGCTCAGCCCGAGGGTTTGCAACAGTTCTTCGAACATAAATCAGGACCTATGGCGATAAAACAGCGCCCCTCCCGGGAAGGGGCGCCCCAGGCATTATTTGCCGCTGTACAGGTTCAGATCGCCAAAGTGTTTCTTCTGGATGCTGGCGTAGGTGCCATCATCGTGTAACGCTTTGATACCTTTATCCAAAAGGGCCTTCAGCTCAGTGTTACCTTTTTTGATACCGGCCGCGATTTTCGACGGCAGCAGTGGGTCGTCGATGGCCGCGCTGACTTCGTAACCGGCACCGGCCGGCGACTTCAGGAAGCCCAGTTCGGCTTGCAGCGTGTCCTGCACGGACGCGTCGAGACGGCCGGAGGTCAGGTCAGCGTAGACCTGGTCCTGGTTGGCGTAGGCCTTGGTGGTTACACCGGCTTTATCCAATACGGCCTTGGCATAGGCTTCCTGGATGGTGCCTTGCTCGTAGCCCACGGTTTTGCCCTTGAGCGACTCAGGCGTGGAGTAACCGGCGCCCTTCTTGAATACCAGCGAAGTCGGGCCGGAGAACAGCTCGTTGGAGAAGTCGATGGCCTTCATGCGGGCTTCGGTGACGGTCATGGACGAAATCACGGCGTCGAATTTGTTGGCTTTGAGGCCCGGAATCATGCCGTCGAAGTCGCTTTCGACCCACTTGCACTTGACCTTCAGCTCAGCGCAGATCGCATTGCCCAGGTCGATGTCGAAGCCCACCAGGCTGCCGTCAGCGGCTTTGGACTCGAACGGCGCGTAGGAAGGATCGACACCAAAACGCAATTCCTTGTATTCCTTGGCCAAGGCGGAACCAGCGGCCATGCACAGAGCCAGTGCAGAAAGGGTCAGCAATGCTTTTTTCATTATGTAATCCCTGGAAACCAAGATAAGCGCTTGTGGCGCGTTTAGGACTGTTACTGAACGGTGTCAGACGGATCACAAGTAGCAATTTCTGCACCATAGTTCCGAATGCAGCTCCGAATGATCGTTTTAAAAGGTGGGAAGAGGGAGCTATGAGTATAGGAGGTGCCCGAAAATGGGCATTGAAAATCGGCTGCACTATTTTGGATCGAGCGCAGATTAAAAAATGTGGGAGCAGTCTTGCCTGCTCCCACCTGTTGGTACGGTTATTTGCCGGGCGTGAGGGTCAGCCTGGCTTTCCCATACACCTTGTCAAAGTTCTGCGGCTGCATCGGGAAGCTCAGGTATTGCGCCTTGAGCGACGGATCGATGCCATTGGCATAGTTCGGGCTGACCGGGTTGCCGGACTGGCCGATACCGCCCTGGCCCGTCATCGGTTCTGCCTGGCCGAAGTCGACAATCATGCGCAGTGCCGGCACTTGGGTGGTGTCGAAACTCTCCCCCCAGTTGTACGGCGCCGGGTTCAGGGTGTTGTGGTCGCCGCCGCTGGCCAGCGGGCCGCGGATCACCTGGCCATTGCGGTTCTTCCAGGTGGTGCTGTGCAGTTTGCCCCACTGCCAGGCCTTGTGATCGGTACCCAGTTGGCTGTCGCCGGCAGTGATCGCAGCGGCCAGGCTGCGGGCGAGGATCGTCGGCTTGTCTTCTTTCTGCGCGGTGCGGACATCGTCCCAGAACGGGCTGTCTTCACGGCCCAGCAGGTGGTCGGCCTGGGCGGCGTAGGACAGACTCGCGTTGCTGACAAAGGCTTTCCAGCTGGCGCTGTTTTGCGGGCCGAGTTCGTCGAGGAAGATCTGTTTGCTGCTTTCCTGCAGGAACAGCTCATACATCGCTGCGTCGGCGGACGTCGGCGCCAGGCGGCCGTCAAACGCCATCAGACGATTCAGCGCTTCACGGGCCTTGGCCTGTTCGGCCGCGGGCAGCGCAGCGATCGCCTGTTTCAGCGGCTGCGCCATGCCCGGCGCCTGGAACATGTTCTTGAGCTTGGCGGCGAACGTGGTGGTCTGGTCGTATTGCATGGCGATCATGCTGCGGCTGTCATGCTTGCCGGCATTGGCCAATTGCGCCAGGCGCTCGCTGCGCTCCGGAGCGTCCCAGGAGTTGGACAGTTGCATGCCATAACCGCGCGGCGCGGTACGCTGGTTGGCGGTGCCGATCCAGCCTTGGGCCGGGTCCTGGTCATAAGGGTGCAGCATCGCGTCGGCGTAACCGTCCCAGTCGAAGCGCGCATCCCAGCCCGGCGAGGGCAGCAGGCCTTCGCCTTCGCGGCGGTTGGGGAAGCGCCCGGTAACCTGCCAGCCGATGTTGCTGGCGTCGGCGAACACCATGTTCAAGGCAATGGCGCGGATTTCCCGGGTCGCATCCGAGGCCTTGGCGGCGTTTTGCGCGCGGGACAGGTCGAAGAACGCATCAAGGCTCTTGTCGTCCTTGAAGTCCGCCGTTTGCAGGGCCAGGCCCAGCCCGCTGGTCAGCGCCTGGCTGCTGTTGAGCAGGGCGCCGTGGCGGGTTTCGTACACCACCTCACGAATCGAGCGTTGGCCTTTGATGAAAAAGGTCTCGTTGCGCACAGCGGCCGGTAGCCATTTACCGTTGTTCTCGTAGTACAGCGCGCTGCCCTGGCGTTTGACCTTTTCCAGGAACAGGTCCTGGGTGTCGCCCTTGACCGTGCTCATGCTCCACGCCACTTTGCCGTTGAAGCCGGACAACAGGGTCGGCAGGCCGGCGATCGAGGCGCCGACGGCCTGGTATTTCGGTGCGCGGATCTGCACGTAGTTCCATGGCGACGGGGCTTGCGGCTGGGCCGCGAGGTCATTGGCCAGCAGGCTCTTGCCGCTGCGGCTGCGTTGCGGGCCGATGGCCCAGTTGCTCGAAGTGGTCACCGCCAGTGAGTTGAGGCTGCTCAGTTGCTGGCTGACCGTGTCCAGCCCGGCCAGGCCGGTGATCTGGCTCAGGTTCACGCCCTTGAGCTTGTCGGCTTCGGCCAGGGGGATCGGCTCGTCCGGCGCGCTTGGGGTGAGCCAGGCGAGTTTGTCGACACCGACCTTTTGCGCGAGCACCAGCGATGACAATTCTTCCTGCAGGTTGGCCGACTCGCTGAAATTCAGCAGGCAGAACAACAGCGCCGAATCTTCCGGCTTCCAGTACTCGGGTTTGTAGCCGGTCTGGGCCAGGTCCGGCGGCAGCTTGTCGCGGTAGCGGAACAGGTAGGCGTTGACGCCACGGGCATACACTTCAAAGAAGCGCTTGAGGCGCGGCGACGAGGCGTTGTAGAGCTCGCCGGCGCTTTTTTTCAGGTTGACCGCGCGCATGAAGCGGTCGACATCCAGCACCTCGGGGCCGGACATTTCCGCCAGACGGCCCTGGGCCAGCAGGCGCAACGTGACCATCTGCGTGATGCGGTCGCTGGCATGCACATAGCCGAGGCTGAACAGCGCGTCGTGGAAGGTATTGCTTTCAATCAGCGGCATGCCCTGGGCATTGCGGCGTATCGAAACATTCTGCGCGAGGCCCTTGATCGGCTGGACGCCGGTAACGGGTGGCAGGGTGTCCTGGGTGCTCTGGAGCTGGCAACCGGCCAGGCTTAATGCACTGGCCACTGCCGCGGCAACGCCGAACCGGGGAAGAAAATGTGAAAGGGCTGGCGAGGCCATGGCAAAGCTCCTGCGGGGGGTAGCGTCAGTAAAGGCGCTACGTTAGTGAGCGCGGTGAAACGACGCAAGCAGGAGCTAAAGCTTATTTTCAGTAGCCAGGTTTCAAGCGCCGTGGCACTTCTTGAATTTCTTCTCGCTGCCGCACGGGCATGGATCGTTGCGGCCAACGTCTTTCAGGGCGTTGCGCACCGGCTCCTGGTGAGCGTGGCCGCAGTTCGGGCCGTGGACATGGCCGTGGTCGTGATCATGGTGATCGTGATCGTGGTTGCAGTCAGGACCATGGACATGGGGTTGCTGAGTCATCGATGTCGCTCCGGAATAAAATCGCCGGGGATTATCTCGCCATTGTGGTCCACGCGCACGTCATTACCGATGAATAATCCGGTTTTCAGCTCGCCTTCCAGCCGATAAGGCACGGGCCGGTCGGGGTTTTTCAGCATCTGCACGACGTCACGGATCTGCGGCCAGAGGTTGGTGCGTACCGAGATCTTGAAAAAGGCGTGACCACGCGGCGGCACGGTGAGCCATTCGTTGGATTCGCCTTCGGTCAGCAGCAAGCGACCCAGGGTGACCTTGTAGATCAGGCCGCGCACCGTGAGGTCGGCGTCGTCGCGGTTATCCACGCGGAAATACAGCTTGAACTTCTGTTCGAGCAACTTGGCCCGCACCACTTCGACCTTCACCAGGGCGACGTGGGGCGGTGGGGCGTCGTCCTCGAACCATGAGGCGCAGCCGCTCAAGCCAAGGGTCAACGCCAGCAACAAGCTGTAAGTGCGGAGCATGGCGCGATCCCTGTGAGGTGGTTAGAGGTAGCTGGAGCAACACTTCTTGAACTTCTGCCCACTCCCGCAGACGCATGCATCATTGCGTCCGGCCTTCACTTCCACGGTGGGGTCGATGAAGTACCAGTGTCCCTCATTCTGTACGAAAGAGGACTGTTCGCGGTGGCTGTGTTCGCCGGTGCTGTCATGCCAGCGCGCGGTAAACGTCACGAACGCATGTTCCGGCTGGCCGCCGAACACCTCGGAGCTTTCCACTTCCAGGCCGAGCCAGGTGCTCTGGGCGCTCCAGGTGGCGATGGCATCACGGTCCAGGCCGGCCTGCTGCGCAGGCAACGTGGTAGCCACCAGGTAGTCCACCAGGCCCAGTACGTAGGCGCTGTAGCGCGAGCGCATCAGCGCGGTGGCGCACGGCGCCGGGTGGCCGGCGTGATAATGGCCGCAGCACGCGTCCAGCAGGTTGCCGCTGCCACAGGGGCAAATGGATGTACTCATCGGGTTACCACCAATACTTTCCGAAGTTTTCCGGGTTGGCCCAGAAGCGGGCGTTGAGCCAGTCCGGCACCTGTTTATAGTCAAGCAGATCATAGGTAAACAGCGTCAGTACCTGCTCATCGCGCTGGAAGCGCTCGCCGGCCTGCAGGGCCAGGGAGAAGAAGTCAGTGTCTTTCCAGTCGCAGGCGCCCAGGTCGACCAGCACCGCAATGCGGCTGGCATTGAGGTTGCGGATGCCGCCCAGCAGGGTCAGGCCTTGTGGTTTTGACAGGTGCTCCAGGCAATCGACCACCAGCGCCAGGTCAAAACGTTGCGCCGCGAGGTCCGCCGGCAGCGCGCCAGGCCTCGCGACGGACACCTGAGTCTCAGGGTGCGCCTTTTGAAAGGCCTCCAGCGCCGGGAACTGGCTGGCACCCAACAGCAACAGGCGTTTGGGCTGGTGCAAATCGAGCAAGGCAGCCAGGGCTTGCTGGGGTGTACGGGAAGAAATACCAGCGGTCATCAGAGATCCTCACATCAGGACCCTAGAGACTAGCGCGGCTGAGCGTGCGGGCCTAGAGCGGGTGGTTGCGAAAAGTCCTTCAAGTACGCCCATCCTCAATGAATCCGGGGGTGTGGCGTACTGGCGCAGTTGAAAGGAGCGGTCTTTACTCCACCCATCGGCCCCTGCCGATCCCCTCAGGAGAAATCAAATGAGCATCATGCGGACAGCTCTACCCTTGGTTCTGCTCACCGGAGTATTGACAGGTTGTGCAGGTTTGCAAAAAACCGATTGGCCCACCTGCGCCGCCGTGGGCGGCGTGACCGGTGCGGCGATCGGTGCGACGGAAAGCTCAGCCTATGCCGGCTACGGCGCGTTGTTGATCGGCGGCATGGCCGGCGCCTATTGCTGGGTACACGGCGATGGTGACGAAGACGGCGACGGCGTGCCGGACAGCCGCGACAAGTGCCCCGGCACGCCGAAAGGCGTACAGGTCGATGCCAACGGTTGCCCTCCTGCGCCACCCGCGGCGGTGGTTGAAGAGGTGGTTGTGGTCAAGGAAGAAACCATCGTGATTCGCGATGTCCACTTCCAGTTCGACTCGGCGAAGCTGACGGCGGCGGATAAAACCGCGCTCGACACCATCGCCACCCGCCTGAAACGCGAAGCCCCGAGCGCCCAGTTGCGGGTCAGCGGGCATACCGACAGTGTCGGCAAGGACGCCTACAACCAGAAACTCTCGGAAAAACGCGCACATTCGGTGACGGACTACCTGATCGGCGCCGGTGTGCCTCGCAGTAACTTCGTGTCGGTGACCGGTGCGGGCGAAAGTCATCCGGTGGCTGACAACAAAACCGCTGAAGGCCGTGCCCTGAACCGCCGCGTAGAAATCCAGATCAACCGCTGACAGGCCTTGCCCCTGTGGGATTCCACAGGGGCATCGTTGGCGATCCTCGCTGAAACCGCCGCCTTCTCAAGTTTTTTGATCCTTCACTGGCAAATCGCCTGTAGAAGTCGTTACTGTGCGCTCAAAGAAAAATTTGAAATAACAAATTCCCCATCACTCAGGAGCCCCATGATGCGTAAGGTTTTTCTGTTGGCCCTGTTGGTCAGCCCCGTTGCCCTGGCCCAGAGCGTGAGTGTTGAAACCAACTCGTTGATGCGCTTGCCCAGCAGTACCAGCGTATTGCAGTTGGAACGCCTGGACGTCGCGGACTACGGCACGTTGCTCATCCCGGCCACGATCAGCCAGGTCTCGGTGGATGAGTTGCACCTGGGCCGCGAAGCACGCATCGCCATCGCTCCTGGGAGCACCGGGCTGCAATTGCAGGCGCGGCATGCGCAACTGGAACATGGCAGCCAGATCACCTCGCGTGGCGCTCCCGGTACCCACGAAAAACCAGCCAGGGCCGGACGTGACCTGACCTTGCGCATCAATGCCCTGACGGCGCAGGAACTGTCGGTGGATGCCCGTGGTGGCGCTGGCGCCCAAGGTTATGCCGGGCTGGACGGCGCCAACGGCGAAGACCCGGGTTGCACTTGGGGCTCCGCTGGGCGCGGCGCCAACGGTGATAACGGTGGCGACGGGTTGCCTGGCGCGGCGGGTGCGCAGGTGCGGGTCGAACTGCCGCAGGACTTCCCAAGCGACAAGATCAAGGTCTGGGTCGATGGCGGCGCGGGCGGTTTGGCGGGGACGGCGGGCAAGCCTGGGCGTGGCGGGCAATCCAAGGGTTGCCTGGTGTACCGCGCCGATGGTGGCGAGAAAGGCCGGCCAGGGGTGGAAGGGCAGCCGGGGCCGGCCGGGCCTGCGGGAACTGTGACCATTCAGCGACTTTGAGTCGTTCGATCTGACGCCATCGGGAGCACGCCCCCTCCCACATTTGGAATGCATTTCAAGTGTGGGGGAGGGGGCGTGCTCCCGATGGCCGTTTAAGGCACGTCTCAGAACATCGGCCGCGCCGAAGCAATCGCGACCAGCACCAACCCAACGAGCAGGTTAATGCCCACCAGCTTGCGGATCTGCCCCAGCACCGCCGCCCCGGCCGGCCAGTTTTCAGCCGCCACCGCTGTGCGCAATTCGGGGAACTTCAACGCCTGGATGCGGATGAACAGCGCCGTCATCACCACATACAAGCCCATCATCACCTGCACGTAACGCGGTGCGGTTTCAAACCCGCTGAAGCGCAGTTGCAACAGGCCGACACCGCTGATCGGCAAAACCAGCACCGCCACCCAAACCCACACGAAAAAACGTTGAAACACATTCGCCCACAGCTTGAGTCGGGCAGGGCCCTCGAGGGCCGCCACAGCGGCGGGGCGCAGGATCATCCAGGCGAAAAACATGCCGCCGACCCAGATCAGGGCGGCCAATACATGCAGGGTGTAAATGAGGCTGAACACGGTCATTGCGGTACTCCGTTCTGCGCGGGATTAATTAGCGGGGTATGATAGCGGCCGATCCGAACCACTGAAAATTTATCCAGCGTTTTTTGCGCCCGACTATCCATGATCAGCACTGAACTCAAAACCACGATCCAGGGCGCCTATTCGCGTTTTCTCGAAGCCAAGAGCTTGAAACCGCGCTACGGCCAACGCCTGATGATCGCCGAAGTGGCCAAGGTCCTCGGGGATATCGACACCGACGACGAAGGCCGGCGCAGCGGTGACCCCGCGGTCGTGGCCGTCGAGGCCGGCACCGGTACCGGCAAGACCGTGGCCTACAGCCTGGCGGCGATTCCCACCGCCAAGGCCGCCGGCAAGCGCCTGGTGATCGCCACCGCCACCGTCGCCCTGCAGGAGCAGATCGTCTACAAAGACCTGCCCGACCTGATGCGCAACAGCGGCCTGAACTTCACCTTCGCCCTGGCCAAGGGCCGTGGCCGCTATATGTGCCTGTCCAAGCTCGACGTGCTGCTGCAGGAAGGCCACGCGCAAACCGCCACGGCCTCCTTGTTCGAAGAAGAAGGCTTCAAGATCGAAGTCGATGAAGTCAGCCAGAAGCTGTTTACCAGCATGATCGAAAAACTGGCCGGGAATAAATGGGACGGCGACCGCGACAGCTGGCCCACCGCCCTGGAAGACGCCGATTGGGCGCGCCTGACCACCGACCACAGCCAATGCACCAACCGGCATTGCCCCAACTTCGGCCAGTGCGCCTTCTATAAAGCGCGCGAAGGCATGGGCAAGGTCGACGTGATCGTCACCAACCACGACATGGTCCTCGCCGACCTGGCCCTGGGCGGCGGCGCCGTGCTGCCGGACCCGCGCGACACGCTCTACGTATTCGACGAAGGCCATCACCTGCCCGACAAGGCCATCGGCCACTTCGCCCATTACACGCGCCTGCGCTCCACCGCCGACTGGCTGGAGGCCACCGCCAAGAACCTCACCAAACTGCTGGCCCAGCACCCGCTGCCCGGCGACCTGGGCAAGCTGATCGAACAGGTGCCGGAACTGGCGCGGGAGATCAAGACCCAGCAGCAGTTCATGTTCAGCGCCTGCGAGCAGGTCGCCGACTTCAAGCCCGGCGAAGACGTCGAGGGCCGCGAGCGCCCGCGCCATCGCTTTGTCGGCGGGCTGATCCCCGAGCACATGCGTGAAATGGGCGTCGAACTGAAGAAGGGTTTTTCGCGCCTGACCGACCTGTTCACCCGCCTGACCGACCTGCTCAAGGAAGGCATGGACGGCGAGGTCAACATCGGCATCGCGAGCAACCAGGCCGAGGAATGGTACCCACTGTTCGGCAGCCTGTTGTCCCGCGCCCAGGGCAACTGGGAGTTGTGGACGGCCTTTACCGTCGAAGACCCGGAAGACAACCCGCCCATGGCCCGTTGGCTGACCCTGTCGGAAAGCGGTGCGCTGTTCGATATCGAGGTCAACGCCAGCCCGATCCTTGCGGCGGAAATGCTGCGGCGCAACCTGTGGAACGTGGCGTATGGCTGCCTGGTCACCTCGGCCACGCTGACCGCCCTGGGCACCTTCGACCGCTTCCGCATGCGCGCCGGCCTGCCGAAAAAAGCCGTCACCGCCGTGGTGCCGAGCCCGTTCCATCACGCTAACGCCGGTGTGCTGCGCGTGCCTGACCTCAAGGCCGACCCTCGGGATGCGCCGGCCCACACCGCCGCGATCATCCGTGACTTGCCGGAACTGGTCGAAGGTTCGCGCGGCACCCTGGTGCTGTTCTCGTCGCGCAAACAGATGCAGGACGTGTTCGACGGCCTCGACCGCGACTGGCGCAAGCAGGTGTTTATCCAGGGCAACCTGTCCAAGCAGGAAACCCTGAACAAGCACAAGGCGCGGGTCGATGGCGGCGATTCCAGCGTGCTGTTCGGCCTGGCGAGCTTTGCCGAAGGCGTGGACTTGCCCGGTGCCTACTGCGAACACGTGGTGATCGCCAAGATCCCGTTCTCGGTGCCGGATGACCCGGTCGAGGCCGCGTTGGCCGAGTGGATCGAGGCCCGTGGCGGCAACCCGTTCATGGAAATCTCGGTGCCGGATGCGTCCCTGAAGCTGGTGCAGGCCTGCGGGCGCTTGCTGCGGACCGAAGAAGACCGAGGCACCATCACCTTGCTGGACCGCCGTCTGGTCACGCAGCGCTATGGCAAGGCCATCCTGAATGCCTTGCCGCCGTTCCGGCGCGAAATTTCTTAAGCCACAGTGGGCAAAATCGCCCACTTCGTGGTCTATCTCACTGCCATCGCATTATGTCATCAGGCCATTTATCGGCCGTTTGGGAGAACCTTGCTCGTATGATTCGCACGCTGCCCGCCCTTTTTGCCCTGCTGTTCGCTGCGCCACTGCTGGCCGCGCCCGCCGGGCAACAAACGTTGTTCAACTTCGTCCGACCTGCCGATGTGGTCAAAGTGGCGACCCAGGACGCCAGCCTGCCGCAATACAACGCCGAACAAACCCCTGAAGGCGAGGTGCTGCGCCGCATCACCTTCAACCCGGCCGCCGAACCGAGCCTGGTGCTCAGCCCGCAGACCGGCGCCTGGGACTGGTCGCAATCCAGCGCCATCAGCCTGCGTATCCAGAGTGCCATGGACTGGGCGCTGACCTTGTACGTCAAGGTGCAGAGCAACGACGGCAAGACCCTGGTCAGCCGCATCGACCTGCCGGCCGGTCCGGCCCAGACCCTGCTGATCCCGCTGCAAGCCAACTCGCCATTGAGCCAGGGCATGAAGGCCGGCCCGCCGATGCCGATCAGCGTCGACGGCCAGCGCGTGTTACTGGCCAGCAGCGCCGGAGACATCGACCGCAGCCAGGTGGTGTCGGTGACCCTGTCGATGATCAAACCGAATGTCGCCCAAAGTATTCTGCTGGAGCGCTTTGGCGTGCAGGACAGCGAGCCGGTGCTGAAGGCGGCCTACAGCGAACTGGTGGATGCCTATGGCCAGTCCACCCGCGCGCGCTGGCCGGAAAAGGTCAGCAGCGACGAGCAACTCAAGGCCGCCGCCACCAAGGAGCAGCAACAGCTCAAGGCTTGGCTGGCCGAGCGGGATAAATCCTCCCTGGACCAGTACGGCGGTTGGAACAAAGGCCCGGCGTTCGACGCCAGCGGCTTTTTCCGCACCGAGAAGCGCGATGGTCGTTGGTATCTGGTGACGCCGGAGGGGCATCCGTTCTATTCCCTGGGCGTCAACACCGTGGCTTCGGATAACAACCAGACCTACGTGGCGGGCCGTGAATGGATGTTCGCGGCGCTGCCCAAGGCCGGGGAACCCTTTGACAAGTACTACGGCAGCGGCGACAACCGCACCGGTAACGGCGCCGGCGAAGGGCGTAGCTTTGGCGCCGGGCGTTGGTACGATTTCTACCGTGCCAACCTGCAGCGCACGTATGACACTGACGGTTTCGACCAGAAGCGCTGGGTCAGCCACACCCTCGACCGCCTGCAGGCCTGGGGTTTCAACACCGTCGGCAACTGGAGCGCTGCGCAACTGGCCAGCGCGGACCGCGTGCCGTACACCTTGCCGCTGTCGATCGTCGGCGATTACGCCAGCATCAGCACCGGCACCGACTGGTGGGGCGGCATGCCCGACCCGTTCGACCCGCGTTTCGCCATGGCCACCGAGCGCGCCGTGGCCATCGCTGCCCGCGATCATCGTGACGATCCTTGGCTGATCGGTTTTTTTGCCGATAACGAACTGGCCTGGGCCGGTCCCGGTGACGATGCAAAATCCCGTTACGCCCTGGCCTACGGCACCCTGCGCATGACCACCGATGTACCGGCCAAGCGCGCGTTCCTCAAGCAACTGCGCGACAAATACCGTAACGAAGAAGGCCTGTCGAAAGCCTGGGGCATCCACCTGGCAGGCTGGGAACTGATGGAAGACCCGGGCTTCGAACCGCCGATGCCCAACCCTGAGCACCCGGAAATCGAAGCCGACTTCAAACACTTCCAGAAGACCTTCGCCGATACGTACTTCAAGACCATCTCCGACGCACTCAAATGGCACGCGCCCAACCAGTTGCTGCTGGGCGGGCGTTACGCGGTGAGTACGCCGGAGGCGGTGGCGTCCTGTGCGCAGTATTGCGACGTGTTGAGCTTCAACATGTACACGCTCAAACCCCAGGACGGCTATGACTTCGCCGCCTTGCGCGCGTTGGACAAGCCGGTGTTGATCACCGAATTCAACTTCGGCTCGGCAGACCGCGGCCCGTTCTGGGGCGGTGTGACCCAGTTGGCCAAGGAAGAAGATCGCGGTGCCGCGTATGCCAACTTCCTCAAGCAGGCCATGGCCGAGCCGTCGATTGTCGGCGTTCACTGGTTCCAGTACCTGGACCAGCCCGTGACCGGGCGTCTGCTGGACGGCGAAAACGGCCACTTCGGTCTGGTCGGCATTACCGATGTGCCGTTCCAGGGCTTTGTCGACAGCGTACGTCGAAGCAACCTGGCGGCGGTCGACCAACTGGGCAAGGAAGCCGAAAAGGCCAAGGCGGCCCGCGCGGTTCGCGAGCATGAAGGCAGCAAGCCCGGGCATGACGGTAAAGGTGCGGGGCAGGGCGCCGGACACACCGGTGGGCATGCCGGAAATGGTCATTGATTGAGTGTTGACGGGTTCACAAATCCTACAAGGGCTGGAACAATGTCGGCCACTTTTTACAGCGTTTTCCGAGGGGGCTTAGGTGCAGGTTCAGGGGCATTACGAACTCCAGTTCGAAGCGGTACGTGAAGCGTTCGCCACGTTGTTCGATGACCCGCAGGAACGTGGTGCGGCGCTGTGCATCCAGATCGGCGGGGAAACCGTGGTCGACCTGTGGGCCGGCACCGCCGACAAGGACGGGGCACAGGCCTGGCACAGCGACACCATCGTCAACCTGTTCTCCTGCACCAAGACTTTCACCGCCGTTGCGGCCCTGCAATTGGTGGCCGAAGGCAAGCTGCAACTGGATGCGCCAGTGGCCAACTACTGGCCGGCATTTGCCGCGGCCGGTAAAGAAGCGATCACCTTGCGCCAGTTGCTCTGCCACCAGGCCGGGTTGCCGGCGATCCGCGAGATGCTGCCCACCGAAGCGCTGTACGACTGGTCGTTGATGGTCGACACCTTGGCCGCCGAAGCGCCGTGGTGGACGCCGGGCCAAGGCCACGGCTACGAAGCGATCACCTATGGCTGGCTGGTCGGGGAATTGCTGCGCCGTGCCGACGGGCGTGGGCCGGGCGAGTCCATCGTGGCGCGGGTTGCACGCCCGTTGGGGCTGGATTTTCATGTGGGCCTGGCGGACGAAGAATTTTATCGCGTGGCCCATGTAGCGCGCGGTAAAGGCAACATGGGCGATGAAGCCGCGCAACGTTTACTGCAAGTAATGATGCGTGAACCCACGGCCATGACGACGCGGGCATTTGCCAATCCGCCGTCTATTCTGACCAGCACTAATAAACCCGAATGGCGGCGTATGCAGCAGCCAGCGGCAAACGGTCACGGTAATGCGCGTAGCCTGGCGGGTTTTTATAGTGGTTTATTGGACGGTAGTTTGCTGGAAAGCGACATGCTCGAACAATTGACCCGTGAACACAGTATCGGACCCGATAAAACCTTATTGACCCAAACCCGTTTCGGCCTGGGCTGCATGTTGGATCAACCGCAATTGCCGAACGCGACCTTCGGCCTTGGCCCGCGTGCATTTGGACATCCTGGTGCGGGCGGTTCGCTGGGGTTTGCCGACCCCGAACATGATGTAGCGTTCGGTTTTGTGACTAATACGCTGGGGCCCTACGTACTTATGGACCCACGTGCACAGAAGTTGGTCAGAATATTGGCCGGTTGTCTGTAAACCCCTTGCTGTTTCACGTTTTTTTGTTACAAATGCAAGTATAAGAAGACGCTGAGCAAAATATTGTAACTTTAATGTTCTGGAAGCGTCTGTTTAACGGGTCATTCAGACCCTCGGTTTTTTCTCATTTTGTGGATATCTCATGTTATCGAACAAGTCCTTGGCACTGGCGCTGTGCCTATCTATTACTGGCTGCGCACAAACACCACAAAATGATGCCGAAGGCGGGCATTGGTGGTCATTTGGATCTGACAAGGCTGCTACCAAGGACGCAGTGAGCCAAACTGACGCCAAGCCGGACGCCAAGCCGGACGCCAAACCCGCCGCGGGCGCCAAACCTGCCGCACCGGTAGCGGCTGCTGCCAGCGCCAAGCCGGCTGCACCGGTAGCTGCCGCAGCTGGCGCAGCTGGCGCCAAGCCTGCCGCACCGGTAGCCGCCGCTCCTGCGCCAGCCCCGGTGGCCAAAGCGGATACCGGCTCCAGCTGGTGGCCGTTCTCCTCCAAGAGTGCCGACGAAAAGGCCGCCGATGCCAAGGCTGACCTGAAGGCCGACCTCAAGGCCGCCACCCCGGCGCCAGCCGCTGCTCCTGCCGCCCCCGCCGTGGCCAAGACCGACTCCGAGACTCACTGGTGGTGGCCGTTCGAAAGCACGTCCAAGCCTAAGCCATTGGCCAAGGTCGACGTGACCAACGTGCCGATGCCCGACCCGAAAATCACCCAGGCCTGGCTGGACGACTATGAGCCGCGCCTGCGCGCCGCGATCAAGGACAGCAACCTGCAACTGGAACGTCGCGACAACGTACTGGTGGTGATTGCCCCGGTAGACGGTTCCTACAACCCGAAACGCCCGGCGATGTTGCTGCCGGTCACCCTGGGCCCGTTCACTCGCGTCGCCAAGGCTGTTGAAGCCGACCCGAAGACCGCCGTACTGGTCCTCGGTCACGTTGATGCCACCGGCGCGGCCCCGGCGAGCCAGGCGCTGACCAAAGAACGCGCGCAATCCATCGCATCGATTTTCAGCCTCAGCGGCCTCAAGCAAGACCGTCTGATGCTGCGTGGCATGGGCGACATGATGCCGCGTGCTGCCAACGACAGCACCCAAGGCCGTGCGCTGAACCGTCGCATGGAAATTATGTTTACTCAGCGTACAACTATGTTGGCCTTGCTGAGCAAGTACAACTCGGGCAAGACCCTGCCTGTGGCTGAAATGGTTGCCGTGCAGGACGTTCCCGCGCCGGCACCGGTCGCAAAAGCCCCGGCGAAAAAGGCTGGCGCGAAGAAATCCGCCGCCAAGCCAGCCGCGAAAAAGGCCCCGGCCAAGGCAGCTGCCAAGAAACCCGCAGCGGCCAAAGCCAAGGCCGCTGCACCGGCTGCGAACGACCAGGCAAAAAACTGATCCGCTGAACCAGAAGGATAAAGTCGCATGACCCAGGCATTGGCTGATATGCGCCGTGACTACACACGGGATGGTTTGAGCGAGGCCCAGGCCCCGAGCGAGCCGTTTGCCTTGTTCCATCAGTGGTTCGGCGATGCGGTGAAAACCGAGCAGCCGCCGGTGGAGGCCAATGCCATGACCCTGGCCACGGTCGACGAGGACGGTCGCCCGCACTGTCGCATCCTGCTGCTCAAGGGCCTGGATGCGCAGGGCTTTACCTTCTTCACCAACTATGAGAGCGCCAAGGGCGATCAGCTTGCGGCGCGGCCCTTCGCGGCCATGACCTTTTTCTGGCCGACCCTGGAGCGTCAGGTACGCATCGAGGGTCGGGTGGTCAAGGTCACGCCGGAAGAGTCGGATGCCTATTTCCAGGTGCGCCCCTTGGGCAGCCGCCTGGGTGCCTGGGCTTCCCCGCAGAGCAAGGTGATCCGTGACCGCGAAGAGTTGCACGATTTGCTCAAGGTCACCGAACAGCGGTTCAGCGACACTCAGCCGCACTGCCCCGAGCACTGGGGCGGCTATCGCTTGTTGCCCGAGCGCATCGAGTTCTGGCAAGGCCGCGCCAGCCGCCTGCATGACCGCCTGAACTACCGCTTGCATGGGGCCGACTGGACCCGTGAGCGCCTGGCGCCCTGATCGTCGTCTTGCGTCACCCTTTCTGACTGTTGCCCGTCACCCCGAAGCCTCTGTTCAAGAGGCCTCGGGTGTGTACTGCTGCGCCGCGTTTTTCAACCAGTCCGGCAGCTCGCGGCGGTTGATCTTCAGGGTTCGGGCTTTTTCCAGTTGTTGCAGCATGAAGGCCCGCTTGTGCAGGTCGTTGCCCGCCAGGGATAGCGCCAGGTCGCGGTCGATCCAGCGGCGGATGCGCAGGTATAACCAGCCATGGAAATACAAGCCGGCTACGGTCGTGACTATAATGATGAAATAATCCATGAGCGTCCTGTTTACGAGATGAGAGCTACCGTTTGTCGTCTGTTTTGGTGCTGGCACTCTGTACTAGGGCTGAATGAAAGCAATTTTCTGCGGAGCTTGCCGTGACAGGCGTCAAGCGGCCGCGTCTAATGAACACCTGTCCTTTGGAGTTGATGCTATGCGTAAGTCCGTTTTACTAGTTGCCTGCTTTACTACCCTGTCGTTGTTGTTGGGTGGCTGCGCCTCGAGTCTGACCGGCGACTCATACTCCCGTGACGAAGCGCGTCGCGTGCAGACCGTTCGCATGGGGACCATTGAATCCCTGCGTCCGGTGAAAATCGAAGGCACCAAGACCCCAATCGGCGGTGCGGCCGGTGCCGTCATTGGCGGCGTGGGCGGCAGCGCCATCGGTGGCGGCCGTGGCAGTATCGTGACCGCCGTGATCGGCGCTGTCGCCGGCGGCCTGTTGGGTTCGGCCACCGAAGAAGGCCTGACCCGCACCCAGGGCGTGGAAATCACCGTTCGCGAAGACGACGGCAGCATGCGCGCCTACGTGCAGGCCGTGCAGGAAAATGAAATCTTCCGCATCGGTGATCGCGTTCGCATCATGACCGTTGATGGTACCAGCCGCGTGACTCGCTAAGCGTTAAGCCGCGAGCAAAGAAAAACCCCAGCCGGGTGACCGGCTGGGGTTTTTTGTGCGCGGTGTTTTGTGCGAGTCAGGCTTTCTTGCGACTCGCCATCGCCGTCACCGCATAACCGATACACGCCGCGAGTATCGACCCGGTCAGAATCCCCATTCGATCTTCCCCGGCAAATTCGCTGGCGCCCGGCACGAACGCCAGAGAGCCGACAAACAGGCTCATGGTGAAGCCGATCCCGCACAGGATCGCCACGCCGAACACCTGGCCCCAGCTGGCGCCGCTGGGCAGCGCGGCGAGGCCGGTCTTGATGGCGAGCCAGGTCAGACCGAACACGCCGATGGTCTTGCCGATCAGCAGGCCGAGGGCGATGCCCAGCGGTACGTGGTGGGTGAAGCTCTCGAGGCTGACCCCGCTCAGGGACACGCCGGCGTTGGCGAACGCGAACAGCGGCAGGATGCCATAGGCCACCCATGGATGCAGGGCATGTTCGAGCGTCAACAGCGGCGAGGGTTCGGCGTTTTTGGTACGCATCGGGATGCAGAACGCTAGCGTCACGCCGGCCAAGGTGGCATGCACGCCGCTTTTCAGTACGCAGACCCACAGGATCAGGCCGATGATCAGGTACGGCCCGAGCTTGATCACGCCTAGGCGGTTCATGGCAATCAAGGCGATCAAGCAGGCGCCCGCGCCCGCCAGGGCGGCGCCGGACAGGTCGCTGGAATAGAACACGGCGATCACGATGATCGCGCCCAGGTCATCGATGATGGCCAGGGTCATCAGGAACAGTTTCAGCGACACCGGCACGCGCTTGCCGAGCAGCGCCAGGACGCCCAATGCGAAGGCGATATCGGTGGCCATGGGGATCGCCCAGCCGGAAAGCGCCGCCGGGTAATCCTTGTTGATTGCCCAGTAGATCAATGCCGGCACGACCATGCCGCCGATCGCCGCGGCGCCTGGCAGGACGACTTGCGAAGGCTTGGACAGGTGGCCGTCGAGCAGCTCGCGCTTGACCTCCAGGCCGATCAGCAGAAAGAACAGGGCCATCAGGCCGTCGTTGATCCACAGCAACGCGGGCTTGGCGATCTTCAGCGCGCCAATCTGCGCCACCACGGGCACGTCGAGGAACGCGCTGTAGAGGTGCGACAACGGTGAGTTGTTGACGATCAGCGCCAACGCGGCTGCGGCGATCAACAACAGACCGCTGGCGGCTTCCAGCTGGAAGAAACGGGTGAACGTGCTACGCAGAGCCAAGGGGTGCTCTCCAATCCAGATTCAATAGATGCGTACCCTAACCCGTACCGTTAGTTGTTAAAACAAAAGTTATATTCTTATTTGTTATAAGAAGGGGGCGCGCTCGGAGTTGGGGCGGAGCCTAGCAATTGTGTGTCCGATTGAGTCGTTACTGTATCTGTGTGTGGTGTAGGAAACATCCTAAGATTGAGACTGAAATCCTTAGAGATCCTCTCATGAGCGACCACCGTCCCTGGGCCCGCGAAGCCATTCGTATCATTGAAGCAGACTTCCAGCGCAGCGCCGACACCCACCTGATTCCTTTGGCGCTGCCCGGCTTGCCGGGTATCGAGTTGTACTTCAAGGATGAGTCCAGCCACCCCACCGGCAGCCTCAAACACCGGCTGGCGCGCTCGCTGTTCCTGTATGCGCTGTGCAATGGCTGGCTGAAGCCGGGAGCGCCGGTGATCGAAGCCTCCAGCGGTTCGACGGCGATCTCCGAAGCCTACTTCGCACGCTTGCTCGGCCTGCCGTTTATCGCCGTGATGCCGGCCACCACCTCCCAGGAAAAGATCGCCCAGATCGGCTTCTATGGCGGCAAGAGCCATCTGGTACAAGATCCGACGCAGATCTACGCCGAATCCGAACGCCTGGCGCAGGAAAGCGGTGGTCACTTCATGGACCAGTTCACCTACGCCGAACGCGCCACCGACTGGCGGGCGAACAACAATATCGCCGAGTCGATCTTCCAGCAGATGCGCTTCGAGCGTCATCCGGAGCCGAGCTGGCTGATTTCCAGCCCCGGCACGGGCGGCACCACCGCGACCCTGGGACGCTATGTGCGTTATCGCCAGCATTGCACCCGCGTGTTGTGTGCCGATGCCGAGCGCTCGGTGTTCTTTGACTACTACCTGAGCGGCGATGCCGGCTTGCGCCTGGAGTGCGGCTCGCGGATTGAAGGCATTGGCCGACCGCGGGTCGAAGCGTCGTTTTTGCCCAAGGTCATCGATGCGATGGTCAAGGTGCCGGACGCGCTGTCGCTGGCGGCCATGCATTACCTAGCCGAGCGGTTGGGTCGGCGGGTCGGCGGCTCCAGCGGGACCAACCTGATCGGTGCGCTGATGGCGGCGCAGCAGATGAAAGCGGCGGGGGAGTCGGGGTCGATCGTGGCGATCTTGTGTGACGGGGGCGAGCGGTATGCCACTACCTATTACGATCAGGCGTGGCTGGCGGGGCAGGGGTATGAACTGCAGGGCTTGATAGCCGTGGTGGCGGCCAGCGTCGAGCGCGGTGAGCCACTGCCCGACGACGTCCTGCGCGCGAATATCTGACACGCTACAAAAACCAATGTGGGAGCGGCCGCGCTCCCACCTTTGGACGGCGCTGTTTTCAGGCCTCGATACCCAACATATCCCGCGCCAACGCCTCGGCAATCCGAATGCCGTCGACGCCCGCCGACAGAATCCCACCGGCATAACCCGCGCCTTCGCCGGCCGGGAACAGGCCTTTGACGTTCAGGCTCTGCATCGATTCGTTACGGGTAATCCGCAACGGCGATGAGGTGCGCGTTTCGATCCCGGTCAAGACGGCATCGTGCAACGAGTAGCCCTTGATCTGCTTCTCGAACGCTGGCAAGGCTTCACGGATCGCTTCGATGGCGAAGTCCGGCAGTGCCAGGGCCAGATCGCCCATGGACACCCCAGGTTTGTAGGACGGTTCCACGCTGCCGATGGCCGTGGACGGCTTGCCGGCGATGAAATCGCCGACCAGTTGCGCCGGGGCTTCGTAATTGCTGCCGCCGAGGATGTAGGCGTGGGATTCCAGGCGCTCCTGCAGCTCGATGCCGGCCAGCGGACCGCCTGGGTAATCGACCTCAGGCGTGATGCCGACGACGATACCGGAGTTGGCGTTGCGCTCGTTGCGCGAGTACTGGCTCATGCCGTTGGTCACCACGCGATGCGGCTCGGACGTCGCGGCCACCACGGTGCCGCCGGGGCACATGCAGAAGCTGTAGACCGAACGGCCATTCTTGGCGTGGTGTACCAGTTTGTAGTCGGCCGCGCCGAGTTTCGGGTGCCCGGCGTATTTGCCCAGGCGCGCGGCGTCGATCAGCGACTGTGGGTGTTCGATACGGAAACCCACGGAAAACGGCTTGGCTTCCATGTACACGCCACGGCCGTGGAGCATGCGGAAGGTGTCGCGGGCGCTGTGGCCGAGGGCGAGGATCACATGCTTGGAGAGGATCTGCTCGCCGCCGTCGATGACCACGCCGTTCAGTTGACCGTCTTCGATCAATACGTCGGTCACCCGTTGCTCGAAGCGCACTTCACCGCCCAGGGCGATGATTTGCTCGCGCATGTTTTCCACCACGCCGGTCAGGCGGAACGTACCGATGTGCGGCTTGCTGACGTAGAGGATTTCTTCCGGCGCGCCGGCCTTGACGAACTCGTGCAGCACTTTGCGCCCGTGGAATTTCGGGTCTTTGATCTGGCTGTAGAGCTTGCCATCGGAAAAGGTCCCGGCGCCGCCCTCACCGAACTGCACGTTGGACTCCGGGTTGAGCACGCTTTTGCGCCACAGGCCCCAGGTGTCCTTGGTGCGCTGGCGCACTTCCTTGCCGCGCTCGAGGATGATCGGTTTGAAGCCCATCTGCGCCAGCAGCAGCCCGGCGAAAATCCCGCACGGGCCAAAACCGACGACGATCGGACGTTCAACCAGATCCGCGGGCGCCTGGCCCACCACCTTGTAGCTGACGTCCGGCGCCGGGTTGATGTTGCGGTCGTCGGCAAACTTGAGCAGCAGGGCGGCTTCACCCTTCACGTTCACGTCGACGGTGTAGATGAAGCACAGCTCCGACGATTTCTTGCGGGCGTCGTAGCTGCGCTTGAACAGGGTGAAATCGAGCAGGTCATCACTGGCGATGCCCAGGCGCTGCACGATGGCGGGCCGCAGGTCTTCTTCGGGATGGTCGATGGGCAGCTTGAGTTCGGTGATTCGTAACATGACAGGATCCGGTGTGCGGCGTTTGGTGGGGCCGGCGGTTTTGCAAACCGGCGATTATAAGCCCCAACGGCAGGTTCCCGTCATGTTAAAACAGCGCGGGCCCGAATCAATCGTCGCGCGAACCGCCGAAAGCCGCGCAGCCACGCTGGACTTGACCGTTGACCCGCAACTCGGCGGTCATGTGTTGCAGGCTGCCGCTGGCACTGTCGACACAGCGCTGCGGGGCCACCCACAATTCGATGTGCTGGTTATTGGCTTCGGTCATCAGGTTGAAACGCCCGTCACCCAGTTGTTCCTCGACATAGGGAACCGGCAGCGGCGGCTGGCCTTCGCGCTCCAGCACCATGCCCTTGGCGGTGACGTTCAGCGCCCAGGCCGGCTTGTGGCCGTTGGCACGCAGGATCATGCGCTTGAAGTCGGGATCATCGCAGGCCGAGGTCGAGCGCTCGACGCGGTACAGCTGTTGCAGCTCCACTTCGCCCTGGGTGCCGGCGGCGACGCCGGAGAACTTGCCGCGCAGGTCGGCAAACAGTGCGCCTTGCTGGCCCGCCAGGGAAGCGGCTTCCTGCAGGATGCTGGTGCCGCCGGTGTCCTTGACCACGTAGTTGCGCTGGTCGTGGCACGGTTGGAACAACAGCTTGCCGGCGACTGCCGTGAGCTCGCCCTGCATGCGGGTCAGCCCGGCGGTGGACGGTTTGGCCGGCTCGCTTTCGAACAACTGGCAGGCGGTGAACAAGGGGAGCAAGGCAAACAGCATGAGGGTACGGGCGGCACGCATTATCGGGTCTCCTGACAAGTGCCGCCACGTTACGCAGGCTGGCGGTGCATCACAAGCCCACGCGCCAGCTTCAGGCATTTCTTACAGCTTTGGCGTTCAACCTACGATAAAGGTTTGGCCGGTCTGCAAGCCCTCGACGCTTTTCGCGTAGGCCAGCGCCACATCGGCGCCCGCAGCCGGTTTGTACCCGCGAAAGTACGGTGCATAGCTGTCCATGGCTTCCAGCAGCACTGTCGGGCTTACGGAATTGACGCGCAGGCCCCGTGGCAATTCGATTGCCGCGGCTTTCACAAATGCATCCAGTGCGCCATTGACCAGTGCCGCCGAGGCGCCGGTGCGAATCGGGTCGCGGTTGAGGATGCCGCTGGTAAAGGTGAACGAGGCGCCGTCGTTGGCGTACTCGCGGCCGATCAGCAGCAGGTTGACCTGGCCCATCAGTTTGTCGCGCAGGCCCAGTTCGAAATCGGTTTCGCTCATCTCACCCAGCGCGACGAAATTCACACTGCCGGCGGCGCAGACCAAGGCATCGAACCGGCCGGTCTGCTCGAACAGCCGACGGATCGAGGCGCTGTCGCTGATATCCACCCGAAAGTCGCCGCTGCTGCGACCAATGCTGATCACCTCGTGACGCTGCGCCAGTTCCGCCTTGACCGCCGAGCCCACGGTGCCGCTGGCACCAATCAATAGGATTTTCATCGTGCTGTTTCTCCAGTGGGTAAGTGAGGGTTCAGTCTAGTGTGGCTTTTCAAGTGGATAAACGCGCTAATAGGCAACCTTTGGTTTTCAAATGGAAACAATCCATGAGCGAGATGGATGACCTGGCGGCGTTTGCCGTACTGATCGAGGCCGGCAGTTTCACCGTGGCGGCTGAGCAACTGGGTTGCAGCAAAGGGCAACTGTCCAAGCGCATCAGCCAGCTGGAGGCGGGGTACTCGGTGGTGTTGCTGCATCGCACCACGCGCAAGCTCAGCCTGACCGCTGCCGGCGCTGCGTTGTTGCCCCAGGCGCAGGCGTTGGTGGCGCAGGTCGAACGGGCACGTCAGGCGCTGGCCCGGCTCAAGGACGACTTGGCCGGGCCGGTGCGTATGACGGTTCCGGTGTCGTTGGGCGAAACTTTCTTCGACGGCTTGTTGCTGGAGTTTTCCGAGCACTACCCGCAGGTGCAGATCGAACTGGAGCTGAACAACAGCTACCGCGACCTGGCGCGGGATGGCTTCGACCTGGGGGTACGCTCGGGCGCCATCGAAAATCAGCGCCTGGTGGCCAAGCCGTTGTTGGCCTGGCACGAGATGACCTGTGCCAGCCCGGCCTACCTGGAGCAGCACGGCGAACCGCTGACCCCAGCCGATCTGGCGTCCCACACCTGCCTGCTGAACAGCCACTACAGCGGCCGCGAAGAGTGGCTGTACCACCAGCAGCACGAGCTGCTGCGCGTGCGGGTGAGCGGGACCTTCGCTTCCAATCACTACAACCTGTTGAAAAAGGCCGCCCTGGTGGGCGCTGGTATTGCGCGGCTGCCTTCCTACGTTTTACCGGCGGAACTGGCTGACGGCCGATTGCGCTGGCTGCTGCGGGATTATCAGACGCGGAGCCTGCCGATGTACCTGGTGCATCCCTATCAGGGCGGCTTACCGCGACGCACCCAAGTGTTGGCCGACTACCTGGTGGACTGGTTCAAGCGCAGCGGTGAAGCCCTCGACCGACTCTAGCGATAGCGGCGGGCGATCAGGTGGTCGACGGAGAGGCGACCCGGGCCTTTGGCCACTAACAGCAGTAGGACGGCCAGCCAGGTGCCGTGGGTCGGGTAGGCATCGGGGTACACGAACAGTTGAATGGTCAGGGTCATGCCGATCAACGCCAGGGCCGAGAAGCGTGTGGCCAAGCCCAGCAGGATCAGCACCGGGAAGAAGTGTTCGGCAAATGCCGCCATGTGCGCGGCCACTTCCGGTGACAGCCAGGGCAGCTTGTATTCGCTGCGAAACAGCGGCAGCGTCGAGGCGGCGAGGCGCGGCTCGCCCAGTTGGAAGGTGCCGCTGATCAAGTCGATGGCAAAGCCTTCGACTTTGGTTTGCCCGGACTTCCAGAACACCGCCGCGATGGAGAAACGTGCGAGAAAGGCGATCAAGCTGTAGGGGATTTTTTCGAAAAGCTGGATGGCCCGGTTGATCAGGCACGTTGATCGAGGGTTCATGGCGATACCTTGTGTTCCAGAGACAGATGAGTGATGGCGGCTTGGTTGATCAGCAGCGCCAGGCATTGGTGCAGGTCGAACTCGGCTGAGGCCTCGAGTGCGTGCGCGAGCGCCTTCTCCAGCACCGCGCCCTGGTTCAGGCTGTCGATAAACGCCACCGAGCCGCTGTCGATGGCGAACACCTTGACCTCCAGGCCCCAGCGCAACACGAGGGCGCCCTGGGCATGCCAGGGATTCAACGTGGCAATCGCGCCCTCGGTCTGGTGCGCCGCCCACACCGCGACGACGGCGTAGCGCGAGTCCAGCGTGGCCAGGGATGGGTGCAGTTGCAGGTGCAATGTGCCCAGCTCGGTGTGCGTTTGCAGTTGCTGCAGAACAGCCTGCGGTTCCAGCGCGAGGGCATCCGCCGCGTGATAGGCACGGACCCGCAAGCGTTCCAGGCGTGCTACATCCGCCAGGTAAGGCACGCTCGCGGCCGGTTCAAAGCCCTGGATAAAACCGGAAAATGTCGCGCCGTATTCGCTGATCAATGGGCTGCCGGGCGGGCATGCCTGTACGTAGCAGCCGGCCATGGCGCGGAAAAACTCATCGCCCACCAGTTGCAACGTCACAGGGTAAGCGGTCGCCAGCGCGTTGATCAACGAGCCGTGGACATTGTTGCGATACACCGCAAAACGGCTGGCCGGGTCGGCGCCGTTGCTGCTGAACAGGCCGGCCGGGCAGGCTTGGTCCGGCGCCAGCAGGGCGGCGGCAAAGTCTTCGAGAAGGCTCATGGGCGGCCCCGCGACAAGTGCCGTTCGGCCTGCTGTGCCTCGGCCAGCAGCACGCTGAAGGCCGGTACCTGGTTATCCCTTTCGATCAGCGTGGCCACCGGGCCGGTACGCGCGAGCACGTGTTCGTACAACTGCCAGACGGCGTTATCGATGGGCGCGCCGTGATCATCGATCAGCAGGCGCTCGCCCAGGCTGTCGGTGTCTTCGGCAAAGCCTGCCAGATGAATCTCAGCCACGGCGTGCAAGGGCAGCGCGTCGATGTAGGTCAACGGATCGCGCTGATGATTGATGCACGACACATAGACGTTATTCACGTCCAGCAGCAGGCCGCAGCCGGTGCGGCGGATGATTTCGCCGATGAAGTCCGTTTCGTCGAGCGTCGAGCGCTGGAACTGCAGGTAGGTCGACGGGTTCTCCAGCAGCATTGGCCGCTTGAGGGTGCTCTGAACCTGATCAACGTGTTCGCACACTCGATTGAGGGCGGCGACATCGTAGGCCAGGGGCAGCAAGTCGTTGAAAAACACCGGGCCGTGGGTCGACCAGGCCAGGTGCTCGGAAAAGGCCTGGGGTTGATAGCGCTCGATCAGTGTTGCCAGCCGTGCCAGGTGCTCACGGTTCAGCGGGTTTTCGCCGCCGATGGACAGGCCCACGCCGTGCAGCGACAGCGGGTACTGCGCGCGAATCAAACCCAGGTAGTGATGAAACGGGCCGCCGGCCACCATGTAGTTTTCGGCATGCACTTCAAAAAAACCGATATCGGGGCAGGTGTCGAGCACTTCGGTGAAGTGCTCGTTTTTCAGCCCCAGCCCGGCCCGCAGGGGGAGGCCGGGCACCTGAGCCGCTGAGGGCGTTTGCAGGAACGAAAGCGTCATCATCAGTACTCAGGCTGCGGGCTGCTTCAGGACTTGGCGGTAAAGGCCGCTTCCTGGCCGAAGCCAGTCGACGAGGTGGTGCTTGGGGTTTGGGTGCAGGTGCCGGCCGGGACCAGTTTCCAGGCGTTGGCCTGATCCTTGGTTTTGGACGTGCCGGCGCAGGAAGTGCCGGCGCCGGCGGCGCAATCGTTCTTGCCGGCTTCGGCGACGCCGAAGCATTTCTGCATGTCGTCGGCCGCGTGGGCGCTGGTGCTCAAGGCGGACAGGCTCAGGGCGGAACTCAGGGCGAGGACGAGGGAAGCAGCGGACAGTGAACGGTGTTTAACGGTCATGGTGTATCTCCAGCAGTGGGATGAGTCGGCGGGCATGATTGCCTGCTTGTACCACTAGAGGCTGGACGCTGGAATTCGTTACAAGCCGTTTGAAAAAAATTTCAGGGATCACCCGAAACAAATGTGGGAGGGGGCTTGCCCCCGATGACGGTATATCAGTCACATGTTCTGTGCCTGACATGGCGCCATCGGGGGCCAACCCCCTCCCACATTTAGCAACCAGGTGTTAACCGCCGAGGTACGCCTCACGCACCTTCGGATCGGTCAGCAACTGCTCACCCGTGCCCTGCATCACCACCCGGCCGTTTTCCAGCACATAGGCACGGTCGGCGATTTTCAGCGCCTGGTTGGCGTTCTGTTCGACCAGGAACACCGTCACACCGTCCTTGCGCAGCTGTTCGATGATGTCGAAGATCTGCTGGATGATGATCGGCGCCAGGCCCAGGGAAGGTTCGTCGAGCAGCAACAGCTTGGGCTTGCTCATCAGCGCGCGACCGATGGCGAGCATTTGCTGCTCGCCGCCGGACATGGTGCCGCCGCGCTGGCTGAAGCGTTCCTTGAGCCTGGGGAACAGGTGCAGCACCTTGTCCATTTGCTCCTGGTAGTCGCCCTTGTCGGTGAAGAACCCGCCCATGGCCAGGTTCTCTTCGACGGTCAGGCGCGAAAACACCCGTCGGCCTTCCGGCACCACGGCAATGCTTTTACGCATGATGTGCGACGACTGCTGGCCCACCAGCTCTTCACCCATGTAGCGGATGCTGCCGCTGTGGGCCTGCGGCGAACCGCACAAGGTCATCAGCAAGGTCGACTTGCCGGCACCGTTGGCGCCGATCAGCGTGACGATCTCACCCTGGCGCACTTCGACGTTGACGCTGTGCAGGGCCTGGATCTTTCCGTAGAAAGTGGAAACGTTTTCGAATTGCAGCATTTTACGCTTCCCCCAGATAGGCTTTGATCACTTCAGGATTGTCGCGGATCTGCTCCGGCGTACCGTCGGCCAGGGGCGTGCCCTGGTTGATCACCACGATGTGGTCGGAAATGCTCATGACCAGTTTCATGTCGTGTTCGATCAACAGCACGGTGGCGTTGTTTTCCTCACGCAACACGCCGATCAGCGCCTTGAGGTCTTCGGTTTCCTTGGGGTTCAAGCCGGCGGCCGGTTCGTCGAGCATCAGGATCCGCGGGCGGGTCATCATGCAGCGGGCGATTTCCAGGCGACGTTGCTGCCCATAGGCCAGGGTGCCGGCGGGGCGGTTGGCGAACTCGGTGAGGTTGACCTTGTCCAGCCAATACTCCGCGTATTCCATGGCCTCGCGCTCGCTCTTGCGGAACGCCGGGGTCTTGAACAAGCCAGCGAAGAAGTTGGTGTTCAAGTGACGGTGCTGAGCGATCAGCAGGTTCTCGACCGCCGTCATGTCCTTGAACAACCGCACGTTCTGGAAGGTCCGCACCACGCCCTTGCGGGCGATCTCGTGACCGGCCAGGCCCTGGATCGGCTGGCCGTCGAGCAGGATGCTGCCACCGCTGGGCTTGTAGAAACCGGTGAGGCAGTTGAACACCGTGGTCTTGCCGGCGCCGTTGGGGCCGATCAGCGCAACCACTTGTTTTTCCTTCACGGTCAGGGCCACGCCATTGACCGCCAGCAAGCCGCCGAAGCGCATGCTCAAGTTTTCGACTTTCAGGATCTCGCGGCTCATTTGCGCAGCTCCATGTGTGGACGTTGCATGGGCAGCAGGCCTTGAGGACGCCAGATCATCATCAGCACCATCATGGCGCCGAACATCAACATGCGGTATTCGCTGAACTCACGCATCATTTCCGGCAGCAGGATCATCACGATCGCCGCGAGAATCACGCCCAACTGCGAGCCCATGCCACCCAGTACCACGATGGCGAGGATGATCGCCGACTCGATAAAGGTGAACGACTCCGGCGTCACCAGGCCTTGGCGAGCGGCGAAGAAGCTGCCGGCAAAACCGGCGAACGCGGCGCCCAGGGTGAACGCGGACAGCTTGATGATGGTCGGGTTCAGGCCCAAGGCCCGGCAGGCGATTTCATCTTCGCGCAGCGCTTCCCACGCACGGCCGATCGGCATGCGCAGCAGGCGGTTGATCACGAACAGTGCGGCCAGGGCCAGCAACAGCGCCACCAGGTACAGGAACACCACTTTGCTCACCGGGTTGTAGGCAATCCCGAAGTACTCGTGGAAGGTCTGCATGCCTTCGGCCGCAGAGCGCTCGAACGACAGCCCGAAGAAGGTCGGCTTGGGAATGCTGCTGATGCCGTTGGGGCCACCGGTGATGTCGGTCAGGTTACGCAGGAACAGTCGGATGATTTCCCCGAAGCCCAGGGTCACGATGGCCAGGTAGTCGCCGCGCAGACGCAGCACCGGGAAGCCCAGCAGGAAGCCGAACGTCGCCGCCGCCATGCCGGCCAGGGGCAGGCAGATCCAGAAGCTCCAGCCCAGGTAGTGCGAGAGCAGCGCATAGGTGTAGGCGCCCACGGCGTAGAAACCCACATAACCCAGGTCGAGCAGGCCGGCCAGACCGACCACGATGTTCAGGCCCAGGCCCAGCAACACGTAGATCAGGATCAGGGTGGCGATGTCGACCGCACCGCGCGAGCCGAAGAACGGCCAGATCAGCGCGGCCACGATCAGGCCGATGATGATGTAGCGCTGGGTGCGCGGCAGGGTCAGGAATTGGCTGACCTTGGGCGATACCAGCGGGCCACGGTTACCCTTGAACAACGCGCCGACCTGCCGGGTGAACAGCACGCGCAGGAACATCAGCACCGAACACAGGGCAATGATGGTCAGGGTCACGGGACCGGTGCCATGCACTTCCAGGTTGATGCCGACAATGCTCAGCTTGAGGCCGAGTACCGGGAACGCCACGGCCCACACCAACAGGGCGCTGAAAAACGCCGATTTAAGATATCTGCTCATACTTTCTCAACCTCCGGACGGCCCAAAATGCCGGTCGGACGGAACAACAGCACCAGAACCAACAGGCCGAACGCCACGACGTCCTTGTACTGGTCGCCGAAGATATCGGCGCCAAACGCTTCGGCCACCCCCAGCACCAGCCCGCCGAGCATCGCGCCCGGAATGCTGCCGATGCCGCCCAATACCGCTGCGGTAAAGGCCTTGAGGCCGACCAGGAAACCGGCGTTGGGGTTGATCACGCCGTACTGCATGCTCAAAAGCACGGCCGCGACGGCCGCCAGCGCGGCACCGATGACGAAGGTCAGGGCGATGATGTTGTTGGTGTTGATGCCCAGCAGGTTGGCCATCTTGATGTCTTCGGCGCAGGCCCGGCAGGCGCGCCCCAGACGGGAGCGGGAAATGAACAGGGTCAGGCCCAGCATGGCCACCAGGGTGACGACGAAGACCAGGATCTGCATGTACGAAATCAGCACTTCTTGTGCGCCGCCTGGGCCGAAGGAGAAGCTCCCCGGGATCAGGTTGGGAATGGACTTGTCCTTGGAGTCCTGGGACAGCAATACGGTGTTCTGCAGGAAAATCGACATGCCGATGGCGGAAATCAGCGGGATCAAACGGTTGCTGCCACGCAAGGGACGATAGGCAACCCGTTCGATACTGTAGCCATAGGCACTGGTTACGACGATCGACGCCAGGAACGCGGCGGTCATCAACAACGGCAGGGAGTGGATCCCCATCATGGCCAGCCCGGCAAGGGCAATGAAGGCCACGTAGGAACCAATCATGTAGACCTCGCCATGGGCGAAGTTGATCATTCCAATGATGCCGTAAACCATTGTGTAGCCAATGGCTATCAAGGCATAGGTGCTGCCAATGGTCAGGCCATTAACCAGCTGTTGGAAAAAATGATAGATCTCAGGCATTACAACGCTCCTAAAAACCCGATACGCATTTCACTGGTGGAGTCATGTTCCGGCCCTGCGCTGTGTTCTGTGAGCACATTTGCGCAAAGCGTTTGCCAGCGAACCGCTGGTGACGGTTTTAAGATTTTCAGGTGAGCCAGCGCCCGGATCGCGGGTGACAGGCCCATAAACCTCGTAAAACAAAGCCCACTGCTCTCACAGTGGGCTTGTTGACCAGTAACGCCTGGCTTACTGAGGGGAAACTTCGGTTTTCGGTTTGCCGAAGTGCCACTCGTAGACCACGAACTTGAAGTCCTTCAGGTCGCCCTTGGCGTCGAAGCTCAGATCGCCGGTAGGGGTCTTGAAGGTGCCCGCGTGGATGGCTTCGGCCACTTTGGCGGTGTCTTCGCTTTTCGCGGCTTTGATACCACCGGCGATGACTTCAATGGCCGAGTAGGCCGGGAACACGAACGGACCGGTTGGGTCCTGCTTGTTCTTGGCGAACTCTTCAACGATGGCTTTGTTGGCCGGGTCGGTGTCGAAGGATTTCGGCAGGGTCACCAGCAGGCCTTCGGAAGCGCCCTGGGCGATTTGCGAGATGGAGTCGTTGCCGACGCCTTCTGGGCCCATGAACTTGGCGTTCAGGCCTTTTTCCTTGGCTTGGCGCAGGATCAGGCCCAGCTCAGGGTGGTAGCCGCCGTAGTAGACGAAGTCGACGTTGGCTTGCTTGAGTTTCTGGATGATCGAGGAGAAGTCCTTGTCACCGGCGTTCAGGCCTTCGAAGACGGCAACCTTGGTGCCTTTCTTCTCGAGGGTCTGTTTAACGGCAGTGGCGATGCCTTCACCGTATTGTTGCTTGTCGTGCAGCACGGCAACGATCTTCGGCTTCACGTGGTCGGCGATGTAGTTGCCGGCCGCCGGGCCTTGGGCGCTGTCCAGGCCGATGGTGCGGAAAATCAGCTTGTAGCCACGGGCGGTGATTTCCGGGCTGGTGGCTGCCGGGGTAATCATGATCACGCCTTCGTCTTCATAAATGTCGGACGCGGGCTGAGTGGAGCTGGAGCACAGGTGACCGACCACGAACTTCACGCCGTCGTTGACCACTTTGTTGGCGACGGCCACGGCTTGCTTGGGATCGCAGGCGTCGTCGTATTCCTTGGCTTCGAGCATTTTGCCATCGACGCCGCCCTTGGCGTTGATGTCGGCGATCGCTTGCTTGGCACCCATGAACTGCATGTCGCCATATTGCGTGACAGGACCGGTTTTAGGCCCGGCGATGCCGATCTTGATGGTGTCGGCTGCGAACGAATGGCTGGCAACCCCGGCCAGGACCATAGCGGCAAACAGTTTGGAAATCTGCTTAGTAGCCTTATTCATAGTGCTCCACTCTTACTGTTGTCTTTTTTATAGTTCTAGCGGCCTTGTGAGCTGCAGAACCGGATCAGATATCTTGAATATCCCCCCGGCAGTGCCCTGGCAACTGTACCGGTACAGTGTAGAGCGCCGGTTGATCGCTTGAAAAGCTGGCTGCTGGGGGCAATACCCGGGCGTGTCGCTTAAATGAAAGAAAAAGACAGAATTGCGCCGGGACGCTGCCGCAGTGGCGGACAATCCGTGGCTTTCCTGACGCTTTCAATCGTTCACTCATTTGCAACTGGGTTTTTCTACGAGAGACACGACGTTATGATTGCGCCGATTTTTTCCCAAGGTGAATCCCCATGACGCAAGAACCTAGCACCCTCTATGCCAAGCTGCTCGGTGAAACCGCCGAAATCTCCTGGAAGGAGCTCGAACCGTTCTTTGCCAAGGGTGCCCTATTGTGGGTCGACGCCGGCCTGGATTTGATCGAGGCGGCCGAAGGCATGGCCGAGGATCAGCGCGATAAAGTCGCTGCCTGGCTGGCCTCGGGGAGCCTGGGCGAAGTGTCTGCGACGCGGGCATTGGACCTGCTGGAGCGTGATCCGAGCCTGTGGGCGGTGGTGGTTTCGCCGTGGATTCTGATCCAGGAAAGGGCAGCGTAAGAAAAGCCTGCACGAAAATGGTGCGCGATTTGCGCCGCTGCAAGTGTGTAGCGGAGTAACCGCTGATGCGGTGATGGCATCTTGCCGTGGAGAAAGGTCACAGCTGAGGGTGACGTGCGCGTCACGGGAACAGTTTTGCCGACGGTGAAATGCCCGGGGAATTGTTTCTTGGTGTTAGCAGATCGCTGTGGCGAGGGAGCGTGCTCCCTCGCCACAGACAACTAGGCAGTTTTGCCGGTATGGATGTTCAACGAAATAATCTTCGTCTTGCCGATCCGATGACGGTAAATCTCACGCAAGTACTTGATCGCCTTCTTCACGCAATCCCGTGACAGGCGAATGTCATTGATCGAGACAAACTTATCTTTGTCATTGATCAACTCACGGTACTTCTTCTCATACATCGGCTTGATCGCGTACCAGTTGGTGTCGAGGATCTTCGCTGGGTTTTCAAACTCATTGAGCAGTTCGTCGATACGCTCTTCGTCGAAATCCTCGTGGATGATGAAGTCCAGGATCGAGTTGTCCAGCGTGTCGTCGAAACGGTACGGGTTGCGCGCAAAGCAGCGTTTGATGAACGCCACGATCAGCGTCAGGAAGTCATCCGACAGGCACGGGCTCTTGGCGATCAGGGTGGTCAGCGACAGGTTGGCCGACGCGCCGATCACCAGGGCGTAGCGCTTGAGCGTGGTGTTGGGGAACAGGCTGTTGAGGTGGGTCTTGAGGCGGTTCAGGTCCATGTAGGACAGTTTGTAGTCCTTGGGCAGCGACACGATCGACACCACCGACGAGCAGTTCTTGAAGAAGTGCAGGTCGTGCAGCGCCGCCGCGTCATAGCCGGAGTTCTTGTACTGCTCCAGGGAGGCCTTGTAGCGCTTGGACTCGATCGGCAGCAGGCTGATGCCTTCGATGGCCTGGGTGACTTTGTTGAAGTGCGGCAGGTCGATGGAGCGGAAGAACAGGTCGTCGATGTTCAGGCGCTGCGGCTCTTTGTCGAACACCTTGAACTTGTCACCCGACGGCGCCGGGGTTTCCGGGACCACCGATTCGGCGTAGGCAATCGCCACCGGGCCGGCCAGGCTCATGAACAGGTCGTTGGCATCCAGACGGATGGTTTCGCCGATGTCGATACCGGCGCGACGGAAGTAGTTCTGGTCGTAGTCGGTGGTGACCGCCTGGGCGGTAAGAATGTTGAAGATCTGCTGCGAGATATACTGGTTGGCGTGCTTTTCCATGGCATTGACATCAATGTTCTGGATATTGCCGTCGTCGCTCTCTTCGGCGTAACGCATGATGTCGTTGGAGATCAGCATCATCGCGTTCCAAGGGCGGATACGGCCCTTGACGCTGGCTTCGCTGCTGTCTTCATTGGCGAAGTTGTACGAGAAATCCCATTCTTCCGACAGATACTTGCAGAGCAGCCGCCCGGCGTTGATGTGCAGCGCCTCGGACATTTCGCTGCGGTGGTCGGAGATGTTCGGCAGCACGCAGATGCCGCTGGTGAAGATCGGTTCGAAGACGAAGGCGTGGCCGCTTTTGCTGTCGTGCTCGTCGGCCGGCTTGGTGTCGAACGTCTTGTTCATGTACGAGTGCTGTTGGGCCAGGCCGAACTCCGACGCCATGCCCGAGCCGGTGCCGCCGCCGGCGCTGAAGATCGAGAAATACAGGCGCGACTGGTTGGCCTTGATGCCGCAGGAGTCGATCAGGTACGAATGGATCATCTTCCAGTCGGGGCTGGAAAAACGCTGGGTGTCTTTATTGAGGATGATCTTGGCCAGGTACTGGCCGAGGATCGGCGCGTTACCGGCGCCACCGGCATGGACTTCCGAGAGGTCCATGATTTTCATCTTGCTGTAATCGCGCAGGAAGCCGCTTTTTTCGCCCTTGCGCGAGAATCGGATGCGCCCGGCGATGTCTTTGTCCAGGTCGCCCAGCATCACCAGCGGCTCCACCAGGAACACTGGTTTGCTGGCCTTGCCGACGCCCAGGCGCAGGTTGTTGCGAATCCATTGGGCGGGGCTGTAGCCCTTGTCTGTCGACTTGTCTTCGGTACTGAATTCGTTGAGGTAGAACTTGCGTGCGTTATAGACCAGCTCGGCCACGTCCAGCGCAATGTTCGAACCGCAGCGGCCCAGGCCGATCAGGCACACCGAGGGGAATTCCTGTTCGCTGCGCGGCTCGCCATCGACTTCCTGATGGGGCAGGCGCGGGAACACCATGTCGCGCAGGCCGTCGAGGTTGTCGAGGATGCGGTCGGTATTGGTCTCGGTGAAGTACAGGTATTGCTGGGTCGCCAGTGGACGGGGGCTGCTCAATGACTTCGAACCTGAAGGTTTTTCCGCAGGAGCTGTCGGCAACACATCGGAGACCACGGTGGCAGAGTTATTTTTAGAAGTCATTGTGCGCCATGTACCTGGGCGGATGGCTGTGAAATGTTAAAAAGCCATCACTGAGTGGGAGTTCGCGACTTTACAGTGCGTTCGGGTCCGGGGCGATAGGTTTAACCCTAGCGTTTCAAGGGGAAATCCCGGCCCGACTCTGATGAATCGGCCGTTTACCGGCGTTCTTTAGATAATTGATGGCGAAATGCCAAAGATTTAGACGTCAGCGAATTGGCCTGATGATCGAGGCGGGACAGCTTCGGTCTGGGCGAAGCTCGTTTGGCGACAGCGCTTCCTTGGCCGCCGCCACGTTGACCGGCGGCAGGAGGGGGCGCCGATCGATGCCCTGGATCACGCTGATGACCTCGTCGACGGGCACTGCCGGGCTCAACAGGTAGCCCTGAACGAAGTCACAGCCATGTTTAAGCAGCAGCTCGAACTGGGCCTGGGCTTCCACGCCTTCGATTACCGCCTGCAAGTGCAGGGTGTGGGCCATGCCGACAATCGCCTCGACGATCTCGATGTCGGCGCTCGACTGGGAAATGTCCTGGATAAACGAGCGATTGATCTTCAGTGTGTTGAGCGGCAGGCGCTTGAGGTAGGCGAGGGAGGAGTAGCCGGTGCCGAAGTCATCGATCGCCAGCGACACGCCCAGCGCGCGGATCTGCCGCAGCTTCGCCAAAGTGCTGCTGATATTGCCCATCAGCGCGTTTTCGGTGACTTCAAGCTCCAGGCGGTTGGCCCCAATCCCGCTGGATCGCAGGGCGTCTTCGATCTCATCGACCAGCTCGTCGCGGCCCAGGTTCAACGTCGAACAGTTCACGGCCATGGTCAATTCGCCGTAGCCCTTGTCGGACAGCAGGCTCAAGTCATGACAGGCCTGGCGCAATACCCAGTGGTCCAGTTCGGCGATCAATCCGTTGCTTTCGGCAATGCCGATAAAACGGTCGGGCGCGAGCAAGCCATGGTGCGGATGCTGCCAGCGCACCATGGCTTCCAGGCGGGTGATCCTGCCTCGCTTCATATCGAAGATCGGCTGATAGAACAACACCAGTTCGTTACGGGCGCGCAGGGCCATGCGCAGTTCCTCTTCCAGTTGCAGCTCCATGAACGCGCGGGTTTTCAGGTTGGAGCTGAAGAAGTTGAGGCTGTTACGCCCCGTATCCTTGGACTGGTACAGCGCCAGGTCGGCGGTCTTCAGCAATTCTTCGCAGGTCAGGCCGTCTTCGGGAAACAGGCTGATGCCGATGCTGGTGGTCATCACCATGCGGCGCCCGGCCAGTTCGATCGGGGTTTTCATTTTTTGCATGATGCGCTGGGCCAAATGCCGCGCTTCATCGCGGTGGTGGATGCTGATCAGGATGCAGAACTCATCGCCGCCAAAACGCGCGACCACGTCTTCATGGCTGCGCACCGAGCCCTTGATATGCCCGGCCAACACGGTGAGCAACTGGTCGCCGGCGTCATGCCCGAGGCTGTCGTTGATACGCTTGAAATGGTCGATATCGAGGAAAATCGCCGCCATCATGCCGTTGCTTCGGGTTTTTTCTGCGATTTTCTCTGCGAAAATCAGATTGAAACCACGGCGATTGAGCAAGCTGGTCAAGGCGTCGTAATGCGCCACCTGTTGCAGCGAGGCGCGGGCCTGGTCCAGCTCGCCGAGCAGGGCGTTGACCCGGCGAAGGTCGCGCTCCTTGTGTTGTAACTTCTTGTCTGCGAGGGCGGCGCTGATGCTGCTGGCGATCACCAGCAGGGTGATGATCGCCACCGACAGCCCCAGTTGAATGGGGTGGTTGTCCTGCGGCAATAACAGATCAGCGCCTGCGGTCACTACCAGTTGCATGGCGGCCATGCCGGTGAAGTGCATGCTCAGAATCCCTGCACCCAGTACCAGGCTGGCGGCGTATTTGAGCAATTGGTGAAACACGCCCGCGCCTTTGCGCAGGGCGATCGACAGCCACAATGCCGCCAGGCTGGCGCCGATGGCGATCGCAACCGAGGCCATGAACAGTTGCGAGTCGAAGTACGCCTGGGCCTGGGAGCGCATGGCCGACATGCCGACGTAATGCATCAGCGCGATGCCCAGGCCCATCCACACCGCCGCCGCCAGGCACTGGCGCACCCGCGGGTGGGGATGACTGAGGGTTTGCATGGCGAACCACGCGGCGGCCAGAGCGATCAGCAGCGACACGAGCGTCATGATCCATTCGTAGTGAATGACGACCGGTGCTTCGAAAGCCAGCACGCTGATGTAGTGAGTCGACCAGATACCGCCTGCCAGGCAAACGGCACCCAGCCAGCGCCAGTGACGGCGGGCGGTGGGGTCCTCGACATGGCCGACGCGTTCGGCCATGTCCAATGTGCCGAACCCCGCCGCACACGCAACCAGGTAGGCGAGTAGCACCAGAAAGGGGTTATGACTGCAGTTGAGTAACAAGTGCCCATTCTCGGGGAGGTCAGAAAAAAAATGCAGACCCAGCAATTCCATTGCATGCCCCGTCATTACGTCACTGCTTCCGGCGGTGACCTATGAGGTCGAGTATAGAAGCCTCGCGGGTTTCGCCAGGACGAATGGTAGGTTGCTCGCTATGATTTCGGCATCTTGCCTATAGCGATTGATGCTAAGCGCTGATCGGCAGGTCCAGCTCGAAAGGCGGTGGCTCCAGCGGCGTCAGACCAAATGCTGCGCGCGCGGCATCGCAATCGGTGTTTTGCACACCTTGGCTCCAGGAGGCGTCGAACTCGCGGCACACACTGGAGCGCTGCTCATAGATCGTGCAATGAGTGCCTTTGCCCACTTCGCCCTCAAGGCTGCAGCAGCGCGCGGGTTTCTGGTCGGTCCCGATCATCGCCACGCGTGTGGGGTTGATCTGCACCACCAGGTCATCGGGCACCGTGCCCCCCGCCGAGGCGCACTCACCCCAGAAGAAAGACACACGGAAGTGTGAACAGCAGGCACCGCAATTCAGACACGGACTGGCTTCGGACATGGGCGTCTTCGATAAGGAAAGTAAGAAGGGTTGTGACAGGAAGGCTCGCCATTCTAATCGCGCCATGGCCGTTGGGAAGAGGAGGGCACACTTATATTTTTCGTAGGGAAAGTCCCGTAGTTTCGGGTGAAATCATGCCCTATCAGCGTTACGAATCATTACAGACAAGCGTCGCCGGCCTGACTATGTTGCAGATACCTGAGCAGGATGCATCGGGCATCGCAGCTCTCATAACAATAAAAGAGACGGACCCATGCAGAACTCGACCCAAGCGGCGAATGCCTGGCGCATTCTGTTCCTGCTGTTCCTCGCCAACCTGTTCAACTTCTTCGACCGCACCATTCCGGCGATCATCATCGAGCCGATCCGCATGGAGTGGCACCTGAGCGACTTTCAGCTGGGCATCATCGGCACCGCCTTCACCATTGTCTACGCCATTGCCGGCCTGCCGCTCGGGCGCCTGGCCGATACCGGTTCGCGCAGCAAACTCATGGGGTGGGGCCTGTTCGCGTGGAGCGGGTTGACGGCGATCAACGGCATGGTCGGCAGTTTCTGGACGTTCCTGTTGGTGCGTATGGGCATCGGCATCGGCGAAGCCAGCTACGCGCCGGCGGCCAACTCGCTGATTGGCGACCTGTTCCCGGCCCACCGCCGTGCGCGGGCCATGGGCATTTTCATGCTGGGCCTGCCATTGGGCCTGTTACTGGCGTTCTTTACCATTGGCGCGATGGTCAAGGCGTTCGACAGCTGGCGCGCGCCGTTCTTTATCGCGGCCGTGCCGGGGCTGATCCTCGCGGTCTTCATGTTCTTTATCAAAGAACCCAAGCGCGGCGCGGCAGAAACCGTGCAAGTCTCCCAGGAACGCGTCGACCGCCCGATCCGCCGCGTGCTGGCGGTGCCGACCTTTCTCTGGTTGGTGCTGGCCGGGTTGTGCTTCAACTTCGCAACCTATGCGTGTAACTCGTTCCTGGTGCCGATGCTGCAGCGCTATTTCCTGATGCCGTTGCAGGACGCGGCGGTTGCCACCGGGGTGATCGTCGGGTTGACCGGGCTGGTCGGCCTGACGTTGGGCGGCTGGATCGCCGACAAGATCCATCAACGGGTTGCCAATGGCCGCCTGTTGTTTGCCGCGTTCAGCCTGATCATTTCCACCGTCACCACCGCCTGGGCCTTGCACGCCGGGCGTATCGAGATCGGTGTGTTTGTCGCGCTGTTCAGTGTGGGTTGGTTGTTTGCCTACAACTTCTACACCTGTGTGTACACGGCGATCCAGGACGTGGTCGAGCCGCGCCTGCGGGCCACGGCGATGGCGCTGTTCTTTGCCGGCCTGTACTTGCTGGGTGGCGGCATGGGGCCGGTGGTGGTGGGGGGCTTGTCCGATCACTTTGCCCATTCGGCGATGTATGCCGCCGGGGCGGAGCAGATGACCGAGGCTTATAAAGCGGTGGGGTTGCATGACGCCATGTACCTGATTCCGGTGGCGCTGTTCTTGACCATGCTGTTTCTGTTTCAGGCGTCGCGCAGTTTTGTGCGGGATGCCAAGCGGATGAAAGACGGGCTGGTGGCGGTGGAGGTGGCGGTGCCGGCTGCTGCTGCGACGGCTTGAGATCGCGTTGACGCCATCGGGAGCAAGCTCCCTCCCACACTGGAACTGCATTCCAAGTGTGGGAGGGGGCTTGCTCCCGATGAGGCCATGACTGGCGAAGACCTTCTTCAGTGAATAAAAAAGGCCCGCATTGCGCGGGCCTTCTTTTTAGCTGAGCAACGCAGCAATCAACCCGCCACCAACACCCGGATCGCTTCCAGGCGCAGCGCGGCCTTGTCGAGCATGGCCAGGCCTTGCTCGCGCTGTTGGCGCAGGGCAACCAGTTCGCTGTCGCGCACGGTCGGGTTGACCGCTTGCAACGCGGTCAGGCGCGCCAGTTCTTCGTCGGTGTCGGCTGCCAGGCGACGCTTGGCCTCGGCCACGCGCTCGGCATGGCGCGGGGTGATCTTCTCTTCGCCGGCGTTGATGCGTGGCGTCAGCTGGTCGCGCTGGGCCTGGACGAACTTGTTGGCGCTGGCCCGTGGCACGCTTTCCAGCTGGTCGTTCAAGGTTTCGAACGACACGCGGCCGGACAGGTCGTTGCCGTTGGCGTCCAGCAGGCAGCGCAGGGCGGCCGGCGGCAGGTAGCGGCCCAGTTGCAGCGAGCGCGGGGCAACCACTTCGCTGACGTAGAGCAGCTCCAGCAACACGGTGCCGGGCTTGAGCGCCTTGTTCTTGATCAGCGCGACGGCGGTGTTGCCCATGGAACCGGACAGCACCAGGTCCATGCCGCCCTGCACCATCGGGTGTTCCCAGGTGATGAACTGCATGTCTTCACGCGACAGCGCCTGGTTACGGTCGTAGGTGATGGTCACCCCTTCGTCATCGCCCAGGGGGAAGCTGGCGTCGAGCATTTTTTCGCTGGGCTTGAGGATCAGTGCGTTTTCCGAATGGTCTTCGCTGTCGATACCAAACGCATCGAACAGGGTTTCCATATAGATCGGCAGGGCGAACTGGTCGTCTTGCTCGAGGATGTCTTCCACCAGCGCATCGCCTTCACCCGCGCCGCCGGAGTTGAGTTCCAGCAGACGGTCGCGGCCGGTGTGCAGTTCCTGTTCCAGGCGCTCGCGCTCGGCACGGGCTTCGTCGATCAGGGCTTGCCACTCGCCGTCGTCGGCGTTTTCCAGCAGCGGCAGCAGGCGTGGGCCGAACTGATGCTGCAAGGCGTTGCCGGTCGGGCAGGTGTTGAGGAACGCATTCAGCGCTTCGTGGTACCACTGGAACAGGCGCTCTTGCGGGCTGGTTTCCAGGTACGGCACGTGCAGTTCGATCACATGTTTCTGGCCGATCCGGTCCAGACGGCCGATCCGCTGTTCCAGCAGGTCGGGGTGGGACGGCAGGTCGAACAGCACCAGGTGGTGGGAGAACTGGAAGTTGCGGCCTTCGCTGCCGATTTCCGAACAGATCAGCACCTGGGCGCCGAATTCTTCATCGGCGAAGTAGGCGGCGGCGCGGTCACGTTCGAGGATGTTCATGCCTTCGTGGAACACCGTGGCCGGGATGCCGGAGCGCACGCGCAGGGCGTCTTCGAGGTCCATCGCGGTTTCGGCGTGGGCGCAGATCACCAGGACCTTGGTGCGCTTGAGCATTTTCAGCTGGTCGATCAGCCATTCAACCCGTGGGTCGAAGCGCCACCAGCGATTGTCTTCCTCAATGTCCGGCTGCGACTGGAAGCTGACTTCCGGGTACAGCTCGGCGTGTTCGCCCAGCGGCAATTCGAGGTATTCGTCCGGGTTCGGCAGCGGGTAGGCGTGCAGCTTGCGCTCCGGGAAGCCCTGCACTGCGGCGCGGGTGTTGCGGAACAGTACGCGGCCGGTGCCGTGGCGGTCGAGCAGCTCGCGCACCAGGCGCGCGCTGGCTTCGGTGTCGCCATCGTTGACGGCGGTGAGCAGCGCTTCACCTTCGTTGCCGAGGAAACCCTGGATGGTGGTGTGCGCGGCCGGGGAGAGACGGCCCTTGTCCAGCAGTTCCTGCACCGCTTCGGCCACCGGGCGATAGTTCTCGCTTTCGGCGCGGAACGCTTGCAGATCGTGGAAACGGTTCGGGTCCAGCAGGCGCAGGCGTGCGAAGTGGCTGTCCTGGCCCAGTTGTTCCGGGGTAGCGGTGAGCAGCAGCACGCCAGGGATGACCTCGGCCAGCTGTTCGACCAGCGAGTACTCGGCGCTGGCGTTGTCTTCATGCCAGACCAGGTGGTGGGCTTCGTCGACCACCATCAGGTCCCAGCCGGCGGCGAACAGTGCGTCCTGGGCCTTCTCGTCGTCCACCAGCCACTCCAGGGCCACCAGGGCCAGCTGGGTGTCTTCGAACGGGTTGGCGGCATCGCTTTCGATGAAGCGTTCTTCGTCGAACAGCGCCACTTGCAGGTTGAAGCGCCGGCGCATTTCCACCAGCCATTGGTGCTGCAGGTTTTCCGGAACCAGGATCAGCACGCGGTTGGCGCGCCCGGACAGCAACTGGCGATGGATCACCAGGCCGGCTTCGATGGTCTTGCCCAGGCCCACTTCGTCGGCCAGCAATACCCGTGGCGCGATACGGTCAGCGACTTCACGGGCGATGTGCAACTGGTGGGCAATCGGTTGCGCCCGCACGCCGCCCAGGCCCCACAGCGAAGATTGCAACTGGCGGCTGGTGTGTTCCAGGGTGTGATAGCGCAGCGAGAACCAGGCCAGCGGGTCGATCTGCCCGGCGAACAGACGGTCGCTGGCCAGGCGGAACTGGATGAAGTTCGACAGTTGGGTTTCCGGCAGGGTGACCTGCTCGTTCTGCCCATTGAGGCCGTGGTAGACCAGCAGGCCGTCGACGTCGTCGACTTCTTGCACGGTCATTTTCCAGCCTTCGAAATGGGTGATGCTGTCGCCCGGCGAGAACCTCACGCGGGTGAGGGGCGCATTCCGTAGCGCATACTGGCGCGTGTCGCCAGTGGCCGGATAGAGCACGGTCAGCAAGCGGCCGTCCTGTGCCAGAACGGTGCCTAAACCCAGCTCTGCTTCGCTGTCACTAATCCAGCGTTGCCCCGGTTGATACTGCTGCGCCATGCTGCCTGACTCCCGCCGTGAAAAAGCCGACTATCTTAACGGAACAAGGCCCTCATCCAAAGGACTCTGACAAAAACTACGCGGTTTGCGCCGTGCATCGAATGTTGAGTCGACAGATGGCGGGCACTTGTGAGTGTCGACTGGGTCACAGGTTGGCAAGCCTGCGCTCAAGTCCGCCCGCCGCCCGCCGACAGCCTGCTGACAGGAGAACAACTATTATGCTGCCACCTATGCTGCCCGTCAGCGTTGTGCCGGTCACGTCGCAACTCGACCCGGTGCGTCAAAAACCCGATATTCCGCCCGTGGTGCCCGTACAAGCGAGTTCCAACGAGAGCACGATCGACCTGAAAAATGGCGATGCCGAGCAGTCGACGTTTTTGCTGCGCGAGGAGCAACGTCGCCAGCAGGAGCAGCAGAAACGCCGGCGTGAAGCCGATGACGACCCGGAGGCGCACTTGGCGATCCCGGGCGACGAGCTCAACGCCGATAACACCGTGCCCGTGGCGCCGCTGATCGAAGACGCGCCGCGCCAGGGGTTGTGGGTGGACGTCGAGGTTTAATCGCGCAGTTCGCGCAAGGCCGCCATCAGCCGTTCAATGTCCTGATCGGTGTTGAGCGGGCTGACGGAGATTCGCGCAATGCTGGCCAGGCCTCGTGCCTGCATATCCAGTGGGGTATACGCCACATCGTTGGCGCCGATATTGATGCGCTTGAGCTCCAGGCGACGCTTGAGCTCGAAGGCGTCCCAGCCGGCGAGGTTGAAGGCGATCAAGCCTGATTGGCTGGTGCCCAAGTCATGCAGAGAGATTCCCGGAGTCTGACGCAACGTTTCGCGGATTCGCTCGCTGGTCTGCCGGACCCGGTCCCACACCCGCTCAATCCCCAGTTGATTGAGTTCCTGCAACGCATTGCCCAAACCTGCCAATAAGGCGTAGGACGTTTCGCTGGTTTCAAAGCGTCGGGCATCGTTGCGCAGGCCGAACCCCTGGGCGCTCCACGGCGCTGAAAACACATCGCGCTGCGCAGGGTTCAACCGCGCCAGAAAGTCCGGCCGCACGTACAGCAGCGCCGTGCCCCGCGGCCCGCGCAGGTGCTTGCGGCCCGCCGACTTGAGCACGTCGCAGTGCAGCGCCTGCACATCCACCGGCACCTGGCCGACCGCCTGGCCGGCATCGATGAAGTAGGGGATGCCATGCCGCCTGGCCACTTCACCAATCGCCTGGGCGGGGTTGATCAGGCCGCCATTGGCGGGGAGCCAGGTCAGGTCGATCAGTTTCACGCTTGCGTCGATCATCGCTTCCAGGGCTACCGGGCAGACTGCACCGGTTTCATCGCAGGGGATTACCTCGATTCGCGCACCGGCCTGCACCGCCAGTTCCATGCTCGCCAGGTTGCCGCCCCATTCGTGGCGCCCCACCAGAATCCTGTCGCCCGGCTGCCACCGGCCCAGCGCCTGGAACGCCAGGCTCCAGGCGGTCGAGCCGCTGCCGGCAAAGGCAATCGACGCGGTGGGTGCATTGAGCAACTGGCCGGCGGCGCGGCGGGCTTTTTCCACCAGGATGGCGCCATGTTCGCTGGCCTCCATCGGGCCGTCGCACGCTTCGCGTTGCAGTTGCTCGATGATGGTGTCGAGGGTCGCCTGGCTCGGCAATGCAGCACCGGCCGTGTTGAAGTGTACGAGACCGGACCGACAACCCGGCGTGGCCTCGCGCAGGCGCTGGACGTCGAGCGGGCTCATGGCTGCAGCTCGAACATGGCGTCGACTTCCACCGCCACGCCCCCCGGCAGGCTGGACACGCCGACAGCGGTGCGTACATGCCGGCCTTTGTCGCCGAGGGATTCGCCCAGGCGGCCGACATAGGCCGGTTTGCCGTCCAGCAATGGGATTTGCCCGGAGATAAACAACTGATTCCGGCTGATCACATGGTTGATGTAATTGGCAATCGGCTGGCTGGGCGTCGGCAGCGTGAGGCCGAGGGCCTGCACGCGTTGGCGGATGGAATCGCGCATGTTGAATCCTCTGGGTTGAGAGGTTTCAGCATGTTGATCAAGGTGATGGACGGCAAACGCATAGATATCATTCGACGTATCGAAATAACTCACGCGTCGGCGCAGGCAGCCTTCAACCACGCGCTGAAACATTCGGCCGCCGCGCTGGCGGGGCCTTGGGGCGCGATCAGCCAGTAGCCGATTTCGCTGCGATACGGCGGCCAGTCGAAGGCTTCTACCAGGCTGCCGTCCTGGAGCCGGCGCTCGATCAAGCGGTGACGGCCCATGGCGATACCTTGGCCGGCCACGGCGGCTTCGACCACGATGTTGTAGTCATGCAGCACCACGCGCGGATGCGGGCTGAGGTCGACTTGATAATGGCCGGACCAATCCGTCCATTCGAACGGGCGGTGCGAGGTGGCCATCAGCAGAGCGCCGTTGTGCTGCCGGCTGGCCTTGAACGCCGGGCTGCACACGGGGGAGAGCACTTCCGGCATCAGCCGCGTGGCCTGCACGTCAGGCCAGTCGCCCTTGCCATAGCGGATGGCCAGGTCGACCTCGGCCGCCGCGACGTTCGCCAGTTGAATCGCTGGCACCAGCTCCACCTGGATCTGCGGGTAGCGTTGCAGAAAACCCGCCAGGCGCGGCGCCAGCCATAAGGTGGCAAAGGACGCGAGCAAGCCGATGCGCAACACCGTGACGCTGGACACCACCCGTTGGCTGCGGGTGGCGACGGCGATCAGGTCGAGGGCAGGGCGGATTTGCTCGTAGTAGTGTTGGCCGTCTGCGGTCAGATCAATCGCGCGGGTGCGTCGGACAAATAGTGGTTTGCCCAGGTACTGTTCGAGCTTGTGTACCTGATGGCTGAGCGCACTCTGGGTCACTGACAACTCATGCGCCGCCTTGATAAAGCTCAAGTGCCGCGCCACGGCCTCGAAGGCGCGCAGGGCCAGCAACGGCGGAAGGTCCTTGTGCAGTGCCACCTGTGTGCGCCTCTTGGGTAAGGGAGAAGTGCCGATTTTGGGCGATGACCTGCATTTTGTCGCCCGCTGATTTGCTGTCGGGCAAGTGAGGCCGCATTATTAAGCGATCCCCGCCACGACGTAAGCCAAGCCATGAGTGATGACGACAAACTGATCGACCTGAACGCCGAACGCGCTAAACGGGTGCATGACCTCAACGACAAACGTCTGAATGAGGTTCGCCAGGCGTTTGAACAGGCGATGCCGCTCGGAAAAGTTAAGAAAAAACCGAAAAACAAACCGAAAAAGCGTTGAAACAGCCTGCATCTATTGATGCAGGTCAGTTATTTCCCTTCTTTACGCCCCGTCGTGGGCGACATTGATCCTCGTCAATTTCCCATCCCGCCTTCTCCTTTAACTTAGCCCTATCGCAACAAGGCAACAGCAGGAGGCCAGTCATGTTTTTCGATAATGTGGTGTTTGCCGGAGTGCTGACAGTTGGCCTCATGGTGCTGTTCTTCGTAGGGTTTGGATTTTTTATCTGGAGAGACGCGAACAAGCGTAAAAAACCATAGGTTTTTCCAGGTTACATGAGCACGCAAGGCATTTTGGGCGACTTCGGTCGCCCTTTTTTTTGCCCGCGATTTAATCAACACCACTCTCACTTTTGAACGGTGTTCGGCTTGAGATCGACCGCATAAAAAAAGGTGCGACCCTCGCGGATCGCACCTTTGTCATGGCCGGCGGGCTATCAGCTGCCCAGCGCCTTGGACGCCATCCAGAACAACCCGGCCGACAGGCCTACGGTCGCCGGCAGGGTCAATACCCAGGCCATCAAGATGGTCTTCACCGTGCCGCCTTGCAGGCCGCTCTTGTTGGCAACCATGGTGCCGGCAACACCGGACGACAACACGTGGGTGGTCGACACCGGCAGGCTGAAGATGTTGGCCAGGCCGATCATGCTGGCGGTGGTGATTTGCGCCGACATGCCCTGGGCATAAGTCATGCCCTGCTTGCCGATCTTCTCGCCGATGGTCAGTACCACGCGCTTCCAGCCAACCATGGTGCCCAGGCCCAGGGCGAGTGCGACCGCGATAATCACCCAGAACGGTGCGTATTCGGTGGTGGCCGTCAGGTCTTTGCGCAGCTTGTCGAGGTCGGACTTCTCACGGGACTCCAGGCCTGGCAGCTTGCCGACTTTCTTCGCGGTATCGTCCAGGCACAGCAGGTAGCGACGGACTTCGATGCGTTGGTCGGACGACAGCGCGTGGTAGTCGGAAACGCCTTTCAAGGTGCCCAGCAGCGCGTCGATGGTCGGTTCAGTCTGCTGCGGGTTGCAGCGGAACTTGCCCGGCAGGTCGTCCTTCACGCTTTTGCCCAGGGCCAGGAATTCGCCCAGGGTTTCGTGGTTGCGCTGGTAGAACTGGTTCAGGTGCAGGGTAGCGTCGCGGGTGCGCTCGATCTGGTAAGTGGTGCTGCCCAGGTCGAGTACGAACTGCGCCGGCACGATACCGATCAGCACCAGCATGATCAGGCCGATACCTTTCTGACCGTCGTTGGAACCGTGGACGAAACTCACGGCCATGGCGGAAATCACCAGGACCAGGCGGTTCCAGAACGGCGGGTGCTTCTTGTCGTCGACCTTGCGGCGCTGGTCCGGGGTCTTGTGCATCTTCGACAGTGGGCGCCACCGTTTCAGGACCAGCAACACCAGGGCCGCGACCAGGAAACCGGCGATTGGCGAGAACACCAGGGACGAACCGATATCGATTGCCTTCTGCCAGTTCACCCCGTCAGCCAGGGGAATGTCATTGATCAGCGCATTGGCCAGACCGACGCCCAGGATCGAGCCGATCAGGGTGTGCGAGCTGGAGGCGGGAATACCGAAGTACCAGGTGCCCAGGTTCCAGGTGATCGCCGCGGCCAATAAAGAGAAGACCATCGCCAGACCATGGCCGGTGTTCACATTGATCAGCAATTCCACCGGCAGCAAATGCACGATGGCGTAGGCGACACCGACACCGCCGAGCAATACGCCGAGGAAGTTGAACAACCCGGAGAAGAACACGGCCAGATGCGGCGGCATGGCTTTGGTATAGATGACTGTGGCCACCGCGTTAGCGGTGTCATGAAAGCCATTGATGAACTCGAAGGCGAGGACAAAGGCCAGGGCGAGCAGCAGGCTCACGAGAACCCAAGCATCCAGTCCGCTGAATAAATCGATCATGAAGGTTTTCTGACCCGGTCGTAAGGGGGCGCGATTATGCCAGAAAACCTCGGTAATCGATGCACTAGCTGCTCATCGGTAACAATCTTCATTGAAAAAAAGCCGGGCAGCAGCGCGCATCCCAGGGTTTTCGGGGGCTCGGCAAGTCTTTGATTTACAAAGCGCGGCGTCGTAGAGGTGGGGTTTTGTCACCTAAACGTCATCTCTGAAACATTTGTACGAAATTTCGTTGGTCGCAGCAGGACGCTGAATAATTGACCCACGAGCGAGGTGCCCTCCGCCGGCGGTGAGCCGGCGGAGACAGCAGAACCCGTTGGACTCAAACCTCGACGCTTATGGCTCTTCGGCTTTGAGTTCCTGTTCAATCTTTTGGATCTCCTGGGCAAAGGCCTGATCGAGCAGACTCGCTCGTTTGCGCCATGGCTTGCGCTCTGGTTCAGGCTGAGCGGCGTAGGTGGTGACTTCCCCGCCGTATACGTCCTTGTAACGTTGCTCCTGGCGCTCAAGTTCCGCGCGCAGTTCATCTTTCGTCACAGTGTTACCTAATTTGAGTTGAGTTTAATTAACGTGCAGTGCTACACCCGAATATTGCCCTCGGCATGTTTTAAGTTGAGCAGGTGAACCCTTCAACTTTAGACGAATTGCCAGCGGTGACTTCCTTGAACCGGTATTTATAAACGGCAGCATAATCAACATACGATGCCGGGCGAGCTCCCATCCCGATATGGATATCGGGCTGACCTCTGCACAGGTTGCATTATAGCGGCGTATTTTAATAACACTATCATCATAAAGTTAAAAAGCGTCAACGTTGTGTGAGGCTTTTGTTACATGCACGCGTCAGTCTTGGTTGGGAAGTGGCCGACATAAATGCCGGCGTAAGCCCAATGCTGTCATGCAATCCGGTTTTTATGATCGCGCCGGCAAAATTGCGATAATCGCATGATCGTCCGATAATCGCCCAACGTTGCTGACCCAACCTTGTGCATCCCGGTTGGGGCGGCTTTCAATAGCGAGCAACCTTCGCGGTTGCCGATAAGCGCCAGCGGTTGAAAATAATAAAGAGGACCTTGAAATGAACGATCAATTGCGCAACTCCTTTGCGTCAGCGGCGCCGCCGATCGTGGCTTCACCGGCCAAACGCATCCAGGCATTCACCGGTGATCCGGACTTCATGACCTCCCTGGCCCGTGGCCTGGCCGTGGTGCAGGCGTTCCAGGAACGCAAGCGTCACTTGACCATCGCCCAAATCAGCCACCGTACCGAAATCCCCCGCGCCGCCGTGCGCCGTTGCCTGCACACCTTGATCAAGCTCGGCTACGCCACCACTGACGGGCGCACCTATTCGCTGTTGCCCAAGGTGCTGACCCTCGGGCATGCCTATCTGTCCTCGACGCCGCTGGCGGTCTCCGCTCAACCGTACCTGGACCGCATGAGCGAGCAGCTTCACGAAGCCTGCAACATGGCCACTCTGGAAGGCGACGACATCCTCTATATCGCCCGGTCGGCCACCACGGAGCGCCTGATTTCCGTGGACCTCTCGGTAGGCGGGCGTTTGCCGGCGTACTGCACTTCCATGGGCCGCATCCTGCTGGCGGCGCTGGACGATGCGTCGCTGCAGGACTACCTCGACCACGCCGACCTGCAAACCAAGACCAGCCGCACCCTTACCACGCCCGAAGCCTTGTTCGAGTGTCTGCAACACGTGCGCCAGCAGGGCTGGTGCATCGTCGATCAGGAGTTGGAACAAGGCCTGCGCTCCATCGCAGTGCCGGTGTATGACGCGTCCGGCCAGGTGCTGGCGGCGCTCAACGTGAGTACCCATGCCGGTCGTGTCAGCCGCAGCGAACTGGAGCAGCGCTTCCTGCCGAGCATGCTCAGCGCCAGCCGTGAGTTGAGTGCGCAACTGTTTGCCTAAGCTGTTCGGTGACCGCACAGATCCCGGTTCGATCAATTGACGTTGTTTCCCCTGGGTTATTACTGTGCGGCAGCGCTCTGAGCGCCGCCCAATAATAATGACGACCCCAGGTCGTTGGCCCGCCATCGGTGTGGAATAACAATAATGAATCAACCTTCTGTCGCTACCACCCTGGACGTGCAGTCCTTCATCAATGCCCAGCCACTGTCACGCTATCAGTGGCGTGTGGTGATCCTGTGTTTCCTGATTGTCTTTCTCGATGGCCTCGACACCGCCGCCATGGGCTTCATCGCGCCCGCGCTGTCCCAGGACTGGGGCATTGATCGCGCCAGCCTCGGCCCGGTGATGAGCGCCGCGCTGATCGGCATGGTATTCGGCGCCCTGGGTTCCGGCCCGCTGGCGGACCGTTTCGGGCGCAAAGTGGTATTGGTGAGTGCGGTGCTGGTGTTTGGCGCCTTCAGCCTGGCCTCGGCCTACAGCAGCAACGTCGATCAGTTGCTGGTGTTGCGCTTCCTCACCGGCCTGGGGTTGGGCGCCGGTATGCCGAATGCCACCACGCTGCTGTCCGAATACACCCCCGAACGCCATAAATCGCTGCTGGTGACCAGCATGTTCTGCGGTTTCAACCTGGGCATGGCCGGTGGCGGGTTTATCTCGGCCAAATTGATCCCGGCATTCGGCTGGCACAGCTTGCTGCTCATCGGCGGTATTTTGCCGTTGATCCTCGCGGTGGTGTTGTGGGGATGGCTGCCGGAATCGGCGCGCTACCTGGTGGTGCGCAACCGCGGCACCGACAAGGTGCGCAAAGCCTTGTCACCCATCGAGCCCGGCATCGTCGCCCAAGCCAGCGGTTTCAGCGTGCCCGAGCAAAAAACCGTGAAGGCGCGCAACGTATTCGCGGTGATCTTCTCCGGCACCTACAGCGCCGGCACCTTGTTGCTCTGGCTCACCTACTTCATGGGCCTGGTGATTGTGTACCTGCTGACCAGTTGGCTGCCCACGCTGATGCGCGACAGTGGCGCGAGCATGGAACAGGCCGCGTTCATCGGTGCGCTATTCCAGTTTGGTGGCGTGTTGAGTGCGGTCGGGGTGGGCTGGGCGATGGACCGGTTCAACCCGCACAAGGTCATCGGCACGTTCTACCTGCTGGCCGGGGTATTTGCCTACGCGGTAGGGCAGAGCTTGGGCAATATCACCGTGTTGGCGACCTTGGTGCTGGTCGCCGGGATGTGCGTCAACGGTGCGCAATCGGCGATGCCGTCCCTGGCCGCACGCTTCTACCCGACCCAGGGCCGCGCCACCGGCGTGTCATGGATGCTCGGTATCGGCCGCTTCGGCGCGATCCTCGGCGCGTGGATGGGCGCCACCTTGCTGGGCCTGGGCTGGAACTTCGAGCAGGTGCTCACCGCGCTGGTGATCCCCGCCGCATTGGCCACGGCCGCCGTGGTGATCAAAGGCATGGTCAGCCATGCCGACGCCACCTGAAGACACGCGCATTTCCTGTGGGTGCAAGAAAGATTAGCTAGACAACAATCGGTTCGATAATCGAACACTGTGTCGATTATCGGATTGTTTGGCTTTTTGCCCCGGCTTAATCTTCAAGCACTTCGGCGCCACCTTCGCGCCTTTTTCGATCCACACCGGGAGCCCGAACCCATGGCTGAAATTCTTGCGCTGCGTGACGCGGTGAAGCGATTTGTGAACGACGGCGATACTGTCGCACTGGAAGGCTTTACCCACCTGATCCCTACGGCGGCGGGTCATGAAATCATTCGTCAGGGCAAGAAAGACCTGACGCTGGTACGTATGACGCCTGACCTGATCTACGACCAGTTGATCGGCGCCGGCTGCGCCCGCAAGTTGATTTTTTCCTGGGGCGGCAACCCTGGCGTGGGTTCCCTGCATCGCCTGCGTGATGCGGTCGAGAAACACTGGCCGCAACCCCTGGAGATTGAGGAACACAGCCACGCCGACCTGGCCAATGCCTACGTCGCCGGTGCTTCCGGCCTGCCGTTCGCGGTGTTGCGTGCCTACGCTGGTTCCGATCTGCCCAAGGTCAACCCGCTGATCAAGACCGTCACCTGCCCATTCACCGGCGAAGTGCTGGCGGCGGTGCCGTCGGTACGTCCGGACGTCAGCGTGATCCACGCGCAAAAGGCCGACCGTAAGGGCAATGTGCTGCTCTGGGGCATTCTTGGCGTACAGAAGGAAGCGGCGCTGGCCGCCAAGCGTTGCATCGTCACCGTCGAAGAAATCGTCGACGACCTCAACGCGCCGATGAACAGCTGCGTGCTGCCGACCTGGGCGCTGACGGCGGTGTGCCATGTGCCTGGTGGCGCGCATCCGTCCTATGCCCATGGCTATAACCAACGCGATAACCGTTTCTACCAGGCCTGGGACCCGATCGCTCGCGACCGTGGGACGTTTACCGCCTGGATCGACGAATACATCCACGGCACTGCCGATTTCAGTGAATTCCAGGCCAAGCTGGCCGCCGCGCAGGAGGCCAAGTAATGGCTTACTCGACCAATGAAATGATGACCGTCGCCGCTGCACGCCGCCTGAAGAATGATTCGGTGTGTTTTGTCGGCATCGGCCTGCCGTCCAAGGCGGCCAACCTGGCGCGCCTGACGTCTTCGCCGGATGTGGTGCTGATCTACGAGTCCGGCCCGATTGGCGCCAAGCCCAGCGTATTGCCGCTGTCCATTGGTGACGGCGAGTTGGCCGAGACTGCCGACACTGTCGTCCCCACCGGTGAGATCTTTCGCTACTGGCTGCAGGGCGGGCGCATCGACGTCGGTTTTCTCGGCGCGGCCCAGGTCGACCGTTTCGGCAATATCAACACCACCGTGGTCGGCGATTATCACCAGCCCAAAGTGCGCCTGCCGGGTGCCGGTGGCGCGCCGGAGATTGCCGGCTCGGCCAAGAGCGTGCTGATCATTCTCAAGCAGTCGGCGCGTTCGTTTGTCGACAAGCTGGACTTCATCACCTCCGTCGGCCACGGCGAGGGCGGCGATTCACGCAAGCGCCTGGGCCTGCCCGGCGCCGGTCCTGTCGGGATTATTACCGACCTGTGCATCATGGAGCCGGAAGAGGGCAGCCATGAGTTCGTGGTCACCGCGCTGCACCCCGGCGTGACCCGTGAGCAAGTGGTCGCGGCCACCGGCTGGGCGATCCGCTTTGCCGATCAGGTCAGCACCACCGCGGAACCGACGGCAGTCGAGCTGACCGCCCTGCGTGATCTCGAAGCCCGCACAGCGGCCGCCCACGGCCAAGCACCCGGAGAAGCCTGATGCGCGACGTATTTATCTGCGATGCAATTCGTACCCCCATCGGCCGTTTCGGCGGTGGCCTGTCCACGGTGCGCGCCGACGACCTGGCGGCACTGCCGATCAAGGCGTTGATCGAACGCAACCCTAGCGTGGATTGGCACGCCGTCGATGAAGTGTTCCTCGGCTGCGCCAACCAGGCCGGTGAAGACAACCGCAACGTCGCGCGTATGGCGCTGTTGTTGGCGGGCCTGCCGTCGAGCATTCCCGGCGTGACCCTCAACCGTTTGTGCGCTTCGGGCATGGACGCGATCGGCACCGCCTTTCGTGCGATTGCCAGCGGTGAAATGGAATTGGCGATTGCCGGCGGCGTCGAGTCGATGTCCCGCGCGCCGTTCGTGATGGGCAAGGCTGACACGGCGTTTTCGCGCAACATGAAGCTTGAAGACACCACCATCGGCTGGCGCTTCATCAACCCGCTGATGAAGGCTCAGTATGGCGTGGATGCGATGCCGCAGACCGCCGATAACGTCGCCGACGACTACCATGTGTCCCGCGCCGACCAGGACGCCTTCGCCCTGCGCAGCCAGCAACGCACCGCCGCCGCCCAGGCCGCCGGGTTCTTCGCCGAAGAAATCGTGCCGGTGCGGGTCGCCCATAAAAAAGGCGAAACCGTGGTGGAACACGATGAGCATCCACGGGCCGACACCACCCTGGAAACCCTGGCCCGGCTCAAACCGGTCAACGGCCCGGACAAGACCGTCACCGCCGGCAATGCGTCGGGTGTGAACGACGGGGCGGCGGCGCTGATTCTTGCGTCTGCCGAGGCCGTGAAAAAACATGGCCTGACCGCCCGTGCCCGAGTGTTGGGCATGGCCAGCGCCGGTGTCGCGCCACGGGTGATGGGCATCGGCCCGGTGCCGGCGGTTCGCAAGCTGGTGGAACGCCTGGGCCTGGCCGTCACCGATTTCGATGTGATCGAACTCAACGAAGCCTTCGCCAGCCAGGGCCTGGCGGTGTTGCGTGAATTGGGCATCGCCGACGACGCACCCCAGGTCAACCCGAACGGCGGCGCCATCGCCCTCGGCCATCCTCTGGGCATGAGCGGTGCGCGACTGGTGCTGACGGCTCTGCATCAACTTGAAAAAACCGGCGGCCACAAAGGTCTGGCGACCATGTGTGTTGGAGTGGGTCAGGGCCTGGCGCTGGCGATTGAACGCATCTAATAAGAGAGGACCGCTCCATGAGTGACAAGCCCGGTTACCGGCGCCCGCAAGCGGGCACTCAACCTGATTACCTGCACCCGGCCTACCAGTCGACGAACCTGCGTTCGCCGTCTCAGCCGTTGGTGTTCCTGCCCCATTCCCTGTCGGAAATCACCGGGCCGACCATCGGCGCCGAGCGCATCAACGAGAAGGACAACGACCTGACTGCGCAGCACGACGGCGAGCCGCAGGGCGAGCGCATCATCGTTCACGGGCGCGTGCTCGATGAAAACGGTCTGCCGGTACCGGGCATCCTCGTGGAGATCTGGCAGGCCAACGCGGCCGGCCGCTACAACCACGCGCGCGATCTGCACGACGCGCCGCTCGACCCGAACTTCACCGGCACCGGGCGTACCGTCACCGACGCCGAGGGCTGGTACCAGTTCCAGACCATCAAGCCCGGCGCCTACCCGTGGGGCAACCACCACAATGCGTGGCGCCCGGCGCATATCCATTTTTCGCTGTTCGGCCCGAGCGTACTGACGCGCCTGGTCACGCAGATGTATTTCCCCGGTGACCCACTGCTCGAGTACGACCCGATCTACAACTGCGTACCGGACACCTCGGCCAAGCAACGCCTGATCGCCACGTTCGACCTGGAAAAAACCATTCCTTCCTATGCCCTCGGCTACCGCTGGGACATCGTCCTGCGCGGCCGCGACGCCACGCCGATGGAGAAATGAGATGAGCCTTTACGCGACCACGTCCCATACCGTCGGGCCGTATTACCACATCGGCCTGACCTGGCTGAACCGCGAAGCCCTGGCCAACGCTGCGACCCTCGGCGAACGCGTGGCGATCAGCGGGCAAGTGGTGGATGGCAACGGTGATGTCGTCAACGATGCCATGCTGGAAGTCTGGCAGGCCAATGCCGCCGGCAAGTACGACCACCCGGAGGACGACCAGGACAAAGCGCTGGACCCGAACTTCGAAGGCTTCGGCCGGGTGCCGGTGGATGCTGAAGGGCGCTTCCGCTTTACCACCGTCAAGCCGGGCAGCGTGCCGGGGCTGGCGGGCACGACCCAGGCGCCGCACCTGGTGGTGCTGGTATTTGCCCGTGGCCTGGTGAAACACTTGCTCACGCGGATTTATTTTGACGGTGAGGCGCTGAATGCGGATGACCCGTTGCTCGCGCGCGTGCCCACAGAGCGGCGCAGTACCTTGATTGCCAAGCGGGATGCGGACGGTGTGCATCAGTGGAATGTGGTGTTGCAGGGGACAGATAAGGAAACGGTGTTCTTTGATTACTGAGTTGGCTTGAGAACCTATCGGGGGCAAGCCCCCTCCCACCTTTGATGTGTGAATACATTCAAGTGTGGGAGGGGGCTTGCCCCCGATGAGGCCATTTCAGGCAACACCTATGTAAATGTCTACAAGCGGAACATGGCTGTTGCAAAGTGTGTCTAGGCTATAACCATTCCCACTGAGTGAAAAAAAATGACAACAACAACCAGTCACTACACCGGAGAAGAGCGCAGCAAACGGATTTTTGCGATTGTCGGGGCATCCTCCGGCAACCTCGTCGAATGGTTCGACTTCTACGTCTACGCCTTCTGCGCCATTTACTTCGCCCCGGCGTTTTTCCCCTCGGACGACCCCACGGTGCAACTGCTCAACACCGCCGGGGTGTTCGCTGCCGGGTTCTTGATGCGGCCCATCGGCGGCTGGCTGTTTGGCCGGGTGGCCGATAAGCACGGGCGCAAAAACTCGATGATGATCTCGGTGCTGATGATGTGCGCCGGTTCCCTGGTAATCGCCTTCCTGCCCACCTACAAAGACATCGGCGCCTGGGCCCCGGCGTTACTGCTGGTGGCGCGGTTGTTCCAGGGCTTGTCGGTGGGCGGCGAATACGGCACCACCGCGACCTACATGAGTGAAGTCGCGCTCAAGGGCCAGCGTGGGTTCTTCGCCTCCTTCCAGTACGTGACCCTGATCGGCGGGCAACTGCTGGCGGTGTCGGTTGTGGTGGTCCTGCAACAGATCCTCAGCGAAGACGAACTGCGCGCCTGGGGCTGGCGGATTCCGTTCGTGATCGGCGCCATCGCGGCGGTGATCTCCCTGCTGCTGCGTCGCAGCCTGAAAGAAACCACCAGCAAGGAAATGCGCGAAGACAAGGACGCCGGCAGCATCGCCGCGCTGTTCCGTGACCATAAAGCGGCCTTTATCACCGTGCTCGGCTATACCGCCGGTGGCTCGCTGATTTTCTACACGTTCACCACCTACATGCAGAAGTACCTGGTGAACACCGCCGGGATGCACGCCAAGACCGCCAGCTACATCATGACCGGCGCGCTGTTCCTTTATATGTGCATGCAGCCGCTGTTCGGCATGCTGGCCGACAAGATCGGTCGCCGTAATTCGATGCTGTGGTTCGGCGCGCTGGGCACCTTGTTTACGGTGCCGATCCTGCTCAGCCTGAAAACCGTCAGCAGTCCGTTCCTGGCGTTTGTGCTGATCACGCTGGCGTTGGCCATTGTCAGTTTCTACACCTCCATCAGCGGCCTGGTGAAAGCGGAAATGTTCCCGCCCCAGGTGCGCGCCCTGGGTGTGGGCCTGGCTTATGCGGTGGCCAACGCAATCTTCGGCGGCTCGGCGGAATACGTGGCCTTGGGTTTGAAATCCTTGGGCATGGAGAACACCTTTTATTGGTACGTCACCGGCATGATGGCGGTGGCTTTCCTGTTCAGCCTGCGCCTGCCGAAACAGGCGGCGTACCTGCATCACGATTTATAAAGGAGGCGTTATGACGCTGCGCACGAGCAACCAACTGTTCGACGCTTACTTCAGCGCTGAGAGCATGGCCGAGGTGTTCTGCGACCAGGGGCGCCTACAGGGCATGCTGGATTTCGAAGCCGCACTGGCACGGGCCGAGGCCCAGGTCGGGTTGATCCCGCAGGCGGCCGTCGCGCCGATTGCCCAGGCGTGCCTGGCGTCGCTGTATGACGTCGACGCCCTCGGTGTGGCGATTGCCTCGGCGGGCAATTCGGCGATTCCGCTGGTGAAGGCGCTGGGCAAGTGGGTGGCCGGTGAAGACCCGAGTGCCGAACGCTATGTGCATTTGGGCGCGACCAGCCAGGATGTGATGGACACTGGCCTGGTCCTGCAACTGCGGCGCGCGCTGGCGTTGATCGAAGCCGACCTGGCTCGCCTCGGCGATATTCTGGCAGCCCAGGCCCAGCGGTATGCGGCTGTACCGTTGGCCGGGCGGACGTGGTTGCAGCATGCCACGCCGGTCACCCTGGGCATGAAAATCGCCGGTTGGCTGGGCGCGGTGACCCGCAGCCGCCAGCGCTTGATCGAGCTGAAACCGCGCTTGCTGGTGCTGCAATTCGGCGGCGCCTCCGGCACGTTGGCTGCGCTTGGCGAACAGGCAATGCCCGTTGCCCAAGCGTTGGCGGCGCAGTTGCAACTGACCTTGCCCGAGCAACCCTGGCATACTCAGCGTGATCGCCTGGTGGAGTTCGCCAGCGTGTTGGGTCTGATCGCCGGCAGCCTTGGCAAGCTGGGCCGCGATATCAGCCTGCTGATGCAGACCGAGGCGGCGGAAGTATTCGAGCCGGCGGCGCCCGGCAAAGGCGGCTCGTCGACCATGCCGCACAAACGCAACCCGGTGGGCGCCGCCGTGCTGATCAGCGCTGCGACCCGCGTGCCTGGCCTGGTGGCGACGCTGTTCAGCGCCATGCCCCAGGAACACGAACGCAGCCTGGGCCTGTGGCATGCCGAATGGGAAACCCTGCCGGAGATTTGCCGCTTGGTCTCTGGCGCATTGCAACAGGCGCTGCTGGTGAGCGCAGGGCTGGAAGTCGACCCCGAGCGCATGGCGCGCAACCTCGACCTGACCCAGGGCCTGGTGCTGGCCGAAGCCGTCAGCATCGTGCTCGCGCAGCGCCTGGGCCGCGACACCGCGCACCATCTGCTGGAGCAGTGCTGCAAACGCGCGGTGGCCGAACAACGCCATCTGCGCGCCGTCCTCGCCGATGAGCCGCTCATTACCGCCGAGTTGTCGGCGACAGACCTGGACCGCCTGCTCGACCCGGCGCACTACCTGGGCCAGGCCCAAACCTGGGTCAGCCGCGCTGTAACCGAACACTTTGCACTGACTGCCTGAGGAGATTGCTGTGGCTTTTGTACAACTCGCCGAGGGCGAACTGCATTACCAACTGGATGGCCCCATCGATGCACCGGTGCTGGTGCTGTCCAATTCGCTGGGCACCGACCTGAATATGTGGGACACCCAGGTCCCGGCCTTTGCCGAGCACTTTCGCGTGCTGCGCTTCGATACCCGTGGCCACGGCCAATCCCTGGTGACCGAAGGCCCCTACAGCATCGAACAACTCGGCCGCGACGTGATTGCGCTGCTGGACGCGCTGGACATCCCGCGCGCGCATTTCTGCGGGCTGTCCATGGGCGGGCTGATCGGCCAATGGCTGGGGATTCACGCGGGGGATCGTTTGCAGCGCCTGGTGGTGTGCAACACTGCGGCCAAGATCGGTACATCAGACGTGTGGAACCCGCGTATCGAGATGGTCCTGCGCGACGGTGCGGCCGCGATGGTGGCGCTGCGCGACGCGTCGATTGCGCGCTGGTTCACCGCCGATTTCGCGGCGGCCAACCCGCAGCAGGCCAAGCGCATTACCGACATGCTCGCGGCCACCTCGCCCCAGGGCTACGCCGCCAATTGCGCAGCGGTGCGCGATGCAGACTTTAGCGAGCAACTGTCGGCGATCCACGTGCCGACCCTGGTGATCGCCGGCACTGAAGACGCTGTCACACCGCCCGCCGGCAGCCACTTTATCCAGCGTCAGGTACAGGGGGCCGAGTACGCCGAGTTCTACGCCGCCCACCTGTCCAACGTGCAAGCCGGTGCGGCGTTCAGCGACCGGGTCATTCAATTTCTGCTGGCCCGCTGAGGAGTCTTTTGTGGACGAGAAACAACGTTACGCCGACGGCCTGCAAGTGCGCCGCGAAGTGCTGGGCGACGCGCATGTCGACCGCAGCCTGAATGCCTTGACCGAGTTCAACAGCGAATTCCAGGACATGATCACCCGCCACGCCTGGGGCGATATCTGGACCCGCCCCGGCCTGCCCAGGCACACCCGCAGTTTGATCACCATCGCCATGCTGATCGGCATGAACCGCGGCGAAGAACTCAAACTGCACCTGCGCGCCGCCGCCAGCAATGGCGTGACCCGTGCCGAGATCAAGGAAGTGCTGATGCAAAGCGCGATCTACTGCGGGATTCCGGCGGCGAATGCGACGTTTCATCTGGCCGAATCGGTGTGGGATGAGTTGGGGGTCGAGTCGCGCGCTTAGTGCGACTCGGCACTGCACTCCTGGCGAGAGGCAACAGGTTGTCGAGGAGCGGTCGCTGACCGTCACGGGGCTGAGCGGTCAGGTCGACTCACAGGGAGCCGTAGCTTTTTCTCAGGGGCAGGCCCATTTCTTCTCGTAACGCGTTTTCGGTCAGTGGGTAAGGATTTGACGTGGTTGGCGCGGTTGCGGGGTCGTTGTCAAAGTCGAAGGGCGGACTGGCAGTTTCCAGGCCGACGACCTGGCGTTCATCATTGGGCTCCTGGGTGCGTGTGCCGTCCGGGCGGATAATTTCCGTATTGCCGAGAAATGTGCTGCCTGTGGCTGCGTTATAAGCGTGACCCAGTTCGTGGTACAGGGTCGTGGTGGTCGGCAGAAACACACGCGACTCGTCCGAGGCTTCTCTGGGGATGACCGGGTTATAGGTCACAAACGATTCTGTCGTGCCCGCGCCACGGACCCCATCGCGGATGATCGTGGGGTCCTGCCATTCTTCCAGGGGAACGCCCTCCGGCGGCACGACGATGTGAGTATCAGTGATATCTTGCATTATCGTGACTTTGGCTCCGCTGCGCTCTGCGGCGGCGTCCAGTTCATTCAACATGTGCTGGCTGTTGGGAGAGCCTCGGTAAAACTCCAGGTCATCCTCAACCCGTTGCTTGAATGCCGGGGAACCTTCGATATCAATCGCCTTGCGCCCTGCATTTTCGGGCAATGGCACGGTCTCGATAAACTTGAATCCGAATGGCAATCCCAGGTGATCGCTGCGTTTACCGTACACAACGTCGTCGCTTGAGTTGGAATAGACGCTGTCTTGACCTCTACCCGTGTAGATATGGCTTCGGCCATAAGCGTTTATCTGATCATCGCCTTTGCCGCCGTGCATGATGTTGTGGCCGCTTCCGCCGTGCATCAGGTCGTCATCGTTTCCCCCGTCCATGTAGCTGGTTTTGCTGTCAGGACCGTAACCCGCATACATGCGGTCGTTACCGTTCCCGCCGTACATGGTGTTATTGCCTGTGCCGCCCATCATGGTGTCATCGCCGTCGTCACCGCCGGCGTAACTGCTTGCGCTGCCCAGTTGGATGATGTCATTACCCGCGCCGCCGTAAACTTGGCTTTTACCACCTCCGGTCTGTATATGATCGTTACCTTCACCTCCATGGATTAGGGTGTAAGCCATCACATCAGGATCAATGCGAACGGTGTCGTCACCTTTGTTCGCCCTGATGGCTATCGCTGTCGCATCGCTGTTAGCAGCGGGCAGTAAATAACTTTTGCCATTTATCACGGCATTGAGTTGGCCGCGTTCGCCTTTGCTGATGTGAATGTCGTCCGCGCCATCGGCAGTATCGATTTTTAGAATCGTCACATTTTTTTTCCCGCTTTCCCCCTGATACGACGTGGTTGTCAGTGTGATATCGACATTTTTGTCACTGACAATCTTGCTGGTCTGGGGGGGAGGGCTGTTTACGAGTGCAGTGGCGCCTGGAGCTGGCGATCCGCCGGGGAGGGCATTAGGTTCGGGCGCTTTAGGCGCAACGGAAGAGGTTTGCATCGTCAATACTCTTTCTTGTGAGCGTCGGTGATTTACCGCCGATCAGTGGTGAAAAAGTTGGAGGGGTTCCCGCATGACGATAACTACTTCATTACAGCATGTATGAAAAAAGACAACGCACTGCCCGATAACGCACATCACTTGGAATCGGCGTCCCACACCCAATTCCACACCCCGGGCAGATGCACTTCTTCACTCGCTTGTTTCACGGTACGCGCCAATGCCGCCCGCTCCAGTGCTGCGTGAGCGGTGTAGAACGGCTCGGCGGCGGTCTTCAGGCCGTCGATCCGGGCGCTGTCCATCAGGATCTGCAGGTACTCTTGCAGATGCCGTGCGGTGTAGCGGTTGATGTCGTGGAAGGTCACCACCACCGGTATCACGCCGTCGACTGTCGGCAATTCCCCCAAGGCGATGCGTTCGCGCACCACCGACAGCTGGCGGATCAGGTTCTCGCGGCGGCGCGGGCTGGCGTTGAAGCCCCAGATCTTGCCGTCGTTGGCGCTCAGGTCGGTCAACAACACCTTCATGCCGTGGCGCTGGTAGGCGGCGAAGGTGCGCCGGTCGTAGTTCCAGAAGGGCGGGCGCACCAGCGTCGGCGACACGCCGGTGATCGCGGCGATATCCGCAGCGCCCTGGCTGAGGGTGCGTTCAAGCTCAGCGTCGCTCAACCAGCGATGGTTGGTATGAAAGGCCGTGGCCGTGTGGAACGCCAGCACATGCCCGGCCGCGAACTCACGTTCCATGGTCTTGCGACCCCGTGAACTGCCGCCGGAGCGCGAGGCTTCGGTCTGCAGAAAGAACACCGCCTTGATGCCCGGCAATACCGGGTTGTTTGCCAGGTCGGCCATCACCGAGCGGGTCGGGTTGTTGTACCCCGAGGCGCTGGGACCGTCATCAAACGTCAGCAGAAAACGGATCGGCGCCTGGGCCTGCAGGCGTTGTTCAGTCTGCGGCGTCAGCGCGATGGGCGCGCTGATGCAGCCGCTGAGGCTCAAGGCCAGGGCAAGCAAGGCGGATGCGATGGCGAAAGATTTCATGGGTGCGCAGGCTCGAATAAAACCCGCTGCTGGATGGGTCAGCTGCGGCAGGCGCGCACGATACCGCAAGATGCTCGGCGTGGGGTTAAAGGCTGACAAACGCGATCTGGTTTAACCTACGTATTGCGCTCGCAGTGGCCTACCCATTTCCTCGTTCAAAGCGTTTTCAGTGAAGGGCTTGGGGTTGGTGGTGATGGCCGGCGTGGCAGGGTCGTTGTCAAAATCAAAGGCGGCTGCGCTGCTCTCAAGGCCGACGGCCTGGCGTTCACTGTTAGGCACTTCGTGCGCCTGCCCCTCGAATACTTCCTGCGTGGAACCCGTGAAGGCGGTGCCGTTGGCGGCGTTATAGGCGTGAGCCATTTCGTGGTAGAGCCCGATGATGGGCGGGTGAGTCGTGCCCGCCGAGGGGTTCAGTTGGGACCGGTTGTATTCAATGCGCGCGCGGTCAGCCCGAGACCCTGGTACTCCGTCGACCATGAACCCCCACTTGGGATCGTCGCCGACTACCGGCGCACGTTCGTCCTGCAGCAGGGCCTGGAGTTCCTGGCTGCCGTAGATGTACCCGCTGCCGTTCTCCTGCCGATCTTCCACAATCGTTACCGGGGCGCCGTTGCGATCGGCAGCCGCGTCCATCTCTGCGAGCATCTGCTGGCCTTGGGGAGAGTGGCGTAACAGCGCCAAATCGTCTTCGACCCGTTGGATGAACGCGGCAGATCCCTTGATCGCAAACCCCTTGATTGGGCCGGGGTGGGCAGGCACGGCGGTCAATAGCGAGCCATTGAGGTGGTTGATCGAGTCGCCGGGCTGGGCGTAGATCCGGTCGCCCGGTCGATTGGCAATGACGGTGTCGTAACCGTCGCCGGTGTAGAAGGTGCTTCGGTCGTGGCCGATCAAGCGATCGTGCCCGGTGCCGCCATGCAACACCGTGTGGCCGGAGCCGGCGTACAGCCGGTCATTGCCGTTGCCGCCATCCAGATAGCTGGCTTTTCGGCGCGATCCCGCGCCCGCATAGAGGCGGTCATTGCCGTTGTTGCCATAGAGCACGCTGTCGCCGCTGCCGCCCATGAGCCGGTCGTCACCGTCATTGCCCTCTGCGTAGCCAAGGCCGCTGCCAAGGCGCACGACGTCGTTACCGTTGCCGCCGACTACGCGGGTGTCGCCACCGCCGGCCTGGATTCGGTCATTGCCGTTCCCCGCTTCAATCACGATGGGCTGCATGACGTTGGCATCAATGTGTACGTGGTCATTGCCGCCGTGGGTCTTCAGGTACAGGGTCAGCGGTTTGCCATCGTTATCGTGGCTGGCAAAACGATACAACCGGCCATTGAGGCGAATGTTCAACTGATCGTCAGAAGCCTGGCTGATGTGGACCTGGTCCGCGTCGTTGCCGGTTTCCAGGAGCAGGCTGTTGTTCAGGCTGAAGGAATAGCCGCGCTCCCATATCGACTGTCCGCTGGCTTTTAGATTGCCGTCATTCAGGAACGGGTGCAGATAGGTCTGGATCGACGTGCCTGGGAGGAACTGCAAATGGGCAGGTTTGGCCAGCCCGTAGTGACCAGTGTCGAACGTTGCTACTGGGCGCGCTGCAGGTAAGGGCGGTACGCCATCGAGGAGGCGTGGGAGAAGGCGGGTACTACCGTTGAAAACATCCATGTGTGGTCCTTGTTTAAGCGCCAGGTATCAGCCCTGGCGCTTAACAGTGATCACCCGCAGCAAATCGTTCCCGCCAAGGTGTAATACGGCTTTACAGCAGACTGATCGGGTAGCTGACGATCAAACGGTTTTCATCGAACTCATTGTTGCTGAAGTCGCGGCGGATGCTGGAATTGCGCCAGCGCAGCGTGAGGTTTTTCAGGGCGCCGCTCTGCAGCGTGTAGCCCAATTCGCTTTCGCGGCCCCACTCCTTGCCGTCGGTGATGGTGCCGGTATGCACGTTGCTGCCGCTGATATAGCGGTTCATCAAGGTCAGGCCCGGTACGCCGAGGGCGGCAAAGTTATAGTCGTGCCGCACTTGCCAGGATTTCTCCTGGGCGTTGTCGTAGCTGGAGTTGTAACTGTCGTTGGCCAGGGTACCGCCGCTGGTGCCGTTGACGCGCATCCAGGCGCTGTTGCTGGTGAGTTTTTGCAGGCCGACGTAGAAGGTGTTGCCGCCGTACTTGGCCGAAAACAGGCCGGACCAGGTTTTGTTGTCCAGCTCGCCTGCGCGGGCGCTGCCGTCGTCCTTGCCGTAGAAGAACCCGAGGTTGGCGCCCAGGGTCCAGTCGCCCACGGGTTGGCTATGGACCAGGTTGACGAACTGCTGGCGGTAGATGTCCTTGAGCTGGGCATTCCACAGGCCGACCTGGGTGCGTTTGTCGTTGAACGTGTATTCGCCGCCCTGGAAGTTGAAGCGGTCGGAGGTGAAGGCGGCTTTGCCGAACATCGACATGTCCGACATGCTGCTGTCGTCCCGCGGGCTGTTGGCGCGGAACTGGCCGCCGTAGAGGGTCAGGCCGTCGATTTCCTTCGAGGTGATCTGCCCGCCGCGCAGGGTTTGCGGCAGGGAACGGCCGTCGTCGGCGCGCAGGATCGGCAGCGTCGGCATCCATTCGCCGACCTTCAGTTCGGTCTTCGAAATCCGCGCCTTGAACGCCACACCCAGGCGCCCGAAATCATCGGCGGGGCGGCCGTCGTGGTCCAGCGGCAATAACTGTGAACCGCCAGTGCCGCGCCCGCCATCAAGCTTGAGCGAGTACAGCCCCAGTACATCCACGCCAAACCCCACGGTGCCCTGAGTGAAGCCGGACTTGGCGTCGAGAATGAAACTTTGCGTCCACTCCTGCGCGCCGCCCTGGGCTTTGGTCGGGTTGGTGAAGTTACGGTTGATGAAGAAATTGCGCAGGTTGAGGTTGGCGCTGGCGTCCTCCATAAAACCGTGTTCTTCGGCGACGACGGGAAACGCGAGGCTGGCGACTGCGGTGGCCAGCAATAGCTGGCGAGGGTGAAAAGTGCTCATGGCATTGGACCTGTTGTTATTGGGGTTATGCAGGTGGCGGCCATGGTGCGGGGCAGTGCGGGGGTGGTTCAATCGGGGGAGGGCGGGTTTTGGGCGATGATCGAACGCAAGTTGCCGGGCGCTGAGGCCCGGCATTTGCGGGTTATCGTTTGGGCAGGTCGAAGTGGGTCCAAGGCACCGCTGGCAGGTAGTGTTGCGCAGCTACGATCAGCGCCACCATCACCACCAGGAATACCACTTGCAGGGGGCTCCAGAAGGCCCAGTGCAAACCGTTCAGCCACGGGTAGCCTTCGCTGAATTTCTGGCTCATCTGACCGATACGCGTCTTGTGCAACAGGTTGATCAGGACCATACCCGCGTAGGTGAACATGCCCAGCACGCCGAGCATCAAGCCGCAGGCCACCAGCATGATCGCCTGCGGTACGCCGTGGCGAATGACCAGCCAGTAGTCATTGGGGTTGATTCGCTTGGGGATCAGGTACTGGCTCAGCCACACATCCAGAACCCGATAGGTTGAACTCATCCCGGCCCACATTTGGGTGACGCGAAAGCCAACGGCCGCCGGCACGAACGCCATCAGCATGAAAATGACCAGCGACATCCCGTCCATTCTGTCTGGCTTATCGTGGGCGATGCTCAGGCCAAGCCCCAGGGCGAAGACGGCCCATAGCCGGATAAACACCTGTGTGTAGATCGGCCGAGGTACGAATTTGCGCCAAAAGAACAGATCTGTTTGAGGCAGGCGCTCGACCAGTTGCGGATAGCGCCAGGTCAGTGTTTGCGCCAGGTGCTGGCAGGCGTTCCACTCGTTTTCGCCAAACCCATCGATCATGCGTTTGTGTTGCGTGGCGGACATCGGCGTCAGCAGCAGGCGCGCGGCCAGGGCATCGGCTGATGTGCGCCGCGTGTCCTGGGCCTTGTCTTGCAAGTTGGCGTAGAAACTTTCCTGCTCGCAACGCGACACCAATTCGCGCCATATCCACGCCGGTTCCGGGTACACGCCTTTCTGGTCGTCCCAGCCGAATGCCTGGCACACCCGCTCGAACAGCGGCACGCTCCATTGGGTTTCATGCAGCAGGTGCAGGACGATGCGCTGCCACTGCTGTTGCAGGTCGAACACCCGCAGCCAGGGTTGGTTGGTGTATTGATTGAGCTGGGTGATGAACTCGCGCTCGGCCTTTTGCTCCAGCAGTTCCAGCAAGGTGCGGCGGTAGTCTTGCAGCAGTTCGCCGGTCAGCGCTTCGTATTGCCAGGACGTCATCGCCACTTGCTGCCAGGGCGTCAGCCATTCCAGGTGTTGGGCGGCCCAACCGGCGATGGCGCTGCGTTCACCCGGTGCTTCGAAACAATGGCGCAACAGGCCGGCCTGGAACGCATCGGTGCAGCCCTGTTGCCGAGCCTGGACCCAGCGTTCATCGAGGTTACGCGCGTTGAGGTCGTCGAGCAGTGCCTGGGCCGGGTCCGGTGTGTGGGCTTCGAAGGGCGCAGGGCTGACGGGGCTGATGTTCATCAGTTCGGCCAGGTCATTCAGGTTTGCGTAGACCGCTTCGGCCACGGGCGCCTGGACGCGTTCTTCCTCTTCGTTATCAGCCCGCCAGCGTGCTTCACTCAGGGCGTGTTCATAGGCCTCGCGCAGGCGCTGGAAGCCTTGGGCGTCGTCGTCCGGGCGGCAGCTTTTCAGCAAGCGCGCATAGCTGCGCTTGATGCTGCGCTCGTCGGCGTCATCTGGCAGTTGCAGTACGGTCCAGCAATCCATCGGTGTTCCCTCAGCGCCAGAACCCGTTGTCGAGTTGCTCAAGTTGACGGGTCAGTTCGCTGCGAGCTTCGCGGATGCGGCGTTCGTCCTGGGTGTCGAGTACCTGCTGGAACTGTGCCGCCCAATGCCCTAGCTGTTCGCGCAGCTCGCCGAGGTTTTCCTGGTAGAGCCGTTCGAGGCGGGCGACGAGCACGGTGTTGACCTGCTGGTCGCGTGGGTGGACCTTCAATTGCGCCAGGGCTTGCAGGCGTTGCTGGATCTCCTGCGGGTTGAGCACGCCGGGGTTGTTCTCGATCACCAGCGAATGTTGCTCGCCGGTCAGCGGGATATTCACCTGGGCTTCCAGCAAACCGTTGTTGTCGTAGGTGAAGCGCACGTCCAGGGAGACTTCACCGGCCTTGCGCTTGGGCACGGGAATATCCAGTTGGCCCAGTTCGATGTTGTCTTTGACCAGGCGGCTTTCACCCTGGTAGATCTTCAGCAGCACGCGGGTCTGGTCATCGTGCAGGGTGACCACGCTTTTGACCCGGCTCACCGGCACGCTGCTGTTGCGTTCGATCAACGGCAGGTAATGGCCGCTTTCGATATGGCCGCCGTACTGGTTCGAGGTTTCGATGCCCAGGGTGTAGGGGCAAACGTCAGTCAGCACCACTTCTTCGAGGGCGGCAGAGCGCGCCTTGAGTGCGGCCTGGATCGCTGCGCCGTGGGCCACCACCTGGTCGGGATCGAGGCTGATGGACGGGAAACGCCCGAACAGGCCTGCGGCAAGCTTACGTACCAGTGGCATACGCGTGGTACCGCCCACCAGCAGGATTTCATCCAGGTCGCCAACCCGAATCCGCGCATCGCGCAGGGCGCGTTCGATCGGCGCGCGCAGGCGCTCCAGCAGCGGCGTGTAGAGCTTGGCCAGTTCCTGTTGGGTGATGGTTTTCACCCATTGCTGGCCGTCGACACGCAGGGCGAATTCAGCACTGTCATCCTGGCCCAGGGCTTTGCGCACGCGCTCGGCTTCGCGGCGCAGGGCTTGCAGCACAGTGCTGGTGGGCGGGAAACCCGTGGCGTTACGTTGGCTGTCGACAAAGTGTTCGAGCAACAGGGTGTCGAAGTCTTCGCCACCGAGGAAGTTGTCGCCGGCGCTGGCGCGGACTTCCATCACCCCGTCGAACAGCTCGATGATCGACACGTCAAAGGTGCCGCCGCCGAGGTCGAAAACCAGGAACGAGGTTTCTTTATCACGCTGATGCAGGCCGTAGGCGAGGGCCGCGGCGGTCGGTTCGTTGATCAGTTTTTCAACGGTCAGCCCCGCCAATTCACCGGCGATGCGCGTGGCCTTGCGTTGGCCGTCGCTGAAGTAGGCGGGCACGCTGATCACCGCGTCGGTGACCGTTTGGCCGTAGGTACGCTCGATGTCCTCCTTGAGGCTTTTGAGCACCAGCGCCGAGAGTTCTTCGGGGCGAAACGAGCGGTCGCCCAGGCGCACTTCGGTGGCGCTGCCCATGTAGCGCTTGAACAGCGAGGTGGTCAGGTGCGGGTGGGTATGCAGGCGCTCTTTGGCGGCCTGGCCTACCAGGACGCGGCCTTGGTCATCCAGCCCGACCACGCTTGGGGTCAGCAACTGGCCCAGGGCGTTGGGCACCATTTCGGCGGCATCGCCGCGCCAGACTGCCGCAAGACTGTTGGTGGTCCCCAGGTCGATTCCTACGATCATTACGACAAGCTCCCTCTGTGGTCTGTAAGAATCTGTTACTGATTTTACCCTGAAAGGTTGAGCGATAGGCAAGGCGGGAGAGCGTTGTGGTCATAGCAAACACCGATGACCAGGCATAAAAAAACCGCTTCCAGTGAGGGAAGCGGTTTTGTCTACAGCGGTGTGATCAGAACAACTTCAACGCCGGTGCTTCTTCTTTCAAAGGCTCGTTCTTCGCCGTTTGCTCGCTCCAGCCACCGCCGAGGGCCTTGTACAGGTTGACCTCGCTGGTCAACTGCGCGAGGCGGTCGGTGATCAGCGATTGCTGGGCACTGAACAGCTGGCGCTGGGCGTCGAGGAACGTCAGGTTGCTGTCGACACCAATGCGGTAGCGACGCTCGGCCAGGCGGTAGTAATCCTGGTTGGCGGCGACGAAACCACGCTGGGCCTCCAACTGCTCCTTGTAGGTCTCACGCGCGGCGAGGCCGTCGGAAACTTCCTGGAAGCCGGTCTGGATGGCCTTCTCGTAGTTTGCCACGTTGATCTCTTTCTGGATCTTCGAGTAGTCCAGGCTGGCGCGCAGGCTGCCGGCGTTGAAGATCGGGATGTTGATCTGCGGGGCGAACGACCAGGTGCCCGAGCCGCCTTTGAACAGACCGCCCAGGTCCGGGCTCATGGTCCCGGCGTTGGCTGTCAGGCTGATGCTCGGGAAGAACGCCGCGCGGGCGGCGCCGATGTTGGCGTTGGCTGCCTTGAGGTTGTACTCGGCCTGCAGGATGTCGGGGCGACGCTGCAACAGGTCCGATGGCAACCCGGTCGGCACTTCGCTGAGCAGGTTATCCGACAGCGGCTTGCTGACGAGATTCGCCGGCAGGCCGGTGCCGAGTAGCAGGGTCAGGCTGTTTTCGTCCTGGGCCACCTGGCGGGTATAGCGTGCCAGGGCCACTCGGGCGTTTTCCACCGAGGTGCGCGCTTGGCTCAGGTCGAGGGCCGAGGACACGCCGACTTCGTTGCTGCGCGAGGTCAGCTTGTAGCTTTGCTCGTATGCGCCCAGGGTTTCCTGGGTCAGCTTGAGCAATTCCTTGTCGGCCTGCCAGGTCAGGTAGGCGGTGGCCACACTGGCCACCAGGCTGATCTGGGTGCTGCGCCGCGCTTCTTCGGTTGCGAAGTATTTCTGCAGCGCTTCCTCGCTCAGGCTGCGGACACGGCCGAACAGGTCCAGCTCATAGGAGCTGATGCCCAGGGTGGCCGAGTACGAACTGCTGATGCCTGCTTTACCGGTTTGCGACATGCGTGCCGGTGTCCGCTGGCGGCTGCCGCTGCCAGTGGCCGATACGGCCGGGAACAGGTCGGCGCGCTGGATGTTGTACTGCGCCGCGTAAGCATCGATGTTCAAGGCCGCGACGCGCAGGTCGCGGTTGTTCACCAGTGCGGTCTGGATCAGCTGTTGCAGGGCAGGGTCATGGAAAAACTGCTTCCAGCCCTGTTCGGCGGCGGCCTGGTTCGGAGCCTGGGCCGACGAATACGCCGGGCCCTGCGGGAACTGCGCGGCCACCGGCGCCTCGGGGCGCTGATAGTCAGGTATCAGCGAGCAGCCACTGAGCACGAATGCCGTGACGGCTAAGGAAAGTAGCGACTTGCTCATTGGCCAGCCTCTTTAGGAGTTTGCTTGGGTTCAGTCTTTTTGCGTTCGCCCATGGCGGACACGGTTGCGAAGAACAGGGGCACCCAGAATATCGCCAGGACCGTGGCGGTGATCATACCGCCGATAACGCCGGTACCGATCGCATGCTGGCTGCCTGAGCCGGCGCCCGAGGAGATCGCCAGCGGCAATACGCCGAGGATGAACGCCATGGAGGTCATGATGATCGGTCGCAGACGCATGCGCGACGCTTCGATCGCCGACTCGACAATGCCTTTGCCTTGTTCGTGAAGCTCTTTGGCGAATTCCACGATCAGGATGGCGTTCTTCGCCGCCAGGCCCACCGTCACCAGCAAGCCCACCTGGAAGAACACGTCGTTGGACAAGCCACGCAGGCTGGTGGCGATCAACGCACCCACCACACCCAGCGGCACGACGAGTACCACCGCGATCGGGATCGACCAGCTTTCGTACAGCGCCGCGAGGCAGAGGAACACCACCAGCAGCGACAGGGCGTACAGCGCAGGTGCCTGGGAGCCGGACAGGCGTTCTTCATACGACAGGCCCGTCCAGGCGTAGCCGACACCCGCCGGCAGTTGCTTGGCGATACGTTCGACTTCGGCCATGGCTTCACCGGTACTGTAGCCCGGTGCCGGGGTACCGAGGATTTCCATCGCCGCCACACCGTTGTAGCGCGAGAGTTTCGGCGAACCGAAGATCCACTTGCCCGAAGCGATGGCCGACAGCGGCACCATCTTCCCGGAGCTGCTGCGCACGAACCATTTGTTCAGGTCTTCAGGGGACATCCGGCTGGCGGCCTCACCCTGCACGTACACCTTCTTCACTCGACCACGGTCGATGAAGTCGTTGACGTAGCTGCCACCCAAGGCAATCGCCAGGGTCTGGTTGATGCTCGACAGCGTAATGCCCTGGGCACTGGCCTTCTCGTCGTCGACGGTGAGCTCGTACTGCGGCTCATCGTTCACGCCGTTGGGGCGCACACCGGCGAGGATCTTGCTCTGGGCGGCCATGCCCAGGAACTGGTTGCGCGCAGCCATCAACTTGTCATGGCCGACGCCGCCCTGGTCCTGCAGGAACACGTCGAAACCGGTCGCGTTACCCAACTCCAGTACAGACGGTGGCACGATGGCAAACACCATGGCGTCCTGGAACGTCTGCATGAAGTAACCTTGGGCGCGCTTGGCGATCTCGAACACCGAGGTGGACGCGTCACGCTCATCCCACGGTTTGAGCATCACGAATGCCAGGCCCGAGCTTTGACCACGCCCCGCGAAGTTGAAGCCGTTCACGGTAAAGACCGATTTCACGCCCTTGCCTTCGCCGGGTTCGCCTTCCTTGTCTTTGAGCAGGAAGATACGCATGTCGTCGATGACTTTCTGCGTGCGCTCGGCCGTTGAGCCGACCGGCGTCTGCACCTGGGCAAAGATCACGCCCTGGTCTTCGTCGGGCAGGAACGCTGCCGGGATCCGCATGAACAACCAGATCATGCCGGCAAAGATCAGCACGTAAACGAGGAACGCCGGAATCTTGTGCCTGATCATGTTCCCCACGCCGCGCTCGTAGCTCAGTACGCTACGGTCGAAGGTGCGGTTGAACCAGCCGAAGAAACCACGCTTGGGTTGGCCGTGCGTCTCGGGGTCGATCGGCTTGAGCATGGTGGCGCACAAGGCCGGGGTGAAGATCAGCGCAACCAGTACCGACAACGCCATGGCCGAAACGATGGTGATGGAGAACTGTTTGTAGATCACACCGGTGGAGCCGCCGAAGAATGCCATCGGCAACAGTACCGCCGACAGCACCAGGGCAATACCCACCAGGGCGCCCTGGATCTGGCCCATGGACTTGACCGTCGCCTCTTTCGGCGACAGGTGCTCCTCGGCCATCACCCGCTCGACGTTCTCCACCACGACGATGGCGTCGTCCACCAGCAAGCCGATGGCCAGGATCATGCCGAACATGGTCAGGGTGTTGATGGTGAAGCCGAACGCGGCCAGGATCCCGAAGGTACCCAGCAATACCACCGGTACAGTCATGGTGGTGATGATGGTGGCGCGGAAGTTCTGCAGGAACAGGAACATCACCAGGAACACCAGCACGATCGCCTCGACCAGGGTGTGTACCACACCGGAAATCGATTCGGTCACCACTGGAGTGGTGTCATACGGCACCACCGCCTTCATGCCTGGCGGGAAGAACGGTTCCAGGGACGCGACCGTGGCACGGATGGCCTTGGCGGTGTCCAGGGCGTTGGCGCCGGAGGCCAGCTTGATCGCCATACCGGACGCCGGGTTGCCGTTGAACTGCGCGCTGATGCTGTAGGTCTGGCCGCCCAGCTCGATACGCGCGACGTCCTTCAAGCGAACCTGTGAACCGTCGGTGTTGACCTTCATCAGGATATTGCCGAACTGCTCAGTGGTCTGCAGGCGGGTCTTACCGATGATGGTCGCGTTCAATTGGGTGCCGGGCAGGGCAGGCAGGCCGCCCAATTGGCCGGTGGCCACTTGTACGTTCTGTGCCGAGATCGCGGTGCTGACGTCTACCGGGGTCAACTGATAGTTGTTCAGCTTGGCCGGGTCGAGCCAGATACGCATGGCGTACTGCGAACCGAATACCTGGAAGTCACCTACACCCGCAGTACGGGAAATCGGGTCCTGGATGTTGGACACGATGTAGTTGGACAGGTCGTCCTTGGTCATGCTGCCGTCTTCCGACACCAGACCGATCACCATCAGGAAGTTCTTCACCGACTTGGTCACGCGGATACCCTGCTGCTGCACTTCTTGCGGCAGCAGCGGGGTCGCCAGGTTCAGTTTGTTCTGCACCTGGACCTGGGCGATGTCCGGGTTGGTACCCTGGTTGAACGTCACGGTGATGGTCATGCTGCCGTCGGAGTTACTGTCCGATGACACATAACGCAGGTTGTCGATACCGTTGAGCTGTTGTTCGATCACCTGCACCACGGTGTCCTGCACGGTTTGTGCGGATGCACCTGGGTAGGTCACCTGGATATCAATGGCGGTCGGCGCAATCGCCGGGTACTGGTTGATGGGCAACTTCAGGATCGACAGTGCCCCGACCAGCATGATCACCAGGGCAATCACCCAGGCGAAAATGGGACGGTCGATAAAAAATTTCGACATGGATTACTCCCCTTTGCCAGCAGCAGCGGCAGCAGGAGCGGCGGTACCGGCAGGCTGGGCGTTGTCGGCGTCCTTGACCTTGACCTGGACGCCCGGCTTGACGTACTGCAAGCCTTCGGTGATCACACGGTCACCGGCGTTCAAGCCTTTTTCCACCAGCCAGTAAGCGCCGGCGGTGCGGTTGGCGACCAGCACGCGCTGCTCAACTTTGTTGTCCGCGTTGACCACCAACGCCGTCGGGATACCCTTGAGGTCTCGGGTCACGCCTTGCTGCGGTGCCAGGATCGCCTTGCTGTTCACACCGGCTTGTAACTGGGCGTGTACGAACATGCCGGGCAGCAGGGTGTGGTCAGGGTTGGGGAACACGGCGCGCAGAGTGACCGAACCGGTGGTCTGGTCAACCGACACTTCGGAGAACTCCAGTTTGCCGTCCAGGCCATAGCTGCTGCCGTCTTCCAGGGTCAGCTTGACCTTGGCGGCATTGGCGCCGGCTTTCTCCAGTTGGCCGCTTTCCAGGTCGCGGCGCAGCTTCAGCATTTCAGCCGAAGACTGCGTGACGTCGACGTAGATCGGGTCCAGTTGCTGGATCACCGCCATGGCATCGGTCTGGCCATTGCTGACCAGCGCGCCTTCGGTGACCGAGGAACGCCCGATACGCCCGGAGATCGGCGCGAACACCTTGGTGTAGCGCACGTTGATTTGGGCGGTTTGAACGTTTGCTTCGGAAGTCATGCGGTTGGCGACGGCGGTGTCGTATTCCTGGCGGCTGACGGCCTGCTCGTCGACCAACTGCTTGTAGCGGTCGGCGATCGACTTGGTCTGGGACAGGCTGGCCTGTGCGCTTTTCAGGGTGGCGTCATAGACCGACGGATCGATCTGATAAAGCTGCTGGCCTTCTTTTACATCCCCGCCTTCCTTGAACAGGCGCTTGAGGATGATGCCATTGACCTGCGGACGGACTTCCGCGATGCGGTAGGCGGTGGTGCGGCCTGGCAGCTCGGACGTCAGGGTAAAGGCTTGCGGTTGAAGGGTGACCACGCCGACCAGAGGAGTTTGAGCGGGCGGAGCCGCCTCTTCCTTTTTACATCCGCTGAGCAGCGATGCCAGGGCGACGGCAGTGACCAGAGCGGTAACAGCTGGCTTAAGTTGCATGAAGATCCTCGGGTCAGGCGCGCAGATTGCGCACAAGAAGGGTGGAAGGGTAAAAAACAAGCTGTGAGTAGATAAGTAGCTTGCTACGCAATATACTTACGTTCATGGTTGTTTGTAAACTCTTGACAGGCTTCGCGCGGTGTTGACACAGCACCGCCCCGAGCCTCGATTTTAGTACGTTCGGCGCCCATGACGGTGTCGTCCCACAATTATTCAGATGCTCGTTAGCGCCTATTAAAGCAGCGTTACCGATAGTCCCACATGTTTTGATTGAGGTTTTATTGCCATGGTCCGTCGCACCAAAGAGGAAGCTCAGGAAACGCGCAGCCAGATTCTCGACGCCGCTGAGCAGGCCTTTTATGAGCGGGGTGTAGCGCGGACCACACTGGCGGACATCGCCGCGCTGGCCGGGGTAACGCGAGGCGCCATCTATTGGCACTTCAGCAATAAGTCCGACCTGTTGCAGGCATTGCTCGACACCCTGCACGAACCCCTGGACGAGCTGGCCAGGGCCAGTGAAAGCGAGGATGAAGTCGACCCGCTGGGGTGTATGCGCAAGCTGTTGATTCATCTGTTCCATCAAGTGGTCCTGGACCCGAAAACCCGGCGCATCAACGAAATCCTGATTCATAAGTGCGAGTTCACCGATGAGATGTGCGACATGCGCCGTCAACGCCAGACCCACAGCCTGGAGTGCAACCTGCGTATCAGCCTGACCTTGCGTAACGCGGTCCATCGCGGGCAACTCCCGGAAAACCTCGACACCACGCGCGCAGCAGTGTGCATTCATGCCTACATCAATGGCTTGTTGGGCCAATGGCTGCTGGTGCCGGACAGTTTTGAGCTGCACCAGGAGGCTGAGCGTTGGGTCGATGCAGGGCTGGACATGCTGCGCTTGAGCCCTAGCCTGCGCAATTAAGTCAAAATATGTAATTGCATCCAATTGTTTCAACAGTAAAGCCTAAGGGCGGGCAATCGTCCTGCTGACTTATTGGTGGGATGACTTTATATACGGGCTGGCGGGTGGTTGAAAGATAGCCGCCTAAGTATTTTGTAGCGTTTTTGTTGCAAGGCTGTGAAGGAATGTTTCTCCGGACCGCTGAGATCTAATGTGGGAGGGAGCAAGCCCTCTCCCACATTTGATCCGGGGTGTTTTCCCGATCGGCGAAAAAAAGCCCCGGTTCTTGCGAGCCGGGGCTTTTTCGTTTCAACGCATCACAGCGCCAGCGTCGGGTAGTCGATGTAACCGACCGGGCCCTTGGCATAGAAGGTTTCCGGGTGCGCCTGGTTCAGCGGCGCATTGGCTTTCAAGCGTGCCGGCAGGTCCGGGTTGGCAATGAACGGCACGCCAAAGGCCACCGCATCCGCCTTGCCCGAGGCCAGCCAGGCGTTGGCGCTGTCCTTGGTAAAGCGTTCGTTGGCGATGTACACGCCGCCGAAGGCTTCTTTCAATTGCGGGCCGAGGCTGTCAGCGCCTTCTTTTTCACGCGAGCAGATAAAGGCGATGCCGCGTTTGCCCAGTTCGCGGGCGACGTAGGTGAAGGTTTCGGCCAGGTTGTCGTCACCCATGTCGTGGGAATCGGCGCGCGGTGCCAGGTGGACGCCCACGCGGCCGGCGCCCCAGACTTCGATGGCGGCGTCGGTCACTTCCAGCAGCAGGCGCGCGCGGTTTTCCAGGGAGCCGCCGTAGTTGTCGGTGCGATGGTTGGTGCTGCTTTGCAGGAACTGGTCGAGCAGGTAGCCGTTGGCGCCGTGGATTTCCACGCCGTCGAAACCGGCGGCCTTGGCGTTCTCGGCACCGGTGCGGTAGGCGTCGACGATGTCGGCGATTTCAGCGGTTTCCAGGGCGCGAGGCGTTGGGTAGTCGGCCAGCGGGCGGACCAGGCTGACGTGGCCTTTAGGCTGGATCGCACTCGGCGCCACCGGGGTTTCACCGTTCAGGTAAGAAGGGTGGGAGATCCGGCCGACGTGCCACAGTTGCAGGAAGATCTTGCCGCCCGCGGCATGTACGGCCTTGGTCACATTGGCCCAGCCACGTACCTGATCGTTGGACCAGATGCCCGGGGTGTCCGGGTAGCCCACGCCCATCGGCGTCACGGACGTGGCTTCGCTGAGGATCAGCCCGGCGGAGGCGCGTTGTACGTAGTACTCGGCCATCAGCGCATTGGGCACGCGACCGGCGTCGGCACGGCAGCGGGTCAGCGGCGCCATGATGATGCGGTTCGACAGTTCCAGGTCGCCCAGTGTGATCGGATCGAAAATAGTCGTCATGGGATAACACCCTTCTCTTTAAGTTGATCAGTTGGTCGCAGGGGCCAGGTCGGCATCGCCGCTCTGACGGAAAGTGATCAGGGTCACCAGCAGCGCGAGGATCGCCAGGGCCGCGGCGGCCAGGGGCACGCTGGTCAGGCCGAAACCGTGGGCAATCACGCTGCCGCCGACCCAGGCGCCGAGGGCATTGCCGATGTTGAAGGCGCCGATGTTCAAGGTGGACACCAGGTTCGGCGCGGCCTTGCCGAAGGTCACCACGTTGATCTGCAGCGCGGGCACGGCGGCAAACGAGGCGGTGGCCCAGAGGAACAAGGTGATTTCGGTCGGGATCACCGCGATGCTGGTCCAGGTCAGCGCGGTGGAGACCACCGCCATGCTGATGAACACGCCGATCAGGGTGGCGGCCAGGCGTTTGTCCGCCAGCTTGCCGCCGATGATGTTGCCCACGGTGAGGCCCAGGCCGATCAGCAGCAGGGTCCAGGTCACGCCCTTGGGCGATACGCCGGTGACGTCGCCGAGCAGCGGCGCGACATACGTGAAGAGGGTGAACATGGACGCGGCGAACAGCGCAGTCATGGTCAGCGACAACCAGATGCCGGCGCCCTTGAGGGCGGCCAGTTCGGCGCGCATGTCGAGTTTTTCTTCATCGCGCTTGGCCGGCAGGAAGCGGATCAGGCCGATCAACGCGATCACGCCGATCACGGTCACCGCCCAGAAGGTCGAGCGCCAGCCGGCTTCCTGGCCCAGCGCCGTACCCAAAGGCACGCCCAGTACGTTGGCCAGGGTCAGGCCGGTGAACATCAAGGCCACGGCGGACGCACGCTTGTTGGCCGGCACCAGGTTGGCGGCGACCACCGAACCGATCCCGAAGAACGCACCGTGGCACAGCGCAGTGACCACGCGGGCAAACATCAGCACGTTGTAGTCGCTGGCCAGGGCGCAGAGCAGGTTGCCGATAATGAAAATGCCCATCAACGCGACCAGCGCGGCCTTGCGTGGCAGCCTGGCGGTGGCCAGCGCCATGAACGGCGCGCCGATGGCCACGCCGAGGGCGTAGCCGGTCACCAGCCAGCCGGCGCCGGGAATCGACACGCCCAAGTCCGCCGCCACATCGGGCAGCAAGCCCATGATGACGAACTCGGTGGTGCCGATGGCGAAGGCGCTCAGGGCGAGGATGAGGAGCGAGAGGGGCATGTGCGTGTCCTTGTTACAGTGGTGCGCGGATTTCAGAACTGAGCTCAGTGATGAGCGCAGTGAGGAAGGCTTGGATCGTTTCCTCGTTGCGTTTGAAAAAGTGCCACTGCCCGGCCTTCTGGCTGCTGATCAATCCCGCCCGTTGCAAGGTCGCCAGGTGGGCCGACACGGTCGACTGGGACAAGCCGCAGCGCTGGTCGATCTGCCCGGCGCAGATGCCGTATTCGTGGTTGTGCAGTTGCTCGGGGAATTGCACTTTCGGGTCTTTCAGCCAAGTGAGGATGTCTCGCCGTACTGGGTGCGCCAGGGCTTTTATTATTTCGTCGAGGTCGATGGACATGGCGGTTGCTCGGTGTCGTAAAGCGTTATATCGCGATGAGGCGAACTTTAAATCGGTATATCCCGATATTCCAATATGATTTCGGTCTTAGGCCAGACTGAATCGGTATATCGGGTTATAACGATGCGTTGACGGCAGTGATAGACTGCACACCATGAATTATCTCGCACATCTGCACCTGGGCGGCCAACTTCCTGCGCAACTGCTGGGCAGCCTGTATGGCGACTTCGTCAAAGGTCGCCTGCAAGGCCAGTTCAGCCCGCCGATCGAAGCGGCCATCCAGTTGCATCGTTCCATCGACCGTTTCACCGACAGCCATCCGCAGGTCGGCGAAGCGTTGTCGCGCTTTAGCCTGACGCGCCGGCGTTATGCCGGGATCGTCCTCGATGTGTTTTTCGATCACTGCCTGGCGCGGGATTGGGCGCTGTATGCCGAGCAGCCCCTGGAACACTTCACCTCCCAGGTGTACCGCGTGCTGGCGGCCGAACCGCAGTTGCCGGGGCGGCTGGCGCAGATTGCGCCGTACATGGCGGCGGATGATTGGCTGGGCTCATACCGCGAGTTCGCGGTGATGGAGCCGGTATTGCGGGGGATCTCGCGGCGCCTGACGCAGCCTGAGGAACTGGGCCATGCGATGCAGGAATTGCGCACGTTATACGAACCGTTGAGTGAAGACTTCCGGCTGTTCTATCCAGAGTTGCAAAAATTTGCACAAACCCAACTGACCACTGAGATCTAAATGTGGGAGGGAGCTTGCTCCCGATGGCGGTGGTTCAGTCAGCACATGCATTGACTGACACACCGCCATCGGGGGCAAGCCCCCTCCCACATTGTTGACTGTGCTCGCTTCAGGCTGCGAATGCCGGCCGAACCGCAATCTGCTCTGCTTCCGGCAGCGGCCCGAACAACGCCTTCTGCACCGCCTGCTGCGCCTGGAACGCCAGCGCCGCGCGTTCCTGCCCGGCACAGGCAATCGGCGTGAGCACATGGATTTCCACATCGCCCTGGTCGTTGGCAAACAGGCGCATCAGGTGCGAGAGCAAATCGTCATCGCCAATGAACGGCGCCAGCGGGTCCACTTGCCCATCGCGCAGATACCGGATCGCCACCGGTTGCAGCGACACATCCGCCTCGATCGCACTGGCCAGCAGGCGCCCGTGAAAGGTGCGCAGGCTGCGCCCGTCGGTGGTGGTGCCTTCGGGGAACATCAGCAGCGGGTGTTGCTGCTCCAGGTGACGGGTCATCTGTTTGCGGATCAGTTGGCTGTCGCCTGAACCGCGGCGAATAAACAGGCTGCCGGCCTTCGCCGCCAACCAGCCGGCCACCGGCCAGGTGCGGACTTCGGCCTTGGACAAGAACGACATCGGCGTGACCATGCCCAGCAGCGGGATGTCGGTCCAGGACACGTGATTGCTCACCCACAGCATCGGTGTCTGCGGCAATTCACCGTGTACCGTCACGCGAAAGGGCAGGGCGTTGGTCAGCCGCGACATAAAGAACCGCGACCAACGCTGACGGCGCACCATCGAGTTGGCCACCCCCAGGCGCTCGAACACACCGAACACACTGGCCATGCTCAAGCCCAGCGCCACCACCAACAGTACCCGGGCGATCCGCGCGTACACGCGCACGCGGCCCATCACATGGCCGCCTTGAAGTGGCGCGCATAACGCGGGCACAGCTCATCGCGCTTGAGCAGAATGAACACGTCGGCCACCTGGAAATCTTCATCCCAGCACGGCTCGCCGCAGATCTTCGCGCCCAGGCGCATATACGCCTTGAGCAGCGGCGGCATTTCCGCGATGACGTTGGACGGCAGGTCCAGCGCCGGCAGCGGTTTTTTCGGCTCGGCGCGCAGGTGTTCGTTGCACAGGTAGCGTTCGCGCAGGCGCTGCATGATCGCGTGGGCCTGGATGCCGCCATCGTGCATCGGGATGCTCGCGCAACCCATCAGGTAGCTGTAGCAGCCCTCGTTGAGCACTTCGGCCAACTCGCCCCACAGCACTGCAATGGTGCCGCCGTTGCGGTAGGCCGGGTCGACGCAGGTGCGGCCGATTTCCAGGATCGGGCCCTGCAAGTGCAGCAGGCCATGCAGGCTGAATTCTTCTTCGCTGTAGAACCGGCCCAGGGTGCTGGCGGCCTGGTGATCGAGCAAACGGGTGGTGGCCACCAGTCGACCGCTGTTCAAATCCCGCACGCCGATGTGGCTGCAGTGAACATCATAGTCATCCATGTCCAGGCCCAGTTCCGCGCCTTTCAGCTTGGCGTTGAACTCGCCGCTGAACACGTTGAACCGCAGGGCCTGGGCTTCTTGCAAAGCCTGGGCGCCGATCAGGCGTTCGGCTTGCAGACGGCGTTCATTGCCGGTGTCGCTGATGCGGGCGATCTGAGTCATGGCGAATCTCCGAGTGCCAGCCACGTTCCGGCCGGTCGACTTGTTTGTCCAAACTCAGGCTATGTAGGCTCGGTGTCATCTCCATGAAGTTACGGTGACGCTTAGATGACAGGCACTTATGTCGCCAATCTGTCATCGGCCTCGGCTAGGCTCGCGGGCTTGAATGCCCCCTTGAGTTCGTGTCCATGGTCAGAGGCTTGTTGTGCGTTGCCCTGTTGTTAGCCACCGTCACCACCCGCGCCGAAACCTGGCCTGACAAAGACTGGGCCAAGGGCACGCCGATCGAAGGTCCCGCTGTCGATGCCCTGAATGCCTACGCGTTTCCCCGGCGTGACGACGCCACGCGCCAAGGCATCCGTACCGACGCGCTGCTGGTGATCCGCGATGGCGAAGTCATCTACGAGCGCTACGCCATGCCCACCACCGCGAGCACGCCGCACCTGACCTGGTCGGTCAGCAAAAGCCTGATGGCCACCGTGCTGGGCGTGGCCTACGGCGAAAGCCGCTTCAAATTGAGCGACCCCGTCGCACGTTTCTACCCGCCGATGAAACAGCATCCAAGCGTGACGATGGCCGACCTGCTGCACTGGGCCTCGGGCCTCGATTGGCAGGAAGATTACGAATATGCCCCGCTGAAATCCTCGGTCGTCGCGATGCTCTACACCCGCGGCCGCGCCGACATGGCGGAGTTCGTCGCCGGCATGCACACCGCCCGCGCGCCGGGCGAGGCCTTCCGTTATTCCAGCGGCGACAGCAACCTGCTCTCCGCCGCGCTCAAGGGCATGCTCGGCCACAAGGCCTACATGAGTTACCCGTGGGATGCGCTGTTCAAGCCGCTGGGCATTCATAACGCCACTTGGGAAACCGATGCCGATGAAACCTTCGTCGCCTCGTCCTACGCCTACCTCACCGCCCGCGACCTGGCGCGCGTCGGCCTGCTGATGGCGCGCGACGGTCGCTGGCGGGAGCAACAACTGGTACCGAAAGCCTGGGTCGATTTCAATCGGCAACCGTTCGATCACTACAAGGCCGGCCAGGACGAAGCCGTGCCCGGCGGCCATTGGTGGCTCAACCGCGCCGTGCAGGGCGCCCCAAGACCCTGGCCCGACGCCCCCGCCGACACCTTCGCCGCCCTCGGCCACTGGGGCCAGGCGCTGTATGTCATGCCCGACGAACATCTGGTGATCGTGCGCTACGGCGATGACCGCGACGACAGCTACCGCCACAACGAACTGCTCAAACGCGTGCTGGCGGCGGTGCAGCCATGATCCGTCGTCGGCCGTTTACCAGTCTTTTCCTGCTGCTGTTGCTCGCCGTGCTGGGCTGGGGCTGGCACGAGCGCGTCAACCTGCAAGCCTTCCCCGACATCATCGCGGCGTATACGGCCAAGGAGTACTGCTCGTGCCGGTATGTGCAGAATAATCCCGCCGAGTATTGCCGGGGGTATGTGAAGCAGTACGTGCCGATCAGTGCGTTCACCGATGACCCGGAGCGCAGTGAAGTCAGCGCCAGTGGATTGGGGCGTACCCATACGGCCAGATGGTTGGGCGAACATCAGGGCTGCCGCCTCAACCCCTGACACGTCATCTCCGAGGTGGGGGCGGCTTTGTCAGCTACATTGCGCCCGGCAGGCGGCACAGTTAAGGTTCGTTCAGGTTTTCCGCCCCACGAGTCTTTAATGTTCAACGCGTCTGTCATCAAACCCCTGGCCTTCGCCCTGCTGGCCGCCGCCGCCGTGCCTGCCCACGCGGACTGGTACCTGGACAACGAGTCCTCGCGGCTGTCGTTCGTCACCACCAAAAACACCGAGATTGCCGAGGTGCAGCGCTTCCTGGTGCTGCACGGCAAGGTCGACCGCAACGGTGCGGCGCAGGTGGAAGTGGAGTTGGAGTCGGTCAACAGCGGCATCCCGCTGCGCGATGAGCGCATGCGCAATCAACTGTTCGAGATCAAGACCTTCCCCGAAGCGCTGATCAGCACGCAGATCAACCTGCAACCGATCAACGACCTGGCCCCCGGCGCGCAGTTGGAGTTGCGCCTGCCATTGAGCGTCACGCTGCATGGCAAGACCCACACCTACAACGCCGAGCTGCTGGCCACGCGCCTGGATGATCGGCGTTTCCAGGTGGTGACCCTGGAACCGCTGGTGTTGCGCGCCGAGGATTTTGAGCTGGTGCCGGGTGTGACGGCGTTGCGCAACGCGGCTGGGCTGGCGTCGATCAGTTTGGCGGTGCCGGTGGGTGCGGTACTGATCTTTACGGCGCGCTGACATGAGCGGCGCAGTGTTCCCGTGGCGCAGCGCCAACCGTTTCGAGTTGTTGATCGACGGGCCGAGCTTTTTCCCGCAAATGCTGGTGGACATTGCCCGGGCAGAGCATCAGGTGGATCTGGAGTTATACCTGGTGGAAGCCGGCGCCTGCGCCGAAGTCTTGGTGCAGGCGCTGGCGCAGGCGGCTGAGCGGGGCGTGCGGGTGCGCTGCCTGTTCGATGATTACGGCAGCCTGGCGTTCACCCTCGGGTTGCGTAAGCGCCTGACCGACGCCGGTGTGGAACTGCGTTTTTACAATCGCCTGGAATGGCGGCGCTGGATGGGCAACCTGTACCGCGACCACCGCAAATTATTGCTGGTCGATCAAGGCATCGCCGTGGTCGGCGGCACCGGCGTCACCGATGAGTTCTGGACACCGGGGCAGGACAGCGCCGACTGGCATGAAGTGATGGTGCAGATCGACGGCCCGCTGGTGCTCGACTGGCAAGCGCTGTTCGACCGGCAATGGTTGGCCAACGACGACCGCCGCGCCTGGAAACCGGCCACCCATTTCGGCTTGCCGCACTTGCCCAAAGTACCGCCGACCGGGTCTGGTCTCGGCCGTGTTGCCTATGCCGACGCGCGCCAACACCGCGATATTCTGCACTCGCTGATCCGCGCGCTGAGCAGCGGCCACCGGCGCATCTGGTTGGCGACCCCGTATTTCCTGCCCACCTGGGGCGTGCGTCGGGCCTTGCGCCGGGCGGCGGGGCGCGGCGTGGACGTGCGCTTGCTGCTGACCGGCCCGCGTACCGATCACCCGTCCGTGCGCTACGCCGGGCACCGTTATTACCCGCGTTTGCTGCGCTCGGGCGTGCAGATATTTGAATACCAGCCGTGCTTCCTGCACCTGAAGATGGTCTTGGTGGACGATTGGGTCAGCATCGGCTCGTGCAACTTCGACCACTGGAATTTGCGCTTCAACCTGGAAGCCAACCTCGAAGCGTTGGACCCTGCGCTGACGCTGGCCGTGGCCGGCAGTTTCGAACGGGATTTTGCCCAGAGCCAGGCGGTGAGCCTGGAGGCGTGGAAGTCGCGGCCGTTATGGCGGCGGGTGAAGCAGCGGGTGTGGGGGTGGATCGATCGGTTGGTGGTGAACCTGCTCAATCGACGCGACTGACGCGCCCAACTCACCCAACGCGCTCAACTCGCTCAACGCGCTTAATTCGCTCAATTCGCTTAACTGTAGGAGCGAGCTTGCTCGCGAAAAACCTGAGAACAACGCGTTCATTCAGCATGAGCGCGTCATCGTTAACGGTCTTCGCGAGCAAGCTCGCTCCTACAGAGGGCGGGGGCGGGCGTTAGAGCAGCTCGAAGGTCTGCTGCTGCACATCCTGGGAGTCCAAGCCGATCTGCACATTGAACTCACCCGGTTCCGCCGCGAACTTGAGCTGGCTGTTGTAGAACTTCAAGTCCTCTTCGGTAATGGTGAAGTGCAACGTGCGCTCTTCGCCAGCCTTGAGCATGACTTTCTGGAAGTTCTTCAGCTCCTTGATCGGGCGGATCATCGAGCCGGCCACGTCCTGGATATACAGCTGCACCACGGTTTCGCCGTCGACCTTACCGGTGTTTTTCACGGTGACGCTGGCGTCGAGCTTACCGCTCTTGTTCAGGGTGGTGGACGACAGCGCCATGTCCGACAGGCTGAACGTGGTGTAGCTCAAGCCATAGCCGAACGGGAACAGCGGCCCGGTGGTGTCATCGAAGTACTGCGAGGTGTAGTTGCCCGGCTTGCCTGGGGTAAACGGCCGGCCGATGGTCAGGTGGTTGTAGTAGGTCGGAATCTGCCCCACCGAACGTGGGAACGTGATCGGCAGCTTGCCCGACGGGTTGTAGTCACCGAACAGCACGTCGGCGATGGCGTTGCCGCCTTCGGTGCCGGCGAACCAGGTTTCCAGGATCGCGTCGGCTTGCTGGTTTTCTTCGAGAATCGACAGCGGACGGCCGTTCATCAGCACCAGCACCAGTGGCTTGCCGGTGGCTTTGAGGGCCTTGATCAGGTCGCGCTGGCTTTGTGGGATGTTCAGGTCGGTGCGGCTGGACGATTCGTGGGACATGCCACGGGACTCGCCCACGGCGGCGACCACCACGTCGGCATCCTTGGCGGCCTTGACCGCTTCGTCGATCATCACCTGGGCCGGGCGGGTGTCATCCACCACTTCCGGGGCATCGAAGTTGAGGAAGTTGAGGTAGTCGACCACGGCCTTGTCGTTGGTGATGTTGGCGCCACGGGCATAGATGATCTTGCCCTTTTCACCGATCACCGCGTTGAGGCCGTCGAGCAGGGTCACCGATTGTGCCGGCTTACCGGCGGCGGCCCAGCTGCCCATCATGTCGATGGGGGCCTTGGCCAGTGGGCCGACCAGGGCGATGGTCGCGGATTTTTTCAGCGGCAGGGTGTCGTTCTGGTTCTTCAGCAGGACCATGCTGCGGCGTGCTATGTCTCGTGCATCGGCGCGGTGCAGACGGCTTTCGGCGTAGGTGTCGGCCGGGTCGTCCTCGGCCTTGCCGATGCGCAGGTACGGGGCTTTGAACAGGCCCATGTCGTACTTGGCGCCGAGCACTTCACGCACGGCGTTGTCGATGTCGCTCTGCTCGATCTCGCCGGACTTGAGCAGCCCCGGCAATTCCTTGCCATACAGCGAGTCGTTCATGCTCATGTCGATGCCGGCCTTGATCGCCAGCTTGGCGGCTTCACGCCCGTCCTTGGCCACGCCGTGCTTGATCAGCTCGAAGATCGCGCCGTGGTCGCTGACGGCCAGGCCCTTGAAGCCCCAGTCCTTGCGCAACAGGTCGTTCATCAGCCAGGTGTTGGCGGTGGCGGGCACGCCGTTGATCGAGTTGAGCGCGACCATCACACCGCCGGCACCGGCCTTGATCGCCGCGTGGTACGGCGGCAGGTAGTCCTGGTACATCTTGACCGGGCTCATGTCGACCACGTTGTAGTCGCGACCGCCTTCCACCGCACCGTACAGGGCGAAGTGCTTGACGCTGGCCATGATGCTGTCGGCATTCGCCGCGCTGCTGCCCTGGAAGGCCTTGACCATCACTTCGGCGATGCGCGACACCAGGTAGGTGTCTTCACCGAAGCCTTCGGAGGTGCGGCCCCAGCGCGGGTCGCGGGAGATGTCGACCATCGGCGCAAAGGTGATGTCGAGGCTGTCGGCTGCGGCTTCCTGGGCGGCAATGCGCCCGGAGCGGCCGATGGCGTTCATGTCCCAGCTGGACGCCAGGGCCAGGCTGATCGGGAAAATCGTGCGGTGGCCGTGGATCACGTCGTAGGCGAAGAACATCGGGATCTTCAACCGGCTGCGCATGGCCGCGTCCTGCATCGGACGGTTTTCCGGGCGGGTGATGGAGTTGAAGGTGCCACCGATGCGGCCGGCGGCGATTTCCTTGCGGATCAGCTCGCGGGGCATTTCCGGGCCGATGCTGATCAGGCGCAATTGGCCGATCTTTTCATCGAGGGTCATCTGCTTGAGCAGGTCGCTGACGAAGGCGTCCTTGTCTTTAAGCGCAGCAGGCTTTGTTTCTGCCCAGACGGGGTGGGTGGCCAGAGTGGCAACAAGGCCGAGCAAACACAGCTTCTTCATGAATATCCTTTTTCGGCGCACTGCACAGCGGTTAGGCTGATCGGCCAAAATGTGGGGAGCGTCTATTGTTGTTCGGGTGTCGTTCAGAAAAATGCAGCACACTCTGAACTCTTTATCGCGCTGGGCATCTTTTTAGCTGATTGGCTCGATGCATTCCAGTAGTGGGGGCGGATTATGCCCCATGTGCGCGGTTTATAGGGCGAGTCGTCAAATTCCATCAAGGTTGGGCAGGAGAAACACCATGCAAGCAGCACAAGGTTACCGCTGGGGCTTGAAGGCCGCGGCTTTGCTATTGATCAGCACAGTGCTGAGCGGTTGTGGCATCAACACCATTCCGACCCTGGATGAACAGGCCAAGGCGGCCTGGGGCCAGGTGCAGAACCAGTATCAACGGCGTGCCGACCTGATCCCCAACCTGGTGGAGGTGGTCAAGGGTTACGCAACCCATGAACAAGACACCCTCACCGCAGTGATTGAAGCGCGGGCCAAGGCCACGTCGATCCAGGTCGACGCCAGCACCCTGGACAACCCGGAAAAACTCAAGCAGTTCCAGCAAGCCCAGGACGGTTTGAGCAGTGCGCTCAGCCGCTTGATGGTGGTGTCCGAGCGCTACCCGGACCTGAAGGCCAACCAGAACTTCCTGGCCCTGCAGTCGCAACTGGAAGGCACGGAAAACCGTATCGCCGTGGCGCGTCGCGACTTTATCCAGGCGGTGCAGGCGTACAACACCGAGATCCGCACGTTCCCGGGGCGCCTGTGGCACAGCGTGATGTACAGCGATCTGCCGATCCGCGCCACGTTTGAAGCCACCAGTGCCGATGCCGATAAAGCGCCGCAAGTGAAGTTCAAATAAAGCTGCATTGAGGTGTCGATGCGTTTATTACGGATAGGCCTGGCGCTGTGGCTGTTGGCCTGCGCGGGCATGGCCCAGGCGGCGTTGACCTTCCCGGCGTTGACCGGGCGGGTGGTGGACACCGCGCAGATGATCGACCCGGCGGTGCGCGAGCAGTTGACCCAGCAATTGCAGGCGCTGGAGCAAAGCCGTGGCGACCAGATTGTGGTGGTCACCGTGCCTGACCTGCAGGGTGTGCCGATTGAAGACTATGGTTATCAGTTGGGGCGCCAGTGGGGCATCGGCCAGAAGGGCAAGGACAACGGTGCGCTGTTGATCGTCGCCCGCGATGAGCGCAAATTGCGCATCGAAGTCGGTTATGGCCTGGAAGGCACGCTGACCGATGCGCAGTCGTGGGTGATCATCAATCAGGTGATTGCGCCCAAGTTCAAGGCCGGCAAGTTCAGCCAGGGCATCAGCGACGGCGTCGCCGCGATGATCCAGGTGGTGGGCGGCGAGCCGCTGGCGGTGCCGGCCCATGTGGCGGATGCCAACTTCGCCAAGGATAATCCGGGGTTTTCCATCGGCTTGTTCGTCCTGCTGATCGGCGTGTTGTGGCTGTGCAATCGCCTGGGCCTGCCCGTGTGGGCGATCCTGTTGGCGATTCTCAGCAGCAGTGGCCGTGGCGGTGGGGGAGGCGGCGGCGGTGGCGGTGGTTTTCGCGGCGGCGGTGGCGGTTTCGGCGGTGGCGGGGCTTCGGGCGGCTGGTGATGACAATAACTAAAAACGAGCGTTTACAACCATGGCACTACTGACTGAACACGAACAACGCCAGGTCGCCGAAGCGATCGCCCGGGTCGAGCGACAGACCGACGCCGAGCTGGTGACCGTGCTGGCCGCGCGTGCCGACGATTACGCCTACATCCCGTTGCTGTGGGCCAGCCTGATCGCGTTGGTGGTGCCGGGGGTGGTGCATTACTTCTCGGGCTACCTGAGCATGTACACCTTGTTGTTGGCGCAGTGGGCGACATTCATCGTGCTGTGCCTGGTGTTTCGCCTGCCTAAAGTCACTACCCGCTTGATCCCCCGCTCGGTACGCCACTGGCGCGCGTCGAACCTGGCGCGGCGTCAGTTCCTCGAGCAGAACCTGCACCACACGCTGGGCGGCACCGGGGTGTTGATTTTTGTCAGCGAGGCCGAGCGCTATGTGGAGATCCTGGTGGATAACGGGATTTCCAAACGCCTGGATGACAGCAGTTGGGATGGTATCGTCAAGGCGTTTACCCAGCAGGTGAAACAGGGCCAGACATTGGCCGGGTTCATTGCCTGCATCGAAGCCAGCGGAGAGTTGCTCAAGGTGCATGTGCCGCTGACGCACGCGCGCAATGAATTGCCCAATCGCCTGATCGTGCTCGAATAACCCAACAAGTGCCGAACCCAATGTGGGAGGGGGCTTGCCCCCGATAGCGGTGCATCAGCTGCAGATGAGCTGACTGACACACTGCCATCGGGGGCAAGCCCCCTCCCACATTTGGATCTGCGGTGGGGCCCCCAATCTTACCGTTGATCAAATAACCCCGTGCCCTCAGCCCCCATCCCCCCTAAAATGCCCGGCATTCCCAGCCCGAGGCGTTTTTGTTCATGTCCGTCACCGCTCAACCTGCCCGCCCTGCGCCGGATCATCACGCCCAGTTCATCGAACTGCTCAGCGCAAGCCTTGCGCACAACGCCTTTATCAAACTGGTGCTGGCCAAGTACGTCGGTGAGGAAGCCGAGCTGCAACGGCTGATCATCAAGGCGGTGACGGTCAAGGAGCAGCCCTGCCTGTCCTTCGTCTACCGCTACAAAACCCGCGACATCACCAAGAACCTCCCGGTGGCCGACGGTGTGGCGGCGATTGCCGAGTTGTTGCCGACCTCGTTCAAGAACGCACACTTGCTCGCGCTGACCGACGAAGCCCAGCTGGAATACAGCAAGAAGAACAAAAGCTCGCTGTTCAAAAGCAAGCCGCAGCAATTGCGTGAGGCGCCGTCGGCCGAGCACAACCGCGAGAAGAATCGTTTCCTCGACCTGAGCCGGCCGTTCCTCGCCGACCTGGGCGTGACCGACGCCAAGCACGCGCTGATCCCGTCGATGTCGCGCAAGTGGAAGCAGATCAACAAGTTCATCGAAGTGTTCAGCCATGCGCTGATCGCGTCCCCGCTGAGGCTGGACCAACCGGTGCGCGTCGCTGATTTCGGCTCGGGCAAGGGCTACCTGACTTTCGCCATCCACGACTACCTGCGCAACACCCTCAATGTCGAGGCCGAGGTCACCGGTGTTGAACTGCGCGAAGACATGGTCAGCTTGTGCAACGCCGCCGCCGTCCGCCTCGAACACCCGGGGCTGGTGTTCACCTGCGGCGACGTGCGCAGCGTCGCGCCCAGCGAGCTGGACGTGATGATCGCCCTGCATGCCTGCGACATCGCCACCGATTATGCGATCCACACCGGTATCCGTTCCGGCGCGTCGATCATCATGTGCTCGCCGTGCTGCCACAAACAGATCCGCCTGCAGATCCAGAGCCCGGTGCTGCTGAAGCCGATGCTGCAATACGGTTTGCACCTGGGCCAGCAGGCGGAAATGGTCACCGACAGCCTGCGCGCCTTGTTCCTGGAGGCTTGCGGTTATGAGACCAAGGTGTTCGAGTTCATCTCCCTGGAACACACCAACAAGAACAAGATGATCCTTGCGGTGAAACGCGCCGAACCGGTGGACAACGCGCAGCTACTGGACAAGATTCAGGCGCTCAAGGAGTTCTATCACATCACCGAGCACTGCCTGGAAACCCTGTTGCGTACCGACGGTTACCTCGGCTGAACACGAAGCCAATGTGGGAGGGGGCAAGCCCCCTCCCACCGTTAAATCGCATTGGCCTTTGTAATTGGCGCGGGCTGCACCGCGGTCTTGCGCCCCAGCATCACCGTCACGATCACCCCGCAGGCGAACAGCCAGGTGATCGGCTCGATGTGTTCACCAAAGAACAACGCCGAAAACGCGATGGTGAAGAAGATCTGCAACAGCTGAATCTGGCTGACCCGCGCAATGCCGCCCATGGCCAACCCGGCGTACCACGCAAAGAACCCCAGGAACTGCGAGAACAGCGACACATAACCGAACGCCCACCAGGTGCCCATGGAAATCGCGCCTTGATGCTGCACCGCCAGGTAAGCCACCGGGCCGATCAACAGCGGCGTCGACAGCACCAGCGCCCAGCAGATCACCTGCCAGCCGCCCATCTCCTTGGCCAAGCGCCCACCTTCGGCATAACCCAGGCCGCCCACGGCAATCGCGCCGAGCATCAACAGATCCCCCGCTTGAATACTGCCGGCACCGCTGATCAACGCATAACTCAGCACCAGCGCGCTGCCCAAGGCGGCGCAGGCCCAGAAGGCTTTTGACGGCCGTTCGTGGGACAGCCACGCGGCGTACAGCGCAACGCACAGCGGTTGCAGGCCATTGACCAACGCGCCGTGGGACGCCGGCAGCGTCTGCATGGCCCACGCCGACAACACCGGAAAGCCCAAGATCACCCCGGCAATCACCAGGCACAGGCCGCGCACCTGGCGCCAGCTCGGCCAGCGCTCGCGGCGCCACAGCAACAGCGCCGCCGCCGGGATCGCAGCGAACAACGCACGGCCCAGACCGTTGAGCAGCGGGTGGATTTCCTGCACCACGATACGCGTGAAGGGCAGGGTCAGGCTGAAGATGATGACGCCCAGCAGGCCGAGGGCCATGCCGGTGTTTTCGCGCGAGTTCATGGCGGGAACCGGAATCGAGTGGTCGGAAGTGGACGATCATCTAGCCACAACCTCCGCGAATCGGGGGTCTACAGCTGGGTGCGGATTGATCCGTACAGTTGTAGTAGCGGGGGATTACCCGGCCCGTCGGCACGCGCCTATCTTGACTACTCTTGTCTGCCCAACCGTTGAACTGGAGGAATGCCCCATGGCTGCGAAAAAGATCCTGATGCTGGTCGGCGATTATGTCGAAGACTATGAAGTGATGGTGCCCTTCCAGGCGCTGCTGATGGTCGGTCATATCGTCCACGCGGTGTGCCCCGACAAGTCGGCCGGCGAGACCGTGCGAACCGCGATCCATGACTTTGAAGGCGATCAGACCTACAGCGAAAAGCCCGGTCACCTGTTCGCCCTGAATGCGGATTTCGCCCAGGTCGAAGCCGCCGACTACGATGCGCTGCTGGTGCCCGGTGGTCGTGCGCCGGAATACCTGCGCCTGAATGAAAAAGTCCTGCGACTGGTGCGCGCCTTCGATCAAGCCGGCAAGCCGATTGCTGCGGTGTGCCATGGCGCGCAACTGCTGGCGGCGGCCGGTATCCTCGCCGGTCGCGAGTGCAGTGCCTACCCGGCCTGTGCCCCGGAAGTGCGCCTGGCGGGCGGTTCGTTCATCGATATTCCAGTGACCCACAGCCACGTTCAAGGCAATCTGGCCACGGCGCCGGCCTGGCCGGCGCACCCAAGCTGGCTGGCCGGGTTCCTCGGCCTGCTGGGCACGACAATCACCTTGTAAGCAACGGAGGTCATCGCCATGTGCGAGCTGTACGTCAAGGCCGACCCGATTCTCTATGAGTCTCGCTCGCGCTCCCTGCGCATCTGCGGCGTCGTCACCACTGTGCGCCTGGAGAACCAGTTCTGGGACATCCTCAGCGAAATCGCCAGCGTGGATGGCATGACCACCAATCAACTGATCACCAAGCTGTACGAGGAAGTCATGGACTACCGCGGCGAGGTGGTCAATTTTGCCTCGTTTCTGCGCGTCAGCTGTACCCGCTACTTGAGCAAGCAGCGCACACCGACGGCCGAGTTGAGCCTGGTGCGCAACCGCTAGGCCGCTGTCAGAAGAACCGTGTCACGCTGATCTTCGCGTCGCGCCCCTTGGTGTAGGCACGGTCGCCGCTCAGCGCCGGACGGAAGTTGTTGTTGAACAGGTTGTCCACCGTGAAGTTCACCTCGGTGCCTTTCAGGTAAGCCTGTTGCGGCGCCCATTTGGCGAACAGGCCCTGGGTGTTGTAGCGCTTGTTGCCGTACTGGTCGTAGAACAAGTCGCCGACGCCGGAGCCGGGGCCGCCGGAGTATTTATCGCTGGGCAGGCGATCGGTCGCGCCGATGAATTGCCCCATCCATCCCACCTGGGCATCCCAGGCCGGGATGTGGGTGCCCATGACCAGCACCCATTTGGTCGGCGGAATGTCGCGGGCCGACACATCCGGGCCCCATGGGTTGGTGTAGGCGCCTTCGTGCTTGCCGGTGGCGTAGGCGAACGACACCGAGCCGAACAGGTAGGTGGAGTTATAGAACGATTCCAGCTCGAAACCCTTGATGGTCAGGCCGCCGATGTTGCGGTAATTGGACCTCGGCCCCGGCGGGCACGCGGTGGCGATGGTGCCGCCGTTGATAGCCTGGTTCTGGCAGCCCACGCCCGTGGCCTTGAAGATTTCGTCTTCGACTTTGTTGTGGAACAGGGTGGTGCGCAGTTGCAGGTTATCGTCCTGGGCGATCAGGTTGTCGAAGCGGGTGATGTTGCCCACGGTGATCGAGGTGATGCGCTCGGGGTCGAGGTCGACGCTGGTGGCGGTGCGGCTGCCCAGGCCCTGCACTTCGTACTGTTCGTCGATCACCGGGGCGCGCCAGGTCTGGCTCCAGTTGGCGAACAGGGCGACGTTCGGGGTGACGGTCCAGAACAGCGCCAGGCGCGGCGACCAGCCGGTGTAGGTGCGATCGCTGTAGTCGTGGCCGACGGCCGGGTCGGGGTTGCTGTAGTACGGCGCATCGTTGGCCTCGCCGCGGTTGCGCACATGGTCGTAGCGCAGCGATGGCGTGACGGTCACGTCGCCCAGGGTCAGCGCATCCTGGATGAAGAAGCTGTTGGTATCCACCTTGCCATGGGGCATGAAGCTCGGCTGGAAATGCCCATAGTTGTAGCGCGGCGTGTTGTAGGTGGCGCCGGGCATCCACATCTCGGTTTCGCGGGTGTGCTTGCGGATTTGCCCGCCGACTGTCAGTGCGTGTTGCAACGGCCCGGTGTCGAACAGGCTGACGTTGCGGATGTCGAGATGCTTGTCGGTGTAGGCCGTGTCCATCTTGCGCCCGCCGGTGGCCAACTGGAAAAACGCGGTGGCGTCGCGCTCGTCGGTCTGCTGGGTGTCGGACTGTGAATATTTGACGGTCAGGTCCACCAGCGGGTTGTCCAGGGGCTGGTATTCATACTTGCCCGACCAAGTGGTGTCGAGCGTGTCGCGGTTGGCCAGGAAACGTTTCAACGCGCCTTCGTAGCCGTAGCGGTCGATGTTGGCCTGGGTCGGTGGCGTCGGGTAGCTCGCGGCGGAAAACGGCGTCCACCGGTTGCTGCGGGCGCTCGAGTAAGACAGGCCGACACTGTGCTCATCGGTGAAGTGCGCGTTGACCTTGAACAGCTTGCCGTCCACATCCTGGGCGGTGTTGGGCAGGCGCTGGGGGTTGATCGGGTACTGGTTGTTCTCGTTGGGCAACTTGGCGGCCACCTTCATGTCGCCGCCGTCGCGCTGGGTCAGGTAGGCCAGGGCGTCGAACCGGCCGTCGTCGGTGCGGCCATACACGGCGCTGCTGTAGACCTGTTCGTGGTCGTTGCTGGAATAACCGTACTTGAGCATCGCGCCGCTGTTGCGGCCGTCCTTGAGCAGGTCCGGGGCATCCTTGGTGGTCATGTTCACCGTGCCGCCAAAACCGCCGTTGCCGCTGAACGGCGAGTTGGGGCCTTTCTCCACTTCGATGCTCTTGATCAGCTCGGGCTCGATGAACACCGTGCCTTGCTGGTAGCGCTCGAAGCCGCTCTTGGTGGCGCCGTCGACGGTCAGCGGGACGTCTTCGGCGTCACCGAAACCGCGGATGTTGATGGTCTGGCCGCCGGGTTTGAGCGAACCGCCCTGGCTGATCCCAGGCAACGTCTGCAGCAGGCTGGGGATGTTGTTGGCCTGGTAGCGGTCGATGTCCGCCTGGCTCAGGGTCGAGCGGCCGACGGTGCTGGAGTCGACTTGATTGCCGGTGCCGATCACGCTCAAGGCGTCCAGCTGGATCGCGCCGCTGCTGGTGGTCTTGCCCTCATCGGGGCGCACGACGTAGGTGCTGCCGACCTTGATCAGGGTGAACGCGCCATTGTTCAACAGGGTACGAATCGCCACTTCCGCGGTGAAGTCACCGTCGAGCGCCGGCGCCTGGACGTTCTTGAGCTGCTTTTCATCGAACAGCAGCTGGATTTTCGCCTGTTGCGCGACCTGGCTCAGGGACGTGGCCAACGCCTGGGCGGGCAGTTGCAGTGTGAACGACTGCGCATGGGCGCTGAGGCTGAAGGCCAGGCATGTCGCCATTAGACTCGGTCGAAAAAGCAGGTGCGAAGCGTGGCAAGGCGCGCGAAACATGAAATCCCCCGGGGTGGCCAAACAGCCAAAAAGGTGTGCGGATCGAACACAATCAGGAGGAAGACGGGGCCGAGGAAAAAAACCACACATGCGAATGAAAAATATTCTCATGTGTCTGCTTCGGGGCTATTTTCGGGGTTCGATCCGGACAATGCCATCGGCCGAGGTCACGGTTTTCACCGGCAACAAGGCGGGCAGGGCGTTGAGCAAGGCATCCGGGTCATGCACATCCAGGTTGCCTGACACCTTCAGGTGCGCCACGGCGTGACTCACCTGCAGCGGGGGTTGGGGACGGTACAAACTCAACTCATCGATCAGGCTGGCCAGCTCGCGATTGCGGAACGACAAGTGCCCGCTGCGCCAGTCGGCAACCTCCTCGGCGGTGAGGGTTTGTTGTTGCACGGTGCCCTTGGCGTAGTCGAAGCTGGCGCGTTGCTGGGCGCCGAGCAACGCGACCGGTTTGGTCGCATCCGGCGCGAACGCCACCTGGCCGTGGGCAACACTCACCACCAGTTGTTGCTGGCCACGTCGCACATCGAAAGCGGTGCCCACCACGCGCACCGTCGCTTCGCCGGCTTGCACGTACAGCGGCCGTTCCTTGTCGGCCGCCACTTCGATATACAGCTGGCCCTTGTCCAGGTGAACGATGCGTTGGTGGGCGCTGAAATCTACGCGCAGGCGGGTGTTGGCATTCACGTAGAGGCGGCTGCCATCGGGCAGGTTCAGGGTACGCATGCCCTTGGCGTGGGCTGCGACCTGGGTGTGATACAACTCGCGCGGCGCGCCGAGGGGCGTGGTCAGTACCGCGCAGAGCAGGGCGGCCGCCACGGCCAGGGCCGGGCGCCAGATCACGGCGGTGCGCTTGGGCAGCGCCACGGGCGTGTTCAGTTGCTGCAACTGGGCGAGGTCGGCCCACAGTTGTTCGAACTCGGCATAGGCTTGGGCATGGGCCGGCACCGCCTGCCAGGCGGCGAAGGCCTTGCGGTCGGCGCGTGCGGTGGCGTTGCGGTTGCGTGCAAACCAGCTGGCGGCTTGGGCATCGACGGCGTCGCTCGTTTCGATGTCCGGGGCGTCGATGTCGCTCAGGCGGTTCATGCTGGCTGCTCCGTGCCGGGGTCAGGTTGAAGGCGTCGCTTGCAATGCAGCAGGGCAAAAGCGATGTGCTTTTCCACCATGCTGGTCGAAATACCCATGCGCTCGGCGATCTGCGCCTGGCTCAAGCCTTCGAAGCGATGCAGCATAAGGGCTTCTCGCCTGCGCGGCGAGAGTTCGGCGAGGACTTCTTTCAACTGTTCCAGGCGTTGCAGGCGAAGCGCGGCGGCCATCGGCGGGTTGTGCTCGTCAATGACCGGCTCGGCATCCCTTTCAACCTGATCGGCGTGGACGGCCTGCCGTACCTTCTGTTTGCGCCAGTGATCGCGCAACAGGTTGCGCGCCATCTGGAACAGAAACGCCCGTGGCTGCTCGACCTTGGCCCGGTCGCGGTAGTCCAGCCATTGGGTGAAGACATCCTGGGTCATGTCTGCCGCGTCGCTGGCGTTGTCCGTGCGCTTGCGCAGGAAATACAGAATGTCTGCATAAAACCCGCGAAAGGCATCGTCCGACAGCGGGTCGGATTTGGGACGCGACATGGATATCCTTCTTGGCGAAGCACGACGTAGAAAAGTCGTGAATGATATCGAGAATTATTGTCGTTTGTCTCCAGGCAAATACACTGACCCTGCGCAAGCGGCTCAGGACCTCAGCGTTCGACCGGCACCGACAGTGCCGGATGCCCCAGCGCATGGCTGCGCGCGGCAAAGAATCTCAACGCCACGCCACTGCCATCGAACAACTGCGAATACCGCCGCTTCTGCTGGCGGATAAACCCATCGCTGCGCCCCGATACCGCGATCGCCAGGGTCGTCACCCGGGCCTGGCGAATTGCATCCACCAAGTGTTTATCCTGCGCTCCCAGGTCGTGGCCGAAGATGCACAGCGCCCCTTCATGGCCGAGTAACTGCTCGTAGCAGAACGACAGATAATCCGAGCTGCGGATGGTCTTGAGCTTCTCTTCCACCTTGCCCTCGCTGACAAACAACGGCACATCGTCCAGGGTCTTGATCGTGTTGTTGATCGCAAAACTGCTGAGCAGGGTGCTGTCGGTGGTCGGCAATTTGCGTGCGGTGCCGTCGAGGTTGCGCACCAGGTGCAGGCCGCCGTGCAGGTAAAGGATGCGCGTGGCGTCGGTGCGGGTGTCGCGCAGGTCGAAGCTGGCGTCGGCGCTGCGGAACAGGTCGTCGATGCCGGGGGCGTGCAGGATCGCCCAGTAGTTGAGCAAGTCGTAGTTGCTGGTGAATACCGTGGAGTAGCTGGCCAGTTCCGCGTTGATCGTCGCCAATGTCGACGGCTGCACCAGGCGCCACGGGATGTGTACGGCGTGGATGGTGTTGATCAATGCTTCCTTGATCGCGTAGTAGCGATTGCGCGGCGCCGCCGAACTGACCGCCAGGGCTTTGTTGACCCGGCTGGTGGTCTTCAGCGCGCTCAGGGCCTGCTCGAAGCTGCGGGTCTGCAGGGCGTCGAACACGCTCAGCTCGGATTGGCTCAAGGGTTTTTCTTCAACGGTGCGTGCGTTTTCGAACAGCGAGTCGTAGGCAAAGTCTTCCCAAATCGCTCGGCTGGCGCCGTTGCCGATCAGAATTCCACTGAAGTCGATGGCGCTGCGCAGTGCGCTCCAGTCTTCAAGGTGGGCGTCAATATCCTGAAAATCCTTCATCGCGGCGGGTCTACTCGAAATCGGCGGGTCGGTGACTTTATCACGAGCGAGGGTTGATCCTGATCAAGGTGGGCCCTGTGATGAACGTTGATGCTGTCGGCATAACGCCTCTGAGGATTCGCCATGAGCAGTACCTTCTTCATCCCCGCCGTTAACATCATGGGCACTGACTGCCTTGACGACGCGATGGTCGCCATTCGCAACTACGGTTTTCGCAAGGCCCTGATCGTTACCGACGCCGGCCTGGCGAAGGCGGGCGTGGCCAGCATGATCGCCGAGAAACTGGCGATGCAGGACATCGATTCGGTGATCTACGACGGCGCCAAGCCCAACCCCAATGTGGACAACGTCGAGAAAGGCCTCGCGCTGTTGCAGCAGAGCGCCTGTGATTTCGTGGTGTCCCTGGGCGGCGGCTCGCCCCATGACTGCGCCAAGGGCATCGCACTGTGCGCGACCAATGGCGGGCATATCGGCGACTACGAAGGCGTCGATCAATCGAGCAAGCCGCAACTGCCGCTGGTGGCCATCAACACCACCGCCGGCACCGCCAGCGAGATGACCCGTTTCTGCATCATCACCGACGAAACCCGTCACGTGAAAATGGCCATCGTCGACCGCAACGTCACGCCGCTGTTGTCGGTCAACGACCCGTCGCTGATGGTCGGCATGCCCAAGGGCCTCACCGCCGCCACCGGCATGGACGCCCTGACCCACGCCATCGAAGCCTACGTATCCACCGCCGCCACGCCGATCACCGACGCCTGCGCGATCAAGGCCATCGAACTGATCAGCGCCAACCTGCGCCTGGCGGTACGCGACGGCACCGACAAGGCCGCGCGGGAAAACATGGCCTATGCGCAGTTCCTCGCCGGCATGGCGTTCAACAACGCCTCCCTGGGTTTCGTGCATGCCATGGCCCACCAACTGGGCGGCCTGTACGACTTGCCCCACGGCGTGTGCAACGCGGTATTGCTGCCCCATGTGCAGAGTTTCAACGCCAGCGTCAGTGCCAAGCGCTTGAGCGACGTCGGCCGTGCGCTGGGTGCGGACATCAACGGCAACTCGCCGGAAGAGGGCGCCCAAGCCGCCATCGCCGCCATCCGTACCCTGTCCCAGGACGTCGACATCCCCGCCGGCCTGCGCGAACTGGGCGCCAAGTTGCAGGACATTCCGCTGCTGGCCACCAACGCGTTGAAAGACGCCTGCGGCCTGACCAACCCACGCCGGGCTGATCAGCGTCAGATTGAGGAGATTTTCCGCAGCGCGTTCTGATCCGACCGGCAGCAGGCGACACACGCACATGCGCCGCCCGCCAAGGCCACGCACAACAGCGCCAACGGCCATGCCTGCTGACTCACTAGCAGGCTTGCCACACCACCGATCAATGCCGCTATCAACTGATGCATAAAGCCGCTCAACGCCATGGCGTAGGAGCCGCTGATCGGTGACTCATCATTGGCCACGGACAAACTGATGGGGTAACTCATTGATTGCCCCAGCACCGCCAGGCAATACGGTAACCACAGCAGCAATGCGAGCCCGCTGGCAAACACACTGCCAAGCAGCATGATCGCTGTGCCGAGCAACACTAACCCCACGCCCCAGCCCATCATCATCAAACGGCCCGTGTGCGCGACGAAGCGATTGACCATCAACGCTCCCGCCAGATACGCCCCGCTGATCGGCCAGCCCAGCCAGCCGTACTGCGCGGCACTCCAGTCGAAACGCCCCAGCAGAATCATCGGCGCACAGGTGTTGAACGCAATGATCACCGCATAACCCAACCCACCCGCTAATGCTGCATGCAGGAACGCGGGGTGTCGCAGAATCTGGGTGTAAATGCGCCAGGCTGACGCCGACGAATCGGCCTTCACCAATGTCGGAAAAATCACGCGCGGCAACACCAGCATCAATATGACGGCGCCGATCGCTAGGCTATAAAAGATCGCCTTCCAGCCAAATGCTGCCTGCAACAGCGAACCCAGGAATTGGCCGATGCCCAGGGCGATCACAAAGGTCATCCCCAACCACGACAAGCCTTTGGCCAACAGCGTGCCGCTGAAACTGTCCCGCACCAATACTCGCGCCATCACCGATATGCCGCCCGCGCCCAGGCCTTGAATCAGGCGCAGTGCCAGAAAAGACTCAACATTGAACGCCGACGCAATCGCGACACTCGCCGAGGCATACACCGCCAGCGCCACCAGCAACACCGGCTTTCTGCCAAAGCGTTCGCCCAGGCTGCCCCACAGCAACATCGGAAGTGCCATGCCCACCAGATATGCTGCCAAGGCCAGGGCGACCTGATCTTCGGCGGCCGGTAGAGACTGGGCGATGGCCGGGACTGCCGGCAGGTAGCTGCTGATGCCCACTTGGGAAAGGAATGCGGCGCTGCAGGCGAGGGCTAGGGGGGTGGTATTTTTCAATAAGTATTGTCCTTCACTCCAGGTTTCAAGGGGATTGTTATGCGTCTTATCTGATTATCGTGGTGTTCACAGGTGCCTGGTTTTTAGAGGGGTTAATAATCAATGCGAGTAAGTGAATGTTGTTTTTTAGCTGATGTGAGTGTTAATTATTGATTTCGTGCTTGTTCAGTAGAGTGGTGAGGTACGAGCAAAATAATATTATTGTCGCAGGGTCCATGTCTGCTCGAAGAGTGACGCGTATTGCAGCTTTTCCTCTTGGCACCACTGGGAAAAATACGGAGGATGTAAAAAAGCCTTTTTCCGCAAGATGAATGGTGAGGGTGTTTGCTTTTTCCGCTTTGCCACAGGTGATCAGCCGTATTGCAGCATCTGTACCGGATTGGTCGGTATGTATCAGGCTGTCAAATAATTTTATGTTGAGTAGGAGTTTCTCTTGAAGTGAACACAGTTCTTCCGTTTGATGTATTTTTATTGAGGCTAGTCCTGCACCTATAGCTGCCGAATTTAGGCTTTGAGACCAGTTGCTAGGGCCTCCGTATCGGTGCATCAGGCTCTTTTGTCTTTCGCTACCAAACATGATTAATCCCCCACTAGCACCAAAGGATTTACCTAGAGAGGCTACAATTAACGTCTGATCGTCTAGCGTTTGTATGCGCGGCCGGATGAAACCTCTTCCTCTCTCTCCGAATGCCGATAGCGCATGGGAGTCGTCCATGTAAAGAAATAGTCCGTAACGCGATTTCAAATAAAGTAACCCATCGATGTCCGCAATTCCGCCCATGCTATATATTCCATCGCATACATAGGCGACCTTTTTTCGTTTTTTACATAATTCCTCAATGAAGGAAAGATCATTGTGTGGCGCTGTTTTAACTTCGGTCTCATCAGCGCATGAGGCTTTGATATGGTTCATGGAATAGTGAGAATGCTTGTCGAAAACCATTGTTGGCGAACAGTTATTTGTAAGCACTCCGCTGGCGAGCAAGGGGAGTAGCCCCGAGCTGGCTGAACTGCACGATAAAGTACTCAAGCAGATGGAGTCGAATAGAGTCGAAAGCTCCTGTTCGTACCGTTCCAGGATTTCAAGTTTGCATCGGTTTTTTGAGTTTGCAATTCGGAGGGTTTTAGCCTCCCTTATTCCGCAAATCGCTCCCTCTATTATGTCTTGATGATAATCAAGGCCGAGATATGAGGTTGTGCAGAAGTGATGGAATTCACGTCCGTGCTGGTCGGTCAGGTAGTTGTTGTTTTTGATGGTGACGTTGAGTTCGCATATTCTGCCTGTCTTTGCAAAGTGCCAGTCTGTTTCAGCCAGCTCAATTAGTTTTTTGTAGTTTGAAAATTTGTTTGTGAATGATGTGTTTTCCATTTGCCTATTCGTCCTTGGGCGTTGGCGGAAAACAGTAGCGGGGAAACCATTGTGAAATAAGTCAGACATTTCCCGTGCTCGTAACTCAAAATGGAGTTATTTGTGTGAGTAAGGTCCTACTTTTTATGATGGCGAATAGATGTCTCGATAGACGCTTTCTAATCCGTGCCCTTTGCGTCAGAGGAGTATTAGAGTGTGGCGTTTTCGTGGGGGCATGCAATTTATTCAGGTTGTGCGTCACGCGATTAGGTAAGGTGTCAGCGTGCAAACGGATGTGCCGATAGCGTTCAAAAGACTTGTCTGTCGGCTAGGTAAATCTAGCGGGATGAAGGAGGATTTGATGAGAGTTCTGTTATTCGGTGCCACTGGCATGATCGGTCAAGGCGTTCTGCGCGAGTGCCTGCTGGCCGCCGACGTGCAGGAAGTCGTCGCCGTCGGCCGCACGCCGTTGACCCTGGAACACGCCAAACTGCATCAGGTGCTGCACGCGGACATGTTGGATTTGCAGGCTCTGGAGAACTTGCTGCAAGGTTTCGATGCCTGCTTCTTTTGCCTCGGTGTTTCATCGGCGGGGATGAATGAAACCCGCTACACCCATCTTACCTATGATCTGACCCTGGTCGCCGCCAGCACTCTGGCGCGGCTCAATCCGCAAATGACGTTTATCTATGTGTCCGGCGCCGGCGCCGACAGTTCCGAAACGAGCCAGTCGATGTGGGCGCGGGTCAAGGGCAAGACCGAGAATGCCTTGCTGCGCCTGCCGTTCAAGGCGGTGTATGTGTTCCGGCCGGGGCTGATTCAGCCGTTGCACGACGTGCGTTCGAAGACGCCGTTGTACGCGTTGTTCTATACGGTACTCGGGCCGTTGCTCTCGTTGGTGCGTCGGATAAAGCCAGGTTGGGTAGTCAGCACCGAGACCGTTGGCCGTGCGATGTTGGCGGCGGTGCGTCACGGCGCACCACAGCCGGTGGTGGAGCAAGCCGAGATCCATCGCCTGGCCTCTCTGAACAACCGCTGATCAGCTCGTCGTCGCGAGTGCGCGGGCGGGGGTGGCGCTGAACTGAATCAACGCGACGCCACCGATCAACAGCAACGCGCCCAGTACCCGGGGCGTTGTCAGCGGGCGTTCCACCAGGCCGAACAGGCCGAAGTGATCGAGCAGCAGCGAGGCGAGAAGTTGCCCGGCCATGGCCAGCGCGATAAAGCCCGATGCGCCCAGCTTGGGCAGCAACATCAACGCCAACGAGATAAAGCACACGCCAAATGCACCGCCGGCCCACATCCACAGCGGCGCCTTGCCGATAAACGCCAGGCTCGGCAACGGCAGGCGCAAGGCGATGATCACTGGCAGCAGCACGATGATGCTCACCAGCAACGACGCCAGCGTTGCCCACAACGGGTGACCGAGCCCGCGTCCGAGGTTGGCATTGATCGCGCTTTGAAACGGCACCACCGCCCCGGCGATCACCGCCAAAAGCAATAAACCTGCCCACTGCAACGTCGTCATGTTGAATCTCCCAGAGGTTTTGCTGGACTCTAGGCTATTCGTCGCGCAAATTTAAATTCCAAGTTTTTATGCAGGGCATGCAGCTGATGAATGATCTGCGCCGCATCGATCTCAACCTGTTGGTGATCCTCGACGCCTTGCTCAGCGAGCAGCACGTCACTCGCGCCGCTGCACGTTTGCACCTGAGCCAGCCGGCGGTCAGCCACGCTCTGGCGCGCCTGCGCGACATGCTTGGTGATCCGCTGCTGGTGCGTCACGGCGGCAGGTTGCTGCCGACTGCCCGCGCGCTGGAGTTGGCGATACCGTTGGCGCAGGCCTTGGCCCAGGTGCAGGCGCTGCTGGCACCGAATCGCTTTGATCCGGCCTCGGCCACGCGCAAGTTTCGCGTGGCGATGTCGGACTACAGCGCGGCGATTTTCCTGCCGGGGCTGGTGCGAACCTTGCGCCGTGAAGCGCCCGGCATCGATCTGCAGATCATCCAGGCCAGCCGCGAAGGCATGGTGGACGGCGTGCTCAGCGGCGATATCGACCTGGCTGCCGGGGTCTTCCCTGACATGCCTGCTGAATTGCGGACTACGCCGTTATTCGAAGAGCATTACACCTGCCTGGTCGACCGCGCCAGCCTGCCACCCAGCGGCACGCTCGACCTGCCCACCTACCTGTCGCGGCCCCATGTGCTCTTGGAAATGCGCGGCAGCGGCACCCCGGAAATCGAGCGGGCACTGAGCGTGATCCGTGAGCGGCGGCATGTGGCGATCAGCCTGCCGCATTGGGGCGTGGCGCCGCAGTTGATCGAGGGCACGGACCTGATCCTGACCGTCTCGTCGAGGGGCGTGCTCAACATCGACCGTGAGCAACTGTCGACGGTGCCGCCGCCGTTTCATATTCCGTCGTTCGCCTTTGAGCTGGCGTGGCATGCGCGGCGGGGTGGGGATTCGGGGTTGCAGTGGTTGAAGGCGCAGGTGCAGGGTGTATTGTCCGAAGGTTGCCACTAACAGGAACGACCCCATGCTCACCGGCCTCAACCACTTGACCCTGGCTGTCACCGATCTGCCGCGCAGCGTCAGCTTCTACCGTGACCTGCTGCAACTTCGCCTCGACGCCACCTGGGACAACGGCGCCTACCTGTCATTGCCCGGCTTGTGGCTGTGCCTGTGCCTCGACCCACTGCGCCCGTCGGTGCCGGCGGCTGAATACACCCACTTTGCCTTCACGGTAGGCGCGAGCGACTTCGCCGCGCTGGTGCAACGCCTGCGAGCCGCCGGCGTAGCAGAGTGGCGCGACAACCGCAGCGAGGGCGCTTCGTTCTATTTTCTCGACCCCGATGGCCACAAGCTCGAAGCCCATGTCGGTGATCTGGCCTCGCGCCTGCAAGCCTGTCGCGCCAAGCCTTATGCCGGCATGCAGTTTTACCCGTAGCGCGGGAACGTGCAGAATCCTTCCACCTCTCAACCGTCAGTCAGAGTCACGCCCATGACCCCATCCTTGCTGCTCGCCGTCCTCGCTTCGGGTTTTATCTACGGTATTACGCCTGGCCCGGGGGTGTTGGCCGTGTTCGGTATCGGCGCGGCCCGGGGGCGTCGCGCCGGGGCCGGTTTTCTGTGCGGGCATTTGCTCGGCGATGTGCTGTGGTGCAGCACCGCGCTGATTGCGATCGTGGGGGCGCGGGAAGTCGGCAGCACTGCGTTCGATGTGCTGGGCGTGCTCAGTGGCGCGTACTTGTTCTGGCTGGGCTGGCGCGCGATCCGTACCCAGCGCCGCAGTAGCGAGGCACCCCAGGGCGCGGCGCGGCATCCGTTCTGGCACGGCATCCTGTTCGGCCTGACCAACCCCAAGGCCTACCCGGTGGCCGTCGCCACGTTTACCGCCTTGCTGTCCAGCCGTGCCGAGTTGCTGACCTGGGCGATGCTGCCATCGTTGATCTTGCTGAGCTTTATCGGTGGGCTGTTGGCCTACGCGATTCTGATCGGCGTGGTGGGCGCGCAGCGGGTACGCACGGTGTATCAGCGTCACGAAATCCTCATCACCAAGCTCTGTGGGGTGATGTTCATCGGCTTCGCCATCAATGCGCTGGCCCACGCGTTGCCGGGCCTGTTCGGCAGTAAACCGGCGTGAGGCGGCGACCGTTCGTCGCACTGGCAAGTTTTTTCTAAACCTTTGCGGCGGTTAAAATTCGAATTCAGAGCGAGGCGTATGTTCTCGCACCTATTTTTGCCCTGGAGGAACCCATCATGAGCCGCATGGCTATCCGGTTACGCACCGCCAGTTTCGCGATGCTGCTGGGCCTCGGCGCCAGCAATGCTTTCGCCCAGTCGCCGGCTGAATTCATCGAGCAGGCTTCGGCCAAAGGCATGGCCGATATCGAAACCAGCCGCATGGCCCACGCCAAGACCTCGTCCCAGGAAATCAAGGACTACACCATCGAGGTGATCAACGAGCGCACCCTGGCCAACCAGCATCTGGCGGCCATCGCCAAGAAGCTCGACCTGCCCGTGGCGCCGCGCGAGAAGATCGTCGACAAAGCCGAAACCCTCATGCCCGAGCTCAAGGACGGTGATTCCTTCGATGCTGCCTACACCGCGCAACAGGTCAAAGAAAACGAAGACGCCATCGCGCTGTTCAAGCAGGAAGGTGCCGCGTCGGATGTCCCGGAAATAAAAGCGCTGGTGGATGAGACGCTGCCCAAGCTGGAAGAGCGTCTGCAAAAGGCCCGCGCCCTGGCATCTACCTACGGTAAAGGCCGTCAAGGCGACGGTTGAGGCTTGCACTCGATATGCAAAACGGCGGTTGGCGCCCATCCAACCGCCGTTTTTTTATGCCGGGTTCAAGTCGGTCCTGGTCGCCGGCGCACTCAGAACCGCAGTTCCGCCTGGCCTGTGCCTTCCAGTGCGAGCAGATACTGCTTGGCCGCAAGCCCGCCGGCAAACCCTGTCAAGCCGCCCGATGCGCCAATGACCCGATGGCACGGCGCAATGATCGAGATCGGATTACGCCCATTGGCCGCGCCCACGGCGCGCACGGCTTTCGGGTTGCCGATCTGCTGGGCGATCTGGCTGTAGCTGCGGGTTTCGCCGAAGGGGATGGTCAGCAGTGCCTGCCAGACTTGTTTCTGAAAGTCGGTGCCGGTGAAGTCCAGCTCCAGCTCGAACCGATGACGGGCACCGGCGAAGTATTCCTGCAACTGGCGCTCGGTTTCCAACAGCACGGGGTTGTCTTTCACTTCGCGCAATTCCCCCAGGCGTACACGGTTCGCGCGCTCTGTTTCCCATAGGATGGCGCTGAGTTTGCCATGGCGGGACACCAGGGTCAGTTCGCCGACGGGGGAGGGCATGAGTGTGTATTCGTAGGCCATCAACGGGCTCCTCGGAGAACGGACGTAAAAGGGTACAGCGCTACGGTAGTTCCATCGACCTGGAGGAAAACTACGTTTCTTGCGGTCAAATTCCGCCGGAACGAGTCTGTCGGCGCATTCAGATGCCGCTATCGATCCTGTTGCAGCACCTTGAGCGCTGCGGACGCGAGGAACCCCGAACGGCTTTTTTCCTCGGGATGGTGCAGTACGTATTCATCGATACGATTGAGCAAATAGCCTGGCAGGGTGATGTTGAGTTTCTGCGCCTTGCCCAGGTATTTGGTGACATCGATGTCCACCACTGCCCACATGCAACCGGCGTACTTGGGGTTGGCTGCATGCAGGGTGACTTTCTGCGCGCTGGGAATCGGCGCACCGTCTTCGGCGAGAATTTCGAAGTGGCCTTCAATCGCTTCACGGGCCATGGCCATGGCGTCGTCCAAGTCGTCACCGACGGAGTAGCAACCAGGAATGTCCGGGACTTCCACGCCCCAGGCATGGTCTTCGTCACCAGTAGAAATTGCGATGGGGTACAGCACGTTCGTTGTCCTCCAAGGACAGTTAACTCAGCAGTGCCTGTTTCAACATGCTTTTGGCGGGCTTGTCCAACAAGTCCTTCTTCGGATGAGGAATTGTCACCAGCCCCGGTTTCGTCGGGTGCTTGAAGGGGTGATGGCTACCTCTGACGCGCACCAGATACCAGCCGTCGGCGACGATATGGCCTATTAAATATCGGCTATCCACAGCACCTCCTTGTGGTGTGTGTTGGTGGTGGCTATAACCACTGAAGATAAATTATCAACACTCTACCTACCAGCGGTCGGTGAGCGATAGTTCGGTGGGGGGGCGAATCAAGCGTATGAGCGCGCAGGACGGGCGTCGGTCAGAGGTATTACTGGGGTTTTCGCAGGAGTGACGCTTCTCCGATGACGGAGAGAAACGCATCAACCAATGCACTCGGTCTTTCAGTCGGGGTCAGCACCAACAACCGCGCACATGCATCCACCTCCACCAACGGCCTGTACGTCACGCCCTTGTTCATCAAGCTCTGCGTGCAGGCCGGCACCAAGGCCACCCCTTGCCCGGCGGCCACCAGGGCGATGATCGAGGTGATCTGGCGCCCCGTTGGCCCCGCGCGCAGGGGCACGCCATGCTGGCGATAAAGCTGTTCGACGGTCTGGTTCAGCCCTGACCCGTAGTCTGCGGGAAACAGTATCACCGGGTACGCGCAGAGCTGCGCCAGGCTGACGGTTGCCTGCTCGGCCAGCGGGCTGTCGCTGGATACAGCCGCCACCAGCCGCTCTTCGCCCAGCGACAGCGCCTGCACGTGGTCGTTTTGCGGTAACAGCCGGCTCAAGCCGATATCCAGCCGCCCATCCGCGACCTGCGCGCCGAGGCTGCCGGAGGCGCATTCCACCAGGGTCAATTGCACATCCGGGAAGCGTTGCGCGAAAGCCTGGATCGCCTGGCTGAACAGATCCGACAGGGCGATTGAACTGACATACCCCAACGCCAATTGCCCGGCCGTTCCGGCCGCGAGTTTGCCGGCGATGACGTGGGCCAATTCGACCTGTTCCAGCACACCCCGGGCATAGGGCAAAAACGCCCGGCCCTGGGCGGTGAGGGCGACCGTGCGGCTGGTGCGATCGAACAGTTTGAAACCCAGCTCTGCCTCCAGCGCGGAAATCTGCCGGGTCAATGGCGGCTGGGCCAGGTGCAGACGCAGGGCGGCGCGGCCGAAATGCAATTCTTCGGCGACCATCAGAAAGTAACGCAGCTTGCGTAGGTCGAGCATCCTGATCCTTGGGTATCAATCGGTGCGAATTCGGTATTGGTTTAAGCCCCGCCCGCCATTCTATAAAGACCTTTCAAAATAAAACGAGAGGTTTCATGAACGCGCGCCTGCATTGTGCCCGCCTTGCCCTGTTCCTGTGTGGCTGCGCGGCGTTTCTCAACCTGTATGCGACCCAGAGCATCCTGCAGACGTTTGCCGCGCACTTTCAGATCAGCGCCAGGACGGCGGGCTGGAGCATCACTGTGACCACGCTGGCGGTGGCGATCACCGCACCTTTCGTCAGCCGCCTGACCGCACGCCTGGAGCCGCGCAGCGTGATCAGCACGGCCGCGCTGCTGCTGGCGCTGCCGACGTTGATGACTGCCTATGCCGATAGCTTCGCCGAAGTGCTGATGTGGCGCTTTGTCGAAGGCATGTTGATTCCGGTGGTATTCGCCACCAGCGTGGCCTATATCGGCGAGCGCTGGCGTGGTGGGACGGTCACTGAAGTCACCAGCCTGTATGTTGCGGGAACCGTGTTGGGAGGGTTCGCGGGACGGTTCGTCACCGGTGTGATGACCGAGTACGTGGGCTGGCGCGAAGCCTTTGAGCTGCTGGCCGTGTTGAGCCTGATGGTGGGCGGGTTTATCCAGTTTCTGCTGCCCGCCGGTCGGCCGCGAGCGATGCAGGTTGAAGCGTTTTCGTCGGGGCTGTTTCGCAAACCCTTGGTGGCGGCGTATGCCGTAGGTTTTTGCGTGCTGTTTTCCCAGGTTGCGGCGTTTACCTACGCAGGTTTGTACCTTGGCCTACCGCCTTTTAACTTGGGGCCTGCGGCCTTGGGAACGCTGTACATGGTGTTCTTGCTGGCCCTGGTTGTGATCCCCATCGCCGGGCGCCTGAGCAAAGCCCGCCCACCCGCCGAACTGCTGAGTGTCGCGGCGGTGCTTGGCATCAGCGGCTCGGCGCTGACCCTGATGCCGTCGCTGTGGTGCATCGTGATCGGGCTGGCGCTCAGTTCTACCGGTGTGTTTCTGGCCCAGGCTGCCGCCAATGCGTTCATTGCCGGCAGCGCTCGCGAGAACAAGGCGGGGGCCGTGGGGGTCTATCTCACCGCGTACTACCTGGGCGGCAGTTGCGGGGCCGTCGTCCCGGCGCTGATCTGGGAGCGCTGGGGCTGGGCCGGGTGTGTGGCGCTGATCATCGTGTTCCAACTGCTGACGTTGCTGATCGCCTTGACTGGCTGGAAGCCCCTTAAACCTCAATTGATCCGCACACCATGAACGACACCGTCGCTTTGCCTGCTGCTGAAACATCCACCCGCCGCCGCGCGCTCATCGCCGGCTGCAGCGCCCATGCCGTACACGATGGCCTCACCGATGTGATCTACGTTCTGCTGCCTATCTGGCAAGCTCAATTCGCCTTGTCCTACGTCCAGATCGGCCTGTTGCGCGGCGCCTATTCCGGGATGATGGCCGTGTTCCAACTGATGGCCAGCCGCGCCGCCACACGCTGGGGGCGTACTCCGATGCTGGTGGGCGGCACCGTGCTGGCGGGTGTCGCTTACCTGTTGGCCGGGCAAGCCAGCGGGTTGACCGTGCTGTTGTTGGCGCTGCTGCTTGGCGGCCTGGGCGCCAGCACCCAGCACCCGCTGGCTTCCTCGATGATCACGGACGCGTATGAGGAGGGTGGTGGCGTCAAGCAAGCGCTGGCCCACTACAACTTTTCCGGCGACATCGGCAAAACCCTGATTCCCGGCCTGGTTGGCCTGTTGCTCACGCTGATCAGTTGGCGGGCCAGCGCCACACTGTTGGGGCTGCTCGGCCTGGCGGCGGCGGGGTTGCTGTGGTGGCTGATCCCCGGTCAGCCACACGCAGCCGCATCCACAACCAAGCCCCAGCCTTGCACCGCAACCGGCTCCGCCGCCGGCCTGCGCGCATTGATCCTTACCGGCACTATCGACAGCGCCGTGCGAATGGGTTTTCTCACCTTCCTGCCGTTCCTGCTGCAAGCCAAAGGCGCGGGCACGGCCGGTATCGGCCTGGCGTTGACGCTGCTGTTCATCGGCGGTGCATTCGGCAAACTGTTCTGCGGCTATCTCGGCGTGCGTATCGGCATGATGAAAACCGTCTGGCTGACGGAAACCAGCACGGCGCTGCTGATCGTCGCCGCGCTGTATCTGCCGCTGGCTGGGCTGATGCTGATGTTGCCGGTGTTGGGGCTGGTGCTCAATGGCACCTCGTCGGTGCTGTACGGCGCCGTGCCGGACCTGGTCAGCCCCGGCAAACGGGAACGGGCCTTTGCGCTGTTCTACACCGGCACCATTGGCGGCGGAGCGCTGGCGCCGGTGCTGATGGGGGGCGTAGGCGATGCGCTGGGCGTGCCGGTGGCGGTGATGGTGTTGGCGGGGATGTTGCTGGTGACGTTGCCGTTGGTGTGGGAGGTGCGAAGGAGTTTAAGAAACGAGGTTTAAGCGGGTTTGGCTTACGGCAGTCGGTGCTTGTTCGCCTTGCCCCTCGCTGTCTTTATTTGGAAGGGCGTAGGGCTTTATCTATCACAGCGAGGGTTTGTTTTTCTGTTTGCCGAGCTTAGGCGTACCCAACACGCGATTCAGCTCTCCTGCAACGGCGATCAATTGCTGTTCCAGCGCCTCCACTTCGGATTGACTGATTCCGCTGTTGATGACCTGAAGTGTCTTCAGCGGTTTTTTAGGCGTGGGTGCCAGATCATGAACATCCTGAGAAATCAGCGCTTGCCGAAGAATGTTGTTGATGACGGTCTGGTAACCCGTACCGGCATTTTCAGCCCTTTCGCGAGCCGCCTCGATCACTGAGTCGTCGAGCATGATGGTGATCCGGGTTTTGCCTTTACTGCTGGCGACAGCGCCGCGTTTAGTGTTGCTGAGGTCGTATTCGTCTTTCATGATTCAAGCCTCCAGATACTTCCGTCGTTCATTTCTGGATGCGAGTCTTGCGCTGATAGGTCTCACAAAATACGGGTCCCGATAGGTATAGGCGACCACCAATATTCTTCCTTTCGCGTCCTTCCCGATGATGCACCAGCGATACTCGTCATGGTCATGGGTTTGCCATACCAGTGCTGATTCGTCATAAAACACCGGTTCCGTATCCGCCCGGCTCAAGCCGTTGTGCTTGCTTTTATTGAGTGTGTTTTTCGCGGCGTCATATTGAATTCTGAAGGTTTTAATTATGCATATTTTATATGTATATAAATGCGGTTGTCGGGACCGCTGATCTTCAGATCTATGGGCGTTTGAATCTGTCCATCGACGTTGACTTGGAGTGTGGGGAGCAGAGAATTAGCGTGTAGGAGGTGTTACTGACAGAAGCGGCACAGGATCGCGTGCGGTAGGTTTCCCTTTCCAGGCCACCCATACCAAGGGGAAGGCCAGCCAAAGAATGAAATGCACCCTAGAAGGACTGGGCCAACGTAAACGGAATACGCAACGCACCGATGGGGCCTTCACGTGTACCGCACATTTCATCGTGGACGCAGTGCTGCACCAGCACACAAGGAAACGCCGGAACCCGTTGCAACAGGTCGCGCAAATGCGTGGTCGAGCCGATACGCATCGGTTTCGCATCCTCGTCCAGCAGCGTCATCGCCGTATGCTCGAGCCTGACGCGCGCGATGTAGAAACCGCCCTCCAGCGACAGCAGCTCCAGCTCGCGTATCTCACCCTTCACGGCCAGTTCGGTCAGCATTTGCATATTCATGATTCAGCCTCGCAGTGGGTCGTTCATTGGCGACGAAAGAACAGCGTGACCTGGCCCCATTCGACGCCAAACTTGGACATGCTCGACCGGTTGATCAACGTGTCTTCGTCCATCAAGTACATCCAGTCGTCAAAACTGACTTCGTAGACCGAGCCATCCACCGCCAGGTTGAGGCGGTAGCGCCAACGCAATGCGTTGCCGGCCACCTCGCCAATCGCCTCGCCAACCACATCCCCCGCGCGCCCGCGCCAGCGCCCAGGGCCATCCGGTGTCAACGTCCACACCCGCTGCTGGCGCGTGCCATCGCTGTAGAGAAAACGCTCGTCGAGAATCAACGCATCGCCCTCGCGTCGGCTGGCGATATCCACCTCAAAGCGCTTGGTCACTTCCCCCGAACGCTTCTGGAATATGCCCCAGGCCTTGACGGGTTTGCTGAAGAAACGCTCCAGGTCCAACTGCGGTTGCTGATCGGCGTAGTGGTCGACCTCTACGTTGCCGCAACTGCACAGGCTCAATACCAGAAGCAGTGAAACCAGTAGGCGTGCCATGGACCGGCTCCTTGATCGTGTGGGGCGGGGTACTGAGGTTCAAGGATTGATAGTTGTACAAAAATATTGTTTTGTACATGTTTTGCGGTGTTTATTTTGAAGGCTTCCGAGGCTTTGAAGCGCCCGACTCTATATTCCACCCATAAAAAAACCGGCCACCAAGGACCGGTTTTTACATCCCCCGTCAAAACCATCCTGACGCGAGATCAATATCTGAGTGGAGCGGGTGAAGGGAATCGAACCCTCGTTATCAGCTTGGGAAGCTGGAGTAATGCCATTATACGACACCCGCTCAGAGCGGCTGACTTTGTACCAGATGTGCGCCGCGATTTGAAGTTTTTCTTTGAGAAATGTGCAGGTTGCGCGTGTTTGCGTAGGCAACGAGCCGACCGACTGTAGGAGCGGGCATGCTCGCTCCTACAGTCGGCTGTGTTTCAGAGCGCAAAGGCATGCTGCGCCTGGCCCTGGTGATAGCGCAATCGGCTGGTCTGCCGCGCGGGCTTCAGAAAGCCGACCACGGCGTCGCGGCTGTCGCGGCAGGCCGCTTTGTGCTCCATGTCCAGAAAATGCCCGGTCGCCTGGATCGTGCTGAAGCTGCTGTTTGGCACGTATTGCCCGAACTGCTGGGCATCCTCGGCGCTGGTGTATTCGTCCCATTCACCGTTCATGAACAGCACCGGCACGGTGATCTGGCGCGCGGCCTTGAGGTAGCACAGCCGGTCGCTGTTGAGTACGTGGCTGATGTGGAAGTGCATCTGCCCGTATTCATGCTCGGCCAGGCTGCTGACGTGGCGGTAGTTGAAGCGCTTGAACAGCGACGGCAGGTGTTTGCCGATGGTGCTGTTGACCAGGTGGCCGACGCGGTCGCGGTCGAGCTTGCCGAGGTAGTCGACGCCGCGTTCGAGATAATCGCGCATGGGCGCGTTGATCACCGGCGAGAACGAGCTGATCACCGCCTTTTCCACGCGGCGCGGGCGCTGGGCGAGGGCGACGAGGGTGGCGGCGCCGCCCCAGGAGAAGGACAACACGTGTTCGGCGGCGAAGTGGTCGATGAGTTCCAGGAGGATCTGGCCTTCGACTTCCTTCGTCAGCATCTGCTCGTGGCGGTTATGGATTTTGGAGCGACCGGCGTAGGGCTGGTCGTACAAAACCACATTGAACTGCGGGTACAGGCTTTTCACGGTTTGGGCGAAGGAGGCCGTGGTGGCCATGGAGCCGTTGACCAGGATGATGGTCTTTTCAGCCGCGTCCGCGCGATAGAACTCCGTGTAAACCCGATACTGACCCTGTATATCCAACACAGCGATTTCTGGCCTCATGTCGTAAGACTCCTGGCAAGCGGGTAGGGCGCGCAGATCACTCTGCACGAGCTTTGTGACAGGTAGGCATACGCCTTGAAGATGAGCGCCCATGTCGCGCCGATGACGGCTGGCCGACGGGTGTTACCAGGGCGGGTTGTTTGCCGGGAAGGCCCGTGGATCAAGCGCGGGCGCGGCAAGGTGTTTCTTGGAGGTTATAGGCGACTCGCCAGTCATCTTTTGGCTGACGTTTTGATTCAAGCAGTCGGTTCGGGATGTCGCAAGTCGCAGGGATGGGTTTTAGCCATCACCGGCCGAACGGTCGTCAGACCTGGCGGATTTCATCGGCGCTCAACGCTCGATACTCACCGGGCGCCAGCGCGTCATCCAACGCCAGCGGCCCCATGCGTTCCCGATGCAAGCGCAGCACCTTGTTGTCGAAGTGCCCGAACATGCGTTTCACCTGGTGATAGCGACCTTCGATGATGCTCAAGCGTGCCAGGCGAGGCGCCAACAGCTCCAGCTGGGCCGGTTGAGTCGTCAGGTCTTCAAACGCGAAATACACGCCCGCCGCGAAGGTGGCGGCGTATTCCGCGCCGATCGGTTGTTCGGTCTCCACCAGGTAGACCTTGGGCAGTTTGGTCGTCGGTTGCGTCAGGCGCCGCGACCACTGGCCGTCGTTGGTGATCAGCATCAGCCCGGTGGTGTTGAAGTCCAAGCGGCCGGCGATGTGCAGCTCGTCCTTGTCCGGTTCGTCCAGCCAATCCAGCACGGTCGGGTGCTGGGGATCGCAGGTGGCGCTGACGCAGCCCTGGGGTTTGTGCAGCATGAAATAGCGCGCCGGTTTACCCGCCTGCAGCACCTCATCGTCCACGCACACCCGGCTGAATTCGCGCACCTCGTGGTGAGGATCGCTGACGGGCACGCCATCGACGCTCACCCGCCGTTCCACCAACAGCAGGCGCACTTGCTGGCGATTGAAGCGCGGCAGGTTGCTGAGGAATCGATCAACCCGCATTACAACGGCTCAGCCCCGCGCAACTGTGCGTCGACCTGGGCACAGCGTGGGCACAGGCAGGCTTGGTTGCGCAATGCATCGGGCAGGGCTTCGAGCACCGCCGGGTCGATGGTGACGCTGTAGCACCAGCAGGCCTGGTCGGCGGTGCGCGGGTCGGCCAGGGTGCAGTCGTTGCGGGCGCCGCAGGCGGGGCAGAGGGTGGCTGTGGTCATCGTTCGGTTCAGGCTGGATCGGGCAGGGCGCCGAAGGTCCCTGCACGATACAGCGCCGCTCAGTCCCGTTCCAGCACCACGACCCGCTGGCCGGCGCCAATCGCGCTGCCGGGCTGCACGGTGATTTCCCGCACCACTGCGGCGAACGGCGCCGGCAGCGCGATCTCCATTTTCATCGACTCCAGCACCACCAGCACATCGCCGGCCGCGACGCGTTCGCCCACCGCCACCCGGACCTGCCACAGATTGCCCGCGATATGGCTGTCGATGCTGTGCTCATTGGCCTTCAGCGGCGTGTCCTGCGCGAGCGGCGCTGGCGCTTCCTCGCTGTCGAAGTGCGCCTGGCCGCTGGCGATCCAGCGTTCGCGCTCGGCATTGAACGCCTGTTGCTGGTGGTCACGAAACGCATCGATACCGGTGGCTTCACGCGCCAGAAAATCCTGGTAGTCCGCCAGGTTCAACACGCTGTCCTCGATGTGCAACGCAAAGCGCCCCAGCGGAAAGTCCCGACGAATCTTTACCAGTTCTTCGGCACTCACCGGGTAGAAGCGGATCTGGTCGAAAAACCGCAGCAGCCACGGCTTGCCGTCGAAGGCCGCGACTTCGCGATAGCGGTTCCACATCTGCAACGTGCGCCCGACGAACTGATAGCCGCCGGGGCCTTCCATGCCGTACACGCACAAATACGCGCCGCCGATGCCCACCGAGTTCTCGGCGGTCCAGGTGCGGGCCGGGTTGTATTTGGTGGTCACCAGGCGATGACGCGGGTCCAGCGGCGTGGCCACCGGGGCGCCGAGGTAGACATCGCCCAGGCCCATCACCAGATAGCTCGCTTCGAACACGGTGTGGCGCACCGCGTCGAGGTCGGCGAGGGCGTTGATGCGGCGGATGAACTCCAGGTTGCTCGGGCACCACGGCGCGTCCTTGCGCACGGTGGTCATGTATTTGTCGATGGCCAACTGGCACGCCGGGTCATCCCAGGACAGCGGCAGGTGGACGATGCGCGAAGGCACTTGCAGGTTGGGCGTGGCGCACACGGCCGTCCATTCGCCGCTGATCAGCGCCAGCAGGTCGGCCAGGGGCAATTGTTCCGGCTGGTAGTGGACCTGCAGCGAGCGGATGCCCGGCGTCAGGTCGATCACACCGTGCCGTGCGTGGGTTTCGAGGGCCTGCATCAGCGCGTGGGCGCGAAAGCGCAGCACCAGGTCGAGCTCGGGCGCGCCGATTTCCAGCAGCAGGTGGGTGTCGCCGGCCAATCGGGCAACCAGACGCGTATCTTCCTGGCCGATATCCAACACCACAGGCGACGCGGGCCAATGTGGGCGGGGGCTTGCTCGCGATGGCATCGCCTCGGTGTTGCTGTGAGCGCGCGTCGCCTGCATCGCGGGCAAGCCTGGCTCCGGCATTTGATCCCATTTCAGCGCGAGATCGCGGGCGGTCTCGAGGTTCACCGGTTCGAAGCGCAGTTTGTCGCCGGCCTTGAGTTGCCCGAGTTGCCACAGGTCGGCTTCGATCACCGTCACCGGGCACACGAACCCACCCAGGCTCGGCCCGTCCGGGCCGAGGATCACCGGCATGTCCCCGGTGAAATCCACCGCGCCGATCGCATAAGGGTTGTCGTGGATATTCGACGGATGCAGCCCGGCCTCGCCGCCATCGGTACGCGCCCACAACGGCTTGGGGCCGATCAACCGCACGCCGGTGCGGCTGGAGTTGAAATGCACTTCCCACTGTGTGGCGAAGAAGGTGTCGATGTACTCGGGCCGGAAGTATTCCGGCGCGCCGTGGGGGCCATAAATCACCCGTAGCGTGCGGACCTGCGCCAGCGGTTGCGCGACCAGTTGCCGGCCTGCGGTGACGTCGACCAGCGGCAACAGATGCAGCACGTCGCCCGCGCGCAACGCCCGCCCGCCATGCCCGCCGAACTGGCCCAGGGTGAAGGTGCTTTGGCTGCCCAGGTAGTCCGGCACTTGCAGCCCGCCGCGCAGGCACAGGTAACTGCGCGCGCCGGCCCCGGCGAGGGTGCCGAGGCTCAACAGCGATCCGGCTTCGATCCGCAGCGTGGTGTTCATTGGCACGGGGTGATCGTCCAGCAGCAGCGGAATCTCCGCCCCTGTCACCGCCACCACGGCAGCGCAGTTGAAGCGCAACAGCGGCCCGCTCATGGTGATCTCCAAGGCTGCCGCGCCTTCGCGATTGCCCAGCAGACGATTGCCCAGGCGCAGCGCGCGGCTGTCCATCGGCCCCGACGGCGGTACGCCCACGGCCCAATAACCGAGGCGTCCGGGATAGTCCTGCACGCTGGTTTGCGTGCCCGCGCTGAGCACTTCGAACGTGTGGGCAACGTAGACCAGATCTTCCAGGCAGCGCGTCCACGGATGGCCACCGGCAAAGGGCGCGGCTAGCAGGATCTGGCGCAGGTAATCGCGGTTGGTTTCCACGCCGTAGAGCTGGCTGTCGCTCAAGGCGCGATGCAAATCCAGGCGCGCCTGTTCGCGGGTGGGCGCCCAGGTGATGAGCTTGGCGATCATCGGGTCGAAGTACGGCGGGATCTCACAACCGGCTTCAACCCAAGTGTCGATGCGCAAGCCTTCGGCCTGCGGAAAATCCACGCAGGTCAACAGCCCCGGGCTTGGCTGGAAATCGCGGCCTGGATCTTCCGCATACAAGCGTGCCTGGATCGCGTGGCCCTGGGGCTTCAACGCCAGCTCACTCAATGGCCGCATGTCTCCCGCCGCCAGTTGCACCATCCAGCGCACCAGGTCCACGCCCCACACTTGTTCGGTGACGCCGTGTTCCACCTGCAACCGCGTGTTCACTTCCAGGAAGTAGAAGCGACTGTCTGCGCTATCGAAGATGAATTCCACGGTGCCGGCGCTGCGGTAGTTGACCGCCTTGGCCAGGGTGATGGCGGCCGAGCACAGGGCCTCGGCCATGCCTTCGGGCAGGTTCGGCGCCGGGGTTTCTTCGAGGACTTTCTGGTTGCGCCGCTGCACCGAACAATCGCGCACGCCAAGGGCGATTACCTCGCCCGCGCCGTCGCCGAACACCTGCACCTCCAGGTGGCGAGCGTGCTCGATGTACTTCTCGATAAACACGCCGGCATCGCTGAAGTTGTTCTGGCCCAGGCGTTTGACAGCGTCGAAGCACTCGTTCAACTCCGCGGCGTGGCGGCATACGCGCATGCCGATGCCGCCGCCGCCGGCGGTGCTCTTGAGCATGACCGGGTAGCCCACGCGGTCGGCGGCGAGCATGGCGGCGTCGAGGTTGTCGAGCAGTTCGCTGCCTTCGAGCAAGGGGAGGTGGTGTTGCTTGGCCAGCGCCCGTGCGGTGTGCTTGAGGCCGAATACGCGCAGCTGGTGCGGGGTCGGCCCGATAAAGGCGATGCCGGCGTTTTCGCAGGCTTGCGCGAAGGCGGCGTTTTCCGAGAGAAAGCCGTAGCCGGGATGAATCGCCGTGGCGCCGCTGGCCTTGGCGATGGCGAGGATTTTGTCCACCGCCAGGTAGGTGCCGGCCGCGGCGCCTTCACCGAGGCTGTAGGCTTCGTCGGCGTGTTGGATGTGCAGGCTGGCCGCATCGGCTTCGGCGTACACGGCGACGCCCTTTACATGCAGCTCGCGCAAGGTGCGCAGGATGCGGCAGGCGATGGCGCCACGGTTGGCGATCAAGAGTTTTTCGAACATGGCAAAACCCTGCGGGCCGTCCCGCAAAGTGAAGGAGCACTGCGGTCGTCCGCAGTGCATGTCGTGAGTGTGGGAGGGGGGGCTCCCGATGGTGGTGAGCCAGTGGGTGCGTGTTTGGCTGACTTGCCGCCATCGGGGGCAAGCCCCTTCCCACAGGGTTCAGCGGTTTTGAAGACACTGCCCGGCTCGGGCCTGGCAGAGTGCAAATAACCAACTGCGCAAGCGCTTGAGTGTCAGTTCCATACGAGTAACTCCGCAGGCGTCGGGTTGTAGGCGTTGCACGGGTTGTTCAATTGCGGGCAGTTGGAGATCAGCACGATCACGTCCATCTCGGCGCGCAGGTCGACGTACTTGCCGGGGGCGGAAATGCCGTCTTCGAAGGTCAACCCGCCGTCGGCCGTGACCGGCACATTCATGAAGAAATTGATGTTCGGGCCAATGTCGCGTTTGCCCAGGCGACCGTCATGGGCGCAGGCCCGCAGGTAGTTGTCGCGGCAGCTGTGCATGTAGCGTTTTTCCAGGGCGTAGCGCACGGTGTTGCTCTCTTGGGCGCAGGCGCCACCGAGGGTGTCGTGGCGCCCGCAGGTGTCTGCGACGAGGGTCAGCATCGGCTGGCCGAGGTTGGAATAGAGCACGCTGCCGGCGCCCAGGTACACGCTGTTCTGGCGGCGCAAGGTGCGTTGCACGTCGTAGCGCTCGCGCGGGTTTTTCACGCTGTAGAACAGCGTGTCGACCGCCTGGTTGCCCTCCAGGTCAAGGATGCGCAGGGTCTGCCCGGCCTTGACCTCCATCAGCCACGGCTCGCCGGCGGGAATGGTGGCGCGGTACACCGCCGTGTCGGGTTGTTTCAGTGCGATAGACATGGCAGCTCCTCAGGCGAACAGACGGTCGGTGTTGATAAAGCCGCGCGCGTTTTCCGGGCGCGAGGTGCGGCAGTGTTCGGCGACGCTTGGGTCGGCGTTCATCCAGCTCAGTTTCAGCGGTTGCGGGGCGTAGTCGGGGTTGGGGTCCATCGGATGCTGCAGCGCGGTGAGCACCACCAGGGTGTCCATCGGTGCGTAGAGTTCGATGTAGTCGCCCGCCTTGGAATTGCCCGGCACGAAGTGCAGGCCACCGTTGTCGTCCACGCTGACTTTGCTGAACAGGTTGAGGGTCATCAGCAGGTCGGAAAGCCCCAGGCCCCACTTGCCCAATTCCACCAGCAGGTTGTCGGTGCCGTTGCGATAGAAACCGTTGCGCAGTTCCTGATAGCGCCCCTGGCCGTACTTCTCGGCCACCTCGGCCGCGCACAGCACGCCGCCGATGCTGTCACTCCAGCCGCAGGTGTCGGCAGTGATGGCGGCCAGCACGCGGCCCATGTCCGAGTACAGGCAATGGCCGCGGGTGAGCTTGGCGGTGTGTTGGCATTTGAGGCTGTCGGGCAGGTTCAGGCGTTCGGTTTTTTCGTTCGCGTTGAGCAGGGTCAGGCTGACGTTGGCGCCACCGCGCAGGTCGGTGAGGCGCAGCAGTTGACCGCGCTTGAGCACGAAGGAGCGGTGGCCGCCGCCGGGCAGTATTTCTTCGGCGAATGGCGGGAACAGTTGAGTCGAATCGGTCATTTGGAAGTCGCTCCAAGTTCGGCGGCGAGCGCCTTGCGCCGCTCGCCGTTCAAAGGGATGTCGTAGGTGATACGGGCGCCATAGGCGCCGGGGGCGTGGGGGTCGACGCGGACCTTGTCGAACACCAGCAGGCGCGTGCCGAGGCTGAAGCCTTCGCTGAGGTCGTGGGTGACCATGAACACCGTCAGCCGGGTTTCGCGCCACAGCTCCAGCAGCAACTGGTGCATGTCTTTGCGGATGCCGGGGTCGAGGGCGCCGAAGGGTTCGTCCAGCAGCAAGACGCGCGGTTTCATGATCAGGGCCTGGGCGATGGCCAGGCGTTGTTGCATGCCGCCGGAGAGCTGCGCCGGGTACTTGTCAAGCGCGTGGCCGAGGCCGACTTTGTGCAGCAGCGCGGCGGCCTGTTCGCGCGCGGCTTTTTTGGCTTTGCCGAACAGCCGTCCGAGCAACGGCGCGCGCGGCAGCTCGAGGCCGAGGGCGACGTTGTCGAGCACGCTCAGGTGCGGGAACACCGAGTAGCGCTGGAACACCACGCCACGGCTGGCATCCGGTTCGCCGGCCAGCGGTTGGCCGTCGAGCAGGATGTGGCCCTTGCTCGCGGTTTCCTGGCCCAGCAGCAGGCGCAGAAACGTCGATTTGCCGCAGCCGGAGGTGCCGACCAGGGTGCAGAATTCGCCCTCGGCGACCTGCAGATTCAAACCCTCCAGCACCACCTGATCGCCGTAGCGCTGCCACACATTGTTGACGCTGATAAAACTCATGCCCGCGCTCCTTCATACCAGGGGAACGCGCGCCGGGTCAGGGCCTTGAGGCCCCAGTCCATCAGCCAGGCGAGCAGGGTGATCCACACCACGTAGGGCAGGATCACGTCCATCGCCAGGTAGCGGCGCACCAGGAAGATCCGGTAGCCCAGGCCGTCGGTGGAGGCGATGGCTTCGGCGGCGATCAGGAACAACCACGCCGAGCCCAGCATCAGCCGCAGTGAGATCAGCAGGCGCGGCAGCAATTGCGGCAACACCACGCGCAGCATCAGGGTCCAGGTCGAAGCGCCGAGGGTCTGCGCCTTCACCAGCAGTTCCACAGGAATTTCGCGTGCGCGCTGTTCCAGGTCGCGGGCCAGGCACGGGGTGACGCCGATGACGATGAGCATCACCTTGGACAATTCCCCCAGGCCGAACACGATGAACAGGATCGGCAGGATCGCCAGCGGCGGCACCATCGACAGTACCGTCAGCAACGGCGACAACGGCGCGCCGAACAATGGCAACGTGCCGGCGGCGATGCCCAGGCACAGGCCGGCGAGGGCACTGATGCCCAGGCCGAGCGCGAGGCGGCGCAGGCTCGACGCGCTGTCCTGCCACAGCACGTATTCGCCGGTGCGGCTGTCGGCGCTCAATGCCAGGCGCTTGACCGCCTCGAGCATTTGCCCGGCACTGGGCAGCAGTTTGTCGTTGGGGTTATCCGCCAGGCGCTCGGCCGAGCCCACGAAGTAGGCGAACAGCAGCAGGGCGAACGGCAGCAGCACCAACAACAGGCGGCTGGAGCGGTCCGGGTGACGGTTGATCAGGCGCATGGCCGGGTCCTCTTACAACGTGCCGTCGGCGGCCATCTGCACGTAGCGGGGGTCGAACTGCAGCTTGAGGTTGGCCTTGTCGCCGCTGGTCACGCCATTGGCGAAGCTCATGCCCACGGCGCTGGTGTCCTTGGCCCCTTCACCTAACAGGCCGTGTTGGAAGGAGAACTCGGCGACCTTGCGCATGGTCGCTGGCAACTGCGCGCTGGTGGCGAAGGCCAGGGCTTCCTTGGGCGTGGCGAACAACTTGGTGGTGTCCAGTTGCGACTGGAACCCCTTGAGGTCGGTGCCCGAGGCCTTGGCCATGTGTTCCAGGGCTTCGCTGCTGGCGGCGCCTTTGGCGTTCATCAGGGCGACCACTTCGAACCAGGCGCCGGTGAGGGCTTTGCCCAGGGCCGGGTTGTCTTTGAGGGTCTGGGTGTTGACCACCATCATGTCCATGATTTCGCCGGGCACTTTGCTGGAGTCGAACACCTGGGTGACGCCGGGTTTGGCGTTGATCGCAGAGAGCATCGGGTTCCAGGTCGTCACCGCTTGCACCTGGTCGGTGTTGAAGGCAGCGGCGATGTCGGCGTCGGAGGTGTTGACCACTTTCAGGTCTTTTTCGGTGAGGTCGGCCGACTCCAGCGCGCGGGCCAGCAGGTAGTGCGACACCGACAGTTCCACCAGGTTGACGTTCATGCCCTTGAGGTCGGCGACGGTCTTGCCGCTGCCTTTGATCACCACGCCATCGTTGCCGTTGGAGAAGTCGCTGACCACCAGCGCGGTGCTGTCGACGCCACCGGCGGCGGGGATGGTCAGGGCGTCCATGTTGGTCATGGTGCAGCCGTCGAACTGGCCGGCGGTGTACTGGTTGATGGACTCGACGTAGTCATTGAGTTGCACCACGTCGATGGTGATGCCGTACTTCTTGGCCCACTTGTCGAGGATGCCTTGGCTGCCGGCATACTCCCACGGCATCCAGCCGGCATAGATCGTCCAGCACACGCTGAAGTGGTCTTTGACGGCGGCCTGGGTCTGGACGCTCAGCACAGCAGCAAAGGCGGCGGCGAGCAGGGCGGGTAAACGGATTGAGGGCATGGGGCTTCTCCAGTTGATCGAGGGCGAGCAGGAGCAACGCGGCACCGTGAACGGTGGCTTGTCTCCCGGGCTTTTATCCCGCCGTGTAACCTCAACTGGAGGTCGCCGACTCTCGGACCAGCCACTCGCGTTTCGCGAGCCGGAACCCTAGTCAGCCATTGCAAATTGTGGTGCCGCGAACCTGTGATGAATCCTGCACGCAAGAGGCTAAGCGAGAGTCATGCCAAGTAGGGCGCGGGCGTGTAGGTCGCGGGTTTGCGCGCAACGCCCGACGCTCGAGTGCGTGCGGCTGCGTTGCACTGGTGCGCCGTCGCACTGCAATGAGGCATTCGGTTCGTCTGAAACAGATGTTTCAGTCTGTGTCGAAATCGCACCAGTTTCGCTTTTTGATGTCAGATATTTCGTCATTCAGCAAAAGTTGAATGCCGCCCGCCAGCGTCGCTGGCGGTGCTCTTTCGCGGTCCAGGAGGCCGCCATGTATCGACGACTGCTTCTTATCGCTGTGCTCGGTCTGTCCCTTTCTGCGTGCGTGCCCTATTACGATGGAGGCCCAGGTTATTACCGTTCCGAGGTCTATACCGCGCCCGCGCCGGTGTATTACTACGGCGGCGGCCCGGCGTATCAATATCGGCGTGACTATTACCCGGCGCCGCGTTACTACGCGCCGGCGCCGCGTTATTACCAGCCGGCGCCTCGCATGGGTTACCGGCCTTATCCAAACCAGGGTTGGGGGGATCGCTGGGGCAATGGCGGGCACGGTCGCGGTGGCGATCGTGGCGCTGGTCGCGGCGGTCATCGTTGACCGCTCTTGAAGGCAAGCGGCGCAGGCAGCGCCGCTTTTTCGTAGCATTTAGCAGTACTGTCAGATTTAACAGCTATCGTTTGGGTTTCTAGTGTATTCAACTGGGAGCGGCCGTTGTGTCTCTTCGACCGCCCAGTGAGCGAAGGAACCCCCGATGATCAGACAATTGATGTGCGTTTTACTCCTCATGGTCGGCGGCGTTGCACACGTGCAAGCGAACCAAGGCTGCCCTTATCCCTCGGCAATCAAGTACGTTGATGGCTACTTCCAGGCGACGGTAGGAACACTCGTCTGGCAAAGCCCGAAGATCGGCTATCGGGAGTTTGTCGACCAATTCATTGGCGCCATTTTTACCCCGGGCAAGGCACAGGATCGGGAAAACGGCTATGTAGACAAGTGCAGCTACCTGACCGGTGACGGTCAGAGAGTGGACTTGCGGTACGGCAAATCGGCAGAGGTGGAGACGATGTCGCTGACCGGTACTTTGCATTGGCACCTTGCCAGCGACCCCTTCGGCCTGCCGGTGTATATCTGCCAGGACAGTCAGCCGGACAATTGCGCATTCACGGTTAAAAAGCCAAAAAACTGACTGTCAAAAGTAGGAAAAATCCGCGAGCGGATGGCGGCCTTCCCAGGCTTTGTTGAAATGCGCCTGCACCACGGCCTGCGGAATGGCATTGATATCCGGCCAATGCCAATGAGGCTGCTGGTCTTTGTCGATCAACCGCGCGCGGACCCCTTCGCTGAATTCCGGGTGGCGGCAGCAATTGAGGCTCAGGGTGTATTCCATCTGGAACACCTCGGCCAGCGACAGGTGGCGGGCGCGCTGGAGCTGTTCCCACACCAGGTGCGCGGTCAGCGGGCAGCCTTCGCTGAGGGTCTTGCCGGCGCGGCTGAGCAACGGGTCGGCGTGCTCGCGCAACGGGCTCAAGGCCCGCCAGGCACTGCGCACGTCACTGACATCCAGCCACTCATCGATCTGCGCCCGGCGTGGTAGCCATTGCGCTTCGGGTTGCTGGTCGATGGCTTCCTGGGCCAAGGCCTTGAGCAGGCTGTTGAGCTGCATCGCGGTCTGTTCCTGCCAGTTCAGTTGCAACAGGCCTTCGAGCAGTTCGTCTTGCTGGTCGTCGCGCATGAAGCGGTCGGCCAGGCCCAAATCGAGCGCGTCGCGGCCGTTGATGTGCGCGCCGGTCAGGCCAAGGAACAACCCCAGTTTGCCCGGCATGCGTGACAGGAACCAACTGGCGCCCACATCCGGGTACAGGCCGATACTGATCTCGGGCATGGCCAAGCGGCTGCTGGGGGTGACGATACGCACCGAGGCGCTTTGCAGCAGGCCCATGCCGCCGCCCAGCACATAGCCGTGACCCCAGCAGATCAACGGTTTGGGGTAGGTGTGCAGGCGATAGTCGAGGCGATATTCCGCGGCAAAAAACTGCGCGGCCAGCTCCGGCACGACGCCGGGTTGTTCACGGCAGGCCATGGCCAGGCTGCGCACTTCGCCGCCGGCGCAAAATGCCTTGGGGCCCTTGCCGCGCAACAGCACGCAGACGATGTTCGGGTCTTTGGCCCAGGCGTCCAGGCGATCGCCCAGGGCCAGGATCATCGGCAGGGAGAGGGCGTTGAGGGCCTTTTCGGCGTCCAGGCTGGCGATGCCGATGCGCGCGCCGCCGCTGCCGGTCAGCTCTTCGAAGTGCAGGTTCATCGTGACCTCAATCGGGAAGGTGAAGGTTGAGTATGATCCCTTCATGGGAAAGTGCCGGTTGTGTGTCAGATCAATTGACAAGCGGGGTCGGCTTTCCTAGGGTTCGCCTCATTCTTTTTTACAAGACCAGTCAATCATGAGCGAAGGCGACCGTATCAAACTCGAACCCAGCTGGAAACACGCCCTGCGCGATGAGTTCGAGCAGCCCTACATGGCCCAGTTGCGTGAGTTCCTGCGCCAGGAACACGCGGCCGGCAAGGAGATCTACCCGCCTGGCCCGCTGATCTTCAACGCGCTCAACTCCACGCCGCTGGACAAGGTCAAGGTGGTGATCCTCGGCCAGGACCCCTACCACGGCCCCGGCCAGGCCCACGGTCTGTGTTTCTCGGTGCAACCGGGCGTGCCGGCGCCGCCGTCGCTGGTCAATATCTATAAAGAGCTCAAGCGCGACCTGAATATCGACATCCCCAACCACGGTTGCCTGCAAAGCTGGGCCGACCAGGGCGTATTGCTGCTCAACACCACCATGACCGTGGAACGCGCCAACGCCAACGCCCATGCGGGCAAGGGCTGGCAGTTTTTTACCGATCGGATCATCGAAGTCGTCAGCGAGCACCAGCCGCACCTGGTGTTCCTGCTGTGGGGCGCGCATGCACAGAGCAAGCAGAAGCTGATCGATGCGACCAAGCATCTGGTGCTGACGTCGGTCCACCCGTCGCCGTTGTCGGCATATCGCGGCTTTCTGGGCTGCGGGCATTTCAGCCGCACCAACAAGTTTCTTGAGCAGAATGGCGAGACGCCGATTGATTGGGTGTTGCCACCCGTCTGAGGGGCCGGCGCGTTGTGTTCCCGGGTTAGCGGGAGCACACCGTCTGTGGGGGGGCAACGGTCTTGTGTCCGCCCTACCTGTTACTTTTGACAGTATCCAACCACCGCGTTTCCTAATTAACTGTTCTCCCGGCCTTATCGCTCTGCTGTTCAGCAGCACGCAGCCAGCGGCCAGTCACTGAACCCAGTGTTGAGGAGAGTGGAAATGCCTAATAACACACCATCGGACAAGCGCTTATCCAAAAGCGGCCTTCCAACTCCGAAAATGGCGGCTGAACCCGTGGTACCGCCACCTTTCGCGTTGCCTTTATTGAGTGATGAAACGGCGTACACCATTCCACGTTCGGCGCAGGCGGCGGACTTGCCGGTAGAAGTCCAGACGTTATGGGCCGGTGGGGATGGGCTGGATCCTGGCGAGGTGACCGTCATCAGATTTTATTGGGATGATGAATCGACGCCGTTCGCTACCGCGTCCCGTACCGCATTTTATGATGAGAGCGACCTGCCGGTGGTCGGGCTTGTGCCGCAGATAAAACTGAACTCACCCGGCCTGCATTTGCTGCGCTACACCGTGACGTTGGTGCCGGGCGATACGGCCGGCCCGTCCAGTCCGATTCTCATTAATATCGACAAGGAGGCGCCTAATCAGAATAACCGGGGGGCACCGTTGATTTTTCCATCAGAGATAGAAAGCGGCGGAGTGACGGATGCGTACCTGGTGTCTAACGGTGATCGCGTCGTGGCACGGGTTCCGCGCTGGCCGGACATTCGGCTTGAGGATGAAGTGACGGCCGACCTGGTGCGTTTGCCCCTGAGCAAGGCCAAAGGCAAGCGTCGGGTGCTTGCGGACGGGATCGCCCGTACCACGATCACTCAGGCCCACTTGGATGGCGCTCCCATTGAGCTGATCTTTACCGGTGACGTGCTGCGCAGTCATGTCAACGCTGAATACAATGCCCGTTATTTTTTGAGCGACAGGGGCGGCAACGAAGGCCCGCCTTCACGCACTTCAGTCCTGCTGATAGACCTGACACCCACGCCGGGCACCCTCAGGGCTGTCGACGTTCCCCAGTTGGCGATCGACGGGCGGATCGATCTGGAGGATGCTCGGGACCCGGGGTTTCCAGGCGGTGTGTATATACACATCCTGGAAGTGGTCGGGGCCGCGCCCGGCGATGTTCTGCAGCCATTTTGGGACTTCATTGCTCTGCCCCCGATTACCGTCGGCGTAGGCCAGGTCTGGCCGATCGTGGTGCAGATCGACTATGGAACCCTGGCCAGTGGCGGCTTCGAGTTTATCGGCGGTACGATCAGGACGGATTACACCTGGCAGCGCGGGACCGGAACGCCGAGACGTTCACTTCCCAGGTTTGCGCCGGTCAATCTGACCGTCGCAGGGCCGGTAAGCCCGAACAACCCTGACCCGGTGAACCCGTTGCTGGAACGGGTCACTGTCAAAGGCCGAGACGGCGACAACCTGTTGACGATCAGCGACCGGGGCCAGCCAGCGCGGGTTATTGTGCGACTCTATGTCGGCCCTGTTGCGAACCAGTCGTTGGAATTGATGTGGGGCAACCCTCCCGTGCTTGCCGATACCTATACCGTGCGGCCTGAAGACAGGGCGGGGGACGAGATTGCGTTCTTCGTCCCATGGGATCTGATCGAGCAAACACCGGGCGGCATTGTCCCCACGTTCTATTGGACGTTTAACGGAATCAACAGACAGCGTTCGCCTCATACGGATGTGATGGTCAATATTGTGCCGATCGATGGGTTGCGCGACCCTGAATTTCCCGATGTCAACTATGGGCCTGCGCCTGATGCAGGCTTTATCAACTGCGACATGCGGCCTTGGGACAGAGGCGTCCGAGTGAGAATTCCCGGCGACAGCAGCCGGTTGTCGGAGCAGGACACGGTTGTCTTGTCTTGGGCGAGCTACGCCAATACCAACGGCAATTCAGATGGCGTCATTCCAGAAACGATCGATACGTTCTCCCATACGCTGACGCAACAAGAGGCGGAGCAGGGCTATGACTTTTGGGTGCCGTTTGACCCCTATATCCTGCTGCCGGGACTTGTAAAGCCGCCTGAGGGGCAAACCAATCCGCGCTATGGCTCGGCGGTCATACAGTATCGGCTGATCAAAAGCGGCGGAGGGGGGATAGGGGATTCCCGTCGGGAACTGGTGTTCATTTCTCTGACTCGCCTCGGCACCCTGCCGCCCTGCATCAGTGATTGAACCTGGCATGTTGTACGTGCAATCGGGAGGGCATGAAGCCTTCCCGGTTTCATTTTCAGACGTTGGATTCCTGCCTTTTTGCGCTATTTCGCAATAAAAAAAGCCGCTTGGACGGTTGTCGTCGAAGGGGCCAGTGGCGGCCTTTCGCTCAATTTTTACATATATCAACCTGTCAAGTTTGACAGTTACGAAGGCTTTTCGAAAAGAGTTTACTGCGCTTGTCAGTGTGAGTTCGTTGAGTCGTTGTGAGTGGCACTGATCAACAGCAGTACACATTTGTCGGAAGTTCCTGAAGGTCCATTCGCGGTGGGCCCTCGGCTCCGTCTACCCAGGAGTTTGTAAAAATGGCAAACCCAGCACGTTTCAAAGATGTAAAGGCGTCTAAAGCGTCTTCGAATAAACCCAACACATGGCCCACCATCCTGACCCCGCCAGCGCCGGCTGATATTCATACGCTGCCGGATGTAGTAGGGGATGACCAACTCGCTGTAGTCAGCGCCGAGCAACAGAGGGACGGGCTGCCCGCGACGATACGGCTCTGGCCGAATGCTGCCGAGTTTCCGGGAGAGTTCGATATCTTGACGGTTTCGCTTGAAGGACAGGCAGTTCAACTTCAAGAGATCGAAGGTCCTATCACGGCTGACGTGGATATTGTGATCAAGTCGAGCCGTCTTAGAACCCATGGACCGAAAGATATTACCTACTCCGTTACGCTAAGCGGCTTACCCGCTGGCGAGTTTTCCTTGCCGCAGACCGTCTTTGTCGATGCGATCGACCCCAATGGCAATAACCGGCCGGGTGCCCTCACGCTGCCGGTTGATTTGCCATCGGAAGGGGTGACACCTGCGTATTTGGCGGCACATGGTGGCGTCACGCTGACCTTCCCCCGGCCAGTGGATTCAAGACCTGGGGATACTCTTGTGGTGTTTTTTGGCGAGACGGACGATACGGGCAAGACGATTAACGTTCCGCCCACAGGGCCGATTACCCTCACGTATAACACGCTTGAAATTCAGGGCTTCGGAGAGGGCGATTTTTTAATCAGCTATCAGATCTCCGACAGGGCAGGAAATGCCACACAAGTGTCGATACCCCGCACGCTCTCGGTTAGAACGAGCAATCCACCTGTGCTGCTGGCCCCGCTGGTTCCCAATGCAGGCGCTCTGATCGACAAGGAAGAGGCGCGTGATGGGGTGCTGGTGACTGTGCCCACCATCGACAACTTCCACCCCAACGACTGGGTACATATCTTTATGAACGGCATTGAGTTTGGTAGTCAGCGCCTTGGCGTCACGCCAGTATTTGCGTTGCCGTTTGTCGTTGGTTACTCCACCCTGCGCGCAGGTGGCGTGCTGTATACCGCCAGTTTCAAATATGAAGTTCGTCGTGGTCTGGATACATACCCCTCTCCGGAGACCGACGTCCCCGTCGACTTTGTGGAGCCCGGCACGCCGATCCCCGGGGAGGGGCCGGTGGATACAGCACTGGCATTGCCTGTGGTGAGAGGCGATTCGGCGGTTGATAACTCGTTGATTGCGTCCGACCTGGACGGTACGATTCGTGCGACCTTTCCCATCTATGCGGGGCGTACAACGACTCCGGGCACTGAGTTCATCGATCTCTATTACGGGTTCATGGACGGGACGGCTGTCGGTACGTATGGAGTCACGGGTACGGAACCTGAAGGGACCATGATATCGATAACTATCGCGTCGGATATCATTGAAAGCTACGGGAACGGTGAAGTTCCTTGTTGGTATCGGGTACGCAATGCTAACAATTACAAAGAGTCCCGTAAGCAGAACGTGAATGTTAACGTCTTTTCGCTTGACGGGTTGGCGGACCCTGTCTTTACCAACCTGTTCACGCCGCCACCGCCTTCCACCGACGCGCCCTTCATTTCCTGTGAGCAAATACCTTGGGTCGGCGTGCCCATCAGGATTTTTGATCCGGTGACGCTCCAGGATGGTGACACCGTCGTTATTCACGCTGTGCGGTATCTCTATTCAGGTGTGACAAAGCCTCCAACGCCGGTGGCGGGCAGTGAGATAAACAGTCCTCCTATAGGGATTGGGCCGTCTGAAAGGATCAACGGTTTCACCTATAATTTTGCCTTGAATTCTTACTTCGACGGCGATACGGCAAGGCGGCGCGGTTGGCTGGAAGTCAGTTGGAGCATCATCCGCTCGGGGCCGCCGCCAGAGAGTGGAACGTCGGACCCTGTTGCGGTGAAGTGGGATATCCGCAGCAGCGCTTCAACAGGGACTTGTGCCCCCATCACCCTAAGAAACGGCTCGTTGGCCTAGGCCTTCATACGCACCTATTCGGGCCTCCAGGTAATCAAAAGTCCCCTCTCGTTGAGGGGATTTTTGTAGGTATTAGATAAGGAATATCCTACATATCCTTTCTTTTTGGATCTCTAGTCTGTGCGGCTCTTGAAAACGGAACCTGCTCGATACGGCTCCGGTTTCGAACTGGAACTTTTTTCTGAGAGTCGCAAAACATGATCCATACCTCTACTCACCCACGTTTTCGTTGTACGCGTTTGTCCACTGCGATCAAGCTCATTGCAGCCGCCCCTCTGTGCCTGTTGGGCGAGCAAGCCTTTGCCGTAAAAGTCATTGATGGGCAAACTGGCCCGGCTTATTTCGACGTCGTCCCTGGCTCGCACACCGACAATTATATTGTGCAACGCGAAGGCGTCTTGAATGTGAAGCCAGGTGGTGTCACGCGTGAGATTCTCGTGACCGGCGCCTCGACCCTCAACATGGATGGAGGCCGCGTTGACGGCTACTCCACTCTCGATGCAGCCATACTTCTGAATCGAAGCAACGCCACCATTGCCAACTCACAGATTACCAGCTACTCCAAGGGTGGCCTGGATATGTCCCGCAGCCTGTCGGAGGATATCGGCTCCGAAGCCGTAGTGAGCAACAGCCAGATCACGGGTGCCACCTACGGCGCTACGGTCACGGCGTTCAGCCATCTGCAGTTGCTCGACGGCTCCACGCTGACCGGCGGCAGCCAGGAAGGCCTGAAGTTGATGGGCGGCAAGGCCTCCGTGGTGGGTAGTACCATTACCGGGGCGACTAATGGCGTCACGATGACCCGCGAGCATCGCACGGTAAACGAAGCTCCCGTGTTGGTGCTGGAAGGTTCGCGTGTCGAAGGCGTGAGCGGCCCGGCCATTCTGGTGAATCAGGCCATTACCGCCGAGATCGATGTAAACAACGGCTCCACGCTGATCGGCGGCAACGGCAACATGCTGGAGCTGACCGGTGGCGGCAATGCCAACATGCGTGTCAACAACAGCGCCCTGGCCGGCAACATCCAGGTAGGCACCGACAGCGCCCTCGACCTGAGCCTTGATGGCGCCATCATGAAGGGCGATGTGATCAACAATGGCGGTAGCGCCAGTGTCGGCCTGAACAACGGCTCGGTCCTCACCGGGCGCCTGGAGCACGTCGATAAACTGGCGATCAACAGCGACGCCACCTGGGTGATGGTCGACCATCAGCAGGTGGGTGACTTGTCCCTGAGCGGCGGCAACGTCAAGTTCGGCGAGACCGGTACGTTCTACCAGCTGGACGTGGCCAACCTGTCGGGCAACGGCACCTTCATCATGAGCGCGGATTTCGCCACCCTGAGCAGCGATTTCCTTAATGTGACCGGCACGTCGTCGGGCGACCACAAACTGCTGATCGCCAGCAGCGGTGCCGACCCGTTGAGCGATGACCGCCTGCATGTCGTACACACCGCCGACGGTGGCGCCCAGTTCAGCCTGATCGGCGATCGCGTGGATGTCGGGACCTATTCCTACAGCCTGATCAATGACAACGACGGCAAGGACTGGCTGCTCGACCCAGGCAGCAAGGTGATCAGCCCGAGCACCAACTCGGTGTTGGCATTGTTCAACGCAGCCCCCACTGTATTGCTGGGCGAAATGACCACCCTGCGCACCCGCATGGGTGAACTGCGCTTCAGCGAAGGTCAGTCGGCTGGGCTGTGGACCCGCGCCTATGGCAACAAGTATGAGGTGTCCAACGACAAGACCGGCTTGGGTTACAGCCAGTCGCAACGCGGCTTCGCGCTCGGTGCCGACGCGCCGGTATCGGGTGGTGACGGCCAGTGGCTGATCGGTGCAATGGTCGGTCACAGCACCTCGGACCTGGACCTGAACCGTGGCAGCAGTGCAACTATCGACAGCTACTATGTCGGCGGTTACGCCACCTGGCTGGATGTCGAGAGCGGGTTCTACTTTGACGGTGTGCTCAAGTTCAACCGCATGCACAACGAGTCCAATGTGGCCATGAGCGACGGCAAGAAAGGCAAGGGCAACTATGCGCAAAACGCAATGGGCGCGTCGGCGGAAGTCGGTCGCCACATCACGCTGGACGACGGTTTCTTCGTTGAACCATATGGCCAGTTGTCTGCGGTGATTACCCAGGGCCAGAGCTACACGCTGGACAATGGCCTGGACGCCAAGGGTGACCGCTCCAGTACGGTGATCGGTGAACTCGGTACTACCGTGGGGCGCAATATCCAGCTGGAAAGCGGCGGCGTCTTGCAGCCGTACTTGAAGGCGGCGGTGGCCCACGAGTTCGATCAGAGCAACAAAGTGTTCGTCAACGACAACTCGTTCAACAACGACTTGTCGGGTTCGCGCCTGAAGCTGGGTGCGGGTGTGGCGATGTCGGTATCGCAGAACCTGAAGTTGCATGCGGATCTGGAACACAGCACGGGCAAGAACATCAAGCAGCCGTATGGGGTTAACCTGGGCTTGCGCTACGATTTTTAACGGGCTGGATGTATAGCGCGGTAGCGGTATAAACCGTGCGGGTAATGAAAATGCCCCGTCTCGAAAGAGGCGGGGCATTTTTTTGCTTTAAGGCAGGGCGGGGTGGTTTTAAATGCTCACCACCGCCACGGTCGTGTTGCCAGAGTTGCAGACCAGCAAGTATTGGCCATCGGGTGTGCAAGCCACCCCATCGGGTTGATCAAAACCAGTAATAGTACCAACGAGTGTCTCGGTGGTCGTATCAATGACTCTGACACGGTTACCGGAAAGTTCCGCTACATACGCCCGGGGGAGAGTGGGATGGAAGGCAATTCCTCTTGGATCACTCAGCCCGGTTAGGGTTTTGACGTGAGTAAGACCCTCATCGGCGGTGTTGTAGATTTCAACTCTGTTTATGGCCGATACCGACACATAGAGTCGTTCCAAGGGGGAGTTAAGAGGGCTGTGGGCAAGTTCTTGAGCAACTCCCCCGTTGACAACGGTGTGGGTACGCAGCCCGCTGCTGAAAATAAATCGTTCCGTGTTGACGCCCGTTGTAAATACCGATATGCCTTGTGGGTCGACTATCGCAGCTCGAGGGGCGGACGTGCCAGTATAGTAAGTTGAAAGCTGGTTGCTTGTTGTATTGTAGCCGAACAGCGCATAGTTACCATATGCGGTGTTAGGGCCGAAAAGTACTCGCGAACCGGTGGGGTTTAGGCAAATTGCCTGGGTTATGGCGCCATAGTTGTAGGGGTAGGAGAAGCTGAAGGAGCTGATATTAAAGACTAGGATGTTGGAGTTGGCAGCAACGCCATAGGCCGAGATAAAGAGCCTTGAGTGGACTTGCCCCTACCAGACCGGACACCAACTCCCCGTTAAATTGATGCTGCTGCCAAACGCCTAAACTCTCTCGGCGACCGATATTTCAAGGCG
>NZ_QBUF01000013.1:0-226066 GCF_003058185.1 Pseudomonas sp. GV105
GCGACCGCATTTCTCCCTGAAATACAAAACGCCCGATGCGGTGCACCGGGCGTTTTGAGACTGAAATAGGTGTAAACCTATTTCAGGACTAGACATGGCTATAAACCCAAGGCCTGCGCAGAACCAAATGTGGGAGGGGGCTTGCCCCCGATGGCGGACTGTCAGTCAATGAACCTGGTGACTGACACACCGCCATCGGGAGCAAGCTCCCTCCCACAGGGTTGACCGCATGGGCTTAGAAGAGGTCGATCGGTGCCGCCTCATCCGCCGGCAGCGGGCTGCCCGGCGCCAAGCCATTGCCCAATTCGTTGATCGACGGCGGCGTGTCCTCGCTCTTGAACAGCTCGAAGTACGCATTCGGCGTGCTCGGCGATGCTGCGCGGCCACTGACCGGGTCGATCCGCAGGCTGAGGATGCCTTCCGGTTCCGGTTGGGTATGCAGCGGCTTGTCCTTCAAGGCGGCGCCCATGTAGCTCATCCAGATCGGCAGCGCGACGGTACCGCCGAACTCGCGGCGGCCGAGGCTTTCCGGCTGGTCGTAGCCGGTCCATACGGTGGTCACGTAGTCGGCGTTGTAGCCGGAGAACCAGGCGTCCTTGGATTCGTTGGTGGTACCGGTCTTGCCCGCGATGTCCGCGCGGCCCAGGGCCAGTGCACGGCGGCCGGTGCCTTTCTTGATCACGTCTTCCAGGATGCTGTTGAGGATGTAGGTGGTGCGGCCATCCACCACGCGTTCGGCCACTGCCGGCGCTTGCGGTTCAGGCGCGGCGCTCGGGTTCGCCGCCGGCGTGACGCCTGGGGTCGGCTCGATGGTGATACCGCCGTTGCTCGGTGCGGCCAGGCCATCGCTGGCGGCCACGCCGTTGACCACATCACCCGGCACCCGTGGCGGGTTGGCGGTGAACAGGGTGTCGCCATTGCGGCTTTCGATCTTGTCGATCAGGTACGGCGTGATCTTGTAGCCGCCGTTGGCAAACGTGCTCCAGCCGGTGGCGATTTCCATCGGCGTGAGGGTCGCCGTCCCCAGGGCCAGGGACAGGTTCGGCGGCAGGTCCGCCTTGTTGAAACCAAAGCGGGTGATGTAGTCGATGGTCTTGCCCACGCCCATCGCCTGCAGCAAGCGGATCGACACCAGGTTGCGCGACTTGTACAGCGCCTCGCGGATGCGGATCGGGCCGAGGAAGGTGTTGGTGTCGTTCTTCGGACGCCAGACCTTGTCCAGGTACTCGTCGACAAACACGATCGGTGCATCGTTGACCAGGCTGGCGGCGGTGTAGCCGTTGTCCAGGGCGGCACTGTAGACGAACGGCTTGAAGCTCGAACCCGGCTGGCGCTTGGCCTGGGTGGCACGGTTGTAGTTGCTCTGCTCGAACGCGAAGCCGCCGACCAGGGCACGGATCGCGCCGTTCTGCGGGTCGAGGGAGACCAGAGCGCCTTGGGCGACCGGCACCTGGCTGAATTTCAGGCTGTCGTCCTTCTGGCGTTGCACGCGGATCAAATCACCCACCTGCGCCACGTCCGACGGCTGCTTGGGCATCGGCCCCATGCTGTTGGTGTTCAGGAATGGGCGCGCCCATTTCATGCTGTCCCACGCCACATGCGCTTCGCCGGTGCGGGTCAGTACCTGCACGCCGTCCTTCTTCACCTGGGTGACGATGGCCGGTTCCAGGCCGCTGATCGTGCGCTGTTTGCCGAGTTCGGTGGTCCAGGCGCTCAGGGTCTTGCCCGGCAGGCGCGATTCGGGGCCGCGGTAGCCATGGCGCTGGTCGTAGGTGATCAGGCCTTCATGCACCGCGTTGTTGGCGATTTCCTGCAAGTCGCTCGGAACGGTCGTGGTCACACGGAAGCCTTCGGTGTAGGCCTCGCTGCCATAACGGCCGACCATCTCAGCCCGTGCCATCTCCGCGATATAAGGGGCGTTCACTTCCGGGGTCGGTACGTGGTAGCTGGCGTTCAGCGGCTCGGCCACTGCGCTTTCATAGGCGCTCTGGCTGATTTTGCCCAGCTTGTACATGCGCCCCAGAATCCAGTCGCGCCGCTCTTTGCTGCGTGCCGGGTTGGCCAACGGGTTGAAGCGCGAGGGTGCCTTGGGCAGGCCGGCAATCATGGCCATCTGCGCCAGGCTGGCGTCGCGAATCGACTTGCCGTAGTAGACCTGGGACGCGGCTTCGATGCCGTAGGCGCGGTTGCCCAGGTAGATTTTATTGACGTACAGCTCAAGGATCTCGTCCTTGGTCAGCTGTCGCTCGATCTGCAGTGCCAGCAGGATCTCGGTGGCTTTGCGTGAAAAGCTGCGTTCGCTGGTGAGGAAGAAGTTCTTCGCCACCTGCATGGTGATCGTGCTGCCGCCGGATTGAATGTGTCCGCTTTTTACCAATTGCGTGGCGGCCCGCACCAGGCTGCTGGGGTCGACGCCGTAGTGGTTGGCGAAATTATCGTCCTCGGCCGACAGCAGGGCGTTGATGAAATTGGGTGGAATATCCGCGAAACGAATCGGGGTACGGCGCATTTCGCCGAACTCCGCGATCAGTTTTTCATCGCTGCTGTAGACCCGCAAAGGAATCTGCAACTGGATGCTTCTCAGGGCCTCTACGGAGGGCAAACCCGGACTAAGGTAGAGGTAGGCGCCGCTGAGGACGAGCAGCAGCCCGCAAACGATGGCGACAATGGAGTACCCGAAAAACTTCAGCAGACGAATCAAGGCTTTTGGATTTCCAGAGAAAAGAATGGGTTAGGCGCCGGGGCATGCATGGCAAACGATGAATCGACCCTGGCTGCAGATAAAAAGCGGGAAAAAACGCTGGGCATTAAAGCATTTTCGGCTTGGGGCGTCATTCGCGCCTCGCAAACAAGGCGACCGAATGCACGCTGCCACGCGCCAATCAGGCGGTATGACAGGGAAAGTTTTAGGGAGTTTTATGGAAAAGGGATTTTTCAGGCGAAAAGTCGATACCGTCCTGGGTGTCGACATCCAGGACACCGGCATCCGGTTGATCGAACTCGGCCACTCGCCCGCCGGTTACAGCGTGCAAAGCTACGCCACACAGGCGCTACCGCCCCAGGCGGTAGTCGACAGCAGCGTGCTCGACCTCGACGGCGTGGGGCAGACGTTGTCCCAGGCATTGGCCCGCTCGCGCACCTCGGCCCGCCAAGCGGCCGTGGCTGTGGCGGGAGCTTCGGTGATTACCCGGGTGATCGAGTTGGACGCGGGGCTCAGTGAGGAAGAAATGACCTGGATGATCCAGATGGAGGCCGACCAGTACATCCCTTATCCGCTGGATGAGATGGCCCTGGATTTCCAGGTTCGCGGGCCATCGGCCCAGAACCTGGCGCGGGTTGATGTATTGCTCGCGGCGTGCCATAAGGCCCAGGTAGAGGCTCGGGTCGCGGTTTTGACCCTGGCTGGGCTGGTGCCGAAGGTGGTGGATGTGGAAGCATTTGCATTCGCACGCGCTTGCAGTCAGGATTTCGCCAGCTTCACGCCGGGCCATCGAGTCGATGGCGCACAATGGGCCGCGGATGCCCGCGGGATGGGAATTGCTTGCGGGTTGGCCCTGAGGAGTTTCGCTTGAAGACACTAATCAACCTTTTGCCCTGGCGCCAGGCGCTGGCGGAACGGCGGCGCAAATTCTTTCTGGGGTTGCTGCTGGCGTTTGCCTGCGTGGCGTTCGCAACCGTGTGGTTGGCCGATCAGGTGATCGACCGGGCGATTGATCGACAGGTGACGCGCAATAGCCACCTGGACAAGGACGCTGCCGTCCTCGACTCGCGCATCAAGACCATCGATGACCTGCAGGAACAAAGCCAGCAATTGGCGGAGCGCATGAAGGTCGTGCAGGACTTGAACGAAGCCCGCTCGGCCGGTGCCCAGCTCTTGGATCAGTTGGCCCGCGCGGTGCCAGACGGCGTGCATTTGCACGAGGTCGTGGCGAAGGGTGATACGGTCAGCATCCGTGGCAGCGCCGATTCCAGCCAGGACATCGCCCAACTGATGCGTCGCCTGCAAGCCTCCGAAGGCGCCCATGCCACTCGGCTGCAACATGTGCGGATGGAAGATGGCCAGGGCAGCAACGAGTTTCAATTGATGGTGCGCCAGGGAGAGTCCGCCGAGGCTCAACCGTGAGCCTGCCCAGGCTCGACTTTTCCGCTCTCACCCACAACGCTGCGAAATGGCCCTTGCCCGCCAAGGTCGTGCTCGGCTGCGCGCTCGCCGGCCTGGTGCTGTGGGTGGGCGATGGGACGTACCTGAGCCCCTCGCGGCAACGGTTGCAGGCGGTCGAGGCGCAGGGCGTCGTCTTGCAGCGACAGGTGGCCCAGAAGGCTGGCCTTGCCGCCAGCCTGGAGGCGCGCAGCCAGCAGCTTCAGGCGATGCAGGCGCGTTTTGCCGGGCTGATGCAGCAGTTGCCCGGTGCGTTCGGGGTACCCGCATTGCTCGAAGATATCGCCCGGCTGGGGGCGGTCAATGGGGTGCTCGTCGACGCTATCGTGGTGTTGGATGAGCAGCCCCGGCCACTCTATATCGAGCAGCCGTTACGCCTGGGCGTCACCGGGGCTTATCACGACCTGGCGATGTTTGTGAGCGCTTTGGGCGGCTTACCGCGCATCGTCACGGTGCATGATGTGGCGCTTCGGGCTGATGCGGCCGGGTTGCGCCTGGAGTTGGTGGCCAAGACCTATCGCAATCCGTCGTCGGGCGGTCAGTCGACCCCGGCCGTCGAGCCGGGGCCGCGCTTTGTCTATGACGCGCTGGCCTTGCGTGATCCGTTCCAGCCGCGCGCCTTGCAGGTCGGTCACGTACCCGGCCGGCCCGCGCTCGCACCGGACCTCGGGCGTGCCCGCGGTGCCCTGGAAGGTATCGCCGTCGACCAGTTCGAAATGGTCGGCACGCTGTCCCGAGGCGCGCAGACCTTCGCTCTGCTGCGTGCCGCTGCCAGCGTCCACAGGCTGGCGGTCGGCGATTACCTGGGGCCGGACCACGGTCGGGTCACGGCTATTGATGAGGGCCATGTGGAATTGCTCGAATTGTTTCCCGATGAACAGGGCGCGTGGCTGGAACGCCCGCGGACCCTCGTGCTGAACGTCAACTCATAACGGAATCAAACAATGAAAAGGACTTTCTCGTCCTTCGGTGTGGCGCTATGGATAGCGTTCACGGCACCGATGGCTGCTGCTGTGCCCAATCGTGTGGATCTGATCCAGCTGCCGCCTCCCGGCGGTGCGGCATCAGGTACCTATACCGGTGACAAGCTGAACCTCAACTTCCAGAACATCGAGCTGCGCGCCGTGTTGCAGCAGATTGCCGATGTGGCGGGCCTGAATCTGGTCGCCAGCGACGATGTGCAAGGTTCGATCACCCTGCGGCTTAAGGACGTGCCTTGGGACCAGGCGCTGGACCTGGTGTTGCAAAGCAAGGGGCTGGACCAGCGGATAAAGGCCGGGGTGCTGTTGGTGGCGCCCGCCGACGAGTTGGCCGCGCGCGAGCTGCTGACGCTGGAGTCGCGCAAGCAGATGGCTGAACTGGCGCCATTGCGGCGCGAACTGTTGCAGGTCAATTACGCCAAGGCTGCGGACCTGGCCAAGTTGTTCCAATCGGTGACCGGCCTGGAAGGCGCCACCGACGAACGCGGCTCGGTGGCGGTGGATGACCGCACCAACAACATCATCGCCTACCAGACCGGCGAACGCCTGGAAGAGCTGCGACGCATCGTGGCGCAGCTGGATATTCCGGTGCGCCAGGTGATGATCGAGGCGCGGATTGTTGAGGCCAATGTCGACTACGACAAAAGCCTGGGCGTGCGCTGGGGAGGGCGGATCAATCGCGGCAACTGGGGCGCCGGCGGTGTCGAGAAACCTCCGGAGCCAGGCACCGAGCCTGTGGAAAACCCGTCCGGCTCGCCCTTTGTCGACTTGGGGGCGCTCACCAACACTTCTGGCCTGGGTGTCGCGTTTATCACCGACAACCTGCTGCTGGACCTGGAACTGACCGCGATGGAAAAAACCGGCAACGGCGAGATTGTCTCGCAGCCCAAGGTGGTCACGTCCGACAAGGAGCCCGCGCGCATCCTCAAGGGCACCGAGATTCCCTACCAGGAGTCCAGCTCCAGCGGCGCCACCTCGGTGTCGTTCAAGGAGGCTTCGCTGTCCCTGGAAGTCACCCCGCAAATCACCCCCGACGACCGCGTGATCATGGAGGTCAAAGTCACCAAGGATGAGCCGGATTACCTGAACAAGCTCAACGACGTACCGCCGATCAAGAAAAACGAGGTCAACGCCAAGGTGCTGGTCAGGGACGGCGAGACCATCGTCATCGGCGGAGTTTTCTCCAATACCCAAAGCAAAGTGCTAGATAAAGTGCCATTTTTGGGCGATGTGCCGTATCTTGGCCGCCTTTTCCGGCGCGATGTGCTGGCAGAAAAAAAATCCGAGCTGCTGGTATTCCTGACTCCGCGTATTATGAATAACCAGGCGATTGCTGTGAGTCGTTGATTCTGTGCGAAATTTGATTCTTGTAGGACCGATGGGGGCTGGAAAAAGCACCATCGGCCGTTTGCTGGCCAAAGAGCTGCGCCTGCCATTCAAAGACTCCGATAAGGAAATTGAAGTGCGCTCGGGTGCCAATATCCCGTGGATCTTCGATAAGGAAGGCGAACTGGGCTTTCGTGACCGTGAGCAGGCGATGATTGCCGAGCTGTGCGCTTGCGATGGCGTGGTCCTGGCGACCGGCGGCGGTGCTGTGATGCGCGAGGAGAACCGCCGGGCATTGCATGCCGGTGGTCGGGTGGTCTATCTGCATGCGTCGGTCGAGCAGCAGGTGGGGCGCACCGCGCGTGATCGCAATCGCCCACTGCTGCGCACCGCCGACCCGGCGAAGACCCTGCGGGATCTGCTGGCGCTGCGCGATCCGCTGTATCGGGAAATCGCCGATCTGGTGGTGGAAACCGATGAGCGGCCACCTCGGATGGTGGTGCTCGACATTCTCGAGCGCCTGCAACGGCTGCCACCCCGTTAAAGCCAGGCCCGAAATGCGCTATTCTCGGCGGCGCGTCATCACCCTGTGGGGTGTGGCGTAGAGCCATCAGGCGACGTCGGATCACGACGTTGCCGGTCGTTAATACATCTTCAACGCGGGGACACATGCAGACACTTAAGGTCGATCTAGGCGAGCGCAGCTACCCGATCCATATTGGCGAAGGTCTGCTCGACCAGCCCGAGTTGCTCGCACCGCATATTGCCGGGCGGCAAGTGGCGATCATCTCCAACGAAACGGTCGCGCCGCTGTATCTTGAGCGTCTGAGCCGCAGCCTGGCGGCGTACTCGGTGATCTCCGTGGTGCTGCCCGACGGCGAAGCCCACAAGAACTGGGAAACCCTGCAACTGATCTTCGATGGCCTGCTGACCGCACGCCATGACCGGCGCACCACCGTGGTCGCCCTCGGTGGCGGCGTGATTGGTGACATGGCCGGTTTTGCGGCCGCCTGTTACCAGCGCGGCGTGGATTTCATCCAGGTGCCGACCACCTTGCTGTCCCAGGTCGATTCGTCGGTGGGCGGCAAGACCGGCATCAACCATCCGCTGGGCAAAAACATGGTGGGCGCGTTCTACCAGCCCCAGGCTGTGCTGATCGACACCGCGACCCTCAACACCTTGCCCCCGCGCGAGCTGTCGGCGGGCCTGGCGGAAGTCATCAAGTACGGGCTGATCTGCGACGAGCCGTTCCTGACCTGGCTGGAAGAACATGTCGACGCCCTGCGCGCGCTGGACCAGGTGGCGCTGACCGAAGCGATCTCCCGTTCCTGTGCGGCCAAGGCGCTGGTGGTGAATGCCGACGAACGGGAGTCCGGTGTACGGGCCACCTTGAACCTGGGCCACACCTTCGGCCATGCGATCGAAACGCACATGGGCTATGGTGTGTGGTTGCATGGGGAAGCCGTAGCGGCTGGCACAGTGATGGCATTGGAGATGTCGCAACGCCTGGGCTGGATCAGCGCCCAGGAGCGGGATCGGGGCATCCGCCTGTTCCAGCGCGCCGGGTTGCCGGTGATCCCGCCCGAGGAGATGAGCGAGGCGGATTTCCTCGAACATATGGCGATAGACAAGAAAGTGATCGACGGTCGACTGCGACTGGTGCTGCTGCGCCGCATGGGCGAAGCGGTGGTGACCGACGATTATCCGAAAGAGATTCTACAGGCCACGCTGGGAGCGGATTACCGCGCCCTGGCCCAGCTTAAAGGTTAATAAGAGCCCGATGACTAGTTTGCATGCCGACGAGGCGTTCCTCGGCCATTACCAGTTAAGCCACGACCCCTTCGCTCCACGGGTGCCTGGTTTCAAATTCTTCCCTGCGCAGCGCAAGCCGGTGCTCGGGCAGTTGCATCACCTGGCGCGCTACAGCCAGTTGTTGCTGGTCGTCACCGGCCCGCTGGGCAGCGGCAAGACCTTGCTGCGCCAGGCGCTGGTCGCCAGCACCAACAAGCAATCGGTGCAAAGCGTAGTGGTGTCGGCGCGTGGCGCCGGCGATGCGGCGGGCGTGCTGCGTCAGGTGGCCCAGGCCCTGGACGTTGCCAGCGCCGAGCCGAATGCGATTCTCAAGCAAGTGGTGCAACTGGGCCTGACCGGCCAGGAAGTCTACCTGCTGGTGGACGACGCCGAGCAGCTTGACGAGTCGGCCCTCGAAGCGCTGCTGGCGCTGGCGGCGGGTACGCCGGAAGGTCGTCCGCATGTGTTCCTGTTCGGTGAATCGTCCCTGATCGCCGCTCTGGAGCAGATCAGCGGTGAGCAGGAGCTGTTCCACGTCATCGAATTGCAGCCGTATGAAGAGGAAGAAACCCGCGAATATCTGGCACAACGCCTCGAAGGCGCCGGGCAGGGCATCGAACTTTTCTCCGCTCAGCAGATCTCTGATATTCACGAAAGCTCCGACGGCTGGCCTGGCACCATCAACCAGGTTGCCCGCGATGCGATGATTGAAGCCATGATTGCCAGCCGCTCTGCGGTCAAGCGTCCAAAGATGGGGTTCACTATGCCTAAAAAGCACGTATTGGCTATTTCCGCCGTTGTCGTGGTCGCTGTCGCCGCCGCCTGGTTGATCCCAGGTCGCAGCAAGGCACCGACGCCTGCCGGCGCGCCAACCGAACAGGCGCAGTTACCACTGGGTAAACCCACGCCGAATGTCGAGTTCGCCAACTCCGGCCAACCGACCAACCTGCCGATGGTCGGCCAGCCCGTCATGCGCGGCCCGCTCGCCGAAGCGGCCGGCGGTATCTCCGAAGGCGACGACGGCGTGCCAGTGGAAGGCTCCAGCAGCACACCGCCGACCGTGACCACCACCGCGCCGCCAGTGGGCGTGCCTGCCGGTCAACCGGCGGCAAAACCAACGCCTGTGCCTGTACCTGCGCCTACGGTCGCGACCGCCAAACCGGCGCCTGTCGCCAAGCCGGTCGCGCCAGCGCCTGTCGCCAAGCCGGCTCCGGCCCCGGCCGCCAAACCGGCGGAAAAACCGGTGACTGTCGCCAAGGCCGGCGCCACCGGCAGCAGCTGGTACACCAGCCAGCCCAGCGGTAACTTCGTGGTGCAGATCCTCGGCACCAGCTCCGAAGCCAATGCTCAAGCCTTCGTCAAAGAGCAGGGCGGCGAGTACCGTTATTTCAAGAAGGTGCTCAACGGCAAGCCGCTTTACGTGATCACTTACGGCAGCTTCTCCAGCCGTGCCGCCGCCGATACCGCTATCAAAGCCTTGCCAGCGAAGGTTCAGGCTGGTAAACCTTGGCCTCGCACTGTTGCCAGCGTTCAACAAGAACTGGCAGCAACTCGCTGAAGATTCGGCGGCCTTACCCAGGCCGCCCTCCCGGCACCTCAAAAAAAACCGCAAGTGCGTGCAGCCCTCAAGGCCGCGCGCATTGTGGTGTCTGCGTCACAGTGGCTTTTGAGTCGTAGCGGTCAAAATTAAAAAAGTTTTGACTAGCACAGCATATCGCTTTAAACCTTTCATAAATGCGACATAGATTTGCGACATCTCGTCGCTAAATTTGTGAGCGTCTGTGTCGGTGTGTACAATGACCTCCCTTTTGCCCCTGCAAAGCCGGCGAACGTTCGGCGTGGAAGGTAACTGGTTGAATTGAAAAGAAATTTGCCTCGATATAAGAGGCAGCCTGGTGAGAAAGTGTCTATGAAAGCAGGTCTGTACCAACCCGATGAATTCAAGGATAACTGCGGTTTCGGCCTGATTGCCCATATGCAGGGCGAGCCCAGTCATACCCTTTTGCAAACGGCCATCGAGGCCCTGACCTGCATGACCCACCGCGGTGGGATCAACGCCGACGGCAAGACCGGTGACGGTTGTGGCTTGCTCATTCAAAAGCCCGACTTGTTCCTGCGCGCCATCGCCAAACAGCATTTCGCGGTCGAGCTGCCCAAGCAGTACGCCGTGGGCATGGTGTTTTTCAACCAGGACCCGGTCAAAGCCGAAGCCGCTCGCGAGAACATGAACCGCGAAATCCTCGCGGCCGGCCTGCAACTCGTCGGCTGGCGCAAAGTGCCGATCGACACCAGTGTGCTCGGCCGCCTGGCCCTGGAGCGCCTGCCGCAGATCGAACAGGTGTTCATCGCGGGCGACGGCCTGAGCGACCAGGACATGGCGATCAAGCTGTTCACCTCGCGTCGTCGCTCGTCCGTGTCGAATGCCGCCGACACCGACCACTACATCTGCAGCTTTTCGCACAAGACCATCATTTATAAAGGCCTGATGATGCCGGCGGACTTGACCGCCTTCTATCCGGACCTGAGCGATGAGCGCCTGCAAACCGCGATCTGCGTGTTCCACCAGCGCTTCTCCACCAACACCCTGCCGAAATGGCCGCTGGCCCAGCCATTCCGCTTCCTCGCCCACAACGGCGAGATCAACACCATCACCGGCAACCGCAACTGGGCCGTGGCCCGTCGCACCAAGTTCGCCAACGATTTGATGGACCTGGAAGAGCTCGGCCCGCTGGTCAACCGCGTCGGCTCCGACTCCTCCAGCATGGACAACATGCTCGAACTGATGGTCACCGGCGGCATCGACCTGTTCCGTGGCGTGCGGATGATCATTCCGCCTGCGTGGCAGAACGTCGAGACCATGGACCCCGATCTGCGGGCGTTCTATGAGTACAACTCGATGCACATGGAACCGTGGGACGGCCCGGCCGGCGTGGTCATGACCGACGGCCGCTACGCGGTGTGCCTGCTCGACCGTAACGGTCTGCGCCCGGCGCGTTGGGTGACCACCACCAACGGTTTCATCACCCTCGCGTCGGAAATCGGCGTGTGGAACTACCAGCCGGAAGATGTGATCGCCAAAGGCCGCGTCGGTCCTGGCCAGATCCTCGCCGTGGACACCGAAACCGGGCAGATCCTCGACACCGATGCGATCGACAACCGCTTGAAGTCCCGTCACCCATACAAGCAATGGCTGCGCAAGAATGCCCTGCGCATCCAGGCGACCATGGAAGACAACGACCACGGTTCGGCGTTCTACGACATCGACCAGCTCAAGCAGTACATGAAGATGTACCAGGTCACGTTCGAAGAGCGCGACCAGGTGCTGCGTCCGCTCGGCGAGCAAGGCTACGAGGCGGTCGGCTCGATGGGCGACGACACGCCGATGGCCGTGCTGTCCCAGCGCGTTCGCACGCCATACGACTATTTCCGCCAGCAGTTCGCCCAGGTGACCAACCCACCGATCGACCCGCTGCGTGAAGCCATCGTGATGTCCCTGGAAGTGTGTCTCGGCGCCGAGCGCAACATCTTCCAGGAATCGCCTGAGCACGCCTCCCGTGTGATCCTCAGCTCGCCGGTCATTTCCCCGGCCAAGTGGCGTTCGCTGATGACCCTGGAGCGTCCGGGCTTCGACCGCCAGATCATCGACCTGAACTACGACGAGAGCCTCGGCCTTGAAGCCGCGGTGCGCAATGTCGCGGACCAGGCCGAAGAAGCCGTGCGCGCCGGGCGTACCCAGATCGTGCTGACCGACCGTCACATCGCACCGGGCAAGCTGCCGATCCACGCCTCCCTGGCCACCGGCGCGGTCCATCACCGCCTGACCGAAAAAGGCCTGCGCTGCGACTCCAACATCCTCGTGGAAACCGCCACCGCCCGCGACCCGCATCACTTCGCGGTGCTGATCGGTTTCGGCGCCTCGGCGGTGTACCCGTTCCTCGCCTACGAAGTGCTCGGTGACCTGATCCGTACCGGTGAAGTGCTGGGCGACCTCTACGAGGTGTTCAAGAACTACCGCAAAGGCATCACCAAGGGCCTGCTGAAGATCCTGTCGAAGATGGGCATCTCCACCGTCACTTCCTACCGTGGCGCGCAGTTGTTCGAGGCTATTGGCCTGTCGGAAGAAGTCTGCGAGCTGAGCTTCCGTGGCGTACCGAGCCGCATCAAGGGTGCGCGTTTCGTCGACATCGAAGCCGAGCAGAAAGCCCTGGCGGCCGAAGCCTGGAGTGCGCGCAAGCCGATCCAGCAAGGCGGCCTGCTCAAGTTCGTACACGGTGGCGAGTATCACGCCTACAACCCGGACGTGGTCAGCACCCTGCAAGCCGCCGTGCAGCAGGGCGACTACGCCAAGTTCAAGGAATACACCGCGCTGGTGGATAACCGCCCGGTGTCGATGATCCGCGACCTGTTCAAGGTGAAAACCCTGGATACGCCGCTGGCCCTCAGCGAAATCGAACCGCTCGAATCGGTCCTCAAGCGCTTCGACTCCGCCGGTATTTCCCTGGGCGCCTTGTCGCCCGAGGCGCACGAAGCCCTGGCCGAAGCCATGAACCGCCTGGGTGCGCGTTCCAACTCCGGCGAAGGCGGCGAAGACCCGGCGCGCTATGGCACCATCAAGAGCTCGAAAATCAAGCAAGTGGCGACTGGCCGTTTCGGTGTAACCCCGGAATACCTGGTCAACGCCGAAGTGCTGCAGATCAAAGTCGCCCAGGGCGCCAAGCCCGGTGAAGGCGGCCAGCTGCCAGGCGGCAAGGTCAACGGTCTGATCGCCAAGCTGCGTTATGCGGTGCCGGGCGTGACCCTGATCTCGCCACCGCCGCACCACGACATCTACTCGATCGAAGACTTGTCGCAGCTGATTTTCGACCTCAAACAAGTCAACCCGCAGGCCCTGGTTTCGGTGAAACTGGTCGCCGAAGCCGGCGTGGGCACCATCGCCGCCGGTGTGGCCAAGGCCTATGCCGACCTGATCACCATCTCCGGCTACGACGGCGGCACCGGCGCTTCGCCGCTGACCTCGATCAAGTACGCCGGCGCTCCGTGGGAGCTGGGCCTGGCCGAGACGCACCAGACCCTGCGCGGCAACGACCTGCGCGGCAAAGTCCGGGTGCAAACCGACGGCGGCCTGAAAACCGGCCTCGACGTGATCAAGGCCGCAATCCTCGGCGCCGAAAGCTTCGGCTTCGGCACCGCGCCGATGATCGCCCTGGGCTGCAAATACCTGCGCATCTGCCACCTGAACAACTGCGCCACCGGCGTCGCCACTCAGAACGAGAAGCTGCGCAAGGATCACTACATCGGCACCGTCGACATGGTGGTGAATTTCTTCACCTACGTCGCCGAAGAAACCCGTGAGTGGCTGGCCAAGCTGGGCGTGCGCTCCCTCGAAGAGCTGATCGGCCGCACCGATCTGCTGGACATCCTCGAAGGCCAGACCGCCAAGCAACAACACCTGGACCTGACGCCGCTGTTGGGCAGCGATCACATCCCGGCCGACAAGCCGCAATTCTGCCAGGTGGACCGCAACCCACCGTTCGACAAGGGCCTGCTGGCCGAGAAGATGGTCGAGATGGCCGCTTCGTCGATCAACGACGCCAGCGGCGGCGAATTCAGCCTGGACATTTGCAACTGCGACCGTTCCATCGGCGCACGCATCTCCGGCGAAATCGCGCGCAAGCACGGCAACCAGGGCATGGCCAAGGCGCCGATCACCTTCCGCTTCACGGGCACCGCGGGCCAGAGCTTCGGCGTATGGAACGCCGGTGGCCTGCACATGTACCTGGAAGGTGACGCCAACGACTACGTGGGCAAGGGCATGACCGGCGGCAAGCTGGTGATCGTTCCGCCTAAAGGCAGCGTCTACAAGACCCAGGACAGTGCCATCATCGGCAACACCTGCTTGTACGGCGCCACCGGCGGCAAGCTGTTCGCCGCGGGGACCGCTGGTGAGCGTTTCGCCGTGCGTAACTCCGGTGCCCACACCGTGGTGGAAGGCACTGGCGATCACTGCTGCGAGTACATGACCGGGGGCTTTGTCGCGGTACTGGGCAAGACCGGTTACAACTTCGGTTCGGGCATGACCGGCGGTTTCGCCTACGTGCTCGACCAGGACAACACCTTCGTCGACCGGGTCAACCACGAGTTGGTCGAGATCCAGCGGATCAGCGGCGAAGCGATGGAATCCCACCGTAACCACTTGCAGCACGTGCTGGACGAGTACGTCGAGGAAACCGGCAGCGAATGGGGTCGTAACCTCGCCGAGAACCTTGATGATTTCCTGCGTCGTTTCTGGCTGGTCAAGCCCAAGGCTGCCAACCTGAAATCGTTGCTTTCCAGCATCCGTGCCAACCCGCAGTGATATGCGCCTGAAGAGTTTGATGAGGTTTTAACATGGCTGAACGTCTGAATAACGACTTCCAGTTCATCGATGTCGGGCGCAAAGATCCGAAGAAGAAACTGTTGCGTCAACGCAAGAAAGAGTTCGTGGAAATCTACGAACCCTTCAAACCCCAGCAGTCGGCCGACCAGGCCCACCGCTGCCTGGGGTGCGGTAACCCGTATTGCGAATGGAAGTGTCCGGTACACAACTTCATTCCCAACTGGCTGAAACTGGTGGCCGAGGGCAACATCCTCGCCGCCGCCGAGCTGTCGCACCAGACCAACACCCTGCCGGAAGTCTGCGGCCGGGTGTGCCCGCAGGACCGTCTGTGCGAGGGTGCCTGCACCCTCAACGACGGTTTTGGCGCGGTGACCATCGGTTCGGTGGAGAAGTACATCACTGACACCGCCTTCGCCATGGGCTGGCGCCCGGACATGTCCAAGGTCAAGCCGAACGGCAAGCGCGTCGCGATCATCGGCGCGGGCCCGGCGGGCCTGGGCTGTGCCGACGTGCTGGTGCGTGGCGGCGTGACCCCGGTGGTGTTCGACAAGAACCCGGAAATCGGCGGCCTGCTGACCTTCGGCATCCCCGAGTTCAAGCTGGAAAAAACCGTGCTGAGCAATCGTCGTGAAGTGTTCACTGGCATGGGCATCGAGTTCCGCCTGAACACCGAAGTCGGCAAAGACGTGACCATGGAACAACTGCTCGCCGAATACGATGCGGTGTTCATGGGCATGGGCACCTACACCTACATGAAGGGCGGCTTTGCCGGCGAGGACCTGCCGGGCGTGTACGACGCGCTCGACTTCCTGATCGCCAACGTCAACCGCAACCTGGGCTTTGAAAAGTCGCCGGAAGACTTCATCGACATGAAAGGCAAGAAGGTCGTGGTGCTGGGCGGTGGCGACACCGCGATGGACTGCAACCGCACCTCGATCCGCCAGGGCGCCAAGTCGGTGACCTGTGCGTATCGTCGTGACGAAGCGAACATGCCGGGCTCGCGCAAAGAGGTGAAGAACGCCAAGGAAGAAGGCGTGAAATTCCTCTACAACCGCCAGCCGATCGCGATTGTCGGTGAAGACCGCGTCGAAGGCGTGAAGGTGGTCGAGACCCGTCTCGGCGAACCGGACGCCCGTGGCCGTCGCAGCCCCGAGCCGATCCCGGGTTCCGAAGAGATCATCCCGGCCGACGCCGTGGTCATCGCCTTCGGCTTCCGCCCAAGCCCGGCGCCGTGGTTCGAGCAGTTCCAGATCCAGACCGACAGCCAGGGCCGCGTCGTCGCCCCGGAACAAGGCCAGTACAAGCACCAGACCAGCAACCCGAAGATCTTCGCCGGTGGCGACATGGTGCGCGGCTCTGACCTGGTAGTGACGGCGATCTTCGAAGGCCGCAACGCCGCCGAAGGTATCCTGGACTACCTGCAGGTCTGACCCCGATCCCGAGTTGAAATGGGATCAATATGTGGGAGGGGGCTTGCCCCCGATAGCGGTAGTCCAGTTAAAGATACTGAGACTGACACACTGCAATCGGGGGCAAGCCCCCTCCCACATTCGGTTTTGATGTGCCCAAGAGATTGTCGTAAATCAACCCGATAGATAAAAGGCACGGCTCATCCCGTGCCTTTTGCGTCGCGCTCTGAGAAAATGCCCGTACTTTTTTTGCGGATGCCGACATGACTGCCCTCAAGAACGACCGTTTCCTTCGTGCCCTGCTCAAGCAGCCCGTAGACGTCACCCCTGTGTGGATGATGCGTCAAGCCGGTCGCTACCTGCCGGAATACCGCGCCAGCCGCGCCCAGGCCGGCGACTTCATGAGCCTGTGCATGAACCCGGAGTTCGCCTGCGAAGTCACCCTGCAGCCGTTGGACCGCTACCCGGAGCTGGATGCGGCCATCCTCTTTTCCGATATCCTCACCATTCCTGACGCCATGGGCCAAGGCCTGTACTTCGAGACCGGCGAAGGCCCGCGTTTCAAGAAAGTCATCAGCACCCTGGCCGACATCGAAGCGCTGCCGATCCCGGACCCGCACAAAGACCTCGGTTACGTGATGGACGCCGTCAGCACCATCCGCCGCGAGCTCAATGGCCGCGTGCCGCTGATCGGCTTCTCCGGCAGCCCCTGGACCCTGGCCACCTACATGGTCGAAGGCGGTTCGTCGAAAGACTTCCGCAAGACCAAGGCCATGCTCTACGACAACCCGCAGGCCATGCACCTGCTGCTGGACAAGCTGGCGCAGTCGGTCACCTCGTACCTCAACGGCCAAATCATGGCCGGCGCGCAAGCGGTGCAGATCTTCGACACCTGGGGCGGCAACCTGTCGGCGGCGGCGTACCAGGAGTTCTCCCTGGCCTACATGCGCAAGATCGTCAGCGGCCTGATCCGCGAACACGAAGGCCGTAAAGTGCCGGTGATCCTGTTCACCAAGGGCGGCGGCCTGTGGCTGGAAAGCATCGCCGATGCCGGCGCGGATGCCCTGGGCCTGGACTGGACCTGCGACATCGGCGACGCCCGCCGTCGCGTCGGCAACCAGGTTGCCCTGCAAGGCAACATGGACCCGACGGTGCTGTACGCCAAGCCAGAAGCCATCTGCACCGAAGTCGGGCGCATCCTGGCCAGCTACGGCAAGGGCAGCGGGCATGTGTTCAACCTGGGTCACGGCATTACGCCGGAAGTGAACCCGGAACATGCCGGCGCGTTCTTGCGCGCGGTGCATGAGTTGTCGGCGCAGTATCACGAGTAACCAGCGTCCCCGCCTGAATCGAGCCCCCGTCTGCCCGGCAGGCGGGGGCTCGTTGCGCTTCAGCTCTTGTTAAGTCCTGCCTTGGTAGTCTGTGGTCTTTAGGACTTCTCCTACGGCTGCCGTTGTCCGCCCAAGAAAAAATCCTGCCCAACTTTTCCACTCGCCAGTGATTGGCGTCCGTTGTCAGGTGATCGCTGGATGAATACCGCTGACTATTCAACGTGCCAGAAACTGCTGCATTGGGTTTCGGCCGTCATCATCGTGTGGGCGCTATTGTCAGGTTCTGTCGTGGCGATATTCGCCGTGCCGGCCTCGGTCAAAGCGTGGGTGTTTTTTTTCAATGTGTCATTGACCACCCTGTACATCCCGGTGTTTGTCGTGCGGGTTTATTGCTCCTTTACCCACGGCCTGGATTTTTCCGTCAGGCGTTCACCGCGGGAATACCTGGCGCTATGGGTGCATAAGGCCATGTATGTGGTGTTGGCAATAGTGCTGGCAACAGGGGTACTGATGATGGATCGCCCGATCAACCTCTTTAACCTGGTCTCCTTCGCACCGTTTCACAGTGACCCGGCCAGCATCGTCTGGTACTCCCGCGTGCATGTGCTGTCCTGCGTGGCCTTGTTGCTGATGCTGGTGATGCACATCGGTGCCGTGGTTATGCACGAGCGCCGGGGCAAGCGGGTGATGGTGCGGATGTCGTTCTAGGGCGCTGCGCCTCAAGCCGAGGCCAGCGGCGGCAATTTCGCCAACTTCAACGCCACCAGCAACGCGCCGAGCAACAGCGCGACGATAAACCCGCCAATCCCGTTCCACCCGGCCAAATGCCAGAAGAACCCCCCCGTGGTGCCGGCGACGCTTGACCCCGCGTAGTAGCAGAACAGGTACAGCGACGACGCTTGCCCCTTGGCTTTCACCGCGCGACGGCCGATCCAGCTGCTGGCCACCGAGTGCGCGCCGAAGAAACCGAAGGTGAACACCAGCATGCCGGGTATCACCAGCCACAGCGGAGTGAACAGGGTCAGGCCGATGCCGCCAAGCATCGACACGATGGTGGCCCACAGCACACGGCGGCGGCCGAGGCGGTCGGCCAGCGCGCCGATTTTCGCCGAGCTGTAGATGCCCGAGAGGTACACCAGCGACAGCAGGCCGACCACGGCCTGGCTCAGGTCATACGGGTCGGCCAGCAGGCGATAGCCGATGTAGTTGAACATCGTTACGAACGCGCCCATCAGCAGGAAGGCTTCGAGGAACAACCACGGCAGGCCCGCGTCCTTGAAGTGCATGACGAAGCCGTCCACCAGGCTGCGCGGCTTGAGGCTGCTGGCGCGAAAGTTGCGCGATTCGGGGAGGATTTTCCAGAACACCGTCGCGGCGATCAGGGCCAGGGCGCCGATGATCAGCACGGCGGTGTGCCAGCTGACGAAGTCGATCAATACGCCGATGATCAGGCGCCCGCTCATGCCGCCGATGGCGTTACCGCCGATGTACAGGCCCATGGCCAGGCCGATGTGCTGCGGGTGGATCTCTTCGCTCAGGTAGGTCATCGCCACGGCGGCCAGGCCACTCAGGGACAGCCCCAGCAGCGCGCGCATCAGCAGAATCCCTTCCCAGCTCGGCATCAGGCCGCTGGCGATGGTGGACAGGGCGGCACAGAACAACGCGGCGACCATCACCGGCTTGCGCCCCAGGGTGTCGGAAATCGGCCCGGTGATCAGCAGGCCCAGGGCGAGCATCGCCGTGGACACCGACAGCACCAGGCTGCTTTGCGCCGCGTTGATGGAAAATTCGTGGGACAACGCCGGCATCATCGGCTGCACGCAATACAGCAGGGCAAACGTCGCGAAGCCGCCGCAGAACAGCGCCAGCACGGTCCGCATGAACATCGGTGTACCTTTTTCGATGTACGTGTCAGTGAGCTGCTCCACCCTCTTATCCAGGGCGGTCGGCGGGACTTCTTGAGCGAATGGAGCGACAGCAGATTTCACGGGGACCTCGGGGAGGAAAAGCCTGCCAGGACCGGCAATGCAAAAAAGAATATAGCTGCCTAATGATTCTTTCCAATATATTGTTCGACCTGTTTGATAGCTTTAACGACCTAATGAGGCTGCTATGGAATTACGTCACCTGCGGTACTTCATCGCCGTCGCCGAAGAGCTGCATTTTGGCCGGGCCGCGCAGGTGCTGGGCATCTCGCAACCGCCTCTGAGCCAGCAGATCCAGGCGCTGGAGCACGAGGTGGGGGCGCGTTTGTTCGAGCGGACCAACCGTCGGGTCGAACTGAGCGAAGCCGGGCGCTTGTTCCTGCACGAGGCGCGACTGGTGCTGGCGCAAGTCGATAAGGCCGCGGATGTGGCACGCCGGGCGCAGTTGGGTGAGCTGGGCGAACTGAAGATCGGCTTCACGTCGTCGGCGCCGTTCAATTCGAGCATCCCCCAGGCGATCTTTGCGTTTCGCCAGGCGTTCCCGGCGGTCCACCTGAGTTTGCAGGAAATGAGCAGCACCGAGGTAGCCGAGTCGCTGGTGGATGAGTCGATCCAGGTCGGCTTGATGCGGCCGCTGCCGTTGCCGGACTCGCTGAGTGTGGTGGAGTTGATGCGCGAACCTCTGGTGGCGGTGCTCAACGCCGATCATCCCTTGGTGCAAGGCAGCGAGCGGGGCTTGCACCTGGCGCAGTTGGCCGAGGAGCCGTTCGTGTTTTTCCCGCGCAGCTACGGCAGCGGTCTCTACGCGCAACTGCTCAACCTGGCCCGCGACGCCGGCTTCAGCCCGCGCTTTGCCCAGGAAGCCGGGGAGGCGATGACGATCATCGGGTTGGTCGCGGCGGGGTTGGGCGTGTCGGTGCTGCCGGCGTCCTACCAGCGCATCCGCATCGATGGCGTGGTCTATCGCACGCTGCTCGACCAGGAGGCGGTGACGGCGGTGTGGCTGGTGCAGCGCAAGGGCGCGCAAACGCCGATGGCGCAGGCGTTCGTGGAGTTGTTGACGCGTAAGGCGGCGGTTCGCAGCGCGCTTGGGGTGCGGTGAGTTCAGCTGTGTTTTGCCAGCGCTTGCAGAGCCAGGCAGGACGCGGCGATGACAAACCCACCGGTTTGTGAAGAGGGCGCGGAACGGCGCCCTTTGTCGTTTCCGGGGTTACTGCATCCCCGCTGAACGCAACCCCGCCATGATGTCCCGATCCAGCATGCTCACCCAACGGTTGTAGTTGCGATGGATCTTGCCGTCCTTGTAGCCCAGGTCGCGGCTGTCGCGGTAAGTGATGGCGTAGCTGTTGCGGGTGTAGCGGATGTCGATGGCTGCGTAGAACTGATTGCGCACGGTGATCTCAGCCTGCACCAGTTGCGGGCTCAGGCGTTGCACGGTCCATTCGCGTTTTTGCAGGGCGGTGACGATCACCTGTTTGACTTGTTCTTCGCTGACCTGGGCACCCGCCGGCAAGTCGTGCTGGGTGTTGAGCACCGGTTTGCTGGTGCAACCGGCGCCGGTCAGCAGGGCCAGGGTGATCAGGGTGGCGCGTAGCAAGGAAGACATTCCGTTTTCTCCAGTCGATGTAAAAAGTCAGGACCAGCGGCGGAAGATCAACGAGGTGTTGACGCCGCCGAAGGCAAAATTGTTGTTCATCACGTAGTCGTGGTGCATCTCGCGAAACTCACCTTGCAGGTAATCCAGCTCGCCGCACTGCGGGTCGACGGAATCCAGGTTGAAGGTGTGTACGTACTGGTCGCGGTTCATCATCTCGATGCTGAACCACGACTCCAGCGCCCCGCACGCGCCCAGGGTGTGGCCGAGGAAGCTCTTCTGCGAGCTGATGGGCATGCGGCTGCCGAACAGGCTGTTGGTGGCCAGGGTTTCGGCGATGTCGCCCTGGTCGGTGGCGGTGCCATGGCCGTTCACGTAGCCGATGACCGAGGGCTCGAGCCCGGCGTCTTCCAGGGCCAGCTCCATGGCGCGGCGCATGGTTTTCTGTTCCGGGCGCGTGGTGTGCTGGCCGTCGGCGTTGCTGCCGAAACCGACAATTTCGGCGTGGATATGCGCGCCACGGGCCAGGGCGTGTTCCAGTTCTTCGAGCACCAGCATGCCGCCGCCTTCGCCGATCACCAGGCCGTCGCGGCCGCTGTCGTAGGGGCGCGGGCTGGTCTGTGGCGCATCGTTCTTCAGGCTGGTGGCGTAGAGCGCGTCAAACACCATGGCTTCGGTGGGGCACAGCTCTTCGGCGCCGCCGGCGAGCATCAGCGGCAGGCGTCCGAACTTGATCGCCTCATAGGCATAACCGATGCCCTGGCTGCCGCTGGTGCAAGCGCTGGACGTGGGAATCAAGCGCCCGGTGAGGCCAAAGAAGATGCTGATATTCGCCGCCGTGGTGTGGGGCATCATGCGGACATAGGAGTTGGCGTTCAGCCCCTCGGCCACCGAGTTGAGCAGCATGTTGCCGAACGCCTTGATCTCGTCGGTGCTGCCGGTGGACGAGCCGCAGGCCACGCCCATGCGCCCGTCCTTGATCGACTCGTCACCGAGCAAGCCGGCGTCTTTCAGCGCCTGCTCCGCCGCCCACACCGCCAGGCGCGATACGCGGCCCATGCTGCGCAGTTGCTTGCGGGTCCAGTGCGCGGGCACGACGAAGTCGTCGATCGGCCCGGCCAGGCGCGTGTTCAATTCGCTGAAACGGTCCCACTCGTCCATGCGCCGGATGCCGCTGCGGTTGGCGCGAAAGTTGGCGGCGATGGTGTTCCAGTCGCTGCCCAGGGAGGTGATGCCGGCCATGCCGGTTACGACCACGCGCTTCATCAACACAGACCTCCGTTCACGGCCAAGACCTGGCGGGTGATATAGCCGGCTTCGGCCGACATCAGGAAATTCACCGCGCCGGCCACTTCTTCCGGCGTGCCCATGCGCTGCGCCGGGATCATTTTCATCAGCTCTTCGACCGGCACGTTTTCATCGAGCATCGCGGTGTCGATCAGGCCCGGTGCGACGCAGTTGACGGTGATCTTGCGCTTGCCCAGCTCGATGGCCAGGGCCTTGGCCGCGCCGATCAGGCCGGCCTTGGAGGCGCTGTAGTTGACCTGGCCGCGATTGCCGATCAGCCCGGACACCGAGGTGATGCACACGATACGCCCGGCGGCGCGACGGCGGATCATCGGCATCATCACCGGGTGCAGCACGTTGTAGAAACCGTCGAGGTTGGTACGCATCACCACGTCCCAGTCGTCTTCCGACAAGGCCGGGAACGCGCCGTCGCGGGTCAGGCCGGCGTTGAGCACCACGCCGTAATACGCGCCGTGTTGTTCCACGTCGGCTTCGAGGATTGCCTTGCACTCGGCCCGCTCGGAAACGTCGAATTGCAGCACCCGCGCCTTGCGGCCCAGGGCTTCGATCTCGACCTGCACCGCGTCGGCTTCTGCTCGACCGCTGCGGCAATGCAACACGATGTCGTGCCCGGCCTGCGCCAGGCGCAGGGCAATGGCGCGGCCGATGCCACGGCTGGAGCCGGTGACCAGTACGGATTCAGTCATGGCGTTTCGTCCTTCGATTCATCTAAATAGGTGGCCGCCTGGGGCGGTCGAAATACGTTCAAGCGGGCGCTGGCGTGGATACCGTCGCCGGTCAGGTGGCATTCGAACACACCCATGCCGTTGTCGTCTTCCAGGGAGCGCAGGCCGTGGATGGTCAACTCGGCACCGGCCGGGAAGTGCTCCACGTTGCACTCGAACTTACGCGTGCCCAACAGGAAGCCCAGCTCCACCGCCTGGCCGTTCTGGCGCGCGCGGCAACCGGCATAGGCGGCGACGCTTTGCGCCATCAGCTCGATGCCGACCCAGGCCGGCAGGCTGCCGTCGGGGCGGTTGAACAAGCCACCGGGCTTGACGGTGAGGCGGGTGTGAATCTGCTCTTCGTCGAACGACAGCACCTGGTCGATCAGGATCATGTCGCCCGCGTGGGGCAGCAGTGCGGCGAGTGGCCAATCGATCATGGGGCCTCTGCGATAATCAGGCTGACATTATTGCCGCCGAAGGCAAACGAGTTGCTCATCAGGCAGCGTTTTTTCAAGGTGTCACCTCGGCGTGCCCACTGCAAGGCGGGCAGCGCCGGGTCGGCCTGGCCGTCCCATACGTGGGGCGGCAGCCGGCCGTGGGCCAGGCTCAGCCAGCAGAACGCCGCTTCCAGCGCGCCGGCCGCGCCCAGGGTGTGGCCGCTCATCGGTTTGGTCGAAGAACAGGCCACGCCGTCGGGGAACAGGTTGGCGACGGCCAGGCTTTCCATGGCGTCGTTGTGTTGGGTGGCGGTGCCGTGCAGGTTCAGGTAGCCGATCTGCTCCGGCTTCAAGCGCGCGCTGGCCAGGGCCTTGCGCATCGCCAGCAACGCGCCTTTGCCAGTGGGCTCCGGCGCGGAAATATGGTGTGCATCGCAACTCGCGCCACTGCCTAGCAGCGCGATGGGGGCGGGCTCGCGAGTCATCAAAAACAACACCGCCGCTTCGCCGATGTTGATGCCGTTGCGGTTCACCGAAAACGGGTTGCAACGCTCGCTCGAGACCGCCTCCAGCGCGGTAAAGCCGTTAAGCGTCAGCTTGCACAGGCTGTCGACGCCGCCGCAGATCACCGCATCGCACAGGCCCAGCTCCAGCAGGCGCCGGGCACTCATCAACGCGCGGGCGCTGGAGGTGCAGGCGGTGGAAATCACATAGGCCGGGCCGCTCAGTTGCAGCCAGTCGGCGAGGAAGTTCGCCGGGGCGCTGAGTTCCTGTTGCTGGTAGTCGTAGTCGTCGGGGAACCGATGATCGCTCAGGTAACGGGCAATGCCGCGACTGGCTTCGTCGATGCCCGAGGTGCTGGTGCCGAGCACAATGCCGACCCGCGCCGCGCCGTAGCGTTGGATCGCCTGGCGGATCTCGCTGTCGATCTGCAACGCGGCTTCGAGCAGCAACTGGTTATTGCGGCTGCTTTGCTGGCCCAGCTCGGGCGGGATGGTCGCCAGTGCGCCCGGTACGCCGGCAACCGGCAACACGCACTCCGGCACCCAGTCGCTTTCGGCGCGCATGCCGGAGCAGTCGCCGGCAAACAGGCTGCGGCTGACGTCGGCCTGGCCGCGCCCGAGAGCGCAGATCACGCCGAGGGCATTCAGATACGCGGTCATCGCGCCATTCCCAGCGGAGTGATGCGATAGCTCAGCGGTTGCCCGCGCATGTTCACGCGGAACACCTCGGATGACTGATAGACGATTTGCCAATGGCCCGGCAGGGTGCGTGTCAGGTCCATCGCTTGGGCGTTCGGGTACAGCGCGCGGAGGTCATCCGCCGAAGTCAGTGCAAACAGCAACGCGGCGAACAGCTCGCGCGCCTGGGGATTGGGCGGCAGCAACCCGTCGGCCTGCCACTGGCCGTCGATCAGCTTCTGTCGGGCCTGAGGGATGCCCAGCGGGTCCATCATCGACCAGCGGATCGCGTTGCCTTCGCGCTGGATCACCAGCAACCAGTCCTGGCTCTGGCCGTCCGCCAGGCGCTGCACGTGCAGTTGCATCGGCAGGGCCAGGGCCGGGTTTTTTGCCGGCAAGGGCGGTTGGCTGGCGCAGGCGCTCAGCAGCAACAGGCAGCCGATCAGCAGCGCACGCATCATGGTGCCGCGCTCGCCAGGGGTTTGCGTGCCACGCAGTTGACCAGGGTTTCTTCGCGCTGGCCCACCGGCGGAGCCTGGCGCAGGCCCCAGCGTTCCAGCAGGCCGAAATCGCTGGCCCGGCTCCACCACAGGTATGGGTAGGAGACGTTCTGCGCGCCGAATTCAAAGCCCTGCTCGTGCAGCATCTGCAGGTACTCTTCGGCGCTTTTCTGCACCTGCATGGGGTGGCGGAACAGCCAGCGAATCACCCAGGTGTCGATATAGGCTTCGGTGGACTCGGCAAACAGCAGATAGCCGCCGGGCTTGAGGACCCGGTAGAACTCTTTCAATGCGCGGTGCTGCTCAACCAGATGATGGAAGGTCTGGTGGCAGAACAGGATATCGACGCTGGCGTCGGCGACGTCGAGGGTGGCGCAGTCGCTGCCGATCAGCTCGACCTCCAGCCCTTGGTGCGCGGCTTCCGCCTTGCTCAGCTCAAGGCTGTGCGGGTCGGCATCCAGCCCGATCAGGCGGGACGGCGCAAACACTTGCTGCAACAGCTTGAAGGATTTGCCCTGGCCGCAGCCGGCGTCCAGCAGTACCGGCGCCACCGGCAGCGGTTCGCTGAACAGGCTGCGCAGGTCGTTGATCGCCACGCGCAACACATGGTGCTGCCAGGTGTGGCTGCGCAGGAACCAGAAGCCGAACTTGGTTTCTTCGACGTAGTTCTTACTCAAGTACTGACTGCTCACACGGCATCCCCTGCACAAATTTCCGACAACATCCGTAACCGCCGCTTGGGCTCGCTGACAAACGGGTTGCGCTCGTCCCAGGCGTAGCCGGCGAGGATCGAACTGATCATCCGGCGAATCTCCGGCGAGCTGCCAGCGTGAAAAATAACATCCTGGAACGTCCCGGCGTACCAGCCTTCGACGTAGCAGCGGAAGGTGTCGACGCCGCGCTTCAACGGCTCGGCAAACTCGCGCTGCCAGTCCACGGTTTCGCCGTTGAGCTGACGATGCAGCACGCCCGCGGCCATGCTCGCCGAACGCATGGCGATGGTCACGCCGGAGGAGAACACCGGGTCGAGGAATTCTGCGGCATTGCCCAGCAGCGCGAAGCCCGGGCCGTGCAAGGTTTTGACGTTGGCCGAGTAGCCGCCGATGGTACGCGCGGGGGTGTCCCACACGGCGTTCTGCAGCACGCTGCTGAGGCTTGGGGTTTCGTCGATGAACCCGCGCAGGCACGCGTCCAGGTCGTTGTCGCGGCCGGCAAAATGTTCCTTGGCCGCCACTACGCCCACGGAGCAACGGCCGTTGCTGAACGGGATGGTCCAGAACCAGATGTCGCGCTGGGTCGGGTGGGTCGTCACGAGGATCTTGGTGCGGTCGAAGCCTGGGTGTTCGATGCGGTCCTCGACATGGCTGAACACCGCCTGGCGCAACGGGAAATCCGACGGCGCTTCCAGGTCCAGCAGGCGCGGCAGGACGCGGCCGTAGCCGCTGGCGTCGAGCACGAACTTGGCTTTGATGTGGTACTCGCTGCCGTTCTCCCGGCGCACATGCAGGTAGTGGGTTTCACCGCTGAAATCCACGCCGACGATGGTTTCGCCGTAACGGATGTCGACGCCTTGCAGCGCCGCCTGATCGGCCAGCAACTTGTCGAACTCGCCGCGCTGCACCTGGAAGGTGGTCGGCTTGCCGTGGCTGAACGTATCGCCGAAATCAAACGCACTGTAGCGCTCGCCCCAGGCGAATGCGGCACCGGTTTTCACCTGGAAACCCGCGGCCTGCACGGCGTCGAGCATGCCGGCCTCTTCGATAAAGTCGATGCAGTGCGACAGCAGGCTTTCACCGATCGAAAAACGTGGGAAATGCTGGCGCTCGATAATCAATACATCATGCCCTTTACGCTTTAACAGCGCTGCAGCGATGGCACCGGACGGGCCGGCACCGATCACCACCACCTGGCGACGTTCCATTTCAACTATGGGCACGAGGGCTCCTTGCCGCTTTGGCGATAATCACATTCATGAGGCGTGCTTCTGTCGGCCGGCCCAGGGCGCCAGCATAAAGCTGAAGGCCAGGCCCAGGCTGACCGACAGGCCGAAATTACTCACCGCGGGTGTACTCGACAGCGCCAGCAGGCCGAACGACAACCAGGTCGTCAGTGCCGCCAGCAGTGTTCCTAATAGGCTGACCGCAGGCCCGCCGATCTGTTCACGCATCAGGATCGCGTAGTCGACGCTGATGGCGGTGACCAGCAGCAGGCCGAACAGGCTGAACAGCGTCAGCGGCTGGCCCAGCCAACCGAGGCTGGCCAGGCTGCACAGCGCGGCCAGCAACGGCAGAGCGACGATGCGCAGCGCGCCGCCAAAGCCGAAGGGCACGATCAGCAACAGCACGATCAGCCCGCACGACATCAACTTCAATTCAGCCGCGCTGATCTGCGTGGCGGCGAACACCCGGTTCAACTCCCCCAGGCGATCCACCAGTTGCACCCCCGGCAAATCCGCGGCCTGCACCTGCAGCAGCGCCGGGTCGCTCAAGCCTTGCAGGCTGATCATGGCTGCCACACCGCCGTCGACCGGGCCCAGCCACAGCGTGCGCCAGGGTTCGGCCAGCGGCCCGAGCAGTGCAGCGTCGATGTCTTGGGTGGGCAGCGCTTGCAGTTGAGCGACTTCGGCTTGCAGCGCGCCGACGGGCACGCCGAGGTCGAGCAGCGGTTGCCAGTGCGCGGGAAGTGCATTCAGCGCCTCGCGCAGCTGTTGTTGCTCGGCGGGCAGGTTGACCAGTTGGTTCAGCGCCAGATAACCCTGGAGCTTGTCCATATTCACCAGCTGTTCCAGGCGCTGGCCCAGGGCGGCCTGGCGTTCCAGCAACTGCTGCTGATTGTCGGCGCGCACCAGGAAGAACTGGCTGGTGGGTTGGAACCCGGTGATCCGCGCCACGGCCTGGGCTTCCTGCAGTAATTGCGGCGGGGCGCCGATCCACTGGCGCAGATCGTTTTTACTGTTCAACTGCCACAAGCCGCCGGCGCAAAACAGCAGCACCCACACCAGCAGCACCGCGCTCGGCACGCGCTTGATCAACCCGGAACGCATCAGCCACAGGCGCTCGGCGATGTGCAACGGCCATTGCGCCGGGCGCAGGTCGACACCCTTGAGCAGCGCCGGCAACAGGCACACGGCCGACAGGTACGCACCGACCAGGCCGGCAGCGGAGAATACGGCGATCTGGGTCAGCGCCGGGAACGGCGTCCAGGCCAGCGCCAGGTAACCGATGCAACTGGTCGCCAGGCTCAGGCTCAGGCCCGGCAGGGTCAGGCGCAACGCCGGCCAACTGCGCCACGGCTGCAGGCTCCAGCTTTTCGACAAATAGTGCAGCGGGTAGTCCACCGCCACGCCGATCAGGCTGGAACCGAGCACCAGCGTCATCACATGCATATGCCCGAACAGCGCCACACAGGCCACCGCGCCGAACAGCATGCCCACCAGCACCGGCACGAAGGCCAGCAGCACGCGCCAGCGGCGGAACGCCAGGAGCAACAGCAGCAGAATGCCGAGGGTGGCGCCGCCGCCGACCCAGGTGATTTCGCGGCTGGCTTGCTGTTGCCCGCTGGCAGCGTAGAGCAAACCGCTGGCCGCGAGCAGTTGCGCGCCGTGCTCGGTGGCCTGGGCGCGACTGGCCTGGAGCAGGTCCGCGACCTGCAGCGGCAGTTTCATATCGAAGGCATTGCCGGTGGTGCGCGCACGCAACAGCACCCAGCTCTTGCCGTCGGCATCGGCGATCAATGCGCCGCTGCCGATATCCAATTGCACCGCGCCGCTCTGCGGCTGGCTGTTCTGAATGCGTCCGGTCAGGCCCAGCCAGTCGTCCTGGCTCGGCACCAGGCTGAACCCGGTGAACGGGTCGAACAGCGCTTGCACGCGCTGCTGGATGAAGGCGTCGGGGTGGTCGATCAGTTGCTCGCGGTCCTTGGCCGCGAGCATCGACAAACGCCCGCGCAACAATTGCGCGCGCAGTGCCGGCAGGTCGGCTTGCAGGTTCCATTGGACCTTTTCAAACAGGCCGCTGGCTTGCCAGCGCGCGCCCAGTTGCTCGGCCACGTTGACCGCTTGCTGGCGGTCGGCGTGCCCCACGAGGACCAGGATTTCGCGGTTCAACGGTTCCTGCATGCGCTGTTCGGCTTGCAGTTCGAGGGCGTCCGGCGTGTTGCCCGGCACCAGTTCCATCAGGTTGGCCGACAACGGCGCGCCATGGCGCCATTGCCAGCCGGCCAGGGTCAGCACGGCCACCAGCAGGGTCAGGAACAGGCGCGGCAATAAACGCTCACTGGGCAAAGTCGTGTTGCTCCGCATCGCTCAGGGGAAGGTCGGCGCTGCTGTCCTGCATGCGCAGCACGGTGCTGTCGCCCTGGGTTTCCAGCAGTTCGATGCTGTGGACCAGCGTGCCGCCGTCGATATTGATCTGCTTGAACACTTGCTTGAGCAGCAGCGAGCGCGGGGTCAGCGTCAACTGCCACTGCTCGGCTTCGCCCTGCAGTTGCAGGTCGAAGTCACGCTGCAAGCCGCTGCTGTCGCCCTGCAGCACGGCGAGGAACAGGCGGTTCTGCTCGGCCCCGGCGCTCTTGTTCGGCAGCGTCTGCCAGCCATTGGCGTCACGCCGCGCAATGCCTTGGGTACTGATGCGGTAATCCTGTTGCAGCGGGGTTTTGAGCAGCCACAGCAGGCCGTGGTCTTTGGCCAGGACGAAGGTGCCTTTGCTGACCAAGGGCTGCGGCAGGGCGCGCAGGTGTTTTTCCTGGATGAAGCTGCCGTGGATCACGCTGGGTTTGGCCAACTGATCACCCAGTTGCTGTAAGTCGAACCCATGGGCCGCCGCCGAAAAACCAAACAACGCGAACACTGTAGGAGCGAGCTTGCTCGCGAAAAACCTGAGGGCACCGCGGGGTGTCAGGTGGCCAGCATTATCGTTGACGATCTTCGCGAGCAAGCTCGCTCCTACGAGGGTCAGCATTTCAGGGCCTTTTCGACGGCGTGGGTGAAGACGGTGGGTGAGGCCAGTTGCATCTCGCGGCTGGCGATGCCCACCGCCACTTGCACGGTCATGGCGCGGGTCAAACGCTCGCCGCTGGCGAGATCGGTGATCAGGTAATTGACCTTCAAACGGTTCTCCCACTCCACCAGGCTGGCGCGCACGTTGAGCGTCTGGCCGAAGGTGGCGCCGCGCACATAGCGCAGTTGCATGTCGATCACCGGCCAGGCGTAGCCCGACTCGAGCATCGCTGCGTAGTTATGGCCGATCTTGTCGAGCAGGGCGCAGCGGGCGATTTCCAGGTACTTCACGTAGTGCCCGTGCCAGACCACGTTCATGGTGTCGATGTCGAAAAACGGCACGAGGATTTCCGTGTCGCAATGCAGTACGCCCGGGCTACGCATGCAGCCTCCAGTGTTGCTCGGCGATGCGTTGCAGGCACAGGCGCAGCTCGCCTTCGAGGGCGCGGTCTTCGATCACCGGCGGGAAGTCCTTGGCCAGTTCGCTGTGCATCGCTGCCAACGCCGGCGGCAACGGGCGCGCCTCGGCGGCCTGGGCGCGCAGCCACACGCCCTGGTTGGCGGCGAGCAGGGTGGCGGCGGCGACCTGTTCGGTCAGCTCCAGCACACGGATCGCATCGCGGGCGGCGATGGTGCCCATGCTCACTTTGTCCTGGTTGTGGCACTCGGTGGAGCGTGAAAACACGCTGGCCGGCATGGTGTTCTTCAGCGCTTCGGCGGTCCAGGCGCTGGTGCCGATCTGCACCGCCTTGAAGCCGTGGTTGATCATCGCGCGGTCGGCCGGGGCGCCGGACAGGTTGCTCGGCAGGCCGTGGTTGTAACGCACGTCCACCAGCAGGGCGAGCTGGCGGTCGAGCAGGTCGGCGACGTTGGCCACCAGGGTCTTGAGGCTGTCCATGGCGAAGGCGATGTGCCCGCCGTAGAAGTGCCCGCCGTGCAGCACGCGCTCTTCTTCAGCGTCGATGATCGGGTTGTCGTTGGCGCTGTTGAGTTCGATCTCGATGAACGAGCGCAGCCAGTTCAGGCTGTCGGCCAGCACGCCGAGAACGTGGGGCGCGCAACGCAGCGAGTAGCGGTCCTGCAAACGGTGCAGCGGCGCAGTCGGCGCATCGATGGCCAGGTCTTGGCGCAACCACGCGGCGACTTGCATCTGCCCCGGGTGCGGCTTGGCGGCGAACAGGCGCTCGTCGAAGTGTTCCGGGTTGCCTTGCAGCGCCACCACGTTCAGCGCGGTGATGCGCGTGGCCAATTGCAGCAGGTAATCGGCGCGGGCGAAGGCCAGGCAGGCGAGGCCGGTCATCACGGCGGTGCCGTTCATCAGTGCGAGGGCTTCCTTGGGCCGCAGGACCAGCGGCGCCCAGCCCAGTTCGCGGTGGACGTCGATGGCCTGGCGGCGTTCGCCACGGAACAGCACGTCGCGTTCGCCGGAGAGCGTCGCGGCCACGTAGGACAGCGGCGTCAGGTCGCCGCTGGCGCCCACCGAGCCTTCTTCCGGGATCAGCGGCAGTACGTCGTGTTCGAGGAACGCGTGCAGGCGTTCGAGCAGTTCCACGCGCACCCCGGACACGCCGTGGCACAGCGACTGCAAACGCGCCGCGAGCACGGCGCGGGTGGCTTGCGCGTCGAGCAACTTGCCCAGGCCGCAACCGTGGAAGGTGTACAGGTGCCGCGGCAGGGCTTCGACGTGCTGCAACGGCACCGCCACCACGCACGAGTCGCCATAGCCGGTGGTCACGCCGTAGATCACGCCTTCCTTGTCCAGCAGCGAGTCGAGGAACTGCGCGCCCTTGGCGATGCGCTGGCGATACGCGGCATCATCCTGCAAGTGCGTGGGCGCCTGACGATTGGCCAGGGCCAATACGTCTTCAATGCGCAAAGCGCGTTCGCCAAACGTTACCGGCTCAAGATGCGTCGTCATCGGTCTTCCAGAAAGGGTAAAAGTTGAACCATTGTTGGGGCGCTTCCAGGCAGAACTGGCCCAGGCGTGCGGCGTAGCGTGCGGTCCACAGGGTGATGACCTGTTCGCGGGTGCTGCGTTTCCATTCGATCAGTTGGGCAAACGGTTCGATGCTCAGGCGATAGCGGCCCTGGTGCTTGAGGCACATCAGCAGGTTGACCGGGCATTTCAGCAGGCCGGCCAGCAGCCACGGGCCCTGGGGGAAGGCGGCGTCATGGCCGAGGAAGTCCACGCGCACCGTGCGCCCGCCGTGCAGTGGCACGCGGTCGCCGGCAATCGCCAGCCATTCGCCGTCGTCCAGGCGCTGGCTGAGCAGCAGCATGGTCGCCGGGTCCAGCTCGCTGACCTGGATCAGGCGCAAATGGGTCGCGCCGGCTTCGCCCAGCAGGCGGTTGAAGCGTTCGGCGTGCTTGGTGTGGACCAGCACGTTCATGGTGACTTTTTCGCCGATCTCCGCGAGCGCGCGGCACACTTCGAGGTTGCCCAGGTGCGCGCCCACCAGCATCTGCCCGCGCTCGCCGCGCAGTTGCCCACGCAATTGCGCCGGGTCGTGGATTTCGATCTGCTCGATGCGCAGCTTGCCGTTCCACACGTCGAGCTTGTCCAGCAGCGCATCGGCAAATGCCATGAACTGGCCGAAGACTTTGCGCAGGGTCGGGCGCAGCTCATCGCGGCCGCTCCATTGCGCCAGACGCTGCTGGTATTGCCAGGTGCTCTGGCGCGCGGTGCGGCCGAACAGGAAGAAGTACAGCACGATGCCGTACAGCAGCGGGCTCAACAGCCGGCGCCCGAGCAGCCTGGCGGCGACTGCGGTGAGTTTCATCAGCCAGAAACTGCCACGCTCTTCGCGGTCGGCCCAGTGTTTGCTGCTGTCGCTCATGCCTGCCACCGTCGCCACAGAATCATCGGTGCGCGCACCAACATGCCGAAGAACAGCCGGGTGTGCATGGCCGAGATACGCACGTTGTCGCGAAACAGGCGGAAGTGCGACAGGCCGTCGGCGGGGTAATGCACCTTTGTCGGCAGCCAGCGCATCGGCTGGTTGCGCCAGGCCAGGCGCACCAGGATGTCCGAGTCGAAATCCATGTGGGTGCCGATGTAGGCCGAGTCCATCAGCGCCAGGGTCGGCCCCAGCGGGTACACGCGAAAGCCGCACATCGAATCGCGAATCTGCAGCGACAGGGTGTTGATCCACACCCACACGTGGGTCAGGTAGCGTGCGTACAGGCGGCCCTTGGGCACGCTGTCGTCGTATTCGGGGTAGCCGCAGATCACCGCCGTGGGGTGTCGGCGCGAGGTGTCGATGAAGCTCTCGACTTCGCGTAGGTCATGTTGGCCGTCGGCGTCCACTTGCAGGGCATGGGTGAAGCCCAGGCGCGCCGCTTCGCGAAAGCCGGCCATCACCGCGCTGCCCTTGCCTTGGTTGTTCGGCAGGGTGAGCAGGCTGACGTTGTCGAGGGTTGCCAATTGCGCCAGCACCGCCGCGCACGCCGGGCTGCTGCCATCGTCCACCAACAGGCATGGCAGGCCGCTGTCGAGCAGGCTGTGGACCACGGCCGGCACGGCGGTTTCATGGTTGTAGACCGGGATCAGGGCGCAGGGGTTATGCATGCGCAGGCTCCAGTTGAATCCGGCCACTGGAGCAGGCTGCGACGCCGCTGCGGTAGGCGAAATACAGCTTGCTGCGTTGCGGGTCGAAGCGCAGGTGCAGTTCGACGTGGTCGCCGGGGCGCACCAGTTGCTGGAACTTGAGCACTTCCATGCCGGCAAAGGTCGCCGGCAGGTCGAGCAGTTGCTGGCCGAGGTTGAACGCCCACTCGACCTGCACCACGCCCGGCAGCACCGGCGTCACCGGGAAGTGGCCGCTGAAGTAGGCCAGGTCCGGCGGGATGCTCAGTTGCAAGGTCCATTCGCCATCGGCTTCGACTTGCTCCAGCACCTCAGGGGCTTTCGGCCGGGGCGCCAGCAGCAGCGCTTCGATCTCGGCCTGGGGCAGCTTGCCTTGGCTGTTCAGCGGCAACTGTCGCAGTAAACGCCAGCGACGCGGCAAGGCCAGGGCTTCGCAGTGTTGGCTCAAGTGTTGGCGCAGGGTTTGCGTGACGGTACGCCGGCCCTGGTTGCGCAGGGCATGCAGGCCGTCGGCGCTCAGCACCACGAGAGCGCCGAGGCTGGCGCGGTTTTCCTGGACCACGCCCAGGCGCGTTTCGGCGACCCAGGGGTGCGCCATCAGGGCCTGTTCGAGCATGGGCAGGGAGATACGTTTTTCTTCCAGTTTGACGATGCGATCCAGGCGCCCGAGCAGCTCGAAGCGGCCGTCGGCATGCAGGCGGGCGGCGTCGGCGGTCTGTTCGATATGCCCGGCGGGCAGGTACGGCGAGGCAATACGCAGGGCACCGTCGGCGTCCTGGCTCAGTTCTACCCCGGCGAACGGCTGCCACGGCTGCGCGCCTTGGCGCCAGGCAATGCCGCCGGTTTCCGAGCTGCCGAGGATTTCCGTCGGCCATTGTTGCAAGCGTTCGTACAGGCTGGCGGCTGCGTCGATGGGCAGGGCGCCGCCGGAGGAGAACACCCGCGACACTCGGCTCAGGGCCGGCCAGTCGAGGTTGTCGCCCATCCGCTTGAGCAGCGCCGGGCTGGCGACCCAGGCGAACCGTGGGTGCTCGCGGCTGGCGCGCTGCAAATCCTCCGGGAAGGCCAACTGGCGGCGCACGAAGCTGCGGCCGGCGCACAACGGCCACAGCACGCGGAACAACAGGCCGTAGATGTGTTGGGTGGCGACGCTGCCGATGATGCAGGCGTCGTTGAGGTCCGCGCCCCACAGCGTTTCCAGGGCCTGCACCTCGTTGGCCAGCTGGCGCAGGGTCTTGTCGATGCGCTTGGGTTCGCCGCTGGAGCCGGAGGTACACAGGCTCAATTGGCACGCATCCAGGTCGAGGGCGGCCGGGCTCAACGGCGCCTGATACAACGCGTCCAGGTCCGCGGCGTCGGTCAGCCAGGTGTCGACGGCGTCGGCCCAGCGTTGGCGAGTCTGCGGTTGCAGGTCGGCGGGCAGCAACACGCCGACCCCGGCGCGCCAGGCCCCCAGCAGGGCGATCGCCAGCAGGCCGGCGTCTTCCAGATGCACCGCCACGCGCTGGATACCGCGCGCGTGCAGGCCTGCCGCCAGGCGCAGGGATTGCTCCCACAGCTGGGCGTGATTCATCGCAGGCTCGGTGGTGACCAAGCGCTGTTCCAACGGCTCAAGCAGCAGGTGCTCAAGTTTCAACCCATTCATACGCGGCCTCGAACCCTTTGTCGTACCAGCCATTCCACGGCAAACAACAGCCCCATCAGCCCGTAGGCGATCAGGCCGTTGTACAACGTCCACCAGCTCAGCGGCGCCCACAGGGTGAGGGCGGCGGCCAGCAGGCCATTACACAGAAAAAACACGCTCCACACCACGGTGACCTGGCGCGTATACACAATGGCTTTCGGCGGCAGTTGCGGGTCGGTCATGCGTGCCAGGCGCTCGACCATCGGCGGGCCGTATTTCAGGCTCAGGCCGAACAGCGCCAACATGAACGCGCTGACCAGGCTCGGGTACCAGCGCAGCAGGTGCGGGTTGTCGAACCAGGCCAGGGCCAAGCAGAACAGGATGATCGCCACCGCCATCCAGCGGCTGCCGGGGCGCCGCGCACCCGTGAGCGCACGCAGCAACCACAGGCTGCCGAGCAGCAGGCCGAATTGCCACGGTGCAAAGTGCTCGGTGCCGTAATACACCGCGAAAGGGTACAGCAACCCCGCCAGCAACAGGCCAAGGCCGATCAGCCGGCTCATGCGGCCGGTTGGACCAGACGGTACACCGCCTCAACCACGTCGTTCACGGTACGCACAGCCTTGAACTCTTCGGCGGCGATTTTTTTGCCGGTCTGGCGTTTGATGTGGTCGATCAGGTCCACGGCGTCGATGCTGTCGATTTCCAGGTCCTGGTACAGGTTGGCTTCGAGGGTGATGCGTTCAGGTTCCAGTTCAAACAGTTCCACCAAGGCAGCGCGCAGGGTGTTGAAAATATCGTCACGAGTTTGCATGGTACGGTCTCAAGCTGCCTGTTTGGCCGTGACGAACGCCGCAAGGCTGGCCACGTTGGTGAAGTGATTGCGGGTGTCCTTGGCGTCGGCATCGATCTTGAAGCCGTACTTTTTCTGGATCGCCAGGCCCAGTTCCAGGGCGTCGACTGAGTCCAGGCCCAGGCCTTCGCCGAACAGGGTTTGGTCGCTGTTGATGTCGTCGACGCTGATGTCTTCCAGGCCCAGGGCCTCGATGATCAGCGTCTTTATGTCGTGCTCAAGGCTGTTTGAGTTGCTCATCTTCGGCGAGCTCCTTAATAAAATAGTGATGCAGGTAATCGTTGAGCTTGCGTGAGGCCTGGGGCGCGGGGCCGAGTGCGGCGAACGCTTGTGGTTCTATATCGGCACCCACCCGTAAACTGAAGTGAAAGCGGCGTTTGGGAATGCGATACCAGGGTTCGGCCTTGGTCAGGGTGGTCGGGCTGACCTTGATTACCACGGGGGTGATGATTGTCGCACCACGCAACGCAATCGCGGCGCCGCCGCGATGAAAGGCAGGCGCCGCACCGGGTGTGGTGCGGGTGCCTTCTGGAAAGATGATCAGGGTCTGACCTTCGCGCAGCGCATCGGCGGCGGCGTCGAGCATGTCCGCGCTGCCGTCATTGCTGATGTAGCCGGCATCGCGCACCGGCCCACGGGTGAACGGGTTTTGAAACAGGCTCTGCTTGACCACGCAGTTGGTCTGGCGCATCAGGCCGATCAGGAACACCACGTCGATCAGTGACGGGTGGTTGGCGACGATCATCTGGCCGGGGCGCCCGAGTTTGTCGGCACCGTCGACGCTGAACGTGAGAATGCCCAGGCGCTGCATCCACCGAATGAACAACCAGAACAGGCGACTGATGGTATGCCGCGCGCGCCGTTGGTGCTGGCTGGCAGTCCCCGGCAGGCAATTGAGCAACGGAAACACCAGTAAGCGCAGGCACAGCCCGCCGACGCCAAACAGCGCGAAGCTGGCGGCGGTGGCGAACAGGCGCCAGTAGTAGGCGTCCCGTGGCTTGTCGTTCAGGGCTTGCGTTGCCAGTTCCATACGCGGTTCTTCCAGGCGTGTTGGCAGGCGCCCTGTTCGGTCAACAGGGTGCGTAGCAGGTTCAGGGCATGAGGCCACTGGGTGTGAGTGTGTTGGACCGTGCCGGTGCGCAGTTCCAGTTGCCACTCGTCGCCCGGCGTCAGTAACAGGCCGAGGGCGTAGGGGAAGGGCACGTCGTGGATCCAGTTGGCGTAGGCCTCGGGGGGCTGTTCCTCGCTGATCACCAGCAATACCGCCGGGGCGCCTTCGTTGAGCAGGGCCGCTGCTTCGAGCATGCCGTGTTCCAGGCCATCGCCGGCGGCGGCGAGGGCGGTCATTTCGCTGGTTTCATTGCGCAGGATCGACCACAGGCCAATCACCGCGTTATGCACCGACAGGCTGAACTGGGTCGGCGACAGCGGCTGATCGTTGGCCAGGTCGCTGAGGATGTCGAGGGTGCGCGGGGTTTCGCCGTGGCGGGAAACGAACACCAGCGGCAGGTCTTGCAGGCCCTCGGCCAGCGGCCAGCCCACGCTGAAAGCCATGCGCGCCAGACGGCTCAGGCGGCGGCGCTGCATGGCCGGTAAAAACGAGACGTCGGGGGAGGCTTCGCTGGCGGGCAACAACACTGGCGCCTGGCACCAGGCGCGCCAGTCGTCCGCACTTTCGAGGCCCGGAGCCCAGGCGCGCCATTGGCTGATATTGAAATTGATCACTGAGAAGATATCCCGCCCCTGCGGGCTTCCATGCGCGGCCACTGGCCCCGAATACCGGGACAGGGAGCAGCAGCCGAATGGCGCGCATTATCCCGGTGCTGTGGGGTTCTAGCAAACTTTGGTAAATATTTGTTCACGGCCGATTACAATTTGCTGGGGAAGATTTACAGATTGTCCTTTACTGAGAACCGAGCTGGATTGTCGGACTGTTCCTTTTCATTTGTACGTTAGATGCTAGCCCGGACCATTAATGCAGCAGTGCATGGATGAACGAGGTAGCTAACCGGCGCTTTTGCCCTCTACACTCGGGCATTCATTGGTACACGGAGGTTTTTCCATGCGGCGCGTGGTGTTCAATCAAAAAGGCGGGGTTGGCAAGTCCAGCATCGCCTGCAACCTGGCGGCGGTCAGCGCCAGTGAAGGTTACCGAACCCTGTTGGTGGACCTCGATGCACAAGCCAACTCTACTCAGTACCTCACCGGGCTGACCGGCGACGATATACCGATGGGTATTGCCGAGTTCTTCAAGCAAACCCTGTCTTCGGGGCCGTTCGCCAAGAAAAACCGGGTGGATATCTACGAAACGCCCTTCGACAACCTTCACGTGATCACCGCCACCGCTGAGCTGGCGGACTTGCAGCCCAAGCTCGAAGCCAAGCACAAAATCAACAAGCTGCGAAAGCTGCTGGATGAACTGAGCGAAGACTACGACCGGATTTACCTGGATACCCCGCCAGCGTTGAATTTTTATGCGGTTTCGGCGCTGATTGCTGCTGATCGTGTGTTGATCCCCTTCGATTGCGACAGTTTCTCGCGCCAGGCGTTGTATGGCCTGCTGGCGGAAATCGAAGAATTGAAGGAAGACCACAACGAAGGCCTGGAAGTCGAAGGCATTGTGGTCAACCAGTTCCAGGCGCGGGCGAGCTTGCCGCAGCAGATGCTCGATGAGTTGATTGCCGAAGGCTTGCCGGTGCTGCCGGTGTACCTGGCGAGTTCGGTACGCATGCGTGAGTCGCACCAGCAGAACAAACCGCTGATCCACCTGGACCCACGGCACAAGCTGACGCAGCAGTTTGTGGAGTTGCATAACCTGCTGGAAAACGCCTGACCTAAAGCACCACACTGGCCTGCGTTGTGCTCAAGGTCGAGTTACACCCCTTGGCTACGCAACCAGCTCATCAACTGCGGTAACGGAAACGCCCCACTCTGACGCGCCACTTCGCGGCCGTTCTTGAACAGAATCAAGCTGGGAATCGAGCGAATCCCCAACTGCGCCGACAACTGCTGATTGGCCTCGCTGTCCAGCTTGGCCAACCGGCACTTGCCTTCCAACTGCGCAGCGGCCTGCTCGAAGATGGGTGCGAACGACTTGCACGGCCCACACCAATCGGCCCACACATCCACCAGCAACGGCAGGTCGCCCTTGATCTGGCTGGCGTAGTCGCCCTGTTTCAGTTCAAAAGGTTTGTTCAGCAGCACCGGCTGCTTGCAGCGCCCGCACTTCGGCGCATCGCCCAGGCGTTCGCCGGGGATGCGATTGAGGCCGTTGCAGTGCGGGCAGGGAATGACGAGAGGGTTGGACATGGTGGCGCTCCTTTGAGACTGGCCAATAGATCCTATTTGGAGTCAGGTCTGGGGTTTATCAAGGCGTGGGAGCGGTGACTCATCCGTTCACAGTTTCTGCCATGTCGATGTGAAGCCGCTTATCTAGGCTGTTGGAGCGCGTTCTGTTTCCCGCCATCTGTCTGTTTGCGGTTATAGCAAATTGCGATAGTTTGAGTTCGGGTTTAACCTTCATAGCAAGATGCGATAAGGATGTTGCATGCGAGTGATTAGTGAGAAAAGGATCTGGGAAGCAAAGGAAAAGTGGCCGCGCTCAGCGAGTGCTTTGGATGAGTGGTACCGACGGATAAAGCGCAATAGCCCAGGAGATTTCGCGTCAATGAAAGGCATTTTTCCTGCGACGGATAAAGTCGGGCAGTTCCATGTGTTCGACATCGGTGGCAATAAACTGAGGTTAATTGCTTTCGTGCGGTACCCAGCACAACGAATTTACATCAAGCATCTGCTCGATCACCGCGAATACGAACAAGACAAGTGGAAGGAGACAATCAGATGAGCGCACTCATTCAGCTCGCCGCTGAACATTGGCAATTTGTTTCACCATTACTGCGCAAGCCAAAAAACGAGGCGGATTACGATGCACTGGTTGCTGCCCTCGACGAGTTGCTGGATTTGGTCGGGGAGGACGAATCAAATCCGCTTATGAGTTTGGTGGATATTCTCAGTGACTGGATCGAAGCCTACGATCACGAGCATCGTCCGATGCCCATCGTCAGTGGTGTTGACGTGTTGCGCGCGATGATGCGCGAACACGGCTTGAATCAAAGTGATCTGCCAGGCTTAGGCAAACAGTCAGTCGTTTCCGAGATTCTGAGCGGTAAGCGTAAGCTCAATCTGCGACAGATTAAATGGTTGGCCGAACGCTTTGGGGTTTCCGTGGAGACGTTCATCTAGCCGACTCTACGAAGAACAACTGATCTCCAAATGCTTGCCCCAATCCGGCGGCCGCTGCGCGTACTGCTCCATCCCGGCCTGCTCCTCGAACGGTTTGCGCAACACCTCATGCAGCCGCCGCACTTCGCTGTAATCCCCAGACTCGGCGGCGGTGATAGCGTTCTGTGCGAGGTAGTTGCGCAGGATGTACAGCGGGTTGACCGCATGCATCCGTGCTCGGCGCTGTTCTTCGCTGTACTCGCCATCACGCGCCACGCGGGCCTTGTACGCATCGGCCCAGGCATCGAAGCCGTTCCTGTCGACAAACTCGTCGCGCAACCGCGCCACTGCGAGCGCCGCCGGTTCATCGCCCAGGCGGCGGAAGAACAGCGTGTAGTCCACGCCGCTGTTCTGCATCAATTGCAGCAGGCGCTCCAGCAGTTTCTGGTCATCGTCTTCGGCGCTGGTCAGCCCCAGCCGGCGGCGCATCAGGTCCAGGTAGTGCGCCTGGTACAGCGGCAGGTACAGGCCGAGGGTTTCCTTCAAGGCGTCGACGCTGATAAACGGTGTGAGCGCCTGCGCCAGCGCGCTGAGGTTCCACTGCCCGATCGGCACTTGATTGCTGAAGGAGTAGCGCCCTTCATGATCGGAATGGTTGCAGACGAAGTGCGCGTCAAAATCGTCGAGAAACGCAAACGGCCCGAAATCGAAGGTGATGCCGAGGATCGACATGTTGTCGGTGTTCATCACCCCATGGCAGAAGCCATAGGCCTGCCATTTGGCGATCAGTGCGGCGTTGCGTTCGACGACTTCGCGGAACATCGCCAGGTACGGTTCGGGCTGTTCCCGGCACTCGGGGAAGTGCAGCTTCAACACGTGCTCGGCCAGTGCCGCCTGCTGCTCGGTCTTCTGGGTGTAGTAGAAGTATTCGAAATGACCGAAGCGCACATGGCTACGGGCCAGGCGCAACACCATCGCCCCGCGTTCCTGCTTCTCGCGCCAAACCGGCGTGCTCGAGCCGATCACACACAGCGCCCGGCTGCTAGGGATGTTCAATGCATGCAGGGCTTCTGATGCCAGAAACTCCCGAATCGAAGAGCGCAGCACGGCGCGGCCATCGCCCATCCGCGAGTACGGCGTCTGCCCGGCGCCCTTGAGGTGCAAGTCCCAGTGTTCGCCGGCGCGGTTATACACCTCGCCGAGCAGCAAGCCACGGCCATCGCCCAACTGCGGGTTGTAGGAGCCGAACTGATGCCCGGAATACACCATCGCCCGCGGTTCGGCTTCGGCCCACAGCTTGTGGCCGCCGAACAGTTCGGCGAACACCGGCGTTTCGGCCACGGCCGGGTCGAGGTCGAGCAGGGCCATGGCGGCGTCGCTCGCCACGACCAGGCGCGGTTCGTCGAGGGGCTCGGGCAGGACGTGGGTTGAGAACGCGTCGCCCAGGCGTGCGAAGCGATTGTCGAAGGTCAGTTCGTCGAGGGCTTTCACCGGCCATCTCCAGCAGAATGTCCGAGCATTCTGCTGGGGATAGGCGTTTTAGTCGAGCTTGGAGGGTGGCGGCTCGGGGGCGTCCACCACTTTGCCCAGCGGCGGTTCCGGTGCGTCGTGCGTCTCGGCCGGGTTGGCGATGGTGCGTTTTTCGTCTTCTACCGGCACCAGCTTGTACTCCTGGCCGTGCAGGTTCTTCAGGTAAACCTCCATCTGCCGGAACGAGATGTTGATGTGGTTGTTCTTGAACTCGCGGTTGATAAAACGGTTCACCTCGTCGATCACCGGGTTGCGGTCACCGAGGTCGCGCACGTGCATGCGCAGTTCGTGGTCGAGGGTGCTTTCGCCGAAGTTGAGGAAGTACACGTGGGGTTCGGGTTCTTTCAGCACCCGCGGGTTTTCGCGCGCGGCCTGGAGCAACAGGGCTTTCACCAGGTCGAGGTCGGAGCCGTAGTCCACGCCGAGCTTGAGGGTGACCCGAGTGATGGTGTCGGTCAGCGACCAGTTGATCAGTTGCCCGGTGATGAACGTCTTGTTCGGGACAATGATGTCCTTGCGGTCGAAGTCGGTGATGGTGGTGGCGCGGATGCGGATCTTGCTCACCGTGCCCGACAGGTTGCCGATGGTGATGGTGTCGCCGATCCGCACCGGGCGCTCGAACAGGATCATGATGCCGGAGATAAAGTTGGCGAAGATCTCCTGCATACCGAAGCCCAGGCCCACCGACAGCGCCGCCACCAGCCATTGCAACTTGTCCCAGCTCACGCCGAGGGTCGATAGGGTCGCCACAAACCCCACGCCGGCAATCACGTAGGACAGCAACGTGGTGGTGGCGTAGGCGCTGCCCTGGGCCAGGTCCAGCTTGGACAGCACCAGCACTTCCAGCAAGCCGGGCAGGTTGCGCGCCAGGGCGAAGGTGATGCCGATGATGATCAGCGCGCCGAGCATGTCGCCGATGCTGATCGGCACCATGCTGATATTGGCCCCGGTGCCGCTGGTGTATTCGTAGAGGGTGACGTTGTCGAGGTAGGAGAACACCGAGATCAGGTCCGACCACACCCAGTACAGCGCCGCGATGAAGCCGCCGAGCAGGGCCAGGCGGATCAGGCGCATGGATTGTTCGTTGACCTGTTCGATGTCCAGGGTCGGCTCTTCGATCACCGCTTCGCCTTCGCCGGCTTCCTTGGCGGCCTGGCGTTTTGCCAATGCCCGCGAATAGGCCAGGCGCCGGGCGGCGACGCCCAGGCCGCGGGCGAATGTGGCTTCGATCACCAGCCAGAACATCAACAGGTACAGGGTGTTGATCAACCGGTCGCTGAGCTTCAGCGCGGTGTAGTAATAGCCGAAGCACACGGCGATAAACAGTGCGATGGGCAGCGCGGTAAACAACAGACCCGCGGTTTTGCGGAACAGTGAGGCTTTCTCGTGGGTCGTGCTGTGCAACAGCAGGCGACCCAGCAGCCAGGCCATCAGCGCATAGCAGGTCAGTACCACGCCGATGCCCAGCACGTCGTCGGCCAGGGCTGCCGGCTGGTGCTCGGCAATGGCCACCACGGCCACCAGCGCCAGCACCACCAGTCCGAGCTTGCGTACCCAGCCTTGCAGGAATGCGACCTGCGGTCGTTCCCAGCGGAAGTGCAATTCGGCGACGCCGCCTGGCGCGAGGATTCGGTAGGCGGTGTAGAACACCAACCACGCCTGGGCGATCTGCAACAGCGCGGCACCCAGGTTGGCGTTTTGCCCGCGGGCGTCGATCTGCAACGCATAACCGCATAACGCCAGGCCCAAGGCCACGGGCATGGCCAGCAGGATATTCACCAGGATCGCCTGGGGCGTGTGCCATTGGCTGTCACGCTTGAAGTGGCCGATGTCCATGTGCACCTTTTTCAGCCGCGCGTACAAGGCATTGCGCCGCCACAACAGTGCGCCAATCAACAGCAGCAACGGCAGGAACAGCAGCGGGCGCTGGGTCAGGCCGTCGTACAGTTCGCTGACGCTGGAGGCCCAGGGCAGGGAGGTGACTTGCTTGCTCAGGTGGTCCGGGACGGTTTCCAGCCACTCGGTGTCCAGCGGCTTGTTGCTGGGAATCCAGAACATCTGCTCATCGAGGGTCGCACGCAGGGTGGTGGCGGTGCTCAGCAGTTGTTTCTGGTTCAGTTGCAGGGTGATCGATTCATTGAGCAGCGCGCTCAGCTCGCGGCTCAGGCGCTCGAGCAGGTCGCTGCGGGTGATCGCCAGTTCCAGCAGAGTGCGCCGCAATTGCGGGGTGACCTCATCCGGCGGCTGGTTGGCCAGCAGGTTATCCACATAGGTGCTGGGCGAGCTGATCAGTTCGCGCTGCTGGTTGACCTCGAACTGGTACAGGCGAATGTTGGCGATGTCGTCGGCGAGGTTGCGGTCGACCGTGAGGCGCGGCAAGGCCTGTTTCTGTTTGTACAGAATCTTCGACAGCAGCAGGCTGCCCTTGAGCACGTTGATCTGTTCGTCCAGCGCCGAGTCGCTCTGGGTCACGGTGTCCAGTTGCTGCTTGGTCTGCAGGTTCTTCTGGGTCAGGTCGTTGAGGCGGTCGGTGCTTTTGAGCAGGTAGTCGGACAGCTTCAGGTTGGCCGCGCTTTCCGTGGCCAACAGGCTGCTGCTGCCGGCTTTCTGCGCTTCGATGGACTGTTGGGTCACCGTCTGTTGGGACTGGGCCAGGCGTTTCTGGTTGATCAGGGTTTGCAGGTCCTGGATCTCTTGTTCCAGGCGCGCGGTTTTTTCCACCACCAGGTCATGCTGGCTGTTGCCCAGGTCTTGCAGTTGGCTGTTGCCGGCCAGTTCCTGGCGGCGCAGTGGGATCAGGGCATTGAGCGACGCCAGTTCGGCGTTCAACTGGTTGCGTTGGTCGGCGCTGAGGGTTTTGCCATTGTCCTTGCCGGCCTTGAGGGTCGCGTTGATCTGCTGGATGCGCGTCTGGCTGCTGCTGATTTCGGTCTGCGCGCGCTCGGGGCGGGTCTGGGCGGCGATGGTCAGGCTGTTGGCGTCGGCCAGGTCTTTTTGCAGGTCGCCTTGCTGGGTGGTGCGCTGCACCAGCAGTTGTTCCAGTTGCGGCACCGGCAAGGTGGCGTAGCGCTGGGCCACCGGGACGACTTTGGTGGCCTTGAGCCGGGTCAGTTCGCGCTGGTTTTCGCTGGTCTGGCGCGGGGCGTCTTGCAACTGGCGCTTGAGATCGACCAGGCGCTGCTCGTAATCCTGCTTGTTGCCCAGGTGAGTCAGCGTCTGCTGCAGGATCGCCTGCAGCGCCTTCATGTCGGCGTCGGGCAGCTTGCGGTCGGGCAGCTTGTCCAGGGTTTGCTGGATAGCGTCGGCGCTGGGCGGGTCGGCGGCGTATACGCTGCCGACACAAAGGGTCAGGCCCAGCAGGGCAGTGGCGAGAAAAGTGCGCAGGGTTGGCATAGAGACCGGTCGAGCAAGGTGAAGAATCGGGGCAGTATTGCCCCGCAGTTTAGAGGAAGAGTCCGGGGCCCGGGCGACTTCCTTCGGGGAATCTGACGCCGACTTTGCCAATCTTGTTCCCGTCCATGACTGCGACGGTCCAGATCGTGTTGTTCCACTCCACCTGGTCGCCGACCACCGGCGCGCCGCCGACTTTCTGGGTGATGAAGTGGCTCAGTGGCATGTCCGGGTCGATGCCTTCGAGCTGCAGGCCGTACAGCGCCGAGACTGCGCCCAGTTGGGCGTCGCCTTCGAGGATGAAGTCGCCGAAGAAGCGCAAATCCAAGCCGCGTTGCGGCGCCTGGCTGAACAGTTTGCCCAGGGCCGGCAGGTTGTGTTCGTGACCGATCACGCAGAGCAGATCGTCGGCTTCCAGCACCGTACTACCCGACGGATGGAGCAGTTGCTGGCCACGGAACAGTGCAGCGATACGCGTGCCTTCGGGCATTTTCAGCTCGCGCAGGGCTGCGCCGATGCACCACTTTTCCGCGCCCAGGCGGTAGACGAACAGCTCCCACTCACTGGTGACGTGAACTTCCAGGGCGGCGCGGGAAATCGGCGCCGGCTCCGGTGGCACGGTCACTTTCAGCAGCTTGGCCACCCACGGCAGGCTGGTGCCTTGCACCAGCAGCGAGACCAGCACGATAAAGAACGCCAGGTTGAAGTACAGCTGTGCATGGGGCAGGCCGGCCATCAGCGGGAACACCGCAAGAATGATCGGCACCGCGCCGCGCAGGCCGACCCAGGCGATAAAGGCTTTTTCGCGGCCGTGGAACGCCTTGAACGGCAGCAGGCCGACCATCACCGACAGCGGCCGCGCAAACAGGATCATCCACAGCGCCAGGCCCAGGGCGGGTAGCGCAATCGGCAGCAGGTCGTGGGGCGTGACCAGCAGGCCCAGCACCAGGAACATGCCGATCTGGGCGAGCCAGGCCATGCCGTCGAGCATATGCAAAATGCCATGACGGCTGCGCACCGGGCGGTTGCCGATCACCAGGCCGCACAGGTACACGGCGAGGAAGCCGCTGCCGTGCAGGGCGTTGGTCAGGGCGAAGACGAACAGGCCGCCGGCGATCACCAGGATCGGGTACAGGCCGTTGGCCAGGTTGATGCGGTTGACCATCTGCAGCATCAGCCAGCCGCCGCCCAGGCCGATGAGGCCGCCGATGCCGAACTCGCGCACCAGGTGCAACAGCAGGTTCCAGTGCAGGCCGGTCTGGCCGCTGGCGAGCATGTCGATCAGGGTGACGGTGAGGAACACTGCCATCGGGTCGTTGCTGCCGGATTCGATTTCCAGGCTGGCGGAGACCCGTTCGTTGAGCCCCTTGCCGCCGAGCAGCGAGAACACCGCGGCGGCGTCGGTGGAGCCGACAATCGCGCCGATCAGCAAGCCTTGAATGATGTTGAGGTCAAACAGCCAGGCCGCGGCCATGCCAGTGAGGCCGGTGGTAATCAACACCCCCACCGTGGCCAGCGACAACGCCGGCCAGAGTGCCACGCGAAAACTCGCCACCCGGGTGCGCAAGCCGCCGTCGAGCAGGATCACGGCCAGGGCGAGGTTGCCCACCAGGTAGGCGGTCGGGTAGTTATCGAAGATGATGCCGCCGCCGTCGACGCCGGCGACCATGCCCACGGCCAGGATGATCACCAGGATCGGAATGCCCAGGCGGGACGAAAGAGAACTCACCAGAATGCTCGCACTCACCAGCAACGCGCCGATCAAGAACAGGCTGTTGATGGTGGTCGCATTCAAAGGCAGTACTCCATGGGCAAAATAAGACGGACGCATTCTGACCATGCAGTCTGCGTGCCAGCGATTCTAACCTGTTGAATTGCCGCGCTGTCAAAAAGGTTTTAGCGGCGGGCGCCGATCTAAATGTGGGAGGGGGCTTGCCCCCGATTGCGGTGGGTCAGCTGTAGATAAGCTAGCTGACAAATCGCAATCGGGGGCAAGTCGAATCGTCGCACCGCCCCTCCCACATTCTTAGAGGCGAAACCGCCCGACCATCCCGTTCAAATCCACCGCCAGGCGCGACAACTCGCTGCTCGCGGCACTGGTCTGGCCGGCGCCGGTTGCCGATTGCACCGACAGATCACGAATGTTCACCAGGTTGCGGTCCACTTCCCGTGCCACCTGCGCCTGTTCCTCCGCCGCGCTGGCGATCACCAGGTTGCGTTCATTGATCTCGACAATCGCCGTGTTGATCGTATCCAGCGACATCCCCGCGCCTTTGGCGATGTTCAGCGTCGATTCCGCGCGCTCGGTGCTGTTGCGCATCGAATCCACGGCATGCTCGGTGCCGGCCTGGATACTGCCGATCATCCGTTCGATCTCGCTGGTCGACTGCTGGGTGCGATGCGCCAGCGCACGCACTTCGTCGGCCACTACGGCAAAGCCACGGCCGGCTTCCCCGGCGCGTGCGGCTTCAATCGCCGCGTTCAGGGCCAGCAGGTTGGTCTGGTCGGCGAGACCGCGAATCACGTCGAGCACCTTGCCGATGTCGCGCGACTCATTGGCCAGGTCGCCGATCAGCGTCGCGGTGGCTTGCACGTCGCCGCTCATGCGCTCGATGGCGCTGACGGTTTCCTGCACCAGGTCGCGGCCGTCACCGGCGGAGGTGGTGGCGTTGCGCGAGGCCTCGGAGGTGCTCACCGCATTGCGCGCGACTTCCTCGACGGCGCTGGTCATCTCGTTGACCGCGGTGGCGGCCTGTTCGATTTCGTTGTTTTGTTGGGTCAGGCCACGGGCGCTTTCGTCGGTCACGGCGTTAAGCTCTTCGGCGGCAGAAGCCAACTGAGTGGCCGAGCCGGCGATGCGTTGCAGGGTGTCGCGCAGCTTGTCCTGCATCTTGGCCATGGCAGCCAGCAGGCGGCCGGCTTCGTCGTGGCCATCGACCTTGATCGGGCGTGTCAGGTTGCCTTCGGCGATTTCTTCAGCCGCGTCCAGGGCCTGGGCGATCGGCAGGGTGATACTGCGGGTCAGCAGCCAGGCGAACAACAGGGTCAGCGTCGTGGCGATGACCAGCAGCCCAACCACCAGGTCGAAGGCCAGGTTGTATTGGTCTTTGGCCTGCTGATTGGTGGTCAGGGCCATCTTGTTGTTGATGTCCGCCAGGCGCGCCAGCACGGCGTTGGTCTGCTCGGCGTTGCTCAGCAACTCGCTGTTGAGCAACTCGCGCAGCTCGTCGACCTGATTGGCCCGCGACATGCTCTTCATGCGCTCTTCGATCTGATGGTACTGGGCTAGCAGGCGCACGTATTCGTCGTAGGCCGCGCGTTCTTCGCTGCTGTCGATGAGTTTTTCGTAGATGCCCTGGGCGGTCCGAATCTGCTGGTTGCGCTGTTCGATGGTTTCCAGGGTTTTTTGCTGCACGTCTGGCCCGCGGTTGGTCAGCAAGCGGTATGACAGCACCCGCAGGCGCAATGTCAGTTGGGTGAACTCATCGAGGGCGCGAATACTCGGGACGCTGGACAGCGTGATGTCTTCTGCCGCCGCGCGGATTTTGCTCATTTGGTTCAGGGCGAACACACCGAGAAACAACATGAGTGCACCAATCAACGCGAAGCCTAGGAACGCGCGCGGCGCGATATTCATATTACGAAGAGACATGCGGGAGTCCTGGGAAGAAGCGCGATCCATGCGGCTATGAGACAGGGTGAGTATTACCTATCGGCAGTACGACTAAAGTCTAAAGTGGCGTGTGTTTTTATCGCATCTGACGAGGGGCCGGGCCGATTCAGGAACCAGATGGGGGAAATGCAGTCACTAAGGCTCGAAAGTGCGGCCCGGCCCTTAACAATCGGGCTGCGCGCCGGGGATAACCCTGGCATCCGAGGTGAATTTTCTTTATCGTCACCGCCCTTTTAAAAAGCCCAGGAAATCAAAATGTTAGAAGCATCCCTCAGCCAGCTGGAACAACTGGTCAGCGACCTGGTACAGCAGAATCAAGACCTGTTGGGCACCAATGAATCCCTCAAGGCGCAATTGGCCCGCGCCAAGGATGAGAACGACAGCCTGCAATTGAACCTGATGGAACAGGAAGAAAAGAACGGCGCCACCGCTGCGCGTATCCAGGCGTTGGTTGAGCGTGTGAGCGCAGGGCCTGTCAGCGCATGAACGAAGGGATAAAGGTCGTTTCGATTCTCGGAGAGGATTACTCGATCAAGGCTCCGGCCGGGGAAGATCAAACCCTGATGCACGCCGTGACCCTGCTCAAGGCCTCCCTGGCCACCACCAAGAAAAAGTACCCGACCCTGATCGGTGACAAGCTATTGGTACTGGCCGCGCTGAACCTGTGCGCCGAGCAGATCGAAATGCAACAGCGTCACCAGCAGGAACTCGACCGTTACCAAGAGCAAGTCAGCGCCACGGTCGAGGTGATTTCCAAGGCTATCGGACAGCCTTAGAACCACTCATCCTGCATGCCGAGGCACGTATCGTCGCGGGCCTCCAGTATTGCCAGTTCATGATGGCAGCCCGGTACTTCCCAGGTCAGGAAGTAGCGGGCCGCCTGGAGCTTGCCTTTATAGAACGCGGTGTCCGCCGCATTGCCCTTGGCCAGGCCTTCTTCGGCGCGAATCGCCTGCTCCAGCCAGCGCCAGCCAATCACTGTGTGCCCGAACACCTTCAGGTACAGCGCCGAATTCGCCAGGCTGCTGTTGACCTTGCCTTGGGCGAGATCCGTCAGCAGGCCGATCGTCACGCTTTGCAGGCGCGCCACCAACTGTTCCAGCGGTTCTCTCATGGCCTTCAGCGATGGATATTGCTGCGCCCGTGCGCCTGTTTCGGCGATCAACCGAATCAGTTGCTTCAGGCCCGCGCCGCCGTTCTGCGCGAGCTTGCGCCCCAGCAGGTCGAGGGACTGGATACCGTGGGTGCCTTCATGGATCGGGTTGAGGCGGTTGTCGCGGTAATACTGTTCCACCGGGTATTCGCGGGTGTAGCCGTGGCCGCCGAGGATCTGGATCGCCAGCTCGTTGGCCTTGAGGCAGAACTCCGAGGGCCAGGATTTGACGATCGGCGTCAGCAGGTCGAGCAGTTCGTGAGCGCGCTTGCGTTCGACGTCGGTTGCCAGGGTGGTGGTGTCGTCGAACAGGCGCGCGGCAAACAGGCCGAGGTCGAAGGCGCCTTCGACGTAGGCTTTCTGGGTCAGCAACATGCGCTTGATATCGGCGTGCTGGATGATCGACACCGGCGCGGTACTCGGGTCTTTGCTGTCCGGCAGGCGGCCTTGCGGGCGTTCGCGGGCGTATTCCAGGGAATACAGGTAGCCGGCGTAACCGAGCATCACCGCGCCCATGCCGACGCCGATGCGCGCTTCGTTCATCATCTGGAACATGCAGCTCAGGCCCTGGTGCGGTTTGCCCACCAGATAGCCGACACAGTGCCCGTTATCGCCGAAATTCAGCGCCGTGGACGTGGTGCCGCGCCAACCCATCTTGTGAAACAGCCCGGCCAGCAGCACATCGTTGCGCTCACCCAGGCTGCCATCGTCGTTGACCAGGAATTTGGGCACGATAAACAGCGAAATGCCCTTCACCCCGGCCGGCGCGTCCGGCAGTTTGGCCAGCACCATATGCACGATGTTTTCCGACAGCGGGTGGTCGCCGCCGGAGATAAAGATCTTGTTGCCCTTGAGCCGATAGCTGCCGTCCGCCGCAGGCTCTGCGCGGGTACGAATGTCCGACAGCGACGAGCCGGCATGCGGCTCGGTCAGGGCCATGGTGCCGAAGAAGCGGCCCTCGATCATCGGCTGCAGGAAGCGTTGCTTCTGCTCCTCGGTGCCGAAACTTTCGATCAGGTTGGCGGCGCCCATGGTCAGGAACGGGTAGGACGTTGACGCCGCGTTGGCCGCCTGGAAGTGCGCGAAGCAGGCCTGGGACAGCAATGTCGGCAACTGCATGCCGCCGGCTTCGAAACTGCGCGCGGCATTGAGGAAGCCGGCTTCCAGGAAGGCGTCCACGGCCGGTTTGACTTCCGGGATCAGGATGGCCTTGCCGTCCTCGTAGCGCGGTTCGTTTTCGTCGTTTTTGCGGTTATGCGGTGCGAAGTACTTTTCGGCAATGGTGCGGGCGGTACTGATGGCCGCGTCGAAGGTTTCGCGATTATGTTCGGCAAACCGCTCGCGCTGGGTCAGGCCCTCGGCATCGAGGACTTCGTACAGCTCGAAAGCCAGATTGCGGGAACTGAGGAGCGTCTCGGACATGGCGGCTTACCTGTGTGGGAAGGAGCCTGAGTCTAAGTGCGCGAATAGAGGCTGGATAGCAAGATTGATCTGGGTGATGGAGGGGCAGAACGCGGACGAGGAATTGAAATACAGCCAAAATGTGGGAGGGGGCAAGCCCCTCCCACATTTTTTACCGCGTTCCGGCAGTTAGCCGATGGTCATCAGGCTGGCGTTACCGCCCGCCGCTGCGGTGTTGACGCTCAGCGCACGCTCGATCACCAGGCGCTCCAGGGCAATTGCCGTCTCGCCTTGGGACAAACCATGTACCCCGACAATCGCCCCGCCACGCTGGGCCACTTGCTGGCAAACCGCGCGCAGTTGATCGGAATCGCCGTGATGCAGGACTGCGTCGAACAGCACATCGTCCTTGGTCCAGTCGGCCACGCGCTTGATCTTCGCCTGAATCTCTTTCGGCAGGCGTGGGAACAAGGCTTTGGTCAGCTCGGTTTCCGGCCATACCGCCGAACCGCCGACGGCCAATACCGCCGCCAGTTGGGTCAGTAGGTCACCTTCTACTTCTGCCAGGCACAGTACGTGCTCACGGGGCAGGATGGCGTAGCTGTTGCGCTCGCCGGTCGGGCCGGCCAACAGGCGGGTGATACCGCTTTGCGATTGCGTGGCGAACCGGCTGCACAGGGCGCTCAGGTCGCTGAGCGTGTGGCTGTCGGCCCAGGCTTTCAAAGCGGTCAGCGGTTGGCTCATGGCGTCGCGCAAGCGCACATCCGGTGCGGACAATGCATCGCCGCGAACGAAGGACTGCTCGATCGCATCGGTAGGACGCGTCGACAGCAGGCGGTACAGGTACAGCGGACCACCGGCTTTCGGGCCGGTGCCCGACAAACCTTCGCCGCCAAACGGCTGCACGCCGACCACCGCCCCGACAATGTTGCGGTTGACGTAGACGTTGCCGGCATGAACGTTGTCGATCACCTTGGCGATGGTCTCGTCGATGCGCGTGTGTACGCCCAGGGTCAGGCCGTAGCCGGAAGCGTTGATCTGGCCGATCAACTGGTCGATCTCCTTGCGCTTGTAGCGCACCACGTGCAGCACCGGGCCGAAGATCTCCCGTTGCAGCTCGTCGAAGCTTTCCAGCTCGATCAGGGTGGGCATCACGAAGGTGCCGCGCTTGATCTCTTCGCCGTCGGCGATCGCCACTTGGTACACCGCGCGGCCTTTGTCGCGCATGGCCTGGATGTGTTTCTCGATGCCAGCCTTGGCTTCGGCGTCGATCACCGGGCCGATATCCACCGACAGGCGCTCCGGGTTGCCCAAACGGCATTCAGCCATGGCGCCCTTGAGCATTTCGATGACGCGGTCTGCAGAATCTTCCTGCAGGCACAGTACACGCAGGGCCGAGCAACGCTGGCCGGCGCTGTCGAAGGCCGACGACACCACGTCGATGACCACTTGTTCGGTCAGGGCCGAGGAGTCGACGATCATCGCGTTCTGGCCACCGGTTTCGGCGATCAGCGGGATCGGTCGGCCCTGTGCATCCAGGCGTCCGGCGACATTGCGTTGCAGCAGGCGCGCGACTTCGGTGGAACCGGTGAACATCACGCCTTTGACGCGATCATCGCCGACCAGGCGCGCACCAACGGTTTCGCCCTGGCCCGGCAGCAGTTGCAGCACGCCTTCCGGAATACCGGCTTCGAGCAGGATACGTACCGCTTGTGCGGCCACCAGCGGGGTTTGCTCGGCAGGCTTGGCCAATACCGGGTTGCCGGCGGCCAGTGCGGCGGCGACTTGCCCACTGAAAATCGCCAGCGGGAAGTTCCACGGGCTGATGCAGACCACCGGGCCCAATGGGCGGTGGGCGTCGTTGGTGAAATCGTGACGCGCCTGCACCGCGTAGTAACGCAGGAAATCCACAGCTTCGCGCACTTCGGCGATGGCGTTGGCGAAGGTCTTGCCGGCTTCGCGGGCCAGCAGGCCCATCAGCGGCTGGATCTCGCCTTCCATCAGGTCGGCGGCGCGTTCAAGGATCGCGGCGCGCTCGGCGGGCGGGGTCGCCTGCCAGATCGGGCCGGCGTTGATGGCGCACTGGATCGCGTTGTCGACGTCATCGACGGTGGCTTCCTGTACGTGGCCGACCACATCACGCAGGTCGGACGGGTTCAGCACCGGCGCAGCGGCTTCATTGCTGGTGGCGCAACCCAGCATCGGCGCGGCTTTCCAGTGGTTGTGCGCGGTGGCCAGCAAGGCGCAAGACAGCGACGCCAAGCGGTGTTCGTTGGCCAGGTCGATACCGGCCGAGTTGGCGCGGTCGCTGCCGTACAGGTCACGCGGCAGTGGAATACGCGGGTGCGGCAGGCCGAAGCCGCCTTCCAGCGTCGCCATTTGCTCGATGCTGGCCACTGGATCGGCCACCAGCTCCTGGATCGAGATGGACTGGTCGGCAATGCGGTTGACGAACGAGGTGTTGGCGCCGTTTTCCAACAGGCGACGCACCAGGTAGGCCAGCAGGGTTTCGTGGGTGCCGACCGGGGCGTACACGCGGCACGGACGGTTCAGCTTGCCCTCGGCCACTTTGCCGACGACCTGTTCGTAGAGCGGTTCGCCCATGCCGTGCAGGCATTGGAACTCGTACTGGCCGGGGTAATAGTTCTGACCGGCGATATGGTAGATAGCCGACAGGGTGTGGGCGTTATGCGTGGCGAACTGCGGGTAGATGACTTCCGGCACCGACAGCAGTTTGCGTGCGCAGGCAATGTAGGACACGTCGGTATAAACCTTGCGGGTGTAGACCGGGTAGCCTTCCAGGCCTTCGACCTGGGCGCGCTTGATTTCGCTGTCCCAGTACGCGCCTTTTACCAGGCGGATCATCAGGCGGTGGCGGCTGCGGCGCGCCAGGTCGATGACGTAGTCGATCACATACGGGCAGCGCTTCTGGTAGGCCTGGATCACGAAACCGATGCCGTTCCAGCCGCTCAGTTGCGGCTCGAAGCACAGGCGTTCGAGCAGGTCCAGGGACAGTTCCAGGCGGTCGGCTTCTTCGGCATCGATGTTCAGGCCGATGTCGTATTGCTTGGCCAGCAGGGTCAGGGACAGCAAGCGCGGGTACAGCTCGTCCATCACCCGTTCGTACTGGGCACGGCTGTAACGTGGGTGCAGGGCCGACAGCTTGATGGAAATGCCCGGGCCTTCATAAATCCCACGGCCGTTCGAGGCTTTGCCGATGGAATGAATGGCTTGTTCGTAAGAGGCGAGGTACTTCTGTGCATCGTGTTCGGTGAGTGCGGCTTCACCGAGCATGTCGTAGGAATAGCGGAAACCCTTGGCTTCGAACTTGCTCGCATTGGCCAGGGCTTCGGCGATGGTTTCGCCGGTGACGAACTGCTCGCCCATCAGGCGCATGGCCATGTCGACGCCCTTGCGGATCATCGGCTCGCCGCTCTTGCCGATGATGCGGCTCAGGGATGAGGTCAGGCCCGCTTCGTTGTGGGTGGCGACCAGTTTGCCGGTCAGCAGCAGGCCCCAGGTGGCCGCGTTGACGAACAGCGACGGGCTGTTGCCCAGGTGCGGTTGCCAGTTGCCGGTGCTGATCTTGTCGCGGATCAGTGCGTCGCGGGTGCCTTTGTCGGGGATGCGCAGCAGCGCTTCGGCCAGGCACATCAGTGCCACGCCTTCCTGGGACGACAGGGAGAATTCCTGCAGCAAACCCTGGACGATGCCGGCACGGCCGCCGGCGCTCTTCTGATTGCGCAGTTTTTCTGCAATCGACGCGGCCAGCTTATTCGTGGCTTCGGCCATCTGGGCCGGCAGGCGAGCCTGTTCGATCAGCATCGGCACCACTTCCGGCTCCGGGCGGCGGTAAGCGGCGGTGATCGAGGCGCGCAGTACGGATTGCGGCAGGATGCTCTCGGCGAACTCGAGGAAGCACTGATGGGCGTGGTCGGCCTGGACCTCGCCGGCGTCGTCGGCCTCCTTGCTGCTCAAGCCATTGAGCTCGGTCAGGGTTGCACCACCCTCGAGTTTCTCCAGGTAATTGAAAATCGCCTGCTTGATCAGCCAGTGCGGCGTGCGATCAATGGAGGTCGCGGCCGCCTTCAGGCGCTCGCGGGTCGGGTCGTCGAGTTTGACCCCAAGGGTGGTTGTAGCCATTTTCTTATCCTCATGGGTGCCACTACCGAGTGGCATCAGCTGGCGGCAAGATTAGCTTCGGTCTGGAAGAGGTGCAACCGGGTGCAACCCTTTTTATGCATGAATTTTTCGCCGTTCCATCGGGAAAAAATCGACACTCGACCGAATCCGCTGCACTTTGGTGCATTTGCTTCTGAGATCGGCTGTTCTTGCTCCGAAAAGGAGCAAAAACGCGGTGTTTTCTGTAAAACACATCGAGGTGCAACTTATTCGCGAGAAACTGGTTGCACCTTATTTGCTTTGTTGAATAGCATTCGCGGCCAAGGTGCAACCACCCGTATGGTGTGGTTCATCGGCTGACGGCTTTCCTGGGGAAACGTCAGTCATAAATGCGCGCGATGCAGCTACGTTTACTCACTGGATCAGTGGGTGGCCGTCTGACAGACCGCCGCTACATAAAAACAAAGCCAGGGCGTCACTTCTATGAGCGTTAGTAATCCAACCCTGATCACGTTCGTGATCTACATCGCAGCAATGGTGCTGATCGGCTTCATGGCCTATCGCTCCACCAACAACCTTTCCGATTACATCCTGGGCGGTCGCAGCCTCGGTAGCGTGGTGACTGCCTTGTCAGCCGGTGCTTCCGACATGAGCGGCTGGTTGTTGATGGGCCTGCCGGGCGCGATCTACATGTCCGGCCTGTCGGAAAGCTGGATCGCCATCGGCCTGATCGTCGGTGCGTACCTCAACTGGCTGTTCGTGGCCGGTCGCCTGCGCGTGCAGACCGAGCACAACGGCGACGCCCTGACGCTGCCGGATTACTTTTCCAGCCGTTTCGAAGATAAAAGCGGCCTGCTGCGGATCATCTCCGCAGTAGTGATCCTGGTGTTCTTCACCATCTATTGCGCTTCCGGCATCGTGGCCGGTGCCCGTCTGTTCGAAAGCACCTTCGGCATGTCCTACGAGACTGCGCTGTGGGCCGGCGCGGCGGCGACGATTGCCTACACCTTCGTCGGTGGTTTCCTGGCCGTGAGCTGGACCGACACCGTACAAGCCACCCTGATGATCTTCGCGCTGATCCTGACGCCGATCATCGTGCTGCTGGCCACCGGCGGTATCGATACCACGTTCCTGGCGATCGAAGCGAAGAACCCCGACAACTTCAACATGCTGAAAAACACCAGCTTCATCGGCATCATCTCGCTGATGGGCTGGGGCCTGGGTTACTTCGGCCAGCCGCACATCCTCGCGCGCTTCATGGCGGCGGATTCGGTGAAGTCGATCGCCAAGGCGCGTCGCATCTCCATGACCTGGATGATCCTGTGCCTGGGCGGCACCGTGGCCGTGGGCTTCTTCGGCATCGCCTACTTCTCGGCGCACCCGGAAGTGGCCGGCCCCGTGACCGAGAACCACGAGCGCGTGTTTATCGAGCTGGCCAAGCTGCTGTTCAACCCATGGATTGCTGGCGTTCTGCTGTCGGCGATTCTGGCGGCGGTCATGAGCACTTTGAGCTGCCAATTGCTGGTGTGCTCCAGCGCCCTGACCGAGGACTTCTACAAGACCTTCCTGCGCAAGAACGCTTCCCAGGTTGAGCTGGTGTGGGTCGGCCGCGCCATGGTGCTGCTGGTGGCCGTGATCGCCATCGGCCTGGCCGCCAACCCGAATAACCGCGTATTGGGCCTGGTGAGCTACGCCTGGGCCGGCTTCGGCGCCGCGTTCGGCCCTGTGGTACTGATCTCGGTGATCTGGAAGCAGATGACCCGCAACGGCGCACTGGCTGGCATTCTGGTCGGCGCGATCACCGTGATCGTGTGGAAGCATTTCGAATTGCTGGGCCTGTACGAAATCATCCCAGGCTTCATCTTCGCCAGCCTGGCGATCTACATCGTCAGCAAGCTGGGCGCGCCGACTGCGGGTATGGTTGAGCGCTTTGATGCTGCCGAGAAAGACTACAACCTCAACAAATAAAACCTCGGGCGTTATGCGCCTGATGTGTTGAAGAAAACGGCTCGCTATCTTTTGGATAGCGGGCCGTTTTTCCTTCTGGTGCTTAAGCAAAGTAGATAGCGACCAAACAAAATCTGGCCCCTGCAATCGGGTGCTTATACGTTCAATTGATCACGGAAATGAAAGATCATCGCGCCTGCAACTCCGACTAGTCCGATCAGGGCTGTCCCGTGAAGAGCAAGTTTTAGGCAGCTCGGAAACGCCTCCACCTGCTGTAAATCAACGACGCCACGTTTTGCATTCCATCGCGGCAGAGCGATTGCCACGTAGACCACGCATAGCCTGCCCAATCTTCCACGTAAGGAGTTGCTCAAAAGATGTTTGTACGTGCTCAAGAGGCTGCACTGATCCAAATAGCGCTCCATCACCTCTAATTTCCGATAGGCCAGAAATAGATCGAGAATAACCGCTATGAGCATTGCGGCCGCTGACCCAAGTGCTATTTGGTCTTTCGTGGGGAGATTGAGGAAGTACTCAATATTCATACAGAACCTCTCCAGCCGTAGCGCCAATTTCACCACCCCAGTGCCCGAAAACAGCGCCTCCGACTCCGCCGGCTATCAAAAGACAGCTCAAGGCGAATGGCCCGGTTGTAGGAGCCATTACGGCGACACACAAGCCCATTCCGATCTGACCTCCAAGGATTCCTCCTGCTACACCGAAGGTCAATTTACCTGCCTCTACATACTTCGCTTTCCTGCATTGCTCCTCTCTTCCAGTGGAACACGCCTCCTTGATCTCCAACGCCGTTGCAGTCGTACTCAACGCGATGCCCAGCGGCGTGCCTTTTTTCAGCAGTTTTGCCGTCTTCGAAACCCGCGCAATCGTTTCGCTGTACTTCTTTATCTCTCCGCTGTGCAAATAACTCTTGGTCGAGATCCCTAGCATTTTCTTGATCGAACCTTCATTGGGCTGAGGCATTAGCGACTCCCCAATCATGGTGATCGGTTCGAAGGGAGGTCATTGCTTGCCATGGAAACAGTCCTTTTTGAATGAGCATGGCTGCGCAATTTAAATAGCGATTCGAGCGGTGTCGTGGTTTTGGCGGGGGATTTTTCGGTGGTTTTTTGCTTTTGGGAAAAGGGCTACTGAGTTGCGCCAGGTTTCCGACAGCGGCGTGAATGTTCACTGCCTTTACGCCGACGACCTTGCGGCACAAGGTCGCCTGCTTCACGCGCCATGCAGATGTTAGCCATGGCGCGCGGGTCGCTTATCTGGCCTCAGGCGTGTGTTGCAGCCAGCGCCTGTTGCAGATCCTCGATCAAGTCTTCAATCGCCTCGATCCCCACCGAGAGGCGAATCATCTCCGGCTTCACGCCGGCCTTGGCCTGTTCCTGCTCGTTCATCTGGCGATGGGTGGTGGACGCCGGGTGGCAGGCCAGGGATTTGGCGTCGCCGATGTTCACCAGGCGTTTGAAGATTTGCAGGGCGTCGTAGAAGCGTACACCGGCTTCGTAACCGCCCTTCAGACCAAACGACAGGATCGCCGACGGTTTGCCCTGCATGTATTTCTGCGCCAGCGCGTGGTGCGGATGATCGGGCAGCCCGGCGTAGCTGACCCACTCGACTTCGGCGTGATCTTGCAGGAACTGCGCGACCTTCAAGGCATTCTCGGTGTGGCGTTCCATGCGCAGGGCCAGGGTTTCCAGGCCTTGCAGCAGCAGGAAGGCGTTCATCGGCGCCAGTGCTGCGCCGGTGTTGCGCAGCGGTACGGTGCGGGCGCGTGCGATGAAGGCGGCGGGGCCGAATTTTTCGGTGTAGACCACGCCGTGGTAAGCCGGTTCGGGCTGGTTGAGGCCGGGGAATTTTTCCGCGTATTTCGCCCACGGGAACGTGCCGCTGTCGACAATCACGCCGCCCAGGGAGTTGCCATGGCCGCCAACGTATTTGGTCACCGAATGCACCACGATATCGGCACCGAACTGGATCGGTTTGCACAGGATCGGCGTGGCCACGGTGTTGTCCACCATCAGCGGTACGCCACGGGCGTGGGCCACGTCGGCGAGGGCTTGCAGGTCGATGATGTTGCCCGCCGGGTTGCCGATGCTCTCGCAGTAGACCAGTTTGGTGTTGTCGTCGATCAGTTCGGCGATGGCGGCGGCGGAATCGTCGCGGGCGAAGCGCACATCGACGCCAAAGCTCGGCAGCAGGTGGGCGAACAGGGTGTAGGTGCCGCCATAGAGCTGCGGCGTGGTGACGATGTTGTCACCGGCGCGGGTCAGGGTCTGGATCGCATAGTGGATCGCTGCGCTGCCGGCGGACACGGCCAGCGCGGCGATACCGCCTTCGAGCGCGGCCATGCGTTGCTCCAGCACATCGTTGGTCGGGTTCATGATCCGCGTGTAGATATTGCCGGGTACGTCCAGGTTGAACAGGTCGGCGCCGTGCTGGGCGTTATCGAATTCGAAGGCGACGTTCTGGTAGATCGGCACCGCGACGGCCTTGGTGGTCGGGTCGGACTTGAAGCCGTGGTGCAGGGCGATGGTGGCGTCTTTCATGGTTATTGTTGACCTCCTTGGTTTTAAGGGCGCCCCCGGGCAGGGTGGGAGCTGGCTTGGCTGCGATGGCATCATCGCGGAGTGCAGGTAATACCGCGTCGCTTGTGTCGCGGGCAAGCCCGCACATGCTGTAAGGATTAGATTGTTTTCACAAGGACGCCTGTCTTTGCGGCATAAGCACCGCCCGGCATGCGGCCCTGCACCTTTGCCCGTGTAGCAGGTAAACTTCGCCCCCTGCGCAGGAGCAACCATGAATTATCGTCACGCCTTTCACGCCGGCAACCACGCCGATGTCTTCAAACACCTGACCTTGACCCGCCTCATCGCCTTGATGTCGCGCAAGGAGCAGCCGTTCGCCTACCTCGATACCCATGCCGGGATCGGTCTGTACGACCTGCAGGGCGATCAGGCCAACCGTACCGGTGAATACCTGGAAGGCATCGCCCGTCTGTGGGGCAAGAGCGATCTGCCGCCATTGACCGCCGACTACATGCGCGTGCTGCACGAGATGAACCCGGATGGCCAGTTGCGCTACTACCCCGGTTCGCCGGAACTGGCACGCCGCCTGACCCGCCCCCAGGACCGCGTGCTGCTCAATGAAAAGCACCCGGAAGACGGCGTGCTGCTCAAGGACAACATGAAGGGCGATCGTCGCGTCAAGGTTCACCTGGGCGAAGGCTGGCATGTGCCACGCGCGTTGCTGCCGGTGCCGGAAAAGCGTGCGCTGATGCTGATCGACCCGCCGTTTGAACAGCTCGACGAAATGCAGCGCTGCGCGGCGTCGCTCAAAGAGGCGGTCGGCCGCATGCGCCAGACGGTCGCAGCGATCTGGTACCCGGTGAAGGACCAGCGCATGTTGCGCCGTTTCTACCAGGACCTGGCCGGCACCGGTGCGCCGAAGCTGCTGCGCGTCGAATTGCTGGTGCATCCGTTGGACACGCCCAACACCCTGACCGGCTCGGGCCTGGCGATTGCCAACCCGCCGTGGGGCTTGGAAGAGGAGTTGCGTGAGCTGCTGCCGTGGCTGTCCAAGCAACTGGGCCAGACCCAGGGCGGGTGGCAGATGGATTGGCTGATTGCTGAGTAACCGAGTCTGGCGCAGGCCCATGTGGGAGGGGGCTTGCCCCCGATAACGGTGTGTCAGTCCATACATCTGTACCTGAGACATTGCTATCGGGGGCAAGTCGAACCGTCGCACCGCCCCTCCCACATTTTTTTAGATCGGGCAGGTCACGCCTGTACCGCCAATCCCGCAATAGCCCTGCGGATTCTTCGCCAGGTACTGCTGGTGATACGCCTCGGCGAAGTACACCGTCGGGGCCTCGTCGATTTCCGTGGTGATGGGCCCCAGGCCAGCCTTGGTCAGCTCTTGCTGATACGCCTGCGCACTGGCCTGCGCCGCCGCCAATTGCTCCGGCGTGGTGGCGTAGATCACTGAACGGTACTGGCTGCCGATGTCGTTGCCCTGGCGCATGCCCTGGGTCGGGTTGTGCAGTTCCCAGAACATCTTCAGCAAGTCTTCGTATTTCACCTTGGCCTGGTCATACACCACCAGCACCACTTCGCTATGGCCGGTCAGGCCCGAGCAGACTTCTTCGTAAGTCGGGTTCGGCGTGTAGCCGCCGGCATAACCGACCACGGTGCTGACCACGCCATCGCGCTGCCAGAATTTGCGTTCTGCGCCCCAGAAGCAGCCCAGGCCGAAGATCGCGAAGCCGACGTCGTCGAGGAACGGGCCGAGCAGCGGGTTGCCGTTGACGAAGTGCGTCTCCGGCAGCGTCATCGGGGTTTCGCGGCCAGGCAAAGCTTGTTCTGCAGTAGGAAGCACGTTTTTGTTCACCAGAATTTCCGAGCGCAAGACCATGATCAGTCCTCTCGTCAGGTTGAGTTAACAGTAAAGAATCAGACAGCCAGTGTGCCCGAGTGTTACAGCGCTGTCAGGCGATTGGCCCGCGAGGGTAGCGTTTAAGCTTCTCGAGCAGCTCTGAACCGGGGATGGGCCGGTCGAACAGATAGCCCTGGCCGACGTCGCAACGGTGCCGACGCAGGAACGCCAACTGCTCGGCGGTCTCGATGCCTTCGGCCACGACCTTGAGCTTGAGGTTGTGGGCCATGGCGATCACGGCGGAGGTGATTTCCATGTCGTCCTGGTTGTCCGGGATTTCGTGGATAAAGCTGCGATCGATCTTGATGATGTCGATCGGGAATTTTTTCAAGTAGCTCAGCGACGAGTAACCGGTGCCGAAATCGTCCATGGCCAGGGTCAGGCCCAGGCTTTTCAACTGGTCCAGTTGCAGGCGGGTATCCTCGGTGGCCTCCAGCAGCAGGCCTTCGGTCAACTCAAGTTCGAGCAGGTTGGCCGGCAGTTCTTCTTCCTTGAGGATCGAGGCAATCGAGGCCACCAGGTCCGGGTCGGAGAACTGTTTGGGCGACAGGTTGATCGCCACCTGCAGGTTGCCCAGGCCGGCGGCGCTCAGTTGCTTGCTCATGCGGCAGGCCTGGCGGGCGATCCATTTGCCGATGGGGATGATCAGGCCGGTTTCTTCGGCCACGCTGATGAACTGGTCGGGGCGGATCATGCCCTTTTCCGGGTGGTTCCAGCGCAGCAGCGCCTCCATGCCCAACAAGCGGCCACTGCGCAGGCACAGCTTGGGCTGGTAGAACACGTCCAGCTCGTTCTGGGTCAGGGCGCGGCGCAGGTTGTTTTCCACGAACAGTTTGTAGCTGGCCTCGGCGTTCAACGCTTCGGTAAACACTTGTACCTGGTGTTTGCCGTTGGCTTTGGCCTTGTGCAGGGCCAAGCCGGCGTTGCGCATCAGGGTTTGCGGGTCGCGGCCATGCAGCGGCGCGCAGGCCAGGCCCACGGAGCCGGTGACGCTGATCAATTGGTTGTCGACGAACATCGGCTTGTCGAGGGTCGCCAGCAGTTGGCTGGCAACGAGCTGGCCGCTCTCCAGGTCGGTGTCGTCGAGCAATACCGCAAATTCGTTACTGGCAAAGCGCGCCAGGCTGCCACCGGCGCTGAGGCTGTTGCGCAGGCGCCGGGCCAGGCTGATCAGCAGCTTGTCGCCGGTCTGGTGGCCGAGGCTGTCGTTGATCCGCTTGAAGTTGTCGATGTCCACCAGCAACAGACAGATCGGGCTGTCGCTGTCGCGGGCAAAGCGTTCGTCGAGGTTGCGGATAAACGCCGGACGGTTGCCCAGGTTGGTCAGGTTGTCGGTATAGGCCAGGCGCTCGATGCGCTGCTGGGCCAGCTTGGTCTGGGTGATGTCTTCGTAGATGCCGATATAGTGGGTCAGCTCGCGATTGTCGCCATAGACCTTGGAGATCGACAGCTGGCCCCAATAGGGTTCCAGGTTCTTGCGTCGGCTCTTGAACTCGCCCTGCCAGCTGTTGCTCTTGGCCAGGCTCGACGGCGCGTCGAACAGCAATTCGCTGAGGTTTTCCAGCGCGGGCAATTGCGCCAGGCGATGGCCGTGGACCTCTTCGGTACTGTACTGGGTGATCGCGGTAAAACTGGGGTTGACGTACTCCACCACGCCATCGCAATTGACCAGCAGGAAGGCGTTGGCGCTTTGTTCCACCGCGCGCTGAAACAGGTGCAGGGCGCTGGTGGCGGTACGACGGTTGTGATTGTTGATCACTTGCGCGAACTGATCCGCCAGCTCGCCGGCAAAGGCGATCTCGTCGGACTGCCAGACGCGTGTGCAGCCGCTTTGTTCCAGGCACAGCACACCCACGACCTGGCCATCGACACGGATGCTCGCGTCGAGCATTGCATACACGTCGTTGGCCTGCAGCGATTCGGCCATTTCGCGGGTGCGTGGGTCGCGCATGACATTGGTAGCATCGATCGCCCGGCTGGTCTGCAGGGCTTCGAGATAGTCCGGAAAGCCACTGGCATCAATCGGCTCGGGCAAGTGGTGGCGCTGATCGGCGCGCTGGTACGCCGAAATCGGTACCAGGCGCTGGCCTTCGAGGTTCCAGATGCTGGCGCAATCGATCTGGTAGATATCGCAGGCGCTGCGGGTAATCAGCTCGGCGGCTTCCTGCAGCGAATTATTCGTGGTGTAGCGCTGGCGTGCGAGCAGCAGGATCAGCTCTTGCTGGGCGCGTACCCGTTCCAGGTGCAGCAACTGTTCCTGTTGCGCGCGCTGGTTGAGTTCCAGGGCGATCTGCAGGCGGCTGTTCTGGCTTTCCAGGTCGGCTGTCGGCGCTGTCGACGGGATCTCGCTGAACAGGCCGTCGACCACCATCAGGTAGCCCCGCAGCAGGTGGCGATTGTGTTGTTTGTAGGCTTCGCCCAGTTCCAGCAGGCTTAGAGGGCCGTCGTTGGTGTGCAGGGTGTAGCGCACCAGGTAATGAGGGCTCTCGGCCAGTTGCTGCTGGATGGCATCGTGCAGTTGATAGCGCGCCTGTGGCTCCATCAGGCTGGCGTAGGGCGAGCCGATCAGCGCGCACAGTTCAACCGCCGGCAGGCCGAATTGGCGCTCGCAATTGGGGTCTAGGTAGAGCAGGGCCCAGCTTGCCTCATTCAGCCGCTCGAAACGCAGCATACCGAGGCGCGAAGGCACCGGTAATTGCGTCACTACCTCGGCCGCCGTCCGGGCGACATCGGGTTGGCTTTTCATGGGGAAGCTCACTTGAAAAAACGCACTCGGCGCCGGGCTCACGCCCTCTTTACTGTTGCCTGCAGCAAGGTTGCATCATGCAGCCCAGGCTGACAAGAGAGGATGAAGGCTAAGTGCTATAAGGGTTATATCGGCTACGCGGTCGATTTCTGCAATCGGGGTGATAGGTGGTGTACAACCCTGTTTTTACTGTCCAAGAAACGCGCAAAAAAAGCCCCGCCAAGTGGCGGGGTTGAGGTACGAGCGTGGCGCTCGGAAATCGATGCAATCGGGCCTCCCTCGTGCAAGGGAGGCCCGTCGCGGCTTACAGCAAGATGGTGCGGATATCGTTCAGCAGTTGGCTCAGGCGCTGGGTGAAGCGTGCCGCTGCGGCGCCGTTGATCACGCGGTGATCGTAGGACAGCGACAGTGGCAGCATCAGCTTCGGCTGGAAGGCTTTACCGTCCCATACCGGCTGGATGGTCGCCTTGGAAACGCCCAGGATCGCCACTTCCGGCGCATTGACGATTGGCGTGAAGCCAGTGCCGCCAATGTGACCGAGGCTGGAGATGGTGAAGCATGCGCCCTGCATGTCGTCCGCGGTGAGCTTCTTGTCGCGGGCCTTGGCAGCCAGCGCAGCGGCTTCGGCAGCCAGTTGCAGCAGGCTCTTCTGGTCGACGTTCTTGATGACCGGTACCAGCAGGCCATCCGGGGTGTCGACGGCAAAGCCGATGTGAACGTACTTCTTGCGAATGATCGCCTTGCCGCTTGGCGCCAGCGAACTGTTGAAGTCCGGCAGCTCCTTGAGCAGGTGCGCGCAGGCCTTGAGCAACAGTGGCAGCACGGTCAGTTTCACGCCGGCCTTCTCGGCCACGGCTTTCTGCGCAACGCGGAAAGCTTCCAGGTCGGTGATGTCGGCCTGGTCGAACTGGGTCACGTGCGGGATGTTCAGCCAGCTGCGGTGCAGGCTCGACGCGCCGATTTGCATCAGGCGGGTCATCTGCACTTCTTCGGTTTCGCCGAAGCGGCTGAAGTCCACGACCGGGATCGGCGGAATGCCCGCACCACCGGTAGCATTGCCGGCAGCCGGGGCTTCCTTGGCTTTCTGCATCATGGATTTGACGTAAACCTGTACGTCTTCCTTGAGCACGCGACCGTGCGGGCCGGTGGCCGTGACGGCGTTCAGCTCGACGCCGAACTCGCGGGCCAGTTGGCGCACGGCAGGGCCGGCGTGAACCTTGGCACCGCTTCGTGCCGGTGCCGCCGCCGGGGCCGGTGCGGCCTCGGCTTTTTCGGCAGGCGCTGGAGCTGGAGCCGCGGCGACCGGTGCGGCTTCAGCCTTGGCAGCCGGCGCAGCGGCCGGTGCCGGGGCAGCAGCCGACGCAGCGCCTTGGACTTTCAGCTTGAGGATGAAGTCGCCAGTGCCGACTTCGTCTTCCAGCTTGACCGCGATGCTTTCCACCACGCCGGCAGCCGGCGAAGGGATTTCCATGGAGGCCTTGTCGGACTCCAGGGTGATCAGCGACTGGTCGGCTTCGACGGTGTCGCCGACCTTGACCAGCAGTTCGATGATCTTGGCCTTGCCCGACGAGCCGATGTCCGGGACATGAATGTCCTGGATGGTGGCTGCGGCCGGTGCGGCAGCCGGGGCCGCAGGGGCCTCGGCAGCAGCAGGTTTTTCAGCCGGCGCTGGCGCCGGTGCTGCCGCAGCAGCTGGAGCAGGGGCCGCAGCGGCGGCGCCCTCGATTTCCAGCTCCAGCAGTTCGTCGCCTTCTTTCAGGCGATCGCCCAGCTTCACTTTCAGGCTCTTGACCACGCCGGCCTTGGGAGCAGGGATTTCCATGCTCGCCTTGTCCGATTCCAGGGTCAGGATGCTTTGGTCGGCTTCGACGGTGTCGCCGACCTTCACAAACAGCTCGATTACTTCACCTTCACCGCTGCCGATGTCAGGTACGCGAATGAGTTCGCTCACAAAAAGTCTCCTCAGCAGTCCAGTGGGTTGCGTTTTTCCGGGTTGATCCCGAACTTGACGATGGCGTCAGCCACCACCTTGGGTTCGATCTCACCGCGGTCAGCCAAGGCTTCCAGGGCTGCCAACACCACGAAGTGACGGTCGACTTCGAAGAAGTGACGCAGCTTCTTGCGGCTGTCACTGCGGCCGAAACCGTCGGTGCCCAGGACTTTGAATTCCTTGGACGGGACCCACTGGCGAATTTGTTCAGCAAACAGTTTCATGTAGTCGGTGGATGCGATCACCGGACCTTTACGGCCAGTCAGGCATTCTTCGACGTAGCTCAGCTCAGGCTTCTGACCTGGGTGCAGGCGGTTGTTGCGTTCTACGGCCAGGCCGTCGCGACGCAGTTCGTTGAAGCTGGTCACGCTCCACACGTCGGCGCCGACGTTGAATTCGTCACGCAGGATCTTCGCCGCTTCACGCACTTCGCGCAGGATGGTGCCGGAGCCCATCAGTTGCACGTGATGCGCTGCTTCCTTGGTGTCTTCTTCGAGCAGGTACATGCCCTTGATGATGCCTTCCTCGACACCGGCCGGCATGGCAGGTTGCTGGTAGGACTCGTTCATCACGGTGATGTAGTAGAAAACGTCCTGCTGCTCCTGGGTCATCTTCTTCATGCCGTCCTGGATGATCACCGCCAGCTCATAGCCGTAGGTTGGATCAAAGGTGCGGCAGTTCGGAATGGTGGCCGCCAGGATGTGGCTGTGACCGTCTTCGTGTTGCAGGCCTTCGCCGTTCAGCGTGGTGCGGCCGGCGGTGCCGCCGATCAGGAAACCACGGGTACGGCTGTCGCCTGCTGCCCAGGCCAGGTCGCCGATACGCTGGAAGCCGAACATCGAGTAGAAGATGTAGAACGGCAGCATCGGCTGGTTGTGGCAGGAGTACGACGTACCGGCAGCGATGAAGGAGCTCATGGCGCCCGCTTCGTTGATGCCTTCTTCGAGGATCTGGCCCTTCTTGTCTTCCTTGTAGAACATCACCTGGTCTTTATCGACTGGCTCGTAGAGCTGGCCGACGGAGGAGTAGATGCCCAACTGACGGAACATGCCTTCCATACCGAAGGTACGGGCTTCGTCCGGGATGATCGGCACGATGCGCGAACCGACTTCCTTATCCTTGACCAGCTGCGCGAGGATCCGCACGAAGGCCATGGTGGTGGAGATTTCACGGTCGCCCGAGCCGTCGAGGATGGCCTTGAGGGTATCCAGTGCCGGTGTTGGGATGTTGACGCTCTTGGCACGGCGCTGTGGCACGAAACCGCCCAGTGCGGCACGACGCTCGCTCAGGTAACGGGCTTCGGCGCTGTTCGGCTCTGGCTTGAAGAACGGCAGGTTTTCCAGCTCTTCGTCCTTGACCGGGATGTCGAAGCGGTCGCGGAACAGCTTCAGGCTGCCGACGTCGACTTTCTTGGTGTTGTGCGCTGTGTTCTTCGCTTCGCCGGCACCGGTGCCATAACCCTTGATGGTCTTGGCCAGGATGACGGTCGGTTGTTCTTTGTGGTTGACCGCTTCGTGGTACGCCGCGTAGACCTTGTACGGGTCGTGGCCGCCACGGTTGAGTTTCCAGATCTCGTCGTCGGACAGGTCGGCAACCATCGCCTTGAGTTCAGGCGTGTTGAAGAAGTGTTCACGCACGAACGCGCCGTCTTTGGCCTTGTAGTTCTGGTACTCGCCGTCGATGACTTCGTCCATGCGACGTTGCAGGATACCGTCGACGTCCTTGGCCAGCAGTGGGTCCCAGAAACGGCCCCAGATGACTTTGGTCACGTTCCACTGAGCACCGCGGAACACGCCTTCGAGTTCCTGGATGATCTTGCCGTTGCCGCGAACCGGGCCGTCGAGGCGCTGCAGGTTGCAGTTGATGACGAAGATCAGGTTGTCCAGCTTCTCGCGGCCGGCCAGGGAGATGGCACCCAGGGATTCCGGCTCGTCGCACTCGCCGTCGCCCAGGAAGCACCAGACTTTCTGCTTGCCTTCGGGGATGAAACCACGGGCTTCCATGTACTTCATGAAGCGCGCCTGGTAGATCGCCTGGATCGGGCCCAGACCCATGGAAACGGTCGGGAACTGCCAGAAATCAGGCATCAGCCAAGGGTGCGGGTAGGACGACAGGCCCTGACCGTCGACTTCCTGGCGGAAGTTGTTCATCTGTTCTTCGCTGATGCGACCTTCCATGAACGCACGGGCGTAGACGCCTGGCGAGGTGTGGCCCTGGAAGTAGATCAGGTCGCCGCCGTGTTCGTCGGTCGGGGCCTGGAAGAAGTAGTTGAAGCCGATGTCATAGAGCGTTGCGCTGGAAGCGAAGCTGGAGATGTGACCGCCCAGGTCAGAATCTTTCAAGTTCGTACGCATTACCATCGCCATGGCGTTCCAACGTACCAGCGAGCGAATGCGGCGTTCCATGAACAGGTCGCCAGGCATGCGTGCTTCGTGGGTAACAGGGATGGTATTGCGATATGGCGTGGTGATGGCGTAGGGCAGTTGCGAGCCGCTGCGGGTCGCGAGTTCGCCCATACGGGTCATCAGATAGTGAGCACGGTCTTCGCCTTCTTTGTCGAGAACCGATTCCAGGGCGTCCAGCCATTCCTGGGTTTCGACGGGATCGAGGTCTTGCATGGCTTGCTCCAGGGCGGAAAGGCTACCAGAATCGGTTGCCTGAAGTTTGCGACTGGCCTTGTGGGCAGACGACATAAATTCTTGGATGGCCGGAGGTTGCTCCGGCGTCCTGTAGTTTTACTACAAATCGTCGGCCATTTCAGCCTTTCGAATGTATATACGAGTAGTAAAACTACACAAGACTGAGCGGATTGCTCGGTCCGTTAGGTGAGCATAATCGTTATTGTTGATCTTTTGCGAAGAAGAAAAGGTAGAAATTTAATGTTACCTGCCAAAATTTATGAATTTTCAGCTATTTCTAACTTTTGTTCGACAGTCATTCATCGCGCCTGCCTCCTGCGTTCACCGCAACAAGCCCTTTACGCGCCGTTCAAGGATAGACCATGAGCCTTCCAACGCTGGCCGAGCTGCCGGCCGTTCTCTTGCCGTTCGCCATTCGGGCCGAACAGTCATTCCGTGACGCAGTGGCCGCGCTGGACGACGATCATGGCCTTTCTGAATGGACGCCGCAACGCTGGGCCGATTTCGCGCGGGTGTGCGCGGCCAGTGATTTCGTGATTGAACAGAGTGTTCGTGACCCGTTGATGTTGCTCGAACTGGTCGCCTGGGGCGAGTTGGACCGTGGCTTTGCGCCGGGCGAGCTGTGCGGGCAGATTGCCGGTGCCGTGCAACAGGCTGAAACAGAAGATGAGTTGGGCCGCGTGCTGCGCCGCCAGCGTACCCGCCAGCAAGTCCGCATCATCTGGCGCGACCTGACCCGCCAGGCGGATCTGGTGCAAACCTGTCGCGACCTCTCCGACATGGCCGACGCCAGCATCGACCAGGCCTACCAGTGGCTGTACCAGCGCCATTGCGCGCAGTTCGGCACGCCGACCGGGCGCCGCAGCGGTGAGCCGCAGCAGATGGTGATCCTCGGCATGGGCAAGCTCGGCGCGGTGGAGCTGAACCTGTCATCCGACATCGACTTGATCTTCGCCTACCCCGAAGGCGGCGAGACGGTGGGGGTGAAGCGCGCCCTGGATAACCAGGAGTTCTTCATTCGCCTGGGGCAAAAACTGATCAAGGCCCTCGACCCGATGACCGTCGACGGTTTTGTCTTCCGTGTCGACATGCGCCTGCGGCCTTACGGTTCGTCGGGCGCACTGGTGCTCAGCTTCAATGCGTTGGAACAGTATTACCAGGACCAGGGCCGCGACTGGGAGCGCTACGCCATGATCAAGGCGCGCGTGGTGGCCGGCGATCAGGTGGCCGGTGCGCAACTGCTCGACATGCTGCGACCGTTCGTCTACCGCCGCTATTTGGACTTCTCCGCCATCGAAGCGCTGCGCACCATGAAGCAGTTGATCCAGCAGGAAGTGCGGCGCAAGGGCATGGCCGACAACATCAAGCTCGGTTCGGGCGGCATCCGCGAAGTGGAATTTATCGCCCAGGCGTTCCAGCTGATCCATGGCGGGCGCGACCTCAGCCTGCAGCAACGGCCGTTGCTCAAGGTGCTGGGCACCCTGGAAGGCCAGGGCTACCTGCCGCCGGCGGTGATCGCCGAGTTGCGCGATGGCTACGAATTCCTGCGTTACACCGAGCATGCGATCCAGGCGATTGCCGACCGCCAGACCCAGATGCTGCCGGACAGCCCCGAAGACCAGGCGCGCATTGCCTTTATGCTCGGCTTCGCCGATTGGGCCGCGTTCCATGAGCGCCTGATGTACTGGCGTGGGCGGGTAGACTGGCACTTCCGCCAGGTGATCGCTGATCCGGATGAAGAAGACGGCGAAGAAAGCGAACTGGTCGTCGGTGGGGAATGGTTGCCACTGTGGGAAGAGTCCCAGGACGAAGACGCCGCCTGCCGCCAACTGGCCGAAGGTGGCTTCACTGACGCGCCCAAAGCGCTCAAAGCCTTGGCCGGCCTGCGCGGCAGCCCGCAATTGCGCGCCATGCAGCGCCTCGGTCGCGAGCGCCTGGATGCGTTTATCCCGCGTCTGCTGGCGCAGGCCGTCGAGCACGCCAACCCGGACCTGGTGCTGGAGCGCGTCTTGCCGCTGGTGGAAGCCGTCGCCCGCCGGTCCGCCTACCTGGTGTTGCTCACGGAAAACCCTGACGCCCTGCGGCGCCTGTTGACCTTGTGCGCTGCCAGCCCGTGGATCGCCGAACAGATCACCCGCTTCCCGCTGCTGCTCGACGAATTGCTCAACGAAGGCCGCTTGTTCAAGCCGCCGTTGGCGCCGGAACTCGCCGCCGAACTGCGCGAACGCCTTACGCGTATCCCCGAAGACGACCTTGAGCAGCAGATGGAAGCGCTGCGGCACTTCAAGCTGGCTCACCGCTTGCGCGTGGCCGCCTCGGAAATCGCCGGCAGCCTGCCGCTGATGAAAGTCAGCGACTACCTGACCTGGCTCGCCGAAGCCATCCTCGAACAAGTGCTGGCCCTGGCCTGGCGCCAGACCGTCGCCCGCCACGGCGCGCCGCAGCGGTTGGATGGCAGCGTGTGCGATCCTGGATTCATCATTGTCGGTTATGGGAAAGTCGGCGGCATCGAATTGGGGCATGGTTCGGACCTGGACCTGGTGTTTATCCATGACGGCGACCCGCAGGCCGAAACCGATGGCGCCAAGCCGATCGACGGCGCGCAGTTTTTCACGCGCCTGGGCCAGCGGATCATTCACTTGCTGACCACGCAGACCAACTCGGGGCAATTGTATGAAGTGGACATGCGCCTGCGGCCGTCGGGCGCATCCGGTTTGCTGGTGAGTTCCCTCGGCGCCTTCGCGCGCTATCAGGAAAACGAAGCCTGGACCTGGGAACATCAGGCCCTGATCCGCGCGCGGGTGTTGGTGGGCAGCCAGGACGTGGGCCGCGCCTTCGAACAGGTGCGGGCCAAGGTGTTGGGCCGTGAACGCGACTTGACGAAGCTGCGCCAGGAGGTCAGCGAGATGCGCGCCAAGATGCGCGATAACCTCGGGACCCGGGCCACGGCGGCCGGTACCGGCGCGAATGCCTTCGAACCGACGGTGGCGTTCGACCTCAAGCAGGACGCCGGAGGTATCGTCGATATTGAATTTATGGTGCAATACGCCGCTTTGGCATGGTCTGCGCAACATCCATCGTTGCTGCGCTACACCGACAATATCCGCATTCTGGAGGGCCTGGAGCAGGTCGGGCTGATGCCCGCCGCCGATGCCCATTTACTGCGCGAGGTATATAAGGCCTACCGTTCCGCGGCGCACCGCCAGGCTTTGCAGAACGAAGCCGGTACGGTGGCCGGGGATCAGTTCGCCGACGAACGGCGCCAGGTGATGCGAATCTGGCAGGCGCTGGGGTTAAGCTGACACTCGATTAAATGAGCGACGCCAATCTAATGTGGAAACCGGCTTCATGTGGGAGCAGGCTTGCTCGTGATGCAGGCGCTGCGGTCTGTCTAGCGGACCGCGGTGATGCTATCGCGAGCGAGCCCGCTGCCACACAAAGTGCGATCTACAGTAATCATCGAGGCGGGGAGGCGTAAGCCTCCCCGCATCGTTTGTGGAAACTACATGAATATTCTGATCGTTGGGCCCAGCTGGGTCGGTGACATGGTGATGGCGCAGACACTGTTCCAGTGCCTCAAACAACGTCATCCCGACTGCCAAATCGACGTGCTCGCCCCTGAGTGGAGCCGGCCGATCCTTGAGCGCATGCCGCAAGTGCGCCAGGCTTTGAGCTTCCCGCTCGGCCATGGCGCCCTCGAACTGGCGACCCGCCGTCGCATCGGCAAATCCCTGGCCGGGCAGTACGACCAGGCGATCTTGCTGCCCAACTCGATGAAATCGGCGCTGGTGCCGTTTTTCGCCGGCATCCCCAAGCGCACCGGTTGGCGCGGCGAGTTTCGCTACGGTCTGCTCAACGACGTGCGCAAGCTCGACAAGGCGCGCTACCCGCTGATGATCGAACGCTTCATGGCCCTGGCCTACGCGCCGGGTGCCGAGTTGCCGACGCCGTATCCGCGCCCGAGCCTGCAGATCGACCCGATCACCCGCGACGCGGCCCTGGCCAAGTTCAGCCTGGCCCTTGATCGTCCGGTGCTCGCGCTGTGTCCCGGTGCCGAGTTTGGCGAGTCCAAGCGCTGGCCGTCGGAGCATTACGCCAAAGTCGCGGAGACGAAGATCCGCGAAGGCTGGCAGGTGTGGCTGTTCGGCTCGAAGAACGATCATGCGGTGGGTGAAGACATCCGCCAGCGCCTGATCCCCGGCCTGCGCGAAGAAGCGGTGAACCTCAGTGGCGACACCTCGCTGGCCGAGGCCATCGACTTGCTGTCCTGCGCGGATGCGGTGGTGTCCAACGACTCCGGGCTGATGCACGTCGCGGCGGCGCTGAACCGCCCGCTGGTCGCGGTGTACGGCTCGACCTCCCCAGGGTTTACCCCGCCGTTGGCCGACAAGGTCGAAGTGGTACGCCTGGGCCTGGAATGCAGCCCGTGTTTTGACCGCACCTGCCGTTTCGGCCACTACAACTGCCTGCGCCAGTTGTTGCCGCAACCGGTCAACGAAGCCTTGCAGCGGTTGCAGGGCTCTGTGGTCGAGGTTCACTGAGTTGCGGGTACTGGTAATCAAGACCTCATCCCTGGGCGACGTGATTCATGCGTTGCCGGCACTGACCGATGCGGCGCGGGCGATCCCGGGCATTCGATTCGACTGGGTGGTGGAAGAAGGCTTTGCCGAGATCCCCACCTGGCACCCGGCGGTGGACAAGGTGATCCCGGTGGCGATTCGCCGCTGGCGCAAGAACCTCTGGCAAACCTTCAAAAGTGGCGAATGGCGGCGCTTCAAGCAGCGTATCCAGTCAACCAAATACGACCTGGTGATCGACGCCCAGGGCCTGCTCAAAAGCGCCTGGCTGACCCGCTACGTGCGTGCCCCGGTGGCCGGTTTCGACAAGAACTCCGCCCGTGAGCCGATCGCGGCGCATTTTTATTCACGGCGCCTGGCCGTAGCCCGTGGGCAGCACGCGGTGGAGCGCTTGCGTCAACTGTTCGCCGTGGCCCTCGGTTATGACTTGCCCAAGGCCTTGGGCGACTACGGCCTGAGTGTCGACAAGCTGCTCGGCCTGCCGCCGAAAAAGCCGTTTGTGTTGTTGCTGCACGGCACCACCTGGGACACCAAGCACTGGCCCGAAGCCTACTGGCGCGAGCTGGCCGAGCGCATGGGCCGCCTGGGCGTGGACGTGAAGTTGCCATGGGGCAATGCCGCCGAAAAGGCCCGCGCCGAACGCCTGGCCCTGGGCCTGGACAACGCCGAGGTGCTGCCCAAACTGAACCTGGCCGGCGTCGCCCGCGTGCTCGCCGGCGCCCGCGCCTGCGTTGCGGTGGACACCGGCCTCGGGCACCTGGCTGCAGCCCTGGACGTGCCGACCATTTCGCTGTTCGGCCCCACCAACCCCGGCCTGACCGGCGCCTACGGCAAGAGCCAGATTCACCTGGCCAGCGACTTCCCGTGTGCGCCCTGCCTGCTGAAACAGTGTACCTATCAACCCACGGCCGACGATCTGCGTCGGTTCGACATCAAGCGCGAATCGCCCCTGTGCTTCACGCGGCTGAACCCTGAGCGTGTGGCGAGCCGGCTGAGCACGTTGTTACTGGCCGAGGAGATGCACTGATGCAACTGGCGTTTGTTCTGTACAAGTATTTTCCGTTCGGTGGCTTGCAGCGCGACTTCATGCGTATCGCCCTGGAGTGCCAGCAGCGCGGTCATCAGATCCGTGTCTACACCCTGATCTGGGAAGGCGATGTACCGCCCGGTTTCGAAGTGCTGGTGGCGCCGGTCAAGGCGCTGTTCAACCATCGCCGCAACGAAAAACTCTACGCCTGGATTCAGGCCGACCTGGCCAAGCGCCCGGTGGACCGCGTGGTCGGGTTCAATAAAATGCCCGGGCTGGACCTGTACTTCGCCGCCGATGGCGTGTTTGAAGACAAGGCACAAACCCTGCGCAACCCGATGTACCGCTGGTTCGGCCGCTACAAACACTTTGCCGAGTACGAGCGCGCCGTCTTCGAACAGAGCGCCAAGACCCAGATCATGGTGCTCTCGGCCCATCAGCAGGAATTGTTCACGCGTTACTACGGCACCCAGGCGCAGCGCTTTCATTTGCTGCCGCCGGGCATCGCCCGTGACCGGCGCGCGCCGCCGAATGCCGCGCAGATCCGCGCACAGTTTCGCGATGAGTTCGGCCTGGCCGAGGACGATTTGCTGTTGGTGCAGATCGGTTCCGGCTTCAAGACCAAGGGCGTCGACCGCAGCCTCAAGGCCGTGGCCGCATTGCCGTCGGCGCTGAAGAAACGTACCCGGCTGTTTGTAATCGGCCAGGACGACCCCAAAGTATTCCAATTACAGAGCGCCGCACTGGGCCTGGGCGAGCAAGTGCATTTCTTCAAGGGGCGCAGCGATATTCCGCGCTTTCTGCTGGGGGCCGACCTGTTGATCCACCCGGCCTACAACGAAGCGGCCGGCATGGTGCTGATCGAGGCGGTTGTCGCCGGCCTGCCGGTGCTGGTGAGCAAGGTCTGCGGTTATGCCTTCTATATCGACAAGGCCGGCAATGGCCGGGTGTTGGACGAGCCGTTCGAACAGGCTCAACTCAATCAATACCTGGTCGATATGCTCGACGATCCACAAGCGCGCGCGACCATGAGTCGCAATGGTCTGGCCTTCGCCGAGACGGCCGACCTCTATAGCATGCCGCAGTACGCTGCGGACCTGATCCTGGCGGAGCCGAACCGATGAAGTTGATGCTTGCCGAACCGTTCAAGACCCTTTGGGCCGGACGCGATGCGTTCGCCGAAGTCGAGAAGCTGGACGGCCTGGTGTACCGCGAACTCGATGCCCGTCGTACCTTGCGTACAGAGGTCGAGGGGCGCGGTTATTTCGTGAAGATTCACCGTGGTATCGGCTGGGCCGAAATCCTCAAGAACCTGATCACCGCGAAGTTGCCGGTATTGGGCGCCGGCCAGGAATGGCGGGCGATCCAGCGCTTGCAGCAAGTCGGCGTGCCGACCATGACCGCCGTGGCTTATGGCGAAAAGGGCAGCAACCCGGCCGACCAGCATTCGTTTATCGTCACCGAAGAGCTGGCGCCCACCGTCAGCCTCGAAGACCTGAGCATGGACTGGCTCAAGCAACCGCCATCGCCAGTCATCAAGCATGCGCTGATCGCCGAAGTGGCGCGCATGACCGGCATGATGCACCGCGCCGGGGTCAACCATCGCGACTGCTATATCTGCCATTTCCTGCTGCACACGGACAAGCCGCTGGTGGCCGACGATTTCAAGTTGTCGGTGATCGATCTGCACCGTGCGCAGGTGCGCTCGAAGATCCCGCTGCGCTGGCGCAACAAGGACCTGGCGGCGCTGTATTTTTCGGCGCTGGATATCGGCCTGACCCAGCGTGACAAGCTGCGTTTTCTCAAGGGCTACTTCCAACAGCCGTTGCGCCAGATTCTCGCCGAAGAGGCCGCACTGCTGCAGTGGCTGGAGCACAAGGCGGCCAAGCTCTACGCGCGCAAACAACGTTACGGGGATGCGCTCTGATGGCGGGTTGGAACCTGGAACCCGCATACGCCGGCCTCGCGGATGATTTTGGAAGCCTTGAAGCGGTGTTCGCCCTGCAAGGCGAGCGGCTGACCCGCGACCCGCTGTCGGAAGTGATCCGGGTGGCGCGCGGCGGGGTCAATTACTACGTCAAGCGCTACGTCGGTGCCGGCAAGGGCCTGCGCCGCTACCTGGGCAAGCCGCGGGTGAAGTCCGAGTGGCAGAACCTCAAGCGTTTCGCCAAGTGGGGCATTCCCACCGCCGACGTGGTCGCCTGGGGCCTGGAGCGCAATGGCCTGGCCTACGCCCGGGGCGCGCTGATCACCCGTGAGTTGCCCAAGACCGAAGACTTGTCGGTGCTGGCCGAGCGCAGCGACGTGCGCCTCAAAGACCCCAAATGGGTCGATGCGGTCAGCCGCCAGCTCGCCGAATACACGCGTACCATGCACGATCATCACTTCACCCATAACGACTTGAAGTGGCGCAACCTGCTGATCGACGACCAGCACACCCTGTACCTGATCGATTGCCCCAACGGCGATTTCTGGCGCGGGTTCTGGCTCAAATACCGCATCACCAAAGACCTGGCCTGCCTGGACAAGGTGGCCAAGTATCACCTGTCGGCCACCCAGCGCCTGCGCTTCTACTTGCAATACCGCCAGCGCGCGCACCTGAGTGCGTCGGACAAACAGCGAATTCGCCATGTGGTGAAGTTTTTCGAGGGACGCGAATGAGTGATTTCCTGGCGGCCGAAGACCGCGCTCTGCTGGAGCGCAACGGTCTGGCCAGTTTCGATGCCCTGTGGGCCAAGCAACTGGACGCGGTGGACGAGCCGAACACCAGCCGTGGCGGCTGGAGCAGCGTGTTCCGCCTGGAGCTCGACGGCCACGGTTACTACCTCAAGCGCCAGAGCAACTACCTCACGCGCAGCTTGCACCGACCGTTTGGCGAGCCGAGTTTTTCCCGCGAGTTTCGTAACATCAGCCGTTATCGCGCGTTGGGTATCCCGGCCTTGCAGGCGGCGTTCTACGGTGAGCGCAAAGTCGCTGGCGAGCACCGCGCGATGCTGTTGACCCGCGCCCTGGACGGCTGGAATGACCTGGACTCGTTGCTCGAACAGTGGCCGCAACTGAGCGACGCCCAGCACCGTGCGATCCTGTTGGCCTGCGGCCAATTGGCGCGCCGTCTGCACGGCGTGGGACAGGTCCACGGGTGTTTTTACCCCAAGCATATTTTCCTGCAGGCCACCGGCGACGGTTATGCCGCGCAGTTGATCGACCTGGAGAAAACCCGCCCGCTGCTGTTTGGCTGGCGTGACCGGGTCAAGGACCTGGAGCCGCTGTTGCGCCGTGCGCCGCAGTGGTCGGATGCGCAAACGCATCACCTGCTGGCGGCGTATCTGGAACAACCTGAAGACAGCCCGCTGGTCGCCACCTGGCAGCAGCGCCTGACCGCTCGCCGCAGCCACAAGGAGCACCGTTGATGCGTTTATCCGCGCTGAAACAGGCCGGCCGCAGCCCAAACCTGCCGCTGACCATCGAACTGGCGGACGCCGCAGGCCCTGGTCAATTGCAATTGCTCAGCCTGTTGCGCGTGTTGCCGGGCCAGCGCTATGTAGGTGCCGGTGTCTGGCGCGGTCGCGCGGTGTTGGCCAAGTTGTTGGTGGGCAGCAAGGCGGCGCGGCATTTTCAGCGTGAGCTCAACGGCGTGCGCCTGCTGGCCGAACAGGGCCTGACCACGCCGCTGCTGCTGGCCGACGGTTTGCAGGAAGGCGAGGGCGGTTGGCTGCTGTTTGAGTTTATCGACGGCGCCGAAAGCCTGGCCGATGCCTGGCAAGCGGTCGAAGGCCTGCCGCCGTTGGCCGATGAGCAGACCGCTGTGCTCGCCGAAGCGCTGGACGCGATTGCCCGCATGCACGCCAAGGGCCTGTGGCAGGAAGACCTGCACCTGGATAACCTGCTGCGCCAGGGCGGCAAGCTGTACCTGATCGATGGTGCCGGGATCTGCGTGGAACAGGCGGGCCAGCCGCTGTCGCGCAACCGGGTGCTGGAAAACCTCGGGGTGTTTTTCGCCCAGTTGCCGAAAAACCTCGCGCCGTTTACCGAAGAGTTGCTGGTGTATTACCTGCTGAGCAACGGCGAGCATGCGTTACCGCTCGAAGCCCTGGAGAAGCAGGTGCGCAAGGTCAGCGCCTGGCGCCTGAAGGACTTCCTCGACAAGGTCGGCCGCGAATGCACGCTGTTCAGCGTGGTGCGCGGCGCGTTTGGCTTGCGGGCGATCCGTCGCGAGGAGGAGCGCGCGATGCTGCCGGTGCTGGAGCAGGCCGATGCCTTGCTCGACCAGGGGCATTTGTACAAGACCGGCGGTGCGGCCAGCGTGGCCAAGGTCGAAGTGGCCGGCCGGCCGCTGGTGATCAAACGCTACAACATCAAGGGCTTCGCCCATTGGCTCAAGCGTTTCTGGCGCCCGAGCCGCGCCTGGCATTCCTGGCGCGAAGGCAATCGCCTGGCGTTCCTCGGCATTGCCACACCCAAGCCGCTGGCCGTGCTGGAAAAGCGCTTTTTCTGGCTGCGCAGCCGCGCTTACCTGGTCACTGAATACCTGCCGGGGCCGGACATCATCGAGCGCTTCGCACCGTATGTGGAGCAGGGCGACGCGCCTGAAAACGAACTGCTGGCGCTGGACCACCTGTTCGCCGAGCTGATACGCGAGCGCATCAGCCATGGCGATTTCAAGGGCCATAACCTGTTCTGGCACGAAGGCCGCTGGGCCTTGATCGACCTGGATGCGATGCGCCAGCACCGCTCCGACGCCAGCTTCGCCACGGCGTTTGCCAAGGACCGCGCACGCTTCATGCGTAATTGGCCGCAAGGCAGTGCGCTGTATCAGGTCATCGATCAGCGTTTGCCGAAGGAAGTCGGCGGCGCCGGCTGACGGTCGAGCGGGGTTTTCAGGTAGGACGCGGTCAAGTGTGGGGGCGGGCTTGCAGGGGCCTGTCCCCCAGCAGCCAGTTGGCCTGCACGAACTGCTCGAATCTGGCAATTATGTATCATTTTATACAATGCCCGGTTGCGAGGCTGTCTTGATACGGGTTGCGGGCTTTAAGTAAGTTAGAAGTTGAAACGGATTCGGCGGATAGCGCGAAGTGTGCTGGCTTATATCAGACTTGTCCTAGAGCAATTTATTGGGGCAAGGTATTTGTTTGGTTGTATTGTACTTCTTGTTTTAAACGGATACATGTGTGGCGCATGTTGCGGGTTGAGCATTCTTTTGTCGTTCTATAAATTTGTTCTACAGCCGATGAGGTTGTTCAATTATTTATAGGAGGTTTTTATGTCGTCTATCAATGCTAACTCAAACGTGGCTGCTGATTATCAGAGGTACGAAAATAATAACTTTAATGAGAAGGGGCAAAACAATCCGCTGGATCAGGCGGCCGGGGAAGATGCTGAGTATTTGGGTGCGCAAAATCAGCCGATTGATCATGAGATTCAATCCGACGGTAATGGTGGTTTCTATCAGCCAGGTACGGGCAGGGGGCAGCCGGGTAATGGTGAACCGGGGTTAGGAAGCATCAACGTTGGAGCGGGGCATCAAATTGACTTTGATGGTGCGGAGCCTCCGCGGTCGCTGCACTATTAAGGCGCCCGTGGGCGTGTAACGTCGAAAAGAATGCTGCTGCATGGGTATGCGCAGCATTCATGTCGTCTCGTTGTTATTGCGTTTTTTGGGTAATGGGTTTTATGCCGTTGATCATGTTGATAGTTGCAGGTGCGGTTTAAAGGAAGGGTTGGTTTGAACGTTAACCAAGCGTATTAATTTGCCCGTCAGTGCTCTTTGCTCCGGTGTGTTCGCGGCGCGAAGCAACTAATCCTGTATTGTCTTATCGGAACTTTCTCACATGACGTATCGGTGTGCCGGTGTAGGCTATCTTCGCTGGCGATGTTAGTGTGGTCGACCCTCTATGCTGAACGGTGTCGTTCATGATCCGTATGTACCCTGTGTTGCTTGCTGCTCTCCTGGCAATCTCCGGTTGCGGGACCATCAACACCGTCTTTCGCCCGGACGCTGTCGCCAGCCAGAACCTCAAGGAGTCGCGCAGCTACTGCGAAAATATCCCGCGCATCTACAGTGGGGTGATCTACGGGTTTTGTACGCTCAATGCTGAGCCCGCCCCAGAAAAAAGCCTGAATGACCGAGCCCTGTCGGACCACGAGAACAATGCTTTCCCGATCATCGCCATCGAGTTCATCGGCTCTGGCGTGCTAGACACCCTGGTCCTGCCCTACACGATCTACCGTCAGAACAAGGACGGCAGCATCGAGATCTTCCGCTGAACCTCCTCGACGCTCGCCGCTAACAGCTTCCTCCTGCTTTTGAGCTATAATCCCGCCCTTTAGCTGTTTCTCGCCCAGGCGAGAGGCACACTTTTTTCAGGCGTAACGCGCCTGCATGCAGACTAAAAGAGGCTAGACCCCTGTGGCATTGACGATTCTTGGCCTGTCCGGCGCCCTTAGCCATGATCCTTCCGCAGCCCTGTATATCGACGGCAAGCTGATCGCGGCCGCCGAAGAAGAACGCTTCGTGCGCGACAAGCATGCAAAGCACCGCATGCCCTACGAATCGGCGAAATTCTGCCTGGAACAGGCCGGCATCAAGCCCTCCGACGTTGATGTGGTCGCGATCCCGTTCGCCCCGATCAGCCTGTTCGGCGAAGCGCGCTGGCACTATGCCAAGCGTTACTGGTACGCCCCGGACCGCGCTCTCGATGCGATCCTGATGGGCAACCGGCGCTACAAGCGCTACCGCAACAAGATCGTCTGGTGCCTGGAACAGCTGGGCTTCGATCCGAAGAAAATCAAGATCGAGCCGGTTGAACACCACTTGGCCCACGCCTCCAGTGCCTACCACTGCTCCGGCTTCAAGGAGAAAACCGCGATCCTGGGGATCGACGGCAAGGGTGAGTACGCCACCACGTTCTTCGGCTACGGCGAAAACGGCAAGATCCACAAGATCAAGGAATTCTACGATCCGGACTCCCTCGGCGGCCTGTACGGCGCGGTCACCGAGTTTCTCGGTTTCGAGATGCTCGACGGCGAGTTCAAGGTCATGGGCATGGCGCCTTATGGCGATGCCAGCAAGTACGATTTCTCGCGCCTGGCCTCCTTTGAAAACGGCGAGCTGGTGATCAACACCGACTATGCCAACGTCATCGGCCTGCGTCGTTATAAAGAGAAGGGCAAGGGTTTCTACTTCTCGCCCAAACTGATCGAGTGGCTGGGGCCCAAGCGCGAAGGCGACATCGCCGACGAGCCGTACATCCACTACGCGGCCAGCATGCAGGCGCTGTTCGAGAAGCTGTCCCTGCAGATGATCGACTACTACCTGGGCGACATCCTCAAGGAAACCGGCAAGCTGGCCTTCGCCGGCGGCTGTGCGCTGAACGTCAAGCTGAACCAGAAGATCATTGCCCGTGACGACGTGAAAGAGCTGTTCGTGCAACCGGCGTCCGGCGATGCCGGCACCGCCGTGGGCGCCGCCGCTTACGTGTCCAACGCCCATGGTGTGCCGGTGGAGAAGATGGAACACGTCTACCTCGGCCCGTCCTACAGCAACGAAGACGTGATCGCCGCTTGCGCCAAGCACCCGAGCAAGCCGGACTGGCGCAAGATCGACAGCATGCCTAAACGCATCGCCAAGATCATGGTCGACGGCAACCCGGTGGCCTGGTTCCAGGGGCGCATGGAGTTTGGCCCGCGTGCCTTGGGCGGTCGTTCGATCATTGGCTGCCCGAGCGCTACCGGCGTGGCGGACCGCATCAACCATCAGATCAAGTTCCGCGAGCGCTGGAGGCCTTTCTGCCCGTCGATGCTCGACACCGTGGCCCCGCTGATGATCAAGGTCGATCACCCGGCGCCGTTCATGACCTTCACCTTTGAAGTGTCGGAAGAGTGGAAAACCCGCGTGCCGGAAGTGGTCCATGAGGACGGCACGTCCCGCGCCCAGGTGCTCAAGCGCGAATACAACCCGCGCTACTACGACATGATGAAAGAGCTCGAAGTGCTGACCGGCAACGGCGTGTCCCTGAACACTTCGCTCAACCGTCGTGGCGAAGCGATGATCTGCTCGCCGACCGATGCGCTGAACATGTTCTTCGGTTCCGACCTGCAGTACCTGATCATGGAAGACATCCTGGTGGTCAAGGACGGCGTGGACCCTTATGACGCTGTGGTTTAAATGCTGAATCGCTTCCAGGGTTGGCGTGAACGCGGCTGGGTACCTGTCGAGGCCGAGGTCTACGCCCAGGCCTGGCAGCGGTTTGGCGGCAGCGTGGCGACGCATCCGCTGATCGTCGAACGGTTGGCGGACCTGGCGCAGATTCCGGTGCGCTACCTGGGCTGGGAGCAGGACGGCGAGCTCAAGGGCGCGATTGCCACCTGGGGGCGCGACCTGGCCTTGTCCAAGGACGTGCTCAAGCGGCGCGGCAAGAAAGGCGTGTTCGATCTGGGCAATGCCGAAATCATCCTGCCGATCGCCGCCGACGCGCAGTTGCCGGTACGCCACCGTGGGCGCTACCTGTCGGCGTTGAACGAGGGGCGCGTCAGCACCCTCAAGCTCCAGGCCGAGCAGTTGGCCATGGCGCGCACCCCGGAAGACCTATCGAAGAAGTTTCGCTACAACCAGCGCCGCGAATTGCGGTTGCTCGAAGAAGCCGGCGGCGTGGTGCGGGCGGTGAGTGAGTTTTCCAGCGGTGAGCTGGCGGCGATCTACTGCGACCTGTTCCAGCGCCGCTGGGGCTTCCCGGCCACCGGCGCCGAGCATCTGGCGCAGGTGCTGGGCTTGCTCAAGGAGTTCCTGGTGGGCTCGGTACTGTTTCTCAACGATGCGCCGATTGCCGTGCAACTGGTGTATCGCGTCGAGGCGCCCGAGTGGGTCAGCATCGAATACGTCAACGGCGGTGTCGACCCCCAGACTCGTGAATTCAGCCCCGGCAGCGTGTTGAGTTTCCTCAATACGCAAAGCGCCTGGGAACAGGCGCGGGCCGTGGATAAACCGCTGCGCTTTTCCTTCGGGCGCGCCGACCGTGAATACAAGGAGCGCTGGTGCAACCCGGTGCCGGTGTTCAGCCTATGAGCCGCAAGCAGCAACTGCTCAAGCGTCATCGGCGCACCAAGCGCATCGCGCTGCTGATTGGCTTGCTGGTGCTGATCGCGGCCGGTGTGCTCGTGGCCTGGTGGCTGCCGTTGATTCTGGCGGTGGTGCTGTGGGCGGCCCATGAAGCCTGGTTTGCCGATCATCTGTTCTATTCGCCCAACGAGGATTATGCCTACGCATTCCCTCACGGCAGTGAAGTGCCAGGCCTGCGCCTGGACGCGGGGCGGCTGTTGCTGGACGCGCCGCTGGCGGCGGACGACACCCTGATCGTCGGTATCGAGCTGCGCAGCTCGTGGCTCGGGCGTTTCATCGACCCGGCGGTGGAACTGCTGGGCCTGCAAACGCCGGACCGGCAGGTGTTCGAGCGCGGCGTCGGCGGGCGCCGTTACCTCAACCTGACCGGCGCCGCCGACGCATTGGCCGCCGGCAAACTGCGGGTGCGCGGGCGTTTTTGCCGGATCAACGGCCAGCCGACGCTGTGGCGTTTCCGTCAGCCGGATTATCGCCAGCAACGTGTGATGGTGATTGCGCCCCATGCCGACGACGCCGAACTGGCGGCCTTCAGCCTGTACAGCCAGGCGGCCGAAAGTTGGATCGTCACGTTGACCGCCGGTGAAATCGAAGCCGAGCATTATCAACAGATGGGCCTGCCCAAGGCGCAAGCGGCGCAACTCAAAGGGCGCCTGCGGGCCTGGGACAGCATTGCCGTGCCGCGCTGGGCCGGCGTTCCCGAAGCACAGTGCGTGCAATTGGGCTACTTCTGCATGCAGTTGGCGGCCATGCAGGCCGCGCCGGACCAGGCTCAAGCCTCCCGCGAGGCGCAATTGAGCGATACGCGGCTGTTTCGTCAGTTCAATGCCTTTGCGCTGCCCGGCGACGTGGACGGCGCGCCGACCTGGCACAACCTGATCGCCGACCTGCGCGCGCTGCTGCTCAAGGCGCGACCGCAGGTGATCGTGCTGCCGACGCCGTTGCTCGACCCGCACGCCGACCATATCTGCGCTCACGCGGCGATACTGGAAGCCCTGGAAGGCCTGGCGTGGCAGCCCGACACATTGCTCGGCTACGCCAATCACTTGCATGATAACGACCGCTGGCCCATGGGCGACTCGGGCGCCGGCGTGGCCCTGCCGCCGCGTTTCGACACCGCGGACGAACTGGTCCCCTGCAGTTTCACGCTCGCCTTGAGTCAGCAGCAGGACAAGGCCATGGCCCTGGGCATGATGCACGACCTGCAACCGCGCGCGCCGTTCAAGCGCCGTGTGCGTCGCTGGTTGCAACAGGTGCTGGCCGGGCGTAGCCCATCGCCATACGGAGAGAACGAATTCTTCCGCAAGGCTGTGCGTCGGCATGAATTGCTGTGGGTCCTGAAACAGGACTGAGACCTTATTTACGGCAGACCGCATCCGTTTGCCGCACCATTTTTTGCCGGGCTGCGCGCCCGCAGCCAGATCGCTGCATGGAGAGTTATGAAGCCTCGTTTCAAGGTTTTGCAGTTACAGCCGGACTACAACGTCAAGACCAATGACTTCGCCGACCTGGGTGAGCAGATCGTCAAATCGTTGCCGGTTGAACGCTTCGAGGTGACATCGGGGTATCTCAGTGGCCGCCCGTTACCGGGCCAGCCGCTGAGCGTGGCCGAGCACTCCCACTATTTCGAACTGCCGGAGAAGTCCCTCAAGGGCATCCGCTTTGGCGCCATGTGGCAGATCTACAAGTATTGCCGCGAGCAGAAGTTCGATGTGGTCATCTGCAACCGCTTCAAGTCGGTGAACATGATGCTGTCCCTCAACCGCTGGTTGAACATCCCGCTGTGCATCGGCATCTCCCATGGTTTCGGCGAGTACGCCCGTGGCTACCGCCGGCGTCAGACCCAGCGCTGGGTGAGCCCGGCGTGGCGCTTCGTCGGCGTGTCGGAGGCGGTGCAGGAGTACCTGGTGGCGCTCAATTGCGGGTTCACCCGTGAAAACACCACCTATGTCACCAACGCCATCGACATCCCGCAGGCAGAAGCCTTGCAGTTGCCGCGCGATGAAGCACGCAAAGCCCTGGGCTTGCCGCTGGACGCGCGGATGATCGGCGCCCTGGGCCGCCTGGTGCCGATCAAGGGCCACACGCATCTGCTGCAGGCGTTTGCCACGCTCAAGGACAAATACCCGCAGGCACAGGTGGGGATCATCGGTTCCGGCCGCGCCGAAGCCGACCTGCGTGCCGACATCGAGCGCCTCGGCCTGACCGGTCGCGCGCACCTGTTGGGGTTCCGTGAAGACGGCATGAAGTACGTGCGCGGTTTCGATATCTGGACCATGCCGTCGCTGTTCGAAGGCCTGGGCCTGGCGCTGCTGGAAGGCATGAGCGGGCATTTGCCGGTGATCGCCTCCAACGGCCCGGCGATGCTGCCGCTGGTGCAGGGCGCGGGCGGGCTGTCTCACGATCCGGGCAACGTCGAGCAACTGGCCGCGGCGCTGGATACCTACCTGGCACTGAGCGATGAGCAATTGCGTGCCAAAGGGGAGGAGGTGTTCCGTTACCTGGTAGCCAACCACACCCTGGACGAGTTCAAGCACAAGTACCTGACCCTGATTGAAACCGGTTTGCGTGAAGTAGGTAGAGCATGAATCAGCCACAACCCCTGGTCTCGGTGATCATCGCGTCCTACAACCATGGCCCGTACATCGAGCAGAGCATCCTCAGCGTGCTGGGGCAGACCTACGCGAACATCGAACTGTTGGTGGTCGACGATGGCTCCAAGGACGACAGCGTCGAGCGCATCCGGCGCTTGCAGGCCGAACACGGCTTTGATTTCCAGGTCCAGCAGAACCAGGGGCTGACCAATACGCTCAACGGCGCGATCGCCCGGGCCAAAGGCACGCTGATCGCGCCGTTCGGTTCCGACGACATCATGTTGCCCGAGCGCATTGCGGCCCAGGTCGCCTATATGGAAGGCAAGCCCAAGGTCGGCATCTGCGCGGGCAACATTGAGTTGATCGATGGCGATGGCCAGCCCTATCCCGACAAGAAGCAGCACCGGGACCTGCCGTTTCGCAGCCTGGACTTCGATGACCTGTTCCTGGACCGCAAGCCGTTCCCACCAGCACCGACCCTGTTGATCCGCCGCGAAGCGCTGGAGCAGGTGGGGGGCTTCGATCCGCTGATTCCGCTGGAAGACTTGCTGATCGAATTGAAGATCACCCACGCCGGCTACACCATCGACGTGTTGAACATGGTCATGGCGCGCTATCGCCAGCACGCCACCAACACGTACAAGAACCATCGCTACATGATTCAGAACATCCTCAAGACTTATGGATTGTTCAGCGAACACCCGTCGTATGACGCGGTGCGCTACAACTTCCTCAACTCGATGTTCCTCAAGACCGCCGACCGTGACCGGCCGTTGGCGCGGGAGATCCTCAAGCAGATCCCGTTGAAGTTCTGGGGGCGCAAGACCCTGCGCGGGCTGGTGCGGTTGTACCTGGCGCCCCTCAGAAGCTGAGGCGGCGGTGGCAGTGAAAAAGGCGACTATCAGCAGTGATAGTCGCCTTTTTTATCAGGCGGCCGGGCTAGCCAGGCCCTGGACCTGCTCGCGGATTTTTGCCGTGGCTTTTGGGCTGGCGATGCTGGCGTAACCCTTGGCCAGTTGCTCGAAGTGCGCTTCGAACAGCCAGTTGCGGTCCTGCGGGTAACGTTGCATATGGCGCAGGTTGCGTTGGCGCAAGGCATTGCGCAGGGCCGACGGGAAGATGCGCAGGTCGGCGATATCGATCAGCGCGAACTCGCCGTCATCCATCAGCAGCACGTTGCCCAGGTGCAGCGAGCGGAAGTACACACCACGCTCATGCAATTGGGCCATGAATCGACCGAAGCGCTCGATCAGCGATTCGCGCAGGCTACTGTCCAGGCTTTGCAGGGCCTGGCGCAGGGTCAGGCCGGGCAGTGGCGAGTAGGTGACGGCACTGCTGGCGTCGCGCAGGCTGTACACGCCGAGGATCTGCGGGGTGGGAATGCCCAGGCTGCGTAATTGTTCGGCGTTGTTGGCAAACCGCTCGGAATAAGGGTTGAAGCTGCCCGAGGTGTACCAGCGGCGTGCGCGGAAGACCTTGAGGAAACTGCCGTCTTCCAGGCGCAGGACTTTCGGGCCCAGGCCGTCGGCTTCAATCACATGGGCGTCGTGGCACAGTTGATCGAAGGCCTCGGCCTTGAGGGTTTGCACCGGCATGCGCAGCAGGCTGTGGCGGCGCTGGGCGATGCTCAGGCCGGCGATGATCGCCAAAGGAATCCACAGCAGGAACCAGTGTTCCTTGGGCCGCGACAGGATGCCGCCGCCCTCGGTCAGGCCGGCGCCGATGCCGTAGGCCAGCAGGGAGGACGCAAGGATGAACAGCGGTTGCGCCCGCTCTTTGAGGCTTTTGTACAGGCCCCAGCCGAGCATGAAGATCCACGGGATAAAGCCGATGATGCCGACGTAATACAGCACGCCCAGGGCAAAGCTATGGGGTTCGCGCAGTTCCAAGCCGTCGGCCAGGGTCAGGTACAGCTCGGAGTCGTAGCTGTGGCCGATCCATGGGTGTTCGGCGATGCGCTGCAGCGACATGCTCCACAATTCGAGGCGGAACGAGCTACCGCGGTTGGTGATCAGTTCAGGGTAGAACAGCAAGAGCGCCGCGGCGCCCAGGACCAAGCCCGCAATCATCAAGACCGAGCGGCGGTTGCGGCTGACAAAACTCATCCACAGGATGGCCAGGGTCAGTGCCACCAGCGGCGTGCGGGAACCGGTGGCCAGCACCGCGAGGGTCATGATTGCCAGGGCCGGTACGCTGAACCACAGCACCTGAAAGCGCTGGCTGGTCATGCAGACATACAACCAGTAGACGCTGAAAAAACCGAACACGTGGGAGCTGAGCAGCGGGTTGTCGAGGGCGCCGCGGCCGCCGATCATGCGTATTTCAAGGCCCGGCTCAAACCCCTTGGCGAAGGCCACCAGGTCACACAGGGTCGCCACCAGTGCGATCACTGCCGCACTGAAGAACACGGGCTTGAACAGGTCGTTGCGGTAATGCAGCAAGAGCCCGCAGCCGGCAAACAACATGAACGTGTGCAGCGGTCGCTTGAACAGGTCGGTGTCGGGATGAAACTCCGGGCTCCAGAACAGGCTGGTCAGGGCCCAGGCGGAGAAGACCAGGAATGCGATGGCCAGCGGCTCACGCAGCAACTCCATGAATTCCCTGGGGCGCAGGCACAACAGCAACAAGGTCGGCGCGCTGAACAGGACGTAGTAGAACCTGTGCAGCACGTTGCGATTGGTGACGAAGAACAGCGAACTCAGCAGAAGCAACAAGCCAATGGGCAAAATCCATAGGACCAGGAAGTCGAAGACGCGATTTGAGCCATAGGTAAGACGCTTGCACTGCATACGGTAAAAGCCATTTCAGAAATAGAAAGCCGACCATCTTAAAGTAGTGGCTATATAATGTCGCCGGTTGGATTTCGCCGGCCCGCGGGTCATGTGGGGTGCAAGTACAACAGAGAAGCTGTGCTAAAGTCAGCCTCCTTTTTTAAAACGCCGCGTGATATGACCGACTCCAGTCCGAGCGCAAGCCCTTCGAGCTTGAAAATATACTTCCGCCTGCTCAGTTACGTCAGGCCCTATGCGGGTTTGTTCGCGCTGAGTATTGTCGGATTTCTGATTTTCGCGTCGACCCAGCCGATGCTGGGGTACATCCTCAAGTACTTTGTCGACGGCCTTTCGAACCCGCAAGCCGTGTTGTTCCCCAGCGTGCCGTTCCTGCGCGACCTGCAATTGCTGCAGGCCGTGCCGCTGCTGATCATCCTGATCGCCGCCTGGCAGGGCCTGGGTTCGTTCCTCGGTAACTACCTGCTGGCCAAGGTTTCCCTGGGCCTGGTCCACGACCTGCGGGTGCAACTGTTCAACAACCTGCTGACACTGCCCAACCGCTACTTCGACAATCACAACTCCGGGCACCTGATTTCCCGCATCACCTTCAACGTGACCATGGTCACGGGGGCGGCGACCGATGCGATCAAGGTGGTGATTCGCGAAGGCATGACCGTGATCTTCCTGTTCGCTTCGCTGCTGTTCATGAACTGGCGCCTGACGCTGGTGATGATCGCCATCCTGCCGTTGATTGCGGTGATGGTCAGCACGGCCAGCAAGAAATTCCGCAAACAGAGCAAGAAGATCCAGGTGGCCATGGGCGACGTGACCCACGTGGCGTCTGAAACCATCCAGGGTTACCGCGTCGTGCGCAGCTTCGGCGGCGAGATCTACGAGGAAAAACGCTTCCTCAAGGCCAGCCAGAGCAACACCAACAAGCAACTGCGCATGACCCGCACCGGGGCGATCTACACCCCGGCGCTGCAACTGGTGATCTACACCGCCATGGCCGTGCTGATGTTCCTGGTGCTTTACCTGCGCGGCGACGCATCGGCGGGCGACATGGTGGCCTACATCACTTTGGCCGGTCTGCTGCCTAAGCCGATCCGCCAGTTGTCGGAAGTCAGCTCGACCATCCAGAAGGGTGTGGCGGGCGCCGAGAGCATTTTCGAACAGCTGGACGAAGAGGCTGAAGTCGACAACGGCACGATCGAGCGCGACAAGGTCAGCGGCCATCTGGAAGTGCGTCACCTCAACTTCACCTATCCCGGCACCGAACGTCCTGTACTCAAGGACATCAGCTTTACCGCCGAGCCTGGGCAGATGATCGCCCTGGTGGGGCGCTCGGGCAGCGGCAAGTCGACCCTGGCCAGCCTGATCCCGCGTTTCTACCACCATGCAAGCGGTGAAATCCTGCTCGATGGCGTCGAGATCGAAGACTACAAACTGCTCAACCTGCGCAAGCACATCGCCCAGGTGACCCAGCACGTGACCCTGTTCAGCGACACGGTGACCAACAACATCGCCTACGGCGACCTGGCCGGCGCACCACGGGCCGACGTCGAAGCCGCCGCGATGGATGCCAACGCCAAGGACTTCATTGACCAGTTGCCTAAAGGCTTCGACACCCAGGTCGGCGAAAACGGCGTGCTGCTGTCCGGCGGTCAACGCCAGCGCCTGGCAATTGCCCGCGCCCTGCTCAAGAATGCGCCGCTGCTGATTCTCGACGAGGCCACCTCGGCCCTCGACACCGAGTCCGAGCGCCACATTCAGGCGGCGCTGGACAAGGTCATGCAAGGCCGCACGACCTTGGTGATCGCGCACCGCCTGTCCACCATCGAGAAGGCCGACCTGATCCTGGTGATGGACGACGGGCGTATTGTCGAGCGCGGCACCCACGGTCAATTGCTTGCACAGAACGGCTACTACGCCCGCCTGCATGCCATGGGCCTGGATGCCCCGGTGTCGGCGGATATCACCTGATACCCTTGGTGGGGCGGGCAATCCGCCTCACCAACGTTCCTGCAACATCTTCTGTCACACCCCCACAAGCCTTCTGTAACCCTGTGCTAATATCGCGCCCCTGTTCATTTTGTATGTGGGTTGCTCCATGAAGTTGTCCATGCCGCGATTCGATCAAGCCCCTGTCTTGGTGGTCGGCGATGTCATGCTCGACCGTTACTGGCATGGCGGAACCTCACGGATTTCCCCTGAGGCGCCGGTACCGGTAGTCAAGGTCGAGCAAATCGAAGACCGTCCAGGCGGCGCTGCCAACGTTGCCCTCAATATTGCCGCCCTCGGCGCCCCTGCCTCCCTGGTGGGCGTGACCGGCGACGACGAAGCCGCCGACAGCCTGGCCAACAGCCTGCGCGGTGCCGGCGTGCGCGCGCTGTTCCAGCGCATCGCCCATCAGCCGACCATCGTCAAGCTGCGGGTCATGAGCCGTCACCAGCAATTGCTGCGCATCGATTTCGAAGAACCCTTCGCCACCGACGCCCTGGCCCTCAGCGCGCAGGTCGATGAGTTGCTCGAAGGCATCAAGGTGCTGGTGTTGTCCGACTACGGCAAAGGCGCGCTGAAGAACCACCAGATGCTGATCCAGGCCGCCAAGGCCCGCAATATTCCGGTGCTGGCCGATCCCAAGGGCAAGGACTTCTCGATTTATCGCGGCGCCAGCCTGATCACGCCGAACCTCAGCGAGTTCGAAGCCATCGTCGGCGGTTGCGCCGATGAGCACGAATTGGTGAGCAAGGGCGCGACGCTGATGGCCGAACTGGACCTGGGCGCCTTGCTGGTGACCCGTGGCGAACACGGCATGACCTTGCTGCGCCCGGGCTATGCGGCGATGCACCTGCCGGCGCGTGCGCGTGAAGTGTTCGACGTCACCGGCGCCGGCGACACCGTGATTTCCACCCTGGCCGCCTCCATCGCGGCCGGCGAGGAATTGCCCCACGCCGTGGCCCTGGCCAACCTGGCAGCGGGCATCGTGGTCGGCAAGCTCGGCACCGCCGCGATCAGCGCGCCCGAACTGCGCCGTGCGATCCAGCGTTCCGAAGGCTCGGAGCGTGGGGTGTTGAGTCTCGAGCAATTGCTGCTGGCGATTGACGACGCGCGCGCCCACAACGAAAGCATTGTGTTCACCAATGGCTGTTTCGACATCCTGCATGCCGGTCATGTGACGTACCTGGAACAGGCGCGCGCCCAAGGCGATCGCCTGATCGTCGCGGTCAATGACGATGCGTCGGTCAGCCGCCTGAAAGGTCCGGGCCGCCCGATCAACAGTGTCGACCGACGCATGGCGGTCCTGGCCGGCCTGGGTGCGGTGGACTGGGTGATCAGCTTCCCCGAAGCCACCCCGGAAAACCTGCTGGCCCAGGTCAAGCCCGATGTGCTGGTCAAGGGCGGCGACTATTCCGTCGACCAGGTGGTCGGCGCCGACATCGTCAGCGCCTACGGCGGCAAGGTCAAAGTGCTGGGGTTGGTTGAGAACAGCTCGACGACCGCGATCGTGGAAAAAATCCGCAATCACGAATAAGGCTTGCGGCCGTAGGCGCGGGCCTGCTCGCTCCTACGGTCTGGCCTTCTTTGGCACGATCTTGCGCAACATCTGCCGGGCCTTGCCGGTCAGGCGCTTGAGCTTCGACTCTTTCTCCGGGACGGCCAGGCCTTGCTGCCTGAGCCAATCCTTCCAACGAATCCGCTCGTCGCGCACCACCCAGCCGTCCTGCTGGGCGAAGCTCTCCGCCAGGTACAAACCCCGCGTGCTCGCCGGGTACAGCTGATCTTTCTTGACCGTATACAGTTCGGCGAGCGGCTGCCCGTCCTTCAAGGGCATCAGGTACAGGTCCGGGCGCTGGCGGTCCAGGCGCGCGACCAGTTGATCGCCTTCGAGTCGCTCATCCACATGGAACAGGCTCAAGGATTTGGCTTCCTTGGGCACCTCCAGGCGCAAGTCATAAATCAATTGCAGCGAGGCCGTAGGCAAGTGGACGTAGGCCCGTGGGCGCTCGATCAGTTGCGTGGTCGCGCATCGCACCGGGCGGGCCGCGCCGGACAAGGGGCTCAAGCGAAACGGCAAGGCTTCGCGGTAGTGCAGCGCGGCGGAGTAGGGCGCCGGCAGCCAGGTGTCGTTGAAGCGCCCGCTGAGCCAGCCTTCGGGCGTCTCCAGCAGGCACTCTTCGGCGATTTCCTGGATGGCGGTGTGCAGCGGCAGGTTCAGCTCATGGGCGGGGACGTAGCCGGAAATCAGCTTGAGCACCACGTCGCCACGGTCCTGGCGGCGTTGGCGCACCAGCACCCAGTAATCCTTGTTTTGCCAATGCAGGGTCAAACGCACCGACACGCCGAGGTTGGCCAGCTCGAGGGCGAAACGCTCCGGGTCTGTCACTTCTACCGGCTTGCGCCGTTGTAGGGTCTGGGCGAAGTTGAGCGGCATGCCGACGCTCTGGTAGCTCAGGCCTTCGGGGGTGGCTTCGACATGCAGTGGCAGAGTCTTGAAGTTGCTGGGGTTTTTTCTTATGAGCGTTCGCGACATGTCGGCTCCTTCTTACGTCGGGGCGGCCGCGTCGGCGGCATCAGAGTTGACGAATGACCTGGGCAGCGGTCGCCACGTTGTGAGCCAGGTGCAGCGGATTAATGGTCCCGACAATAGCACTGGCGACACCCGTTTGCGCAAACAACAACATGAAACTGGCACGTATGGGGTCCATTCCCGGTTCCAGGCAGACGTGGCCGCTGGCGAGGGCTTTTTTCACCAGGATGCCTTTGCCATGGGCGGCCGCATAATCAATGACGGCTTTCTCGGCCTGTTCGTTCAGATTGTAGGTGACCATTGCGCAATCGCCCTGTTCCAGAGCCTTCACGCCGCCTTCGACGGTTTTGCCGGAGAAGCCGAAACCGCGGATTTTGCCTTCTCGTTTCAAGTCTGCGAGGGTCTGGTACACCTCGCAGTCGTTGAGAATGTGCAGGTCGTTGCCGTCGGAATGCACCAGCACCAGGTCGATAAAGTCGGTTTCCAGTCGTTTCAGGCTGCGTTCGATCGACATCCGGGTATGGGCCGCGCTGAAGTCGTGACGGGACACGCCGTTGTCGAATTCTTCGCCGACCTTGCTGACAATCACCCACTCGTTGCGCTGGCCCCGCAACAGCGGCCCCAGGCGTTCTTCGCTGCGGCCATAGGCCGGCGCGGTATCGATCAGGTTGATGCCCAACTGACGGGCCTGGCGCAGCAGCAGGCGCGCTTCGTCGTCATCGGGAATCTGGAAGCCGCTGGGGTATTTCACCCCTTGGTCGCGACCGAGCTTGACGGTGCCCAGGCCCAGCGGCGACACCAGCAGGCCGGTACTGCCCAGCGGGCGGTGCAGGTCGTGCAGGGTGGGCAGGCTCATGGCAACAGTTGCTCCCAGGCCGGTTGGCCGATGGCGGGTTTGGGCAGCTCGGGCAGCGGGGTGGCGGGGCCGGGTTGGATGCCATCGCGTTCGAGGGCGTGGAGCACCCGGTCGGCGAAGTCCGGTGCCAGGGCCAGCTTGGTCGGCCAGCCCACGAGCAGGCGGCCCTGTTCGGCGAGGAAGGCGTTGTCGGGGCGAGTCAGGCCCGATTGCAGCGGCTCGGCACGTTCGACGCGCAGGGTGGCCCATTCGGTGTGGCTCATGTCGATCCACGGCAGCAGAAGCGCCAACTCGTGCTGCGCGGTGGCGATCTGTTCCTGTGGCGTGCGTGCTACGCCGTCGGCCTCGGCGATGTCGCCGCCCATGTACCACACCCAGTTGCCATCGGCGGCCGGGTGCGTGGTCACGGTGAGGCGCGGTTTGGTGCCGCCGCCCAGGCAGTGGGCGTACAGCGGTTTCAGGCCTGGGCCTTTGGCGATGATCATGTGCAGCGCACGCTTTTGCATGGCCGGCTCGCTCAGGCCCAGAGCGGCGAGCAGATCGGCAGTGCCGCCGCCGGCGCTCAAGACGATGCGCTGGGCGCGGATCTCGCGGCCGTCGACTTTCAGACCGACCAATGCGTCGTTTTCCCGCAGCGGTTCGATGTGTTGTCCGGCGAGCAAACCATCGCCGGCCAACTGCGCCAGGCGTCCGATCAGGCTCGGCACGTCGACCACCAATTCCGACAGGCGATAGACCTTGCCCTTGAAGCGGCGGTCTTGCAGGGCTGGCGGCAGGGCGTCGCCCTTGACCTGATCGACGCGGCCGCGCACGGCCTTGCTGGCGAAGAAGCTGGTGAGGTTGCCGGCGAGCGTGCCAGGGGACCACAGGTAATGGGCTTCGGAGAGCAGGCGCACGCCGGTCAAGTCCAGTTCGCCGTGACCGGCCAGGGCCTCACGCCAGCGCCGCGGCATATCGGCAATCGCTTCGGAGGCGCCGGTGAGTGCACCGTGCAGCGCGTATTTCGCACCGCCATGAATGATGCCTTGGGACTTCACGCTTTGCCCGCCTCCCAGGGTGGCGTTTTCCACCACCACCGTGGAAAACCCCTGGCGGCGCAGGCGCGCATTCAGCCAGAGGCCGGCAACTCCGGCGCCGACAATCAGAACGTCGGTGGAAATAACGGATGGCATGGGCAACCTCAGTGTTCAAATCAAGGTGCCAAGTATACAGACTCAACGAATGGATCTTTGCGCGGGATCAATATTGACGCGTGAGGTCAGTGCCCCGCCGTTTTCGAGAACAGTTGAATCACCACCACACCCAACACAATCAAGCCCATCCCCAGCATTGCCGGCAGATCGAGCTTCTGCCCATAGATGAACAGCGCCGCGACGCTGACCATCACGATGCCCATCCCAGCCCACACGGCATACGCCACGCCGACCGGCACTGTACGCACCACCAGGGTCAGCATCCAGAACGCCACGCCGTAGCCGACGATCACCAGCAGCAGTGGGATCGGTGTGCTCCAGCCCTTGATGGCTTTCATGGAAACGGTGGCGATGACTTCCGAGCAGATGGCGATGGCCAGGTAGTAGTAGGCAGGGGTCATGGTGCGGTCCTCGGTGTGTAGCGCGCTGGATAAGGTCGGCATTCTAGAGGCTCGTCAGATGGGGTAAAGTCATTACCTATCCGAATTAAAGATGGGTTGTGCCATGAATGTGCAGTGGAACCTGGAACAGATGCGCCTGTTCGTCAGCGTCGCCGAGCAGCGTTCTTTTTCGGCGGTAGCGCGTCAGCAGCGCAAGGCTCAGTCGGCGGTCAGCAACGGGATCGCCTTGCTGGAAGCGGACCTGGGCGTCAGCCTGTTCGAACGAAGCAGCGGCCGCCAGCCGCGCTTGACTGAAGCCGGCACGGTGCTGCTCGAAGAGGCTCGGGAAGTGCTGCGCCAGTGCGAACGCCTCAATGGCCGCGCACTGTCGTTGGTGCGCGGCGAAGAAGCCTGCCTGCGCCTGGCCCAGGATGAAGCGATGCTGTACCAGCCGGTCCTCGACAGTCTCGACGCCCTGGCCGGCCAGTTTCCCAACCTCGAGGTGCAGCTTTCCAGCGCTGCCCAGGGCGATGTCGCACGCAAACTGGTGGAGCGCAGGGCCGACCTGGGCATGTTGTTCTATCACGATCAAATCCCCGAAGCGTTGGAGCGGCGGGTCGTCGGCAGTGTGGAAATGGTCACGGTGTGCGGGCGCCGCCATCCGCTGGCGGCGCAGCAAACCGTGGACTGCCAGGGGTTGGCGCAGTATCGCCAGTTGCTGATGTCGACCCAGACCAGCGTCTACCCCGGCAGCGAGGCCGCCAGCCCGCAGGTGTGGCGCGCCGACAGCTTCTACGTGCTGGCCGAATGGCTTATCCGTGGCCTGGGTTGGGCCTGGTTGCCCCGGCATGTGGTGCAATACCCCGCGTACCAGAACCAAATGGTCGAACTCGACAGCGAATGGACCCCGCCGGCCCTTGTGGTCGAGCTGGTGTGGCGCCGCGATGAACCCCTGGGCCCTGCCGCGCGCTTTCTCGCCGAACGTTTTGCCGAGTGCTTGCAGGCGATCGATTGAAAAAGCCGATAAACTCCGCCGCCATGAATAGAACTCTCTACAGCTGTCTGTTTTACCTGGCGCTGCCGTTGGTGGCTTTACGTCTATGGCTGCGTGCGCGCAAGGCGCCGGCCTACGCCAAGCGCGTGGGCGAGCGCTTTTCCTACGGCTTGCCGCGGATGCAACCGGGCGGGATCTGGGTGCATGCGGTGTCGGTGGGCGAAAGCATCGCCGCCGCGCCGATGATCCGTGGCCTGCTGGAGCGTTACCCGCAGTTGCCGATGACGGTCACCTGCATGACGCCCACCGGCTCCGAGCGTATCCAGGCATTGTTCGCCGATGAACCGCGCGTCCAGCATTGCTACTTGCCCTATGACTTGCCCTGCGCGGCCAAGCGTTTTCTCGACCGTGTCCAGCCCAAACTGGCCGTGATCATGGAGACCGAGCTGTGGCCCAACCACATCCACGCCTGCGCCCAGCGCGGGATTCCGGTGGCGCTGGCCAATGCACGCTTGTCGGCGCGTTCGGCCAAGGGCTACGCACGTTTTGCCAAACTGACGGCGCCGATGCTGGCAGAAATGAGTCTGATCGCCGTGCAGACCGAGACTGAGGCCGAGCGTTTCCGCAGCCTGGGGGCGCGTGCGGACACGGTGCAAGTGACCGGCTCGATCAAGTTCGACCTGACCATCGACCCGCAACTGCTGGCGCGCGCGGCCGCGTTGCGCGAACAGTGGGGCGCCGGCGAGCGCCCGGTGTGGATCGCCGCCAGTACCCACGAAGGCGAAGATGAGGTGGTGCTGGCGGCCCATCGCCAACTGCTCGCCAGCTATCCCAATGCGCTGCTGATTCTGGTGCCGCGTCATCAGGAACGCTTCGGCCCGATGTTTGAGCTGTGCGAGCGACAAGGGTTCGCCACGGTGCGTCGTTCCAGCGGCGAGCCGGTCACCGCGCACACCGCCGTGTTGCTCGGCGACACCATGGGCGAGTTGCTGTTTTTGTATGCCTTGGCCGACAGCGCGTTGGTGGGTGGCAGCCTGGTCGCGACCGGCGGGCACAACCCGCTGGAACCGGCGGCGTTGGGCAAGCCAGTGATCATGGGGCCGCACCGGTTCAACTTCCTCGAAATCAGCGCAATGCTGCGCGACGCCGGGGCGTTGCGTGAGGTGGATGATGCCGAAGGTTTGGCCGAGGCCGTGCGGCAGCTGTTCGAGCTACCGCAGGATGCCCAGCGGATGGCGCAGGCGGGGCTTAAGGTGATGCAGGCCAACCAGGGCGCTTTGAAGCGACTGTTGGATGGCCTTGATCGCCTGATAACTCACTGACGCAATACCGATCCAAATGTGGAAGGGAGCAAGCCCCTTCTCACATTGGTTCTGTGGTGCGATCAATAACCCGGGCGGGCCTTGAGCTGCTCGGCGGCGGCCTTGGCCAGGTCCGGCGGCAGGAAGTCGCGGTCCGGGTTGTAGTCGGCCTTGAGATAGCGCGTCAGGTCTTGCAGGTCCCCAGGGTTCAACGTGCCGGCTGCCTGCTTCAAGCGCAGGTTGTCGAGGATGTAGTCGTAGCGGCTGTTGTTGTAGTTGCGCACCGACGCATAGAGCTGGCGCTGGGCGTCGAGCACGTCGACGATATTGCGCGTACCCACCTGATAACCGATTTCCGTGGCTTCCACCGCGCTCTGGTTGGAGATGATCGACTGGCGGCGTGCCTGCACCTGCTCCACGTCGGTGTTGACCGCGCGGTGCAGGTTGCGCGTGTTTTCCACCACCTGGCGGCGCAGGCCTTCGCGTTGCTGCTCGGTCTGGCCCAGGCGCGAGTACGATTCGCGCACTTGCGAGCTGGTCAGGCCACCGCTGTACAGCGGGATATTCAGGCGCAGGCCAATGGTGCGTTGCGAGACATCGCCGCCATAAGGCGTGCCGAAGGCATTCGGGTTGCTGAAGCCGAGCGCGTCGTTATCGCCCTTTTCATACTGCGCCACGGCGTCCAGGGTCGGCGCATGCCCGGCCTTGCGCTGCTTGAGGGTTTCCTCGGCGGCGGTGACGGCGTAGTTGCTGGCGAGCAGGTTCAGGTTCTGGCGGCCGGCGGTTTCGACCCAGGCCTTGGCGTCGTTCGGCAGCGGCGGCAGCACCGGCAGTGTATGCACAATGCCCTGGATCGAATTGTATTGACGGTTGGTCAGCGCGATCAGTGCTTCGAAGGCGTCGTCCACCTGGCGTTGCGCGACGATCCGGTTGGCTCGCGCGGTGTCGTAGCTGGCCTGGGATTGCAGCACGTCGGTCTTGTCCGACAGGCCCACGTCGAAGCGCTCGTTGGACTGGTCCAGTTGGCGCTTGAAGGCGCTTTCTTCGGCCTTGGTGGAGGCCAGGTTGTCCTGGGCGCGCAGCACGGCGAAGTAGTTCTCGGCGCTTTGCAGGATCAGGTTCTGTTCGGTGGCTGAAAGTTGCAGCGCAGCCTGTTCGTTGACGGCTTCGGCGGCTTGCAGCTGGAACCAGCGGTCGGCGCGGAACAGCGGCTGGCTCAAGGTCGCGCGCCAGGAATGCGCGTCGCGGTTGGCGGTGGCGGCCGGGGTGTCGATCTGGGTGCGCGAATTGTTGATATCGGCACCGGCCGACAGGTTGGGCAGCAAACCGGCGCGGGCCTGGGGCACCACTTCTTTCTGCGCACCGTACTGGGCGCGGGCGGCGGCCAGGTCGGCGTTGTTGTCCACCGCTTCCTGGTAGACGCTGACCAGGTCGGTTCGGGCGGACAAGGGCGCTTCAGCTGCCCAGACCATTCCGTTGGTCGCACAAGACACGGCGAGAGCCAGTGAGAGTTTGCGCAGCATGAATTGATCCCTAGTTTTAATATTACGATGATAATTTAACGCCCAAGGCTACGGTTGGCCATTCCTGGCGTCAAGCGTCGGGGCAGTCACCGAGTGTAGTGGTGGTTACACGGCGCAACAATCCTGCAATTGCGCCATTCATCACGCTGAATGCTCCGTTATTGGCAATTTGCCCTCACCCTGTCTAGACTGGCCGGGTTCTTGTCGGGGTGCCTTGTTGGAAGGCTGAGATCGGTAAATACCGGATCCCGTTGAACCTGATCAGGTTAACGCCTGCGTAGGGAACAAGATTTCTCGTCACCCGGCGAGTCCTCTTGTGCTTTGTCCGGGATGTTGTTCGACCTTCGAACAACCCTCGAGTACCCAGCACAGCACTGCTTCCAGTGCGTCCATCCGCCACAGGTTCGCTCCGACAAAAATCCACCGCCTGGATAGTTGGAGAGCCCGTGATGAGTACAAAACCAAAAAATACCGTGCATTTGAGTGAATCGGCCAAGGTCGACTCCGGCTCCGTGCAACCGTTTACCCGCTCGCAGAAAATCTACGTGCAAGGCACCCGTCCGGACATCCGCGTGCCGATGCGTGAAATCAGCCTCGACGTCACCCCCACCGATTTCGGTGGTGAGATCAACGCCCCCGTGGTGGTCTACGACACCTCCGGCCCCTACACCGACCCCAACGTCATCATCGATGTGCGCAAGGGCCTGGGCGATGTGCGCTCGCCGTGGATCGAGTCGCGTGGCGACACCGAACGCCTGTCGGGCCTGAGCTCGCACTTCGGCCAGCAACGCCTGACCGATGCCGAACTGACTGCGCTGCGCTTCGCCCATGTGAAGAACCCGCGCCGCGCCAAGGCCGGTGCCAACGTCACGCAGATGCACTATGCGCGCAAAGGCATCATCACCGCCGAGATGGAATACGTCGCCATCCGCGAAAACATGAAGCTCGAAGAAGCCCGCGCCAGCGGCCTGCTCGACCAGCAACACGCCGGCTACAGCTTCGGCGCCAGCGTGCCGAAGATCATCACCCCGGAATTCGTGCGCGAAGAAATCGCCCGCGGCCGCGCGATTATCCCGGCCAACATCAACCACACCGAACTGGAACCGATGATCATCGGCCGTAACTTCCTGGTGAAGATCAACGGCAACATCGGCAACAGCGCCCTGGGCTCGTCCATCGAAGAAGAAGTGGCGAAACTGACCTGGGGCATTCGCTGGGGCTCGGACACGGTGATGGACCTGTCCACCGGCAAGCACATCCACGAAACCCGCGAGTGGATCATCCGCAACTCGCCGGTGCCGATCGGCACAGTGCCGATCTACCAGGCCCTGGAAAAAGTCGGCGGCGCCGCTGAAGACCTGACCTGGGAGCTGTTCCGCGACACCCTGATCGAACAGGCCGAGCAGGGCGTCGACTACTTCACCATCCACGCCGGCGTGCTGCTGCGCTACGTGCCGCTGACCGCCAAGCGCGTTACCGGCATCGTCTCCCGCGGCGGCTCGATCATGGCCAAGTGGTGCCTGGCGCACCACAAAGAGAACTTCACCTACACGCATTTCGACGAAATCTGCGAAATCATGAAGGCCTATGACGTCAGCTTCTCCTTAGGCGACGGTCTGCGCCCGGGTTCGATCGCCGACGCCAACGATGCCGCGCAATTCGGCGAGCTGGAAACCCTCGGCGAGCTGACCAAGATCGCCTGGAAGCACGACGTGCAAACCATGATCGAAGGCCCCGGCCATGTGCCGATGCAACTGATCAAGGAGAACATGGACAAGCAGCTCGAATGCTGCGACGAGGCGCCGTTCTACACCCTCGGCCCGCTGACCACCGACATCGCGCCGGGCTACGACCACATCACCTCCGGCATCGGTGCGGCGATGATCGGTTGGTTCGGTTGCGCCATGCTCTGCTACGTCACACCCAAGGAACACCTGGGCCTGCCGAACAAGGATGACGTGAAGACCGGGATCATCACTTACAAGATCGCCGCCCATGCAGCCGATCTCGCGAAAGGTCATCCGGGCGCGCAGATCCGCGATAACGCACTGAGCAAGGCACGCTTCGAGTTCCGTTGGGAAGACCAGTTCAACCTCGGCCTCGACCCGGACACCGCGCGTTCGTATCACGACGAAACCCTGCCGAAGGACTCGGCCAAGGTCGCGCATTTCTGCTCGATGTGCGGGCCGAAGTTCTGCTCGATGAAAATCACCCAGGAAGTGCGTGAGTACGCGGCCAACCAGCGCATCGATGCGGTGGATGTGGAGGTGGCCAAGGGCTTGGCCGAGCAGGCTGAGCGGTTCAAGCAGGAAGGCAGCCAGCTCTACAAGAAGGTCTGATCCGAGGTTGTAGGCGCTTTCAAGGGCCTTATCGGGGGCAAGCCCCCTCCCACATTTTGAATTGTGAACACATTCAAGTGTGGGAGGGGGCTTGCCCCCGATAACAATCTTTCAAACAACAAATGCCCCTCAGAGATTCCATCCTTGAGCATTCAACCCAGCACCTATTCCCCCGATATCGCGGTGTCTGCTGACAAACGCGTGTTCGGCACCCGCGATCTGTTTTCCCTGTGGTTCTCCCTCGGCATCGGCCTGATGGTCCTGCAAACCGGCGCGCTGCTCGCGCCCGGCCTGGGCCTGGCCGGTGGGTTGCTGGCGATTTTCCTCGGCACCCTGGTCGGCGTGCTGCTGCTCGCCGCTGTCGGCGTGATCGGCAGCGACACCGGGCTGTCCGCCATGGCCGCGCTCAAGCTCAGCCTCGGCGCCAAAGGCGCGAGCCTGCCGGCATTGTTGAACCTGCTGCAACTGATCGGTTGGGGCGCGTTTGAAATCATCGTCATGCGCGATGCCGCCAGCCTGTTGGGCGCGCGGGCCTTCAGCGACGCCAGCCTGTTGGCCAGCCCGATGCTGTGGACCCTGTTTTTCGGTGGCCTGGCGACCTTGCTGGCGGTCAGTGGCCCGCTGACGTTCGTGCGCCAGATCCTGCGTAAATGGGGCATCTGGCTGCTGCTCGCGGCCTGCCTGTGGTTGACCTGGAACCTGTTCGCCAAAGCCGATCTCGCCACGCTATGGGCCCAGGCCGGTGACGGTTCGATGCCCTTCGCGGTGGGGTTTGACATCGCCATCGCCATGCCGCTGTCGTGGCTGCCGCTGATCGCCGATTATTCGCGCTTCGGCAAACGCGCGAAAAGCGTGTTCGGCGGCACGGCGCTGGGCTTTTTTATCGGCAATTTCTGGCTGATGAGCCTGGGCGTGGCCTACACCCTGGCGTTTGCGCCGAGCGGTGAAGTCAACGCGCTGTTGCTGGCGCTGGCCGGCGCGGGGCTGGGGATTCCGTTGTTGCTGATCCTGTTGGATGAGTCGGAAAACGCCTTTGCCGATATTCACTCGGCGGCCGTCTCCAGCGGGATTCTGTTGCGCCTGAAGGTCGAGCACCTGGCCTTGGCCATCGGTGTGCTCTGCACGTTGATCGCCTGCTTTGCTCCGTTGGCGCAGTACCAGAACTTTCTGCTGTTGATCGGTTCGGTATTCGCGCCGCTGTTTGGCGTGGTGCTGGTCGATCATTTCATCCTGCGCCGCCGCGGCCAGGGCGCGCTTGCCACGCTACGCTGGACGGCGCTGCTGGCCTGGCTGGGCGGCATCGGCACCTACCACTTGCTGGCCAACCTGTATCCGGATATCGGCGCGACCCTGCCGGCACTGGCGCTGGCAGGGCTGTTGCAGTTCATCCTCGGGCGCGCCTTCAGCGGCGCGCGGGCACCAGCTCAGGCTTGATGATGCCTTCCAGGCGCGAGTAAGGAATCTGCAGCTCGATGTGGCCCAGGGCATACGGCGCGATCGTGGTGGTGGGGTACTTGAGGGTCACGCTGGCGGAGGTCAGCGCCACGTTCGGGGTTTTCTGGAACGGGTAGCGCTTGACGAACTCCGGCTCCAGGCTCAGGCGGGTGCTGATCAGCCAGCTGTTGTGCGCCACCTGAGCGGCCTTCCAGAATGCTTCTTCCTTGCCGGGCAGCAGCATGTCGCTCAGCGACAGGGCTTTTTGCTGCGGGCGCAAATAGTTGATGAAGGCGCGGCCCGGTTCGCCGTGGGTGGCGCCCTGGTCCAGGTAGCTGGACAGTTCGATGATCACCAAGCCGTCATGCTGCTCGCGTACCTTGGCCTGCAGGTACATGCTGTTGCGTGGCGCGGCGGTGCTCAGGAACTGCTCGCGGTACGTCGCCAGGCTCGAGGGCAACGGGTCGCTCGACCGGGTGCGGGTCATTTCCAGCAGGCGTTGTTCGATCAGTGCGTCGAGCTTGGGCTCCTTGGCAAAATGCACGGTGTCGATATTCACCAGCGGGCAATCGGCGTTGGCGCAGTCCGGCTTGCTTTGCTCGCTGGCGTCGCGGGTGGCTTCCAGCGGGGTGCTGTAGTTCGGTTGGAACAGGCTCTGGCAGGCGCCGAGCGTCAAGGCGATACACGCCACGGAGGCGATTTTTAAAAGTGACATGTAGGGTCTTCGTCCGTCGATAAGAGCGAAATTCGTGGAGCTTCGACTACCGGCATGGCAGTCAGTTCGCCACTAAGCTCATTAGAGTGAGTTTGACGCCCGCCGTCTATCCCGGCAACCGTAAAGGGGCTGCGCCAACGGGCGGGAGCGCGTTAGGATGGCGCCAATTGCACGGGCATAACGAGGAAGGATATGACGGACATCGCGAAATCGACGCCGAGCACGATCGAGATTGTTCAGCGCGACAATGCCTATCAGGGTTTCTACAAGCTCGATCGCGTGCAACTGCGCCACGAAAAATTCGACGGCGGCATGAGCCGGGTGATCAACCGCGAGGTCTTCGTGCGGCATGACGCCGTGTGCGTGCTGCCCTACGACCCGCAGCGCGATGAAGTGGTGCTGATCGAGCAGTTTCGCGTCGGCGCCATGGGCCGCGCCGCCAACCCGTGGCTGGTGGAAATGGTCGCCGGCCTGATCGACAAGGACGAACAACCGGAGGAGGTTGCACACCGCGAAGCCGAGGAGGAAGCTGGACTGACATTCTCCGCACTGTGGCCGATCACCCAATATTTCCCTTCGCCCGGCGGCAGTACCGAATTCGTCCACTTGTACCTGGGCCGTTGCGACAGCTCGGGCGCCGGTGGCGTTCATGGACTGGAAGAAGAGGCAGAAGATATCCGCGTCAGCACCTGGGCTTTCGAAGATGCCTTGCAAGCGGTGCGTGATGGTCGGATATCCAATGCGCCCAGCATTATTGCCTTGCAATGGCTAGCGCTCAATCGCGCGGAAGTGAGGGGGTTATGGCAGTAAAGGCACGGGAACGATACCGGGTTGACCTGATCGGGCTGCAAGCCGCCTGCGAGGCCAACTATGCGCGGCTGATGCGCCTGCTGCCGGACATGCGCCACACGCCCGAGGCACGGCGCATCGCCGTGACCCATGGCGACCAGATGCTCGGCGTGCTGACCCTGGAAGTCATCGTCAATTGCCCGTACACCACCACCCTGCGCGTGCGCCAGGAGCACAGCCTGCCATGGCTGCCGGTGCCGCAACTGGAAGTGCAGGTGTACCACGATGCGCGAATGGCCGAAGTCATCAGCGCCGAACATGCGCGACGCTTTCGCAGCATCTATCCTTACCCCAATGTGTTCATGCACCAGCCCGATGAGAAAGCACAGCTCAATGTGTTCCTCGGTGAATGGTTGAGTCACTGTCTGGCCCTGGGCCACGAGTTCGAAGTCGTGCGGTAGATGTGAACTGCATCTGCTTCCCTGGGTTTCCTCTTTGTGTCCTGCCCCAGCATAATCGCGCCATACGTCCATTCCTGTGATTGCCTTGGGAGAGCACCTTGCCCCGCGTACCCACCGTGACCCCCGATGCACCGGCATTGCTGGTGCAACTGTCCGACAGCCATCTGTTTGCCGAGGCCGACGCCACGCTGGTGGGCATGAACACCCGCGAGAGCTTGCAACGGGTGATCGGCCTGGTGCGCGAGCAGCAGCCCCGGATCGACTTGCTGCTGGCCACGGGGGACTTGTCCCAGGACGGTACGCTGGCGTCCTATCAGCACTTCAGGGAGATGACCGCACCCTTTGGCGTGCCGGCGCGCTGGATTCCCGGCAACCACGATGAGCCGCAGATCATGGCCCACGCCGCCCTGCACAGCGACCTGCTGGAACCGGTGGTCGACGTCGGCAATTGGCGCATTACCCTGCTCGACTCCGCCGTACCCGGTTCGGTGCCGGGTTATCTGCAGGACAGCCAGCTGCAACTGCTGGCTCAAGCCTTGAGCGAAGCGCCGCACCGCCATCATCTGGTGTGTTTCCACCATCATCCGGTGCCCGTCGGCTGTGCGTGGATGGAACCCATCGGCCTGCGCAACCCCGAGGCACTGTTTGCCGTGCTGGACCGTTTCCCTCAGGTCCGGGCCTTGCTCTGGGGGCATGTGCACCAGGAGATCGACCGCGAGCGCAACGGCGTGCGCCTGCTGGCGTCGCCGTCCACCTGCATCCAGTTCACGCCGGGCAGCGAGGACTTCAACGTCAGCACCGAGGCGCCGGGCTATCGCTGGCTGCGTCTGCATACCGACGGGCGGTTGGAGACCGGGGTGGAACGGGTCAAAGGCTTTGCCTTTACCGTGGATTACGCCAGCAACGGCTACTGAAGGTGGGAGGGGAAGACAGGGGACTCACCACTCCGATCCCTGTAAACTGCGCCTTTTTGGCGCAAGCACGGAGAGCCCGGCATGTCCGCTTCGATCCTGTATATCCACGGTTTCAACAGCGCGCCTGCGTCGAACAAGGCCAGCCAGTTGATCCGCGTGATGGACACCCTCGGCCTGGCCGACCAACTGCGCGTGCCGGCCCTGCATCACCACCCTCGCCAGGCGATTCCTCAATTGGAGGCGGCCATCGCAGAACTGGGGCGGCCGCTGCTGGTCGGCAGCTCGCTCGGCGGCTACTATGCAACCTGTCTTGCCGAGCGCCATGGCCTCAAGGCGCTGCTGGTCAACCCGGCGGTCAGCCCCCATCGGATGTTCGACGGTTACCTGGGCACCCAGAAGAACCTCTATACCGATGAAACCTGGGAACTGACCCACGATCACGTCACGGCGCTGGCCGAGCTGGAAGTCCCGGCGCCCCAGGATGCCGCGCGTTATCAGGTGTGGTTGCAGACCGGGGACGAAACCCTGGATTATCGCCTCGCCCAGCAGTATTACCGGGCCTGTGCCTTGCGCATCCAGGCCGGTGGCGACCACGGTTACCAGGGGTTTGCCCGGCAGTTGCCGGCGTTGTTGAGCTTTGCCGGCATTGGCGCGGATCAGTATCAATCCTTCGATTTCTCGGCACTGTAATTGCCTTGGAAACCGCAGGTCACTTTTTAATCGAACGACTCACGACGAGACCCCATGGCCACTCCCAGCGCTAGCTCTTATAACGCCGACGCCATCGAAGTCCTCTCGGGCCTCGACCCGGTGCGCAAACGCCCCGGCATGTACACCGACACCAGTCGGCCGAACCACCTTGCCCAGGAAGTCATCGACAACAGCGTCGACGAAGCCTTGGCCGGGCACGCCAAGTCGGTGCATGTCATTCTCCACGCTGACCACTCCCTGGAAGTGTCCGACGACGGTCGCGGCATGCCGGTGGACATTCACCCGGAAGAGGGGGTGTCGGGCGTCGAGTTGATCCTCACCAAGCTGCACGCCGGCGGCAAGTTCTCCAACAAGAACTACCAGTTCTCCGGTGGCTTGCACGGTGTCGGTATTTCCGTGGTCAACGCCCTGTCGACGTTGGTGCGGGTGCGGGTCAAGCGCGACGGCAACGAATACGAGATGACCTTCGCCGATGGCTACAAAGCCACCGACCTGCAGGTGATCGGCACCGTTGGCAAGCGCAACACCGGCACCAGCGTGTACTTCGCCCCGGACCCGAAATACTTCGATTCGCCGAAATTCTCCGTCAGCCGCCTCAAGCATGTGCTCAAGGCCAAGGCCGTGTTGTGCCCGGGCCTGCTGGTCACCTTTGAAGACAAAGGCAGCGGCGAAAAGGTCGAGTGGCACTACGAAGACGGCCTGCGCTCCTACCTGGAAGACGCCGTCAGCGATTTCGAACGCCTGCCCAACGAGCCGTTCTGCGGCAGCCTGGCCGGGAACAAAGAAGCCGTCGACTGGGCGCTGCTGTGGCTTCCCGAAGGCGGCGACAGCGTGCAGGAAAGCTACGTCAACCTGATCCCCACCGCCCAGGGCGGCACCCACGTCAACGGCTTGCGCCAGGGCCTGCTCGACGCCATGCGCGAGTTCTGCGAATACCGCAGCCTGCTGCCGCGCGGCGTGAAGCTGGCGCCGGAAGACGTGTGGGAGCGCATCGCGTTCGTGCTGTCGATGAAAATGCAGGAGCCGCAATTCTCCGGCCAGACCAAAGAGCGTTTGTCGTCCCGCGAGGCGGCGGCGTTTGTCTCCGGTGTGGTCAAGGATGCGTTCAGCCTGTGGCTCAACGAGCACCCGGAATTGGGCCTGGCCCTGGCGGAGCTGGCGATCAACAACGCCGGCCGTCGTCTCAAGGCCAGCAAGAAGGTCGAGCGCAAACGCATCACGGCGGGCCCGGCACTGCCGGGCAAGCTGGCCGATTGCGCCGGGCAGGACCCGATGCGCTCCGAGCTGTTCCTGGTGGAAGGTGACTCCGCTGGCGGTTCCGCCAAGCAAGCGCGGGACAAGGAATTCCAGGCGATCCTGCCGTTGCGCGGCAAGATCCTCAACACCTGGGAAGTCGACGGCAGCGAAGTCCTGGCCAGCCAGGAAGTGCACAATATTGCCGTGGCCATCGGCGTCGACCCCGGCGCGGCGGACATGAGCCAGTTGCGCTACGGCAAGATCTGCATCCTCGCCGACGCCGACTCCGACGGTCTGCACATCGCCACCTTGCTGTGCGCGCTGTTCGTGCAGCACTTCCGCCCGTTGGTGGACGCCGGTCACGTCTACGTCGCGATGCCGCCGCTGTACCGTATCGACCTGGGCAAGGAGATTTTCTACGCCCTCGACGAAGGCGAGCGCGATGGCATCCTCGACCGCCTGATCGCCGAGAAGAAACGCGGCAAGCCGCAGGTCACGCGATTCAAAGGCCTGGGTGAGATGAACCCGCCGCAACTGCGCGAAACCACCATGGACCCGAACACGCGGCGCCTGGTGCAGTTGACCCTGGACGACTTCGCTGCCACTTCGGAAATGATGGACATGCTGCTGGCGAAGAAACGCGCGCCGGACCGCAAGTCCTGGCTGGAGTCCAAGGGCAACCTCGCCGAGGTCCTGGGCTGATGCGTACAGGTTTCGCTCTGGCGATCCTGATGTTGAGCGGGTTGGCGGCCACCCAGGCGGTCGCCGCGCCCGTGGCTGAGCTCAAGCTGGTGTCCGAACACCCGGTGGACGGCATGCGCGGCGGTAACCTGTCGGGCCTGGCTTTGTGTGGCAACGCGTTGTGGACGGTTTCCGACCGCGACGACGACCAGATCTACCGCCTGGATATCAGCGCGCCGACCTGGCAGGCCGAAACGGTGAAGCTCGACGTGCCGCCCGTGCCTGACTCCGGCCTGCCCTGGGGGCTGCGTTCGCGCACCAAGGCGGCGTCGCTGATTCGCGGCGGCGACCTGGATTTTGAAGGCATCGGCTGCGATGCCGCGGGTAACCGCTACGTGGTCAGCGAAGCCCATGCGGCGGTGCTGAAAGTGCCGGCGAGCGGTGCGCCCGAGTGGTTGAAGATCGCCCCCGGCATGGTGCGTGAGGCCCGCGCCAGCGGCATGTTGCTGCATTTCAATGCGTTGTTCGAAGGCCTCGCGGTGAACCCCGAGGGCAATCAGATCTGGCTGGCGGCGGAGCGTGAACGGCGCGGGCTGATTTCCATCAAGCGCCAGCAAAGCGTGTGGGATTGCGCGGGCGCGTGCGTGCTGTTGAGCGAGGCCGGCCAGGAAGTGCAGCCGGCACAGTTTCCCAGTGCCAAGGCGGTGTCCAAGGACTTTTCCGACCTGGCGCTGTTCAACGGTAAGTTGTTTACCCTGGAGCGCAATGCGTTCCAGATTTGTCGGCGCGATGCGGTCACGGCCAAGGTCGAGCTGTGCTGGTCGTTCGCCGACGAGACCCTGACGCCCGAACGGCGCTACGCCCAGCCTTATGGCCTGGCCGAAGCCCTGGTGCTGGACGCAGACGGTGCCTGGTTGGGCATCGACAATAATTTCGGCGCCCGCGCCGATGGCGAAAAACGCCCGGTGGTCTATCGTTTCGCCGCCCCCGCCGGTGGCTGGAGCGCCCAGCCATGAGCCACCCCTGTTTTGAATTGACCCGGCGCCGCGGCATTTCCGCTGCGCCTTACCAAACAATGATGAGGCCCGCATGAGTGACATCCTCGCAGACAGCTTAGACGGCGTAGAACGCCGGTCGCTGGCTGACTTCACCGAAAATGCCTACCTCAACTACTCCATGTACGTGATCATGGACCGTGCCTTGCCGCATATCGGCGACGGCCTGAAGCCCGTACAACGGCGCATCATCTACGCCATGAGTGAGTTGGGCCTGGACGCTGATTCCAAGCACAAGAAGTCGGCGCGTACCGTCGGTGACGTGCTCGGTAAGTTCCACCCCCACGGCGACTCGGCCTGCTATGAAGCCATGGTGCTGATGGCCCAGCCGTTCAGCTACCGCTACACGCTGGTGGATGGCCAGGGGAACTGGGGTGCGCCGGATGATCCCAAGTCTTTCGCGGCCATGCGTTACACCGAGGCGCGCCTGTCGCGTTATTCGGAAGTGCTGCTCAGCGAACTGGGCCAGGGCACCGCGAACTGGGGCCCGAACTTCGACGGCACCCTCGACGAGCCCCTGGTGTTGCCGGCACGTTTGCCGAACATCCTGCTCAATGGCACCACCGGCATTGCCGTCGGCATGGCCACCGACGTACCGCCGCACAACCTGCGGGAAGTCGCCACGGCCTGCGTGCGCTTGCTCGATGAACCCAAAGCCACGGTCGAGCAGCTCTGCGAGCACATCCAGGGCCCGGATTACCCGACCGAAGCGGAAATCATCACGCCGCGTGCCGACCTGCTGAAAATGTACGAAACCGGCAAGGGCTCGGTGCGTATGCGCGCCGTGTACCACGTCGAAGACGGCGACATCATCGTCACCGCGTTGCCGCATCAGGTGTCCGGCGCCAAGGTGCTGGAACAGATCGCCGCGCTGATGCAGGCCAAACCGTCGAAATTGCCGCAGGTCGCTGACCTGCGCGACGAGTCCGACCACGAAAACCCGTGCCGCATCGTGATTATTCCGACCAACAGCCGGGTCGACCATGAAGTGCTGATGCAGCATCTGTTCGCCAGCACGGACTTGGAGTCCAGCTACCGGGTCAACATCAACATCATCGGCCTGGACGGCAAGCCGCAGCTGAAGAACCTGCGCAATCTGCTGGTGGAGTGGCTGGAGTTCCGCGTCCAGACCGTGCGTCGTCGCCTGCAGTTCCGCCTGGACAAGGTCGAGCGCCGCCTGCACCTGTTGGACGGCTTGCTGATTGCCTACCTCAACCTGGATGAAGTGATCCACATCATCCGTACCGCCGAGCACCCGAAAGCCGAGCTGATCGCGCGTTTCGAGCTGAGCGAGATCCAGGCCGACTACATCCTCGACACCCGCTTGCGTCAGTTGGCGCGACTGGAAGAAATGAAGCTGCGCGACGAACAGGACGCGTTGCTCAAGGAGCAAGCCAAGCTGCAAGCCCTGCTGGGCAGCGAAACCAAGCTCAAGAAGCTGGTGCGCAGCGAGCTGATCAAAGACGCCGAGACCTATGGCGACGACCGCCGTTCGCCGATCGTTGAGCGCGCCGAAGCGAAAGCGCTGACAGAAACCGAGCTGCTGCCAAACGAGAAAATTACTGTCGTTCTGTCGGAAAAGGGTTGGGTCCGTTCCGCCAAGGGGCATGATATCGATGCGACCGGCTTGTCGTACAAGGCTGGCGACGGCTTCAAGACCGCCGCCGCCGGGCGGTCCAACCAGTTTGCGGTGTTTATCGACTCCACCGGGCGCAGTTACTCGGTGCCGGCCCACACCTTGCCGTCTGCGCGCGGGCAGGGCGAGCCGTTGACCGGGCGCCTGACGCCGCCACCGGGGGCGAGTTTCGAATGCGTGCTGCTGCCGGACGACGACTCGCTGTATGTGATCGCCTCCGACGCGGGTTACGGCTTTGTGGTCAAGGGTGAAGACCTGCAGGCCAAGAACAAAGCCGGTAAAGCATTGTTGAGTCTGCCGAATAACGCCAAGGTGATCCTGCCGCGGCCGGTGGATGATCGCGAGGGTAATTGGCTGGCGTCGGTGACCACGGAAGGGCGTTTGCTGGTGTTCAAGATCAGCGACCTGCCGCAGTTGGGCAAAGGCAAAGGCAACAAGATCATTGGTATTCCCGGCGAGCGGGTGGCCAGTCGCGAAGAGTACGTGACAGACATCGCAGTGATCCCGGAAGGCTCTACCCTGGTGCTACAGGCCGGCAAGCGCACGTTGTCGCTGCGCCCTGACGACCTTGAGCACTACAAGGGCGAGCGTGGCCGACGCGGTAATAAACTGCCTCGTGGCTTCCAGCGCGTGGATGCTTTACTGGTGGAAACGCCGGTTTAGCGCGGATTAGAGCTCTTGATCTACGATTTAACGCGTAGATCGACGCTTTCGCGCTGGAGTCATGGCGCATATTCACGGATGATATGGCCTTTCCAGCGCCGGCGTGGCCGAGCGTGTTTAGGTTATTTTTAGTATTACATTGTGGTTTGCCTTGTGGCAGCCGCCTGGATGGGATGATGACTGCTCCACGCCTTCCTTTTATTTTTATGCTCGCTGGCCTTCTGGGGTTGGCGGGTTGCAGCACGCACCAGCCGGTGTCGCTGTACCAGCTGGACAGCGGAAGTCCCGCTCAGCCAGCTCAATCGGCCGGCATGGCCGTCTTGCTGGGCCCGGTCGTCGTCGCTGACTACCTGCAACGCGAAACATTGCTGCAACGTCAGAACGACGGCAGCCTGCAAGGTTCCACCGATGGTCGTTGGGCGGGTAGTTTGTCGTCCGACATCAATCAGTTGATGTTGCGCCAGGTGGCGGGTCAGTTGGACAGTCAGCGTGTGGTCCTGGCGCCCGCGCCCGCCGGTTTTTCCCCGGATGTGCAGGTGTTGCTGACCATTACCCGACTCGACTCCGGCACCTCGCAACCGGCGATCCTCGATGCGCAATGGCGCTTGATCGACCGCCGCGGCCAGGTGCGTGATAGCCGCATCGTGCATCTGCAGGAAGAGCATGCCGGCACCACGGCGTCCCAGGTCCAGGCCCAGGGCGTGCTGTTGCAGCATCTGGCGCAGCAGTTGTCGGTGGCCCTCAAGCCATTGGCCAACCAGCCACCAGTTGCCGAGGCGCCGCGCAAGCAAGCGCCGGTACAGGCCAAGCCGGCGGCTCCGGGGAAACCGAAAATGCCGATGGCTACGCCGATCCGCACGGATATGGAAGTGTTCAGGTTCTGATCTGAATGGCTCCAACCCAAAAGGCCCGCTTATTCAGCGGGCCTTTTTGTTTGTGCGCGATTTACTTGAGGCTTGTGGAGTCCAAATGTGGGAGGGGGCTTGCCCCCGATAGCGATGTGTCAGTTGCCGCCGTTTTGACTGACGCGCCGTCATCGGGGGCAAGCCCCCTCTCACATGTCAGTCAGGGCTTGGCACGGGACTCGTGCATCCGCGCCAATTGCCGCTCCAGCATCGACGGATACGGCTCCATCAAGCGCTCTACGCAACTGGCGCCCTCGGGGCTGGCAATCGGACGGATGCGCGCGCGTTGGCGGATCAGCGTGTCTTCGCTGATCTTGCGCTCCACCAGCAGCAGGTTGCGGCTGTGTTGGGACAGGGCCAAGGCGTCCTGTGCGATTTCGGTCAGCAGCAGGTCGATCTGGCTCATGCCGAACAGGTCGTCGCCAACGGTCAGGCCCAGTTGCAGTTGCAGCGTGATGCCGCTGTCGGCCACTTCGATCTGCAACTCATGGCCCAGGGCGCGCAGCAGTTCGCCGCAGCAGATGGCGTTGGTCAGGTAGTCTTCGCCGCTGTCTTCGCTGTGGAACAGCATCAGTGTGCTGCCATCGTTCAGGGTGTGCAGCTCGCTCTGGTAGAGCGAGGCGGCCTGGTCGAGGCAGTCGCGGTAGCGTTCCAGCAATTCCGTCAGGCGGGCGCGGGGCAGGCGGCGCAGTTGGTCCTGGGCACCCAGTTGCACGGCCAGGACCGCACTGTGTTGGGGTTCGGCGTTCTTTGCGGGCACGGGCTTCGGCGCGATGGCCGGGCTGCTGGCTGAGGTGTCGCGCAGGTCGGCGAACGGGTCTTCGTCGTCCAGCTCGTCTTCTTCGGCCTTGATTACATGGCGTGGCGCAGGCTTCAGGCCCGCGACCGGCGCGCTTTCGTCAAAGCCCGGGTCACGCAGGTTGCGCACTTCAAAGGCAGGTTCGTCGTAATCGCTGTCGTCGAACTCGGGCTCGGGCTCGGGTTCAACCTCGTGTACCACCGGTTCCGGGGCGAAGCTGGCGTGAAGCTGGCGCGCAAGGTCGCCGATCTCGTCCTGACGATCGGTGGCCGGGGTGTGCTCGTCGATATCCCGCAGCCAGATGCGCAGTTGCATCAACGGCGTGGAGATATGCCGCCCCAGGCGCAGGCTCAAGGCCAGGGCCAGCGCCAGCAGGATCGCGCTGAGGATGCCCATGCTTTGCAGGCTGATGGTCATCGGCTGCTGGAATTGCTGCATGTCCAGGCTGATGCGCAATTGGCCGGCTTTCACATCCTGAAACGTGATATTGCTCTGGTACAGGCCTTCGGCCTCTCCCAGCAGGCCGTTTTTCGGGCGTTGCCCGGCTTCGGCCATGATCCGGTTGTCCACGCTGTAGATGGCGGCGTGGGCCACCAGCGGGTTCTTGGTCAGGTTGTTGAGCAGCACGTTGAGGCTGAGGATGTCGTTGGACACCAGCAGCTCGGTCGCCGAGGTGGCGGTCTGGGTGGTCAAGCTCTCGCCCAGGGCATCGGCTTGTTCGTGCATGGCCTGTTTGAACTGCAAACCCATCACGCAGGCGTAGATCACCAGGGCCAGGGCGACCAGGATCACGTTATGGCTGGCGATGCGTAATGCGATCGGTACACGGCGGTGGCGCAGTGCCCGGAAGATCAGCAGGAAGAAGTTGTCGGTTTTTACTGGCGTGGGCCGGTTCACTTGAGCTCGGCTCTTTAGTCCGTGAAGTTGACGCGCAGTATAGCGACAGGCCCAAGACCGGCAAAGCGCTGGCTGTGCCCGATGGTCACTGAAAGTGGGTAGAATGCGGTTTTTTTCCAGCCTGGGGGTGCGCTTTGCGCGAAATTGTCCTGATTAACATCACGGGGGAAGACCGGCCAGGTCTGACCGCCGCCATTACCGGGGTTCTGGCCCAGGGTGGTGTGAACATTCTCGACATCGGCCAGGCGGTGATCCACGACACCCTGTCCTTCGGGATTCTGGTGGAAATCCCCAGCACCGAGCAGGCGTCGTCTGTCCTCAAGGACATCCTGTTTACCGCGTACAAGCTGGATCAGCAGGTGCGTTTCACCCCGGTGTCCGAAGAGGATTACCGGCATTGGGTGTCCGGCCAGGGCAAAAAACGCCATATCGTGACCTTGCTGACCCGCAAGGTGACGGCCGAGCAGTTGCAGCGCGTCAGCTCGATCACCGCGCAATATGGCTTGAATATCGACCATATCGACCGTCTGTCGGGCCGCATGCCATTGGACACGCCAGATGACCAGGGCAAGGGCTGCATCGAGTTTTCCGTGCGCGGCGAACCGGCCGATCCCCAAGCCTTGCGTGCCGACTTCCTGAGCGTGGCCCAAGAGCTGAATGTCGATATCGCCTTCCAGGAAGATTCGCTGTTCCGCCGCAACCGCCGCCTGGCGGTGTTCGACATGGACTCCACGCTGATCGAAGCCGAAGTCATCGACGAACTGGCCAAGGCTGCCGGTGTGGGTGAGCAAGTCTCCGCGATCACCGAGCGCGCCATGGCCGGCGAGCTGGATTTCCGCGCCAGCTTCAAGGAGCGCCTGGCGTTGCTTAAGGGCCTGGATGTCAGCGTGCTGGATTCGATCGGCGCCTCCCTGCGCCTGACCGAAGGCGCCGAAACCCTGTTCGCCGAACTCAAGCGCCTGGGCTACAAGACTGCGATCCTGTCCGGCGGCTTCAGCTACTTCGCCAAGCAATTGCAGGCCAAGCTGGGCATCGACTATGTGTTCGCCAACGAGCTGGAAGTGGTGGATGGCAAGGTGACCGGCGTGGCCGTGGAGCCGATCGTCGACGCGCAGCGCAAGGCCGACTTGCTGCGGGAATTGGCTCACAAGGAAGGTTTGCGTCTGGAGCAGACCATTGCGGTCGGCGACGGTGCGAATGACTTGCCGATGCTGGCGATTGCCGGGTTGGGCGTGGCGTTCCGCGCCAAGCCGCTGGTCAAGCAATCGGCCAAGCAGGCGATTTCGACCCTTGGGTTGGACGGTGTGTTGTATTTGCTGGGCTTTCGCGACCGCGACGGGCAGCTCTAACTGAAACAATGCGCTTAAAAATGTGGGAGGGGGCTTGCCCCCGATGGCGGTGGTTCAGCTACAAATAAGTGACTGACCCACCGCTATCGGGGGCAAGCCCCCTCCCACATTGGATCTTTGCAGGTTTCGGATCAGGCTTTCGGCAATGCGATACCCTGGCCCATCTGCACTGGCGAACCCGCCACCAGTGTTTCTGCCCACTTCACCTGATCCGGCCCGAACAGCACGATCGCGGTCGAACCCAGCTTGAAGCGACCCAGCTCTGCGCCTTTCTCCAGGTGAATCGGCGCACGCGCGGCTTCGTCGTAGCGGAAGGTTTTCAGCTCGCGCTTGGGCGGCGTGACCAGGCCGGCCCACACGGTTTCGATCGACGCCACAATCATCGCGCCCACCAACACCACGGCCATCGGGCCGCGTTCGGTGTCGAACAGGCAGACAACCCGCTCGTTACGCGCAAACAGCTCCGGCACGTTTTCGGCGGTGGTCTGGTTGACCGAGAAAATCCGCCCTGGCACGTAGACCATCTCGCGCAAGGTGCCCGCCAGTGGCATATGCACCCGGTGGTAGTCTTTCGGCGACAGGTAAATGGTGGCGAAATCGCCGCCCATGAACGGTGCAGCCATGGCCGCATCGCCGCCCAGCAATTCCAGCACGCTGAAGCTGTGGCCCTTGGCCTGGAACACGCGACCATGCTCGATCGGGCCGAGCTGGCTGACTGCGCCATCGGCTGGGCTCAGCACGGCGCCCGGGGTTTGATCGAGTGGGCGCGCGCCGTCTTTCAGGGCGCGGGTGAAGAACGCGTTGAAGTGTTCGTAGGCGCTCAGGTCTTCAACCAGGGCCTGGGACATGTCCACTTGATAGCGCTTGGCGAACCAGGCGGTGAAGGCGTTCTTGAACCAGCGCACGCGGCACTCGGCAATGCAGCCGGCCAGGCGCGACAGCAAGTGGTGCGGCAGCAAGTACTGGCTGAGGATGAACAACTGCTTTTTCATTAACTGTCCTTAAACCTTAAATCTCGACGGGGGTGTCGGGGTGGTTGCCCCATTCGCCCCAGGAACCGGCATAACCTTTGACTCGCGGATAACCGAGCGCCTTGGCCACCAGGTAGGTGAAGCCAGAGCGGTGATGAGTCTGGCAGTGGGTGATGATTTCTTTGTCGCGGGTCAGCCCGAGGTTTTCGAGGATCTGCGGCATGTCGCGGCGGATGCGCAGGTTGCGCGCCTTGTCCATGCCGGCAGTCCACTCGAAGTTCACGGCGCCGGGGATGTGACCGCCCTTGGCTGCCAGGACCTTTTCGCCGGAATATTCCAGCGGGCCGCGTGCGTCCCAGATGCCCAGGTCGGCGGCGCCGAGACGGCTTTGCAGGTATTCGCGGGTCGCGGTGGGGCCGTCATGCAGGGTGAGGCTGACAGGCCCGCCAGCCGGGGCCGGCACCTCGGTGGACAGCGGGAGCGGGTCTGCCAGCCACGCCAGCAGGCCGCCGTCGAGGTAGTGGTATTTCGTGTGGCCGATCACGTCGAGCAGCCAGATGAAACGTCCGGCCCAGCCACCGCCTTCGTCGTCGTAGACCACGTAGGTCGCGTCCGGGGTGTGGCCCAGCTCTCCGAACAGTTTTTCCAGGTCTGCCTTGTTCGGCAACAGGCCGGGGGCTGGCGGCTGGCCCAGTTGGGTGCGCTTGGGGTCAACGAAATGCGCGCCGGGGATATGCCCTTCGGCGTAGCGGGCGGCGCTGGTGAGGTCCACCAGAATCAGTTGGTCGGCATCAAGGCGGCCAAGCAGGTCGCTGGGTTCGATCACCAGCGGCAAGCCAGAGAAGTCAGGCATGTGAGGTCTCCTGGGCACAAATGTTGGCGATAAAAGAGGGCGATTGTAGCGCAAGCATCAGCCGGTGCGGTTGGTAAAGCTGTGCAGGGCTTTCTCGATGCATTGAGCGGTTTTGCCGAAGGCCTGCACGGTGGTTTCCGAGAACGGCCCGCCGCCCTGGTCGGCGATCATCAGCATGACCACCCGGCCGTTGCAGCTCAGTGAGCGCAACAGCAGGTGTTCACCGTTGAACAGGCGACGCAGGATCGGCGGCAACAGGGCGGCAAATTGCGCGTGATTGTCGGGCATGAGGCGCACCTGGGCGGATTTTTCCAGCATGCGTTGCAGCAGCGTGCTGTTGACCACGTCGAGGCTCAAGTTGGCGGCGTCCTTCGGCAGGCCGGCGGCCTGGTGGACGCGCAGGGTGCTCAGGGCGCGATCGGCCATGAACAGCAAGACGCGCTGCATGCCGCTGGCCTCCAGGGCTTCCTTGGCGCAGGTGGTCAGGTGCATGGCGTTGGCGAAGCGGCTTGGCTCCACCAGCAGTTCGGTGCAACGGCTGCGCCAGACGGCCAGGGCCTCGGCGGTCGGCGGCGGTGCGGGCAGCAGGCCGCGATGGATTTTCTGTACATTCCACGGCCAGATCAGCGACAGCGCCGGGTGCCAGAGGTCGGGCATCAGGGTTGCGCGAGCGCTGATCACCGCTTGCTGGTGAACCTGTTGCTGCACCTCGCTCAACGGCTGTTGCAGGTACAGCGCGGTGAGGTATTGCCAGCGCTCGGTATGCGGGCAGGTCCAGGATTCCTGGGCCGACATCGCCAGGCCGTTGGCCAGCAACACCGTATTGGCCGGCTGGTTCAGCCAGCGCCGCAAACTGGGTTCGGCATCCAGCAGTTGTTGCTGGCGCAGTGGGTCGTCTTCCCGGGCGATGCGCAATGCCTTGACCAGCAAGCGTTGCTCGGTCAGCAGCAGGTGATAGCCCTGGGATACCCAGATCGGCAGGTGCCAGGTTTCGGTCAGGCCAAGGCACAGGTCGAGCAGGCGCACGCCGAACAATTCCTGTTCGACCTGACGCGCCGATTGGCCTTTGTGGATCACCCGCAGTTCCCATTCTTCCAGGAGCTTGGGGTAGGCCACCGCCATTGGCCACAACGGCGCCAGGAACAGCAGGCTGCCCCAATGAATGTCTTGCCACAACCGCGCCAGGCGGCTGGCGAACAAGCCGCTGGCTTGCTGCGACGCGTGGCGGCTGACCAGCACCAGTTGGCGAAAGGCGACGGGGATTTCATTCATCGGCACCGACGGCAGCCGTTCCAGCAGGTCCTCGGCGCGTTTGAGGCCGAGACGGTTAAGCGCCACCTCAAGGTTTTCTGCCGGTTCCGCCATGCTGCCATGGGTGTGGCTGTTGGCCTCGCGCATTACGCTGAGTACCAGCGACGGGCTGTTCTGCATCAGCTCGGCAATATCTCGCAAAGAACTGCGGCTATCGCGGATGGCTTTGCACACGCGCTCGTGGCTGGCCTGGGGGACGGGCAACCGGACTTCGTCCAGGCACTTGATCCAAGCGGCGAGAGAGATGGGTCTTACAGATGGGGCTGTCTTTTCATTGGCCATGATTGGGGCGCGATCATCACTTACTTCAACACGCCCTGAACGGGCCGAACTGGCTTTTCGCCTTGACGGCCTATAGTCTGGCGCAGTTTTGCCGATAAGTAGAACAAGAGTTTTTCAGTTACCCCAAATATGTCCATGAACCCGACGGCGCAAGTACAAAACCCCTATGGCTAAAATAATCGGCATCATCGTCGTCCTTGCAAGTGTGCTCGGTGGCTATGTCCTGTCTCACGGCAAGATTGCTGCGTTGATCCAGCCCTTCGAAGTGATGATTATTGGCGGCGCGGCATTCGGCGCATTCTTGCAGGCCAACCCCGGCTACATGACCATGCACGTGATCAAGAAGTCGCTGGGCATGTTCAGCTCGCGCTTCTCCCACACCTTCTACATGGAAGTGCTGGGCCTGGTTTATGAGATCCTCAACAAGAGTCGCCGTGAAGGCATGATGGCCATCGAAGCGGACATCGAAGACGCTGCAGCGAGCCCGATTTTCGCCAAATACCCGGCAGTGCTCAAAGACGAGCGCATGACCGCCTACATCTGCGATTACCTGCGCATCATGTCCTCCGGCAACATGGCTCCCCATGAGCTGGAAGGCCTGTTCGACATGGAACTGTTCAGCCTCAAGGAAGAGCTGGAGCACCCGTCCCACGCCGTCACCGGTATTGCCGACGGCATGCCCGGCTTCGGTATCGTTGCGGCGGTACTCGGTATCGTGGTGACCATGGCCTCCCTCGGCGAGGGCGACCAGGCGGCCATCGGCATGCACGTAGGTGCGGCGCTGGTGGGTACGTTCTTCGGTATTCTCGCGGCCTACGGTTTCTTCGGTCCGCTCGCCACCTCCCTGGCCCACGATGCCAAGGAAGAAGTCAATCTGTATGAAGCGATCAAGGCCAGCCTGGTGGCTTCGGCCTCCGGCATGCCGCCTTCGCTGGCGGTGGAATTCGGTCGCAAGGTGCTGTATCCGAAACATCGCCCGAGCTTTGCCGAGTTGGAACAAGCGGTTCGCGGTCGCTAAGCCATGGAAAACAACCAGCCGATAATCATCAAGCGCGTCAAGCGCTTCGCTGCGGGGCACCATGGTGGCGCCTGGAAAATCGCCTTCGCCGACTTTGCAACGGCGATGATGGCGTTCTTCCTGGTGCTGTGGCTGATGTCCACCGCGACCCCCGAGCAGAAGATCGCCATCGCCGGTTACTTCAAGGACCCGATTGGCTTCTCGGAAAGCGGTACGCCCTTCGTGATCGACCTGGGCGGTTCGCCGCAGTTGGCGCCGGAGCGCACCATCAACCCTGAGGTCAAGACCGAGGCGCCGCAGGAAAAAATTCCGATCGAGCGCGACACCGTCGAGAGCCTGGCCGAACAGGTCGAGCAGGAACGCCTCGAATTGTTGCTGAAGGAATTGCAGACCAAGGTCGAAGAAAACCCGCAGTTGCTGAAATTCAAGGACCAGATTTCCTTCGAGATCACGCCGGATGGCTTGCGCATCCAGATCACCGACGCCGCCAACCGGCCGATGTTCGACTCTGGCAGTGCGCGGTTGAAGCCGTACTTTGAAGACATCCTGCTGGCCATGGCCGATACCATCAAGGCGGTGCCGAACAAGATCAGCATCAGCGGCCACACCGATGCCAAGCCGTATTCGGGGCAGGGCGACTTCGGCAACTGGGAGCTTTCGGCCAACCGCGCCAACGCCGCCCGACGTGCGCTGGTGGCCGGCAGCTACCCGGACTCGCAGGTGGCGCGGGTGGTGGGTTTCGCCTCGTCGCAGCTGTTTGATCCGAAGGACCCGTTCAACCCGATCAACCGTCGGATCGATATCGTCGTGCTGACCAAAAAGGCCCAGCGCGCGATTGAAGGTGATCAGCCGCCACCGCCCCCAGATACGGGCACGCAGGGCGGTGCACCGGCCGACCCGAACGCGATCCCGCCGGGGCAGGAGCCGTTGCCGGCGCATGAGCTGCGGCAGAAGCTGAATCTGTTCGAAGGTGGCGGGATGAAAGACCCTACGGTGCCGGGTACGGGATCGTAAGCTGTATACGACAAGGCCGCGATAAACGCGGCCTTGTCGTATGTGCTGTTTAGTAACTGCTCTCGGGCAAACTCGCAATAATCGACCGATAGCTGTTCATCCGTTGCTGCTGCACGCGGCCATCTTCCAACGCCTTGAGCAGAGCACAACCGGGTTCGCGGTCGTGTTTGCAGTCGCGGAAGCGGCAGGTGCCGATCAGGTCGTTGAACTCGATGAAGCCGGCTTCCACGTCGCTGCGGCTGACATGGCCGAGGCCGAATTCACGAATGCCCGGGGAGTCGATCAGCTCACCGCCGCCAGGGAAGTGGAACAACCGCGCGGTGGTGGTGGTGTGGGTGCCCTGGCCGGACAGCTCCGACAGCGGGCCGACACGGGTGTCGACTTCCGGCAGCAGGCTGTTGACCAGCGAGGACTTGCCCACGCCAGACTGGCCGACGAACACGCTGATGCGCCCGTCCAACTGGTGTTGCAGCTGTTCCATGCCATTGCCGTGATGGGCCGACACTTCCAGCACCGGGTAACCCAGGGTGCGGTAGACCGCCAGCAACGCGTTGAGCGCCGGGGCGTTCTGTTCGTCGATCAGGTCGAACTTGTTCAGCAGCAACAGCGGGCGAATGCCGGCATGCTCGGCGGCGACCAGGTAACGGTCGATCAGGTTGGCATGAGGCTCGGGCAGTGGTGCGAAGACGATGACGATCATGTCGACGTTGGCCGCCACCGGCTTCAACTGGCCGCGGCTGTCGGGACGGCGCAGTTCGGTGGTGCGGGGCAGTTGCGCGACGATCACGCCGATGCCTTGGTTGCCGGCACGCCACACCACTCGGTCGCCGGTCACCAGCGCCGGCAGGTTGGCACGCAGGTGGCAGCGGAAGACCTGGCCGGCGAGTTCGCCTTCGAGCGCCTCGACCTCGACCTGCACACCAAAGTGCGCGATCACCAGGCCCGTTTGTTCGGGGCCCAGGTCGCCGCCCTCGAGCGCTTCCACGGCGGAGGATTCACGTTTGGCGGCGCGTGCGGCGCGTTCGCCCTGAATCTTTTCGATGCGCCAGTTTTGGCGACGGTTGAGCTGGCGTTTGGCCATTGGTGTTCCGTGTCGATAATGCAAAGGTTGGGTGAAACGGTCGCGAGTCTAGCACGGCCCCGCCTGCTAAACTGCGCAGCTACGCCAAGGTGCCAAGAGAATCAAGCCATGCAAAACCCACAGAATCTGATTTGGATCGATCTGGAAATGACCGGTCTGAACCCCGACACCGACGTCATCATCGAGATGGCGACCATTGTCACCGACAGCAACCTCAACACCTTGGCCGAAGGTCCGGTGATCGCCATCCACCACAGCGACGCTGTCCTCGCCACCATGGACGAGTGGAACACCCGCACCCACGGCAACTCCGGCCTGACCCAGCGCGTGCGCGACAGCCGTGTCAGCATGGCCGAAGCCGAAGCCGAAACCATCGCCTTCCTGGAAAAGTGGGTGCCCAAGGGCAAGTCGCCGATCTGCGGTAACAGCATCTGCCAGGACCGCCGCTTTCTTTATAACCACATGAAGGCGCTGGAAAGCTACTTCCACTACCGCAACCTGGATGTGTCCACGCTCAAGGAGCTGGCCGCGCGCTGGGCGCCGGAAGTCAAAGACAGCTTCCATAAAGGCAGCACTCATTTGGCGCTGGATGACATTCGTGAGTCGATCGCCGAGTTGCAGCACTACCGCAAGCACTTCATCAAGGCTTGATGCTGGGGGCGCCTCGGTCTTTCGCCAAGCGCCCTCTTTTGGTGCCGTCAGCAAATGATTAGACTGCGCGCCTCTTTGTAAGGATCGCCATCATGCTGCTGATGCTCTACCTCGTCGCCATCACCGCCGAAGCTATGACTGGCGCCTTGTCTGCCGGTCGGCGCGGCATGGATTGGTTTGGCGTGGTGCTGATCGCCTGCGTGACGGCGTTGGGTGGCGGTTCGGTGCGCGATGTGCTGCTCGGGCATTACCCGCTGACCTGGGTCAAGCACCCGGAATACCTGGTGCTGACCTCCGTCGCCGCGCTGGTGACGATCTTTATCGCGCCGCTGATGCGCCGCCTGCGCTCGCTGTTTCTGGCGCTGGATGCCGTGGGGTTGGTCGCCTTTACCCTGATCGGCTGCATGACCGCCCTGGAAATGGGCCACGGTATGTTGGTGGCGTCGGTCAGTGGCGTGATCACCGGGGTGTTCGGTGGGATCCTGCGGGATATTTTCTGCAACGACATCCCGCTGATCTTTCGCCGTGAGCTGTACGCCAGCGTGTCATTCCTCGCCGCTTGGTTCTACTTGCTGTGCCTTTACCTGCAATTGCCGGGCGAGCAGGCGATTATGCTCACCCTGTTCAGCGGCTTTCTCCTGCGCCTGCTGGCGATCCGTTTTCACTGGGAAATGCCCAAGTTCATCTACAACGACGACGTTCACTGACGCTCGGCGTGCTGTTTCAGCGCCCATTCCACATGTTCGCGCACCAGCTCCGACGGATAGTCCCGGCGCGCCTTCAAGGCTTCCAGCACCGGAATGCTCGATGGCGCATTGCCCAGGCCTACCGCCAGGTTGCGCAGCCAGCGCTCGTAACCTGCGCGGCGTAGGGGCGAGCCTTCGGTGCTGCTGAGGAATTTTTCCTCGTCCCACATGAACAGTTCGGCCAGTTGTGCGTTATCCAGGTTGTGTCGTGGCTTGAAATCGCTTTCGGCGGTGGTGCGGGCGAAACGATTCCATGGGCAAACGATCTGACAGTCATCGCAACCGAAAACCCGGTTGCCGATCAGCGGGCGCAAGTCTTCGGGGATCGCGCTCTTGAGTTCGATGGTCAGATAGGAAATACAGCGCCGCGCGTCCAGCACGTAGGGCCCGACGAACGCGTTGGTCGGGCAGATATCCAGACAGGCGGTACAGCGGCCGCAGTGCTCGGTGGCGTGGGGCGGATCGACCGGCAGCGGCAAGTCGACAAACAACTCGCTGAGGAAGAAGTAGCTGCCGGCCTTGCGATTGAGGACCAGGGTGTTTTTGCCGATCCAGCCCAGCCCGGCTTTCTCGGCGATGGCTTTCTCCAGCACCGGCGCGCTGTCGACAAAGGCGCGAAAGCCGAAGGGGCCGATTTGTGCCTGGATGCGTTCGGCCAGTTGCTGCACGCGCTTGCGGATCAGTTTGTGGTAGTCGCGGCCCAGGGCGTAACGGGAGATGTAGGCTTTTTCCGGTTGGGCCAGCCGTTGCGCCATGTGCGTGTCGCCGGGCAGGTAATCCATGCGCAGTGAGACCACGCGTAAGGTGCCCGGCACCAATTCATCGGGGTGCGAGCGTTTGCTGCCGTGGGCGCCCATGTATTCCATCTCGCCGTGGTAGCCCGCGTCGAGCCAGCGTTGCAGGTGCTGTTCATGCTCGGCCAGGTCCAGGCCGCTGATGCCGACTTGTTGGAAGCCCAGCTCGCGGCCCCAGTCTTTGATCGATTGGGCGAGCGCGGGCAGATCGGAAGTAATAGCAGGCATGAGACACGGGAAACCACAGGTTAGATGAGTATAATTCTGCCAGACATCGGAGCTTGAAGACGCATGCCGCAGACAAAACACGCAATAACCGACGTTCAGCCCCTGTTGCCCGGCAATTTGCCGCAACTGGCTGCGCGTTCCCCGGACGCCCATAAAGGCCGTTTCGGTCATCTGCTGGTCATCGGCGGCGACCGAGGCTTTGGCGGCGCTGCGTTGCTCAGTGCCGAAAGTGCGCTGCGCAGCGGGGCGGGCATGGTGTCCCTGGCGACTCGCCTTGAACATGTGCCCGCCGCGCTGGCGCGCCTGCCGGAAGTCATGAGCGTCGGCGTGAGTTCGGCCAACCAATTGATGGGTTTGCTCGAAAAGATCTCGGTTATCGTCATTGGCCCGGGCCTGGGCCATGCCGCCTGGGGCAAGAGCCTGCTGTCCGTCGCCGCCAACGCCAAGCAGCCGCAAGTCTGGGACGCCGATGCCTTGAACCAGCTGGCGACCGGCAGCGTCAGCCTTCCCGCCAACTGCGTGATCACCCCGCATCCGGGCGAAGCGGCGCGCTTGATGGGTATTTCGACAGCTGAGGTTCAGGCGGATCGTCTTAACGTGGCGCGCGCGTTGAGCCAGAAATTCAATGCAGTGGCTATTCTCAAGGGGGCGGGCAGTCTGATCGCCTGCCCGGACGGTCGCGTCGCGCGATGTGACCAAGGCCATCCGGCCATGGCGACCGCGGGGCTCGGCGACGTATTGGCCGGCCTGGTGGGCGCGTTACTGGCACAAGGCATGCCCGCTTATGAAGCCGGCTGCCTGGCCGTGTGGCTGCACGCCACGGCCGGAGCCCGGCAGGGCACCTTTGGCCGCGGCCTGGCGGCCAGTGACCTGATACCTGCCATCCGTCAATTGCTCGAGGAACAGTCGCCGTGTCTGAAGTAAACCTTTTCCTGGCGGATGAAGCGGCAATGGTCGCCTTCGGTCATCGGATTGCCCAGGTGACAGGCGGCGCGGGGCTGATCTTTCTCGAGGGCGACCTGGGGGCGGGCAAGACCACGCTGTCGCGGGGCATCATTCGCGGGTTGGGCCATGCTGGGGCGGTGAAAAGTCCGACCTTTACGCTGGTCGAGCCTTATGAGATCGGGGCGACAAGGGCCTTCCACTTTGATCTCTATCGTCTGGTGGACCCCGAAGAGCTGGAGTACATGGGGATTCGGGATTATTTCGAGGATGACGCGCTGTGCCTGATCGAGTGGCCAGATAAAGGCACAGGCTTTTTGCCAAAGCCGGACCTGACCATTACCATTACGCCGCATGAGCACGGACGTCGGCTGAAGTTGTTGCCCCAGGGTGCGCGCGGTGAGTCGTGGTGCGCTGCTCTGGCATTGGAATTCAAATAATTGGTGGGGTTAGGTATGCGCTTTCGCGCGTTGGTTGCTGTCGTAGGGGTGTTGCTTGCGGCAATGACTGTCAATGCTCTGGCTGCTTCACAGGTGAAGAGTGTTCGCCTGTGGCGAGCGCCGGATAACACGCGACTGGTGTTCGACCTGTCTGGCCCGGTCCAGCACAGCGTCTTTACCCTGACGGCGCCTGATCGCCTGGTGATCGACATCAACGGTGCGACCCTGGCCGCGCCGCTGAAAATCTCCACTGCCAACACGCCGATTACCAGCATGCGTTCGGCCCAGCGCACGCCGACCGATCTGCGCGTGGTCATCGACCTGAAAAAGGCCGTGACCCCGAAAAGTTTCTCCCTGGCGCCCAACGCCCAGTACGGCAACCGCCTGGTGGTCGACTTGTTCGACAACGCCGCCGATGCCGCACCGCCGCCCGCGCCGACGCCGAGCGTGGCGACCGTACCGGCCGTGCCGGTCAACCCGTCGCAACCGCAGGTCAAGTTGCCACCGCCGCCGCCGGCGCCAGCGGGTAAACGCGACATCATCGTGGTGATCGACGCCGGTCACGGCGGTGAAGACCCGGGCGCTTCCGGTTCGCGTGGCCAGCATGAAAAAGACGTGGTGTTGGCCATCGCCCGTGAACTGCAGCGCCAGGTCAGCGGTATGAAAGGCTATCGCGCCGAGCTGACCCGTACCGGCGACTACTTCATCCCGTTGCGTGGCCGCACCGAAATCGCGCGCAAGAAGGGCGCCGACCTGTTCGTCTCGATCCACGCCGACGCCGCGCCGTCGGCCGCCGCCTTCGGCGCCTCGGTGTTTGCCCTGTCGGATCGCGGCGCCACGTCCGAGACGGCCCGCTGGCTGGCCGACAGTGAAAACCGTTCCGACTTGATCGGCGGGGCCGGCAACGTGTCCCTCGACGACAAAGACAAGATGCTCGCCGGTGTACTGCTCGACCTGTCGATGACCGCCTCGCTGACCTCCAGCTTGAACGTCGGGCAGAAAGTCCTGAGCAACATCGGCCGTGTGACATCGCTGCACAAACAACGCGTGGAGCAGGCCGGGTTCATGGTGTTGAAATCGCCGGACATCCCGTCGATCCTGGTGGAAACCGGGTTTATCTCCAACTCCAACGAAGCCTCGAAACTGGCCAGCGCCAGCCACCAGCAGGCATTGGCACGTTCCATCAGCGCCGGCGTGCGCCAGTTCTTCCAGCAGAACCCGCCGCCGGGCACGTATATCGCCTGGCTGCGCGACTCCGGGAAAATCGCCCAGGGCCCGCGTGACCATCGCGTCCAGCCGGGCGACACCCTGGCGATGCTGGCGGTGCGTTTCCAGGTGTCGCCTGCGACGTTGCGCAGCGCCAACAACCTGAAAACCGATGAGCTGAAAGTCGGCCAGGTGTTGACCATCCCCGGCACTGAATTGGCGGCACAGTAATGAGCGAATCGATCCTCAACAGCGGCTCGCGCATCGAACTGCTCAGCCCGCGCCTTGCCAACCAGATTGCGGCGGGCGAGGTGGTCGAGCGGCCGGCGTCGGTGATCAAGGAGTTGCTGGAAAACAGCATCGACTCCGGCGCCAAGCGCATCGATGTCGACGTGGAGCAAGGCGGCGTCAAGCTGCTGCGGGTGCGTGACGACGGCAGCGGCATCTCCTCCGATGACCTGCCGCTGGCCCTGGCGCGGCACGCCACCAGCAAGATTCGCGACCTGGAAGACCTTGAGCGGGTGATGAGCCTGGGCTTTCGCGGTGAGGCCCTGGCCTCGATCAGTTCCGTGGCGCGCCTGACCCTGACCTCCCGCACGCGCAGCGCCGACCAGGCCTGGCAAGTGGAAACCGAAGGCCGCGACATGGCGCCTCGGGTCCAGCCGGCTGCGCATCCGGTGGGCACTTCGGTGGAAGTGCGTGACCTGTTCTTCAACACCCCGGCGCGGCGCAAATTCCTCAAGGCCGAGAAAACCGAATTCGATCACCTGCAGGAAGTCATCAAGCGCCTGGCCCTGGCGCGCTTCGACGTGGCATTCCACCTGCGCCACAACGGCAAGACCATCCTCAGCCTGCACGAAGCCAACGACGACGCCGCGCGCGCTCGGCGGGTGGCGGCGGTGTGCGGCGCGGGGTTCCTGGAGCAGGCGCTGCCGATTGAAATCGAACGCAATGGCCTGCGCCTGTGGGGTTGGGTGGGGTTGCCGACGTTCTCTCGCAGCCAGGCGGACTTGCAGTATTTCTTTGTGAACGGCCGGGCGGTGCGCGACAAGCTGGTGGCCCACGCGGTGCGCCAGGCGTATCGCGACGTGCTGTTCAATGGGCGGCACCCGACGTTTGTGCTGTTTTTCGAGGTCGACCCATCGGTGGTCGACGTCAACGTACACCCGACCAAGCATGAAGTGCGCTTCCGTGACGGGCGCATGGTGCATGACTTCCTCTACGGCACCTTGCACCGCGCGCTGGGCGATGTGCGCCCGGATGACCAACTGTCCGCGCCGATCGTGACGGCGGTGGTTCGTCCGAGCGGCCCGCAAGCCGGCGAGTTCGGCCCGCAGGGCGAAATGAGCCTGGCGGGCAACCTGCTGCAGTCGCCGCAACCCCAGCCGAGCTACACGGCGCCGGGCTCGGGTTCGGGGGCGGGCTATCAGTATCAATACACCCCGCGTCCGCAATCGGCGGTGCCGGCGGCCGAGGCCCAGGCGGCCTATCGTGAATTCTTTGCGCCGCTGCCGGGCGCCGAGCCGAGCGCGGTCGCGTTGCCCGAAGGTGGCGGGGATATTCCGCCGCTGGGTTATGCATTGGCGCAGCTCAAGGGCATCTACATCCTTGCGGAAAACGCCCACGGCCTGGTGCTGGTGGACATGCACGCGGCCCACGAACGGATCATGTACGAGCGTCTGAAAATTGCCATGGCCAGCGAAGGCCTGAGCGGTCAGCCGCTGTTGGTGCCGGAATCCCTGGCGGTCAGCCAGCGCGAAGCCGATTGTGCCGAAGAGCACGCCAGCGTGTTCCAGAAACTCGGTTTTGAACTGCAACGCCTGGGCCCGGAAACGCTGGCGATCCGCCAGATTCCCGCGTTGCTCAAGCAAGCCGAGGCCAACCGGTTGGTGGCCGACGTCTTGGCGGACCTGATGGAGTACGGCACCAGTGACCGTATCCAGGCGCACATCAACGAACTGCTCGGCACCATGGCCTGCCACGGCGCGATCCGCGCCAATCGCCGCCTGGCCTTGCCGGAAATGAACGGCCTGCTGCGCGACATGGAAAACACCGAGCGCAGCGGACAATGCAACCATGGCCGACCGACCTGGACCCAAATGGGCCTGGACGATCTGGACAAACTGTTCTTGCGCGGCCGCTGATGAGTGCCTTGCCCCCCGCGATCTTCCTGATGGGCCCCACGGCCGCCGGCAAGACCGACCTGGCTATCGAGCTGAGCAAAGTGCTGCCCTGCGAGCTGATCAGCGTCGACTCGGCCCTGGTTTATCGCGGTATGGACATCGGCACGGCCAAGCCTTCGAAGGAGTTGCTGGCGCAGTATCCGCACCGCTTGATCGACATCATCGACCCTGCGATGAGCTATTCGGCGGCGGATTTCCGCAGCGATGCCCTGGCGGCCATGGCCGATATCACCGCGCGCGGCAACATCCCGCTGCTGGTGGGCGGCACGATGCTCTACTACAAGGCTTTGCAGGAAGGCCTGGCGGATATGCCGCCGGCCGACGCCCAGGTGCGCGCCGAGCTTGAAGAAGAAGCGGCGCGCCTTGGCTGGCAAGCCCTGCACGAGCAACTGGCGGCGGTCGATCCGGTGTCCGCCGCGCGCATCCACCCCAACGATCCGCAGCGCCTCAGTCGAGCTCTGGAAGTCTGGCGGGTAAGTGGTCAGACCATGACCGAGCATCGGCAGCGACAATCTGCGCAAAGTGCTGACGCAGGCGCATCGGGGCGGTCACAATTGCCCTATACTGTGGCGAATCTGGCGATTGCTCCGGCAAATCGCCAGGTGCTGCATGAACGAATTGCACAAAGATTCACAATTATGTTGGAACAGGGGTTCGTGGAGGAGGTCGTAGCACTGCGTTCAAGAGGTGACCTGCATCCGGGGTTGCCTTCGATACGTGCTGTAGGCTATCGCCAAGTCTGGGATCATCTGGATGGCAAGCTGACGTCAGCCGAAATGCAGGAGCGCGGCATCATTGCCACGCGCCAATTGGCGAAGCGCCAGTTCACCTGGCTGCGCAGCTGGAGCGATTTGCACTGGCTGGACAGCCTGGACAGCGACAATCTGTCACGCGCCTTGAAATACTTGGGAACGGTCTCCATATTGAGCTGAGTCCTTGCAATTGCCGTCTATCCTTGGGGGTGTGACGGCCATAAGCTATTTATTTTCCGATTTTTTATTATTGATCCTTAAAGGAGTGCGGCACATGTCAAAAGGGCATTCGCTACAAGACCCTTACTTGAATACTTTACGTAAAGAGAAAGTGGGGGTTTCCATCTACCTGGTCAACGGTATCAAACTGCAAGGTACGATCGAATCGTTCGACCAGTTCGTTATCCTGCTGAAAAACACCGTCAGCCAAATGGTTTACAAGCACGCTATCTCGACAGTCGTTCCCGTCCGTCCAATCCGTCTGCCTAGCGCGACTGATGGCGAACAGGGTGACGCTGAGCCAGGTAACGCCTGATAGGAGTCTCCTTTGTTCTTTGAGCGCCACGGTGGTGGTGAGCGAGTGATCCTCGTTCACTTGGATGGACAGGACCCTGAGGCGCGCGAAGATCCGCAGGAGTTTCAGGAGTTGGCTAATTCGGCCGGCGCCGAGACCGTTGCGTTTTTTAACGTGCCGCGTCATCGGCCAACCGCCAAATACCTGATTGGCAGCGGCAAGGTCGAGGAACTGCGCGACCTGGTCCATGCCGAACAGGCCGATCTGGTGATCTTCAATCACATCCTCACGCCCAGTCAGGAGCGTAACCTCGAACGTGTTTTCGAGTGTCGCGTGATCGACCGTACCGGCCTGATTCTCGATATTTTCGCCCAACGCGCGCGTACCCATGAGGGCAAGCTCCAGGTTGAACTGGCCCAGCTTGACCACATGAGCACCCGGCTGGTGCGCGGCTGGACTCACCTTGAGCGTCAGGGTGGCGGTATCGGCATGCGTGGCCCGGGCGAGACCCAGCTGGAAACCGACCGGCGACTGTTGCGGGTTCGCCTGCGTCAGATCAAGGGCCGGCTGGAAAAAGTCCGCAGCCAGCGCGAACAATCGCGACGTGGCCGCAGCCGTGCGGATATCCCGACCGTTTCCCTGGTGGGTTACACCAACGCCGGCAAGTCCACGCTGTTCAACAACTTGACCAAGTCGGACGTGTACGCGGCCGACCAACTGTTCGCGACCCTCGACCCGACCCTGCGTCGCCTGGAACTGGCCGACCTGGGGCCGATCGTGCTGGCCGACACCGTGGGCTTCATTCGGCACTTGCCGCACAAGCTGGTCGAGGCGTTTCGGTCTACGCTCGAAGAGTCGAGCAACTCCGACCTGCTGTTGCACGTGATCGATGCGGCCGAGCCGGATCGCATGTTGCAGATTGAACAGGTGATGGTGGTGCTGGGCGAGATTGGTGCCCAGGACTTGCCCATCCTCGAGGTCTATAACAAACTCGATTTGCTTGAAGGCGTTGAGCCACAAATTCAGCGCGACGAGGACGGCAAGCCCCAGCGGGTCTGGCTGTCGGCGCGTGATGGCCGGGGCCTGGACTTGCTCGAGCAAGCGATTGCCGAGTTGCTCGGCAACGATTTGTTCGTCGGCACCTTGCGCTTGCCTCAGCGTTTTGCTCGACTGCGTGCACAGTTTTTCGAGCTGGGCGCGGTACAGAAAGAAGAACACGATGAAGATGGCGTCAGCTTGCTGGCCGTTCGATTGCCGCGCTCGGAGCTGAATCGGCTGGTCAGTCGCGAAGGCGTTGTACCGACAGAGTTCATCGAGCAACACACTTTGCAATAAAAGCCTGAGAAAGCGGTTGTGCCGCAGTAGCAGGCATTCTGTAGCATTGGTCGGCGCGCCGTGGGTGCGTCTTTGCTTTATCAGATGGAGAGCGCTATGGCTTGGAATGAGCCGGGTGGCAACTCGAATAATCAGGATCCTTGGGGTGGTAAGCGCCGCAATAATGGCGACCGCAAGGGGCCGCCGGATCTCGACGAGGCCTTCCGAAAGCTGCAGGAAAGCCTGAATGGGTTGTTCGGTGGTGGAAAAAAACGCGGTGGTGACGATGGCGGTCGCACAAGCAAGGGCGGCGGCTATGGCCTGCTGGGCCTTGGGCTTGTCGTGCTCGCGGCCGTGTGGCTGTACAGCGCGGTCTACGTGGTGGACGAGCAGGAGCAAGCCGTGGTGCTGCGCTTCGGCAAATACTACGAGACTGTCGGCCCGGGCCTGAACATCTACTTCCCGCCGATCGACAAGAAGTACATGGAGAACGTCACGCGTGAGCGTGCCTACACCAAGCAGGGCCAGATGCTGACCGAAGACGAGAACATCGTCGAAGTGCCGCTGACCGTGCAGTACAAGATCAGCAACCTGCAGGACTTCGTGCTGAACGTCGATCAACCTGAGATCAGTCTGCAGCAGGCGACTGAGAGCGCCCTGCGCCACGTGGTGGGTTCCACCGCGATGGATCAGGTGCTCACCGAGGGTCGTGAATTGATGGCCAGCGAGATCAAGGAGCGCCTGCAACGGTTCCTCGACACCTATCGCACCGGTATCACCGTCACCCAGGTCAACATACAGAGCGCAGCGGCACCGCGTGAAGTGCAGGAAGCCTTCGATGACGTGATCCGCGCCCGTGAAGACGAGCAGCGTTCGCGCAACCAGGCTGAAACCTACGCCAACGGCGTCGTGCCGGAAGCCCGTGGTCAGGCCCAGCGCATCCTTGAAGATGCCAACGGTTACCGCGATGAAGTGGTCTCCCGCGCCAAGGGTGAGGCGGATCGCTTTACCAAGCTGGTCGCCGAGTACCGCAAGGCACCGGAAGTCACGCGTGAACGTCTGTACCTGGACACCATGCAGGAAGTCTTCAGCAATACCAGCAAGGTTCTCGTGACCGGCGGCAAGGGTGGGCAGAACAACCTGCTGTACCTGCCGTTGGACAAGATGATCGAAGGTGGACGTAGTGGCGCCAGCGCACCGGCCACCGGTTCGAATGCCGCTGCCAACGAAGCGAGCGCCCGTGCGGCTGCTGACTTGCTGCAACAGCAAACACGTACCAGGGAGAGTCGTTGATGAACAATAAATCGCTGACCGCCCTGATTGTGGGCGTCGTCGTGGTCATCGCTGCCTGGAACTGCTTCTACATCGTCGCTCAGACCGAGCGTGCGGTGCTGCTGCAATTCGGTCGCGTGGTCCAGGCAGACGTCCAGCCGGGCCTGCATGTGAAAGTCCCCTACGTCAACCAGGTGCGCAAGTTCGACGCGCGCCTGATGACCCTGGATGCACCGACACAGCGTTTCCTGACCCTGGAAAAGAAAGCCGTGATGGTTGACGCCTACGCCAAGTGGCGCGTCAAGGATGCCGAGCGCTTCTACACCGCGACCTCCGGTCTCAAGCAGATTGCCGACGAGCGTTTGTCGCGTCGTCTGGAATCGGGCCTGCGTGACCAGTTCGGTAAACGCACCCTGCACGAGGTGGTGTCCGGTGAACGTGATGCGCTGATGGCGGATATCACCCGTTCGCTGAATACGATGGCGGAAAAAGAGCTGGGGATCGAAGTTGTCGATGTCCGGGTCAAGGCCATCGATCTGCCGAAGGAAGTGAACCGCAGCGTGTTCGAGCGCATGAGCACCGAGCGTGAGCGTGAAGCGCGTGAGCACCGCGCCAAAGGTAACGAACTGGCCGAGGGTATCCGTGCGGATGCCGACCGTCAGCGTCGCGTACTGCTGGCCGAGGCCTATCGCGAGTCTGAAGAGGCGCGTGGTGACGGTGATGCGCAAGCCGCGTCGATCTACGCCAAAGCCTACGGCCAGGACCAGGAGTTCTACGCGTTCTACCGTAGCCTGCGTGCCTACCGTGAAAGCTTTGCGAACAAAACCGACGTCATGGTGCTGGACCCGAGCAGCGACTTCTTCCGCTACCTGGAAAAGTCCAAGTAACTCATTGTTCACTCCCGTCGGGCGGCTAAAACGCCTGGCGGGGTGATCCTTTGAGAAAACGGGTGTATGATGCGGCAGCCGGGAAATTCCCGGCTTTTTTGCGTCTGCATGTTTGATTCGGCAGGCGCGACAGGTTTTTCGAGGAAAGTGCCCGACGAGGCCGTTTGCAGGCCGTTCGTCACGTCGCTCTTGCGCGTGGTTTATGCCGGGGGCGGGCATTTTCTGCTTCACTCAAGGCTCGGCCGAGGGCTGGCCGCCCGGATCATAGGGGAATGGCGTAATGGCAACGGTAGACCGCTGGCTGCTGCCAGATGGCATCGAAGAAGTACTGCCACCAGAAGCTGCGCGCATTGAAGTAGCGCGTCGCCAGGTGTTGGATCTGTTCCAGAGCTGGGGTTACGAGTTTGTCGTGACCCCGCATATCGAGTACCTGGAATCCCTGCTGACCGGCGCGGGCCAGGACCTCGATCTGCGCACGTTCAAGGTCATTGACCCGCAATCGGGCCGGCAAATGGGGTTCCGTGCCGACATCACGCCGCAAGTGGCGCGCATTGATGCACACACCCTGCGTCGCGAAGGCCCGAGCCGCCTGTGCTATGCCGGCAGCGTGCTGCATGCAAAACCGCGGGCGTTGTCGTCGTCGCGCAGCCCGATCCAGTTGGGCGCCGAGTTGTATGGCGATGCCAGCCCGAGCAGCGACGTGGAAGTCATCAGCCTGATGCTGGCCATGCTGCAACTGGCTGACGTGCCGGATGTCCACATGGATCTGGGCCACGTCGGTATCTACCGTGGCCTGGCGCGTGCGGCCGGTTTGTCCGGTGAAGTGGAGCAACAGTTGTTCGATGCCCTGCAGCGCAAGGCAATCGATGAAGTCGTCGCCTTGACCGAAGGCGTGCCGGCCGAACTGGCTGACATGCTGCGTGCGCTGGTGAACCTGTGCGGCGGCCGCGAAGTCCTGGACGCTGCCCGTGAGCGCCTGGCCAATGCGCCGGCGCCGGTATTGGCGGCACTGGATGACGTGCTGGCGATTGCCGCGCAGTTGTCGGCGCGGTTCCCGCAACTGCCGCTGTATTTCGACCTGGGCGAGTTGCGCGGTTACCACTACCACACCGGTGTGGTGTTCGCTGTGTTTGTGCCGGGTGTTGGCCAGGCCATCGCCCAGGGCGGTCGTTATGACGATATCGGCGCCGACTTCGGTCGTGCGCGTCCGGCCACCGGTTTTTCCACCGATTTGAAAACCCTGGTGACCCTGGGGCGTGCTGAGGTCGAGCTGCCGTCTGGTGGCATCTGGATGCCCGACAGTACGGACGCAGCACTCTGGCAGCAGGTTTGTCAGTTGCGCGGTGAGGGTCAGCGTGTCGTCCAGGCGTTGCCTGGGCAGCCATTGGCCGCCGCCCGTGAAGCGGACTGCGACCGGCAATTGATTCTGCAGAACGGGCTTTGGCAAGTATCGCCACTGGCTTCTTGAGTTTTCCTGCCGGCCATCGCCGGCACCAAGTTTGCGCGAATGAGGACAAGTGTTATGGGTAAGAATGTCGTAGTCCTGGGCACCCAATGGGGTGATGAGGGCAAAGGCAAGATCGTTGATCTGCTGACCGAACATGCTGCCGCCGTAGTGCGCTACCAAGGTGGCCACAACGCTGGCCACACCCTGGTCATCGATGGCGAAAAAACCGTCTTGCACCTGATCCCGTCGGGCGTCCTGCGCGAAGGCGTGCAGTGCCTGATCGGCAACGGCGTGGTGGTTGCACCCGACGCCCTGATGCGGGAAATCACCAAGCTGGAAGAGAAAGGCGTACCGGTGCGCGAGCGCCTGCGTATCAGCCCGGCCTGCCCGCTGATCCTGTCCTTCCACGTCGCGCTGGACCAGGCCCGTGAAAAGGCCCGTGGCGAGCTGAAGATCGGTACTACCGGTCGCGGTATCGGCCCAGCCTACGAAGACAAGGTTGCGCGTCGTGGCCTGCGTGTTGGCGACCTGCTCAACATGCCGCGCTTTGAAGACAAACTGCGTGAACTGGTGGATTACCACAACTTCATGCTGGTGGGTTACTACAAAGAGCCAGCCATCGAATTCGACAAAACCCTGGCCGAATGCAAGGAATACGCTGAGCTGCTCAAGCCGCTGATGCTGGACGTGACGGCCGAGCTGCACGACCTGCGTCGCGCTGGCAAAGACATCATGTTCGAGGGCGCCCAAGGTTCGTTGCTGGACATCGACCACGGTACCTACCCCTACGTGACCAGCTCTAACACCACCGCTGGTGGCGTCGCTACCGGTTCGGGTGTTGGCCCGATGTTCCTGGACTACATCCTGGGCATCACCAAGGCTTACACCACGCGGGTCGGTTCGGGTCCATTCCCGACTGAACTGTTCGACGAAGTGGGCGCGCACCTGGCTAAACAAGGTCACGAGTTTGGCGCGACTACTGGCCGTGCTCGTCGTTGTGGCTGGTTCGATGCCGTTATCCTGCGTCGCGCTATCGATGTGAACAGCATCTCGGGTATCTGCCTGACCAAGCTGGACGTACTCGACGGTCTGGAAACCATCAACATCTGTGTCGGCTACAAAGATGCAGAAGGTAAGGTCGTTGCCCCGACTGACGCTGACAGCTACGTGGGTCTGCAGCCGGTGTACGAAGAAGTGCCGGGCTGGGTCGAATCGACTGTGGGTGCCAAGACCCTGGAAGAGCTGCCCGCCAACGCTCGTGCGTACATCAAGCGCGTTGAAGAGCTGATCGGCGCACCGATCGACATTATTTCGACGGGCCCGGACCGCAACGAGACCATCGTTCTGCGTCACCCGTTCGCTTAATAAGCTGTTGATGTAAAACGCAAAGGGCTCCTCAGGGAGCCCTTTGTCGTTTAAGTTCGCCAAGCGGCACGACCCTTGCTGTGTTTCCTTCTTTCGCGGTGCTATCAAATTAATGGCACCCGTGGTGGAGGGATTCCCGATGTCTGCCGTTCTCTCATTGTTACAAAGTCGTCTGTTGCGGCCGGTGTTCGTTACCCTAGGTATCGCTCTTTTGGTGCAAGTGCTGGTGGCGGTCGCTCTTACTCGGAGCACAGTCACGGCGCTGGAAGCTGATTTGGGCAATCGCCTGGGGGTCGACAGTCAGAAACTGTCCGGCGAATTGGCCCAGGCCGGCAAGGAAGTCACATCCAGCCTGGACAGCTTGTCCAGCAGTACCCGTCAGCGTCTGACCGTCGGGCTTTCCACGCGCCTGCAGGAAGAGCAGAAGCAACTGCGTGCGACCCTGGAAAAAGACCTGCAGGACTCCGCTAACGACATGGCGCAACTGCTGGCCTCCGTGGCGCCTCGCGCCATGTGGGACAACGATGTGCCGACGCTGTCGGAGTTCGCCCGACGGGCCCAGCGCAATCCCAACGTGTTGTTCGTGGTTTACGACGACGCCGCCGGTGAGCATCTGACCCGCTATCTGAACCGGGAAAACCCGATCAACCAGGCGCTGCTGGAAAAGGGCAAGGGCGACCGCGCCCTGGATAAAGTGCTGGACGCCGCCAAGGCGGACCCTTCCGTGTACTACGTCGAAGCGTCCATCAGCCCCAACGGTGTCGAGATCGGTAAGGTTCGCATGGGGGTCTCGACCGCATCGGTGGAAGCCAACCTGCAGGCGCTGGATAAGCGCTTTGCGACACTGATCGCCAGCGGCGATCAGTTGGTGGGCGATAGCCTCAAAGGTGCGGCGGCCGATAGCGCGGCCGCCATGGGCGCAAGGCTGCAGTCGGCGCAGGCGACCGCTACCCAGATGACCGCCAACACCACCAATGCCGTGCAGGACGCGGCGGGCACCTTGCGCTGGCGCATTGGCATGGGGCTCGCGGCGGTCGGCTTCGGTGTGCTGCTGCTGATCGCGGTGGTGCTCGGGCGGCGGGTGGTCAATCGCCTGAAACTGTTGATCGCGGCCATGGATGATCTGGCGGCGGGCGAGGGCGACCTGACCAAGCGTGTGCAGATCAACAGCAAAGATGAGATCGGCGACATGGCGTCGGCGGTCAATCGCTTTGTGGATAAGTTGCAGCCCATCGTGCGCGAGGCCGGCGATGTGGCGCAGCGTACCGGTGTGGAAATCGGCGCGATGACCTTGCGCAATGCCGGCGCCGACGCGGCTGCCGGTTTGCAGCGCGACGAAGTGGCCGAGAGCCTGCGCGCGTTGTCGCAGATGGCGGATGAGGCGCAGGCCGAAAGCCATGCGATGCAGGCCGCGCTGCAGCAGGTGGTGGATATACGCCAGGCCACGGATGAAAACTCACGCACTTCGGCTGAAGTCGGCAGCTTGATCGAAGCGCTGGCGGGCCAGGTGCAGGCCGGTTCCAAGGTCATCGAGCGCCTCGCCGCGCAAAGCGAGCAGATCGAAGTGGTATTGACGGTGATCCATGGCATCGCCGAGCAGACCAACCTGCTGGCGCTCAACGCGGCCATCGAAGCGGCGCGTGCCGGTGAGACCGGGCGTGGCTTTGCGGTGGTGGCGGACGAGGTGCGTGCGCTGGCGAGTAAAACCCAAAGCTCCACCGGCGATATCCAGGCACATATCGTGGCGTTGCAGCAGGGCGCGCGCGAGGCGGTCGAAACCATTGGCAAGGCCGGGCGCCAGGCCAACGAAGGCTTGCTGGTGCTGCGCGACAGTGTGCGCTTGCAGCAGACGGTGCAGGCCTCGGTGGAGCAGGTACATGCGGCGATTGGCCTGGCCACTCGTGCGGCCGAGCATCAGGCCCAGGGCGCGCATGCGGTGCGTGGGCGGGTCGAGGTGATCCATGCCCAGGCCGAGCGTGCCGCACAGGCTGTGGTGGAAACCACGGCCAGCGGCAAGGTGCTGGATGGCTTGGCGGCGCAGTTGAAGGCGAGCCTGGGGCAGTTCCGGGCTTAGTGTGGTCTGTGCCGTCGCTATCGGGAGCAAGCTCCCTCCCACATTCGACTGCATTCCAAAGCTGGAACCCAGTCAACTGTGGGAGGGGGCTTGCCCCCGATAGCGGTTTCAGCGACTCAGATACATCCGCGTCGTGAGCAAATAAACCGGCAACCCCGACACCAGAATCAACAACGCCGCATACGGCGCCGCCGCCGCGAATTCAATATTCGAGGTGTGCGCCCACACCGCCGTCGCCAGGGTATTCAGCCCGGTCGGGCTGAGCAGTAATGTCGCGGTCAATTCCTTCATCGCATCGAGAAACACCAGCGCGAATGCCGCCCCCAAAGCCGGGAAAATAATCGGCAGGGTCACTCGGCAAAAGGCACTGAACGACGACGCACCCAGCGTGCGTGCCGCATCTTCCAACTGCGGTGCCGCCTTGTTCAAGGCTGTCCGGATCGGCGCCTGGGCCAGCGGCAGAAACAGCAGCGCATAGGCAATCAGCAGCAGTGCCGACGTCTGGTACAGCGCCGGCACGTAGTGCAAGGCGAAGTACACCAGCGTCAGCGCAATCACCAGGCCGGGCAGGGCGTGCAGCAAGTACGGCAGGCGCTCGGCCCAGAGCGCCAGCGGGCCTTTGTAGCGCACCACCAGCAACCCCACCGGCACCGCGAGTGCCAGGCACAGTGCCGCACCGCCCAGCGACAGCGCCAGGGAGGACAGCAGCGCCTCACCAATCTCGGCCACCGGGAACGCGGCCGACGAGCCCACCGCCAGCCAATAGCCGAGCATCCCCAGCGGAATGCCGCTGCCGATGATCGCCAGCGCCAGGCAATACAGCTGCCCCAATGGCGCCCACTTGCCCAGTCGGATCTGTTCCGCATGCCGCGCCGCGCCCTGGCCGATCCGCACATGTCGGCCCTTGCCGCGCACGCGCAGTTCCAGCCACAGCAGTGTCAGGCACATTGCCAGCAACACCGCCGACAGCATCGCTGCATTGGCGTTGCTGAATTCCAGTTCGAATTGCTGATAGATCGCTGTAGTAAAGGTCTGCAGGCCGATGATCGACAGCGCGCCGAATTCCACCAGCATATGCAGCGCGATCAACAATGCCCCGGCCAACAGCGACGGCCACAGCAAGGGCAGGGTGATGCGCCGGAACACGCCCCAGCGATTCAGCCCCAGGGTGCGCGCGGACTCTTCGAGGGAGGGGTCGAGATTGCGCAGGGTCGCCGCCACCGGCAGAAACACCAGCGGGTATTTCGACAGGGTCATCACCAGGATCGCCCCGCCGAGCCCTTCGAAGTTAGCGCTCAGCGACACCCAGGTGAAGCTGCTGACAAACGCCGGCACCGCAAACGGCAGGCACAGGATCACGCCCCAGAGACGGCGCCCCGCCAGGTTGCTGCGCTCCAGCAGCCAGGCGAGAGATAGGCCGATCACGCCGCACGCCAGCGTCACCCCGACCATCAGCGCCAGGGTGTTGCGCAGCAGCCCGAACACATACGGGCGCCACAGCAGATGCACGGCCTCCGCCCAGCCCGCTTGCCAGGCCTTGAGCCCGACATACGCCAGCGGCAACAGGCTCAAGCCCACCAGGAGCAGCACAGGCAGCAACAGCCAGATCGACGGGCGCTTGCGTCGCGGGCTGTAGCCCCCGCGCAGGGCGGGAGCGCGGAGCGATGGGTTCATCAGTTCAGGCCAACGTCACGTTCCAGGTCCAGGGCTTCTTGCGCGTTGCCCAGGTCGGCGGGGGTGACTTTCGGCGGTTGCAGCTCGCTGAACGGCTTCAGGCCGCGACTGGACTCCATGCCCTTGCGCAGCGGATATTCGGCCGAGGTGTTGGTGATTACGCGCTGGCCTTCTTCGCTGACCATGAACGCCAGCAGTTGCTGGGCTTCTTGCGGGTGCTTGCTGGATTTCAGTGCGGCAGCGGAAGACACGGTGATCAGGCCGCCGGCATCGCCGTTGGTGAAGTAGTGCAGTTGCGAGTCCAGGTTGGTTTTTTCCTTCTTCAGGGCAAACCAGTAGTAGTTGTTCACCAGCACGCTGGCGACTTCGCCGTTTTCCACGGCTTTGAGGGCGACCATATTGTTGCTGTACACCTTGCCGAAGGCGCGCAGGCCGGTCAGCCATTCTTCGGCGGCTTCGCGACCGTGCAGCTTGATGATCGCCACGGCTTGCTCCTGGAACGCGCCGCTGGTGGGCACGAAGCCGACCTTGCCTTGCCATTCGGGGCGGGCGAAATCCAGGACCGACTTGGGCAGGTCTTTCTCGGCGATCAGTTTCGGGTTGAAGGCCACGACGCGGGTGCGTGCGGTCACGCCCATCCAGTCGCCCTGGCTGCCGATGTAATCCTTGGGCAATACCTCAAGGGTGCCAGCGTCGATTTTCGCCAGCAGGCCTTGCTCGCCGAGTTTGTTCAACGGCGGCGATTCTTCGGTGTAGATCACATCGGCCGGGGAGCGCGCGCCTTCTTCGACGACCTGGCTGGCCAGCTGGTTGCTGCTGCCTTTGCGCACGTTGACGTGAATGCCGGTCTTGGCTTCGAAGGCTTTGGCGAGTTCATCGCCGACTTCTTTGTGTTGGCCGTTGTACAGGGTCAGGGCAACCTTGTCGGCGCAATAGGCGGTGGGCGAGAGCAGGGTCAGGCCGAGCAGAGTGAGGCTAAGGCCACGCAGAAGGGATGTCTTGAGATGGGTGCCACGGATCATCATCCGGAAGTTTCCTCGCTTGAGTGCAACAAATCGTTGCAAGGATAAACGATAAAGCTTCTCAAGTGCGGATGAAGGAGAAATCCATGGGGCGGTTTTCACACCCCGGAAACGAAAAAACCCGCTTTCGCGGGTTTGATCTGAATTTGGTGCCCAGGAGAAGACTCGAACTTCCACGACCTTGCGATCACCAGCACCTGAAGCTGGCGTGTCTACCAATTTCACCACCTGGGCATTATCAAGCAACGTTGCCGCTGTTGATGGAGCGAACTATACGGAGCGCTTTTTGATCTGTAAACCCCTGATTCGAAAATATAAATCAGTTTTTCGTTAAGAATCAAAGGACTGTAACGCAAAAACCCGCTTTCGCGGGTTTCTGGATAACTCAAGGCTGACCTCGAGTTTTGAATTGGTGCCCAGAAGAAGACTCGAACTTCCACGACCTTGCGGTCACCAGCACCTGAAGCTGGCGTGTCTACCAATTTCACCATCTGGGCAGTATCTTCAACGTTGCCGTCGTCGATGGCGCGCACTATACGGAGTGGCTTTTGAACTGTAAACCCCTGCCATGAAAAAAGCCTGGAAAATTTCGCCAATGGTCGTACAAGGTGCGTGTTGGGGGTCACAAAGTGCTTTAAAACGCTTGTTGACGCCTGAAATTTCCCGTTTCAATACGCGTATGCCAAACTAACCCGCATATAGACAAGGTGAAAACTCTCTAATGGCCGATTGGCAGTCCCTCGATCCCGAGGCCGCTCGTGAAGCGGAAAAATATGAAAACCCTATTCCTAGCCGCGAACTGATCCTGGCGCATCTCGCCGATCGTGGTTCGCCTGCTAGCCGCGAGCAGCTGGTTGAAGAATTCGGTCTGACCACCGAAGACCAGCTCGAAGCCCTGCGCCGCCGTCTGCGTGCCATGGAGCGCGATGCTCAGTTGATCTACACCCGCCGTGGCACCTATGCGCCCGTGGACAAGCTCGACCTGATCCTGGGTCGCATTGCTGGCCACCGTGACGGCTTTGGCTTCCTGATCCCGGATGACGGCAGCGACGACCTGTTCATGAGCCCGGCGCAAATGCGCCTGGTGTTCGATGGCGACCGTGCGCTGGCGCGCGTGTCGGGCCTGGACCGTCGCGGCCGCCGTGAAGGCGTGATCGTCGAAGTGGTGTCCCGTGCCCATGAGTCCATCGTCGGGCGTTACTTCGAAGAAGGCGGCATCGGCTTCGTCATTCCGGACAACCCGAAGGTCCAGCAGGAAGTGCTGGTGACCCCGGGCCGCAATGGCGCGGCCAAGGTCGGTCAGTTCGTGGAGGTGAAAATCACCCACTGGCCGACCCCGCGCTTCCAGCCTCAGGGCGATATCATCGAAGTGGTCGGCAACTACATGGCGCCGGGCATGGAAATCGACGTCGCGCTGCGCACCTACGATATTCCTCACGTCTGGCCCGAAGCCGTGCTCAAGGAAGCCGCCAAGCTCAAGCCGGAAGTCGAAGAGAAGGACAAGGAAAAGCGCATCGACCTGCGCCATCTGCCGTTCGTCACCATCGACGGCGAAGACGCCCGCGACTTCGACGATGCGGTGTATTGCGAAGCCAAGCCTGGCAAGTTGCGCCTGTTCTCCGGCGGCTGGAAGTTGTACGTGGCGATTGCCGACGTCTCCAGCTACGTGAAGATCGGTTCGGCGCTGGATAACGAAGCCCAGGTGCGCGGCAACTCCGTGTATTTCCCTGAGCGCGTGATCCCGATGCTGCCTGAGCAGTTGTCCAACGGCCTGTGCTCGCTGAACCCTAAAGTCGACCGTTTGGCCATGGTGTGCGAGATGACCCTCTCGAAAACCGGCGAAATGACCGACTACCAGTTCTACGAAGCGGTGATCCACTCCCAGGCGCGCCTGACCTACAACAAGGTCAGCACCATCCTGGAAACGCCGAAGACCAGCGAAGCCAAGGCCCTGCGTACCGAGTACGCCGGTGTGGTGCCGCATCTCAAGCAGCTGTATGCGCTGTACAAGGTGCTGCTGGGCGCACGTCATGTGCGTGGCGCGATCGATTTTGAAACCCAGGAAACCCGGATCATCTTCGGTTCCGAGCGCAAGATCGCCGAGATCACCCCGACCACCCGCAACGACGCGCACAAGCTGATCGAGGAATGCATGCTGGCGGCCAACGTGGCCACCGCTGAATTCCTGAAGAAGCACGAAATTCCTGCGTTGTACCGGGTACACGACGGCCCGCCGCCGGAGCGTCTGGAAAAACTGCGCGCCTTCCTCGGCGAGCTCGGCCTGTCCCTGCATAAAGGCAAGGACGGCCCGTCGCCGAAGGATTACCAGGCACTGCTGGCCAGCATCAAGGACCGTCCGGATTTCCACCTGATCCAGACCGTGATGCTGCGTTCGCTGAGCCAGGCGGTGTACAGCGCCGACAATCAGGGCCACTTCGGCCTGAATTACGAGGCGTACACCCACTTCACCTCGCCGATCCGTCGTTACCCGGACTTGCTCACGCACCGCGCGATCCGCAGCGTGATCCACTCCAAGCAGGACACCCCGCACGTCAAGCGCGCCGGTGCCATGACCATTCCGAAGGCGCGGATCTATCCTTACGACGAAGCGGCCCTGGAACAGCTCGGCGAGCAGTGCTCCATGAGCGAGCGCCGTGCCGACGAAGCCACCCGCGACGTCGTGAACTGGCTCAAGTGCGAGTTCATGAAGGACCGCGTGGGCGAGTCGTTCCCTGGCGTGATCACGGCCGTGACCGGCTTTGGTCTGTTTGTCGAGCTGACCGATATCTACGTCGAGGGCCTGGTGCATGTCACCGCCTTGCCGGGTGACTACTACCACTTCGATCCTGTGCATCACCGCCTGGCGGGCGAGCGTACCGGTCGCAGTTTCCGCCTGGGCGACACGGTCGAAGTGCGCGTCATGCGCGTCGACCTGGACGAACGCAAGATCGACTTCGAGATGGCTGAAAAAACCATCGCCGCGCCGATCGGCCGTAAAAAACGTGGCAGCGAAACCGCCGCGCCGGCCACCCAAGGCAAGGGCGCTCCTGCGAAAGCAGCGGTTGCCGAGCCTGCGCCGGCCAAGGCCAGTCGTCGTCCGGCGGCCAAGGACAAGGTTCCCGAGGCCTACCGCCCAAGCGATGCAGCGGCGAAAAACGCCGAACTGCGCAGAAGCCGTGAGTTGAAGCAGCAGTTGCTCAACGAAGCCAAAAGCGGTGGTAAAGCGGCGTCTGGGGGAAAGCCCCACACGGCGGAAAAGCCGTCGAGCAAGCCCAGTAAACACCGTAAAGGCCCGCCAAAAGCGGGTTCGGCCCCCGCGAAAAGCGGCGGGTCGCGTAAACCTAAGGCCAAGTCATGAGTCTGGAAAAAATCTACGGCGTCCACGCCGTAGAAGCACTGCTGCGTCATCACCCTAAGCGCGTCAAACAGGTTTGGCTGGCGGAAGGTCGCAGCGAGCCGCGCGTGCAGGCGCTGGTCGAGCTGGCCAACGAAAACCGCGTGGCGATCGGCCAGGCCGAGCGTCGCGAAATGGACGTGTGGGTTGAAGGCGTCCACCAAGGCGTCGTCGCGGATGTCAGCCCGAGCCAGGTATGGGGCGAGGCGATGCTCGACGAGCTGCTCGACCGCACCGAAGGCGCACCGCTGTTGCTGGTGTTGGACGGCGTGACCGACCCGCACAACCTCGGCGCCTGCCTGCGTTCTGCGGATGCTGCCGGTGCGCTGGCGGTGATCGTGCCCAAGGACAAGTCGGCCACGTTGACGCCAGTTGTGCGTAAAGTCGCATGCGGCGCGGCGGAAGTGATTCCGTTGGTGGCCGTGACCAACCTCGCGCGCACCCTGGAGAAACTCCAGCAGCGCGGCCTGTGGGTCGTGGGCACGGCGGGGGAGGCCGAGGTCAGCATTTATGACCAGGACCTCACTGGCCCGACCATCCTGATCATGGGCGCCGAAGGCAAGGGCATGCGTCGCCTGACTCGCGAGCATTGCGATTACCTGGTTCATCTGCCGATGGCTGGCAGCGTCAGCAGTCTCAACGTGTCGGTCGCTACCGGCGTGTGCCTGTTCGAAGCCCAGCGCCAGCGCGGTGCGAAGGCCAAGACCAAGAAGTAATGTCGGGCCTGGCATAGATGCAAAATGTGGGAGGGGGCAAGCCCTCTCCCACTTTTGTTTTGTGGTGCCTGGAAGATTGTTCAAATAATCACCAATCACCTTGCGCCCTTCCTCCCCCTTCTCTACAATTGCGCCCCTTGCCTTCCTGGCAGGCACCGATGTGCCTCCCTGCGGCAAGATCCATAAGTGTCATTCACTCCTTGTCTGACCGTTTTTGAGCGGCAGGCTACAACCCGTAAGGAGCATTCATGCGTCATTACGAAATCATCTTTTTGGTCCACCCGGATCAAAGCGAGCAAGTCGGCGGCATGGTAGAGCGTTACACCAAGCTGATCGAAGAAGACGGCGGCAAAATCCACCGTCTGGAAGATTGGGGCCGTCGTCAACTGGCCTACGCAATCAACAATGTTCACAAGGCTCACTACGTGATGCTGAACGTTGAATGCACTGGCAAGGCCCTGGCCGAGCTGGAAGACAACTTCCGCTACAACGATGCTGTGATCCGTAACCTGGTCATCCGTCGCGAAGAAGCCGTTACCGGCCAATCCGAGATGCTCAAGGCTGAAGAAAACCGCAGTGAGCGCCGTGAGCGTCGCGACCGTCCTGAGCACGAAGGCGCTGAAAGCGCTGATAGTGATGACAGCGACAACAGCGATAACGCTGACGAGTAATCCACGGACCTTTTAAGGAGCCTATCAAATGGCACGTTTCTTCCGTCGTCGTAAATTCTGCCGCTTCACCGCTGAAGACGTGAAAGAGATCGATTACAAAGATCTCAACACTCTGAAAGCCTACGTATCCGAGACCGGCAAAATCGTTCCAAGCCGTATCACCGGTACCAAAGCACGTTATCAGCGTCAGCTGGCCACCGCTATCAAGCGCGCCCGCTTCCTGGCCCTGCTGGCCTACACCGACAGCCACGGCCGCTGAGACCGGGCAGTCGACAAGTAGTAAGGGATTGAATGCATGCGCGCCTTAGCTGAGTTCATCATGCGCGGTCGCGTGCAGGCCACTCTGGTAGTGGCTGGATGTGCAGCATTGCCGTTGTTGTATTGGTTGGGTGCTGCCGCGGGATGCCTTGTGCTTCTGCGGCGCGGTTTGCAGGATGCCGTTGGCGTCCTGGCCCTGGGGTTGCTGGCTGCCTTGATCTGGTGGCTGCAATTGGGCGAACCCAAAGTGCTTATGGTGCTGCTGGGGTCGTCGAGCCTTGCGTTGGTTTTACGCGCAAGTGAGTCCTGGGTCCGCACGCTGCTGGTCAGCGTGGCATTGGGGTTGGTGTTTTCAGTGTTGCTCGGCGCGGCTTTCCACCCGCAAATCGAGGCGCTGGCGCAAGAGATCGTCAAGGTCCTGCCGCTGGCTCTCGGGGAGCTCTACCAGCAATTGTCGGTAGACGAGCGAGCGCGCCTTGCGGCGCTGATAGCACCGGCCCTGATCGGCCTGATGGCGGTGGTGTTGCAGATTGTCAGTGTGCTGAGCCTGATGCTTGGGCGTTACTGGCAGGCGTTGTTGTACAACCCGGGTGGTTTTGGTCGCGAGTTTCGCAGTATCAGAATACCCGCGGGCCCGGCGATGTTGCTGCTGGCATGCATGGTGGTCGGACCGAACTTCGGTCCAGAGGCGGCCTTGTTATTGCTGTTTTGCAGCGTACCGCTGGTGTTCTCCGGGCTGGCCCTGATTCACGGGCTGGTGGCGCAGAAGCGCCTGGCCAGGTTCTGGTTGGTGGGGTTGTACGTCACGCTGATGCTGTTCATGCAGCTGATCTATCCGTTACTCGTGGTTTTGGCCATTGTCGACGGCCTGATTGATTTTCGCGGTCGTCTGGCGCCGAAAGACGCCGATAACGCGAACGGTGAAGGTTAAAAGTTAGAGGATTTTCACATGCAACTGATCCTTCTGGAAAAAGTCGCCAACCTGGGCAACCTGGGCGACAAAGTGAACGTTAAGGCCGGCTACGGTCGTAACTACCTGCTGCCATACGGCAAAGCCACCGCTGCAACCGCTGCCAACCTGGCTGCGTTTGAAGAGCGTCGTGCTGAGCTGGAAAAAGCAGCAGCAGACAAAAAAGCTTCGGCCGAAACTCGCGCTGCCCAACTGGCTGAGCTGGAAGTGACTATCACTGCCACCGCCGGTGACGAAGGCAAGCTGTTCGGTTCGATCGGCACCCACGACATCGCTGACGCACTGACCGCCTCTGGCGTTGAAGTTGCGAAAAGCGAAGTTCGTCTGCCGAACGGCACCATCCGCAACGTAGGTGAATTCGACGTAGCCGTGCACCTGCACGCTGAAGTTGAAGCCACTGTACGCGTTGTCGTGGTAGCAGCTTAAGTCGCACCTAACTGACTGGCACCTCGCGTGCCAGGCGGTTAACATCGGGCACGATCCTGTTTACAGGTCGTGCCTTTTGTTTTTTACACATCCCCCTAATTCCAAGTGGCCATGAACGATATTTCAGCTCCTGAGCAATACGATCTGCAAACCGCTGCCCTGAAGGTGCCGCCGCATTCCATCGAGGCCGAACAGGCCGTGCTCGGTGGTTTGATGCTGGACAACAACGCCTGGGAACGCGTGCTGGATCAAGTCTCGGACGGTGATTTCTATCGTCATGACCACCGCCTGATCTTCCGCGCCATCGCCAAGCTGGCCGACCAGAACTCACCGATCGACGTGGTGACCCTGGCCGAGCAGCTGGACAAGGAAGGCCAGACCTCCCAGGTCGGCGGCCTGGGCTACCTCGGTGAGTTGGCCAAAAACACGCCGTCCGTCGCCAACATCAAGGCGTATGCCCAGATCGTTCGCGAGCGCGCCACCTTGCGCCAGTTGATCGGCATCAGCACCGAAATCGCCGACAGCGCCTTCAACCCCGAAGGTCGCAGCGCCGCCGAGATCCTTGACGAGGCCGAGCGCCAGATCTTCCAGATCGCCGAAGCCCGGCCGAAAACCGGCGGCCCGGTCAGCGTCAACGACCTGCTGACCAAGGCCATCGACCGTATCGATACGCTGTTCAACACCGACAATGCCATCACCGGCATCTCCACCGGTTACACCGACCTCGACGAGAAGACCAGCGGCCTGCAGCCGTCCGACCTGATCATCGTCGCCGGCCGTCCATCCATGGGTAAAACCACCTTTGCGATGAACCTGGTGGAAAACGCCGTGTTGCGCAGTGACAAGACCGTGCTGGTGTACTCCCTGGAGATGCCAGGCGAATCGCTGATCATGCGGATGCTCTCGTCCCTGGGCCGTATCGACCAGACCAAAGTGCGCGCCGGTCGCCTGGAAGACGACGATTGGCCGCGCCTGACCTCGGCGGTCAACCTGCTCAACGACCGCAAGCTGTTCATCGATGACACCGCGGGCATCAGCCCGTCGGAGATGCGCGCGCGTACCCGCCGCCTGGTGCGTGAACACGGCGATATCGCCCTGATCATGATCGACTACCTGCAACTGATGCAGATCCCGGGTTCCAGCGGCGACAACCGGACCAACGAGATTTCCGAGATCTCCCGGTCCTTGAAAGCCCTGGCCAAGGAATTCAACTGCCCGGTGGTGGCGCTGTCGCAGCTCAACCGTTCCCTGGAACAACGCCCCAACAAGCGCCCGGTGAACTCCGACTTGCGTGAATCCGGAGCGATCGAGCAGGATGCCGACGTGATCATGTTCGTCTACCGCGACGAGGTGTATCACCCGGAGACCGAGCACAAAGGCATTGCCGAAATCATCATCGGCAAGCAGCGGAACGGCCCGATCGGCTTTATCCGCCTGGCGTTCATCGGTAAATACACGCGTTTCGAGAACCTTGCGCCGGGCAGTTACAACTTCGACGACGACGAATAATCCTTCTGTTCAATTCCTACTGTTATCGTCGGAATTGGTCAAAATTTGTGCTATATTCCGCGCCCGCGATTTTTCATCTCAACACCGGTCACCGTCATGCAAACAGCCAAGCCGTTATTTGACTATCCCAAGTACTGGGCCGAATGTTTCGGTCCTGCGCCATTCCTGCCGATGAGCAGGGAGGAGATGGATCAGCTTGGCTGGGATTCCTGCGACATCATCATCGTCACCGGTGATGCCTACGTTGACCATCCGTCGTTCGGCATGGCGATCATCGGCCGGCTGCTGGAGTCCCAGGGCTTCCGCGTCGGGATCATTGCCCAGCCGAACTGGCAGTCCAAAGACGACTTCATGAAGCTCGGCGAGCCGAACCTGTTCTTCGGCGTCGCGGCCGGCAACATGGACTCGATGATCAACCGCTACACCGCCGACAAGAAAATCCGCTCCGACGACGCCTACACCCCTGGCGGCATGGCCGGCAAACGCCCGGACCGCGCGAGCCTGGTGTACAGCCAGCGGTGCAAGGAAGCCTACAAGAACGTGCCGATCGTGCTCGGTGGCATCGAAGCGTCCCTGCGCCGCATCGCCCACTACGACTACTGGCAGGACCGGGTGCGCAACTCGATCCTGATCGACGCCACCGCCGACATCCTGCTGTACGGCAACGCCGAGCGGGCCATCGTCGAAGTGGCCCAGCGCCTGTCGTGGGGCCACAAGATCGAAGACATCACCGATGTGCGCGGCACCGCGTTCATTCGCCGTGATACGCCCGAAGGCTGGTATGAGGTGGACTCCACCCGTATCGACCGTCCGGGCAAGGTCGACAAGATCATCAACCCATACGTGAATACCCAGGACACCCAGGCCTGCGCCATCGAGCAGGAAAAGGGGCCGGTTGAAGATCCGCAGGAAGCCAAGGTCGTGCAGATCCTGGCCAGCCCGCGCATGACCCGTGAGAAGACCGTGATCCGCCTGCCATCGGTGGAAAAAGTCCGTGGTGACGCGGTGCTTTATGCCCACGCCAACCGCGTGTTGCACCTGGAAACCAACCCAGGCAACGCCCGGGCCCTGGTGCAGAAACACGGCGAAGTGGACGTGTGGTTCAACCCGCCGCCCATTCCGATGACCACCGAAGAAATGGACTACGTGTTTGGCATGCCTTACGCACGTGTCCCGCACCCGGCGTATGGCAAGGAAAAAATCCCGGCCTACGACATGATCCGTTTCTCGGTGAACATCATGCGTGGCTGCTTCGGCGGCTGTACCTTCTGCTCGATCACCGAGCACGAAGGCCGCATCATCCAGAACCGTTCCGAAGAGTCGATCATTCGCGAGATCGAAGAAATCCGCGACAAGGTTCCGGGTTTCACCGGCGTGATTTCCGACCTCGGCGGCCCGACCGCGAACATGTACCGCATCGCCTGCAAGAGCCCGGAAATCGAATCCGCGTGCCGTAAGCCGTCGTGCGTGTTCCCTGGCATCTGCCCGAACCTGAACACCGACCACTCGTCGCTGATCCAGTTGTATCGCAGCGCCCGTGCGTTGCCGGGTGTGAAGAAGATCCTGATCGCCTCCGGCCTGCGCTACGACCTGGCCGTTGAGTCGCCAGAGTATGTGAAGGAACTGGTCACCCACCACGTCGGTGGTTACCTGAAGATCGCCCCGGAACACACCGAGGAAGGTCCGCTCAACCAGATGATGAAACCGGGCATCGGCAGCTATGACAAGTTCAAGCGCATGTTCGAGAAGTACACCAAGGAAGCGGGCAAGGAGCAGTACCTGATCCCGTACTTCATCGCCGCCCACCCCGGCACCACCGATGAAGACATGATGAACCTGGCCCTGTGGCTCAAGGGCAACGGCTTCCGCGCCGACCAGGTGCAGGCGTTCTACCCGTCGCCGATGGCCACCGCCACCGCGATGTACCACTCGGGCAAGAACCCGCTGCGCAAGGTCACCTACAAGAGCGACGCGGTGACCATCGTCAAGAGCGAAGAACAGCGCCGTCTGCACAAGGCGTTCCTGCGCTACCACGACCCGAAAGGCTGGCCGATGCTGCGCGAAGCACTGACCCGCATGGGCCGCGCCGACCTGATCGGGCCGGGCAAGGATCAACTGATCCCGTTGCACCAGCCGGCCACCGACAGCTACCAGAGCGCGCGTCGCAAGAACTCGACGCCGGCCGGCAGCCACAAGGTCGCCAAGGAAACCACCACCAGGATCCTCACCCAGCACACCGGCCTGCCGCCCCGTGGCAGCGACGGCAGCAACCCGTGGGACAAGCGCGAGCAAGCCAAGGCCGCGGCCATGGCGCGCAACAAGCAGGCCGCCAAGGAGCGCGCTGATGCGGCCAAGGGCAAGGGTGGCAAGCCAGCCCGCAAGCCGGTGGTACCGCGTTGATCGTTGCCTGAATATGCCAAACGCCAGCCTCGTGCTGGCGTTTTGCTTTCTAGCCGGTGGGGAGTCTGTTTGTTAAGGTGGCGGCCATTAAATCGCTATCGGGAGCAAGCCGAATCGTCGCACCGGCCCTCCCACATTTTGAATGTATTCACACTTCAAATGTGGGAGGGGGCTTGCCCCCGATGGCGTCAGTCCAGTCCCCAACTTTTCAAGGAAGAACACCCCCATGAGCAACCCCCTGCTCAACATCGGCATGGACTCCAACCGCTCGCAGTTCATGGCGCGCCAGCGCATCGAGAGTGAAGTCGACCTGCCTCGGCTGTTTGCCATCATCGACGCCGACCCCGGCATCGTCGGCGCGGGCGTGGTGTATATCGACGCTGACTTCAACGTCGTGACCCTGCGCGAGTTCAAGCCGATCTGCAGCATTCGACCCAAGCGCATCATTGTGCGCGAGGCGCAGAAATACATCGCCCCGGCGCAGTTCGCCGACCAAGTGCTGAACAACCCGCGCGAGTCGCGACTGGTGAGTGAAGCCTTCAACACCACGTTGTCCTGCGGCGGCGCGGTCATTGGCTGGCTGGTGGTGTTGAGCGGCACCATCGCTATCCCGTTCACCGCCGGCGCCAGCACGGTCGTGACGGCCATCGGCTATACCGCCGCCTCGGCGAGCACCGTGTCGTGCCTGGTCGGTGGGTTCCGCACGCGCAACGAAATCGTCAACCCGTCGATGAATGATTACCTGGATAACGAAGAGTGGTACCAGACGGCGACCAAAGTCCTCGACGGTGCCGCCTTGGTCGGCGTGGGCGCCTCGGCGCTGACGACAGTCAAGCTGGTCAACGTCACTCGTGCGGCCACGGGTAAAAGCCTGCGTCAGGTGCTCAAAGGCCTGAACGGGCAGGAGCGGGAGAAACTCACCAAAGAGCTGCTGAAAGTGGCCGACCCGCAAATGTCGAACAAGATGCGCAAGCTGCTGCAACTGAGCGGCGAGTTGCCCAAACGCTTTACGCCGACCCAGCTCAAGCACGCCACCTATGTCCAATTGGGCGATGCCTTCAGTGCGGGGCTGAGCGTCTGGGGCTTGAAGCGTTCGGATAACTACAAACAGGCCAAGACCTTCGCGATTGGCTTGTACGAAGAGGCCGAGTGATGGGTGGTGTTCCTTCGCTTAAACCGTTTTTGCTGGAGCATTTTCCCGCATTCATCGGCGTGATTCTCGCTGGTTGCCTCGGCGGTTCGGCGGCGATTTCCCTGGCGGCCAGCACCTATTTTTCCGACGTGCCCATGGCAACCAATGCCACTGTGTCGTGGTTCGTGGTGATAGCCGCCGCACTGTTCGTGGCCAACAGCAACTTCCTGGTGGTGCGCGGCCGAGCCTGGGGCGTGTGGGCGATGGTGGCGTTTTTCGCGGTGTGCCTGTTGGTCGTGCTGCCGACACTGCTCTACCGGCCGCACTGGTTTATCTACAGTGAAAGCCTGTTCTGGCCATTGCTGGGGTTGTTGCTGATCAACAGCAAGGGCTATCGGTCGATGGTCAAGAAGTTGGTTGAAGTGCGGCGGTTGCGGGAGGCGGCCAAGGCGGGGCTGTAGCCTCGGCACGTGGTTTCAGATTTTGACGTTCTGGCGAATGTTCCAGCCGTATTTGACGGCGCCGCCGTCCTTGCCGCCGTCGGATTTCTGCGGCTGGTAGCTGACTTCGACCGTGGCGAAGTTCAGGGCTATCACCTCAGTCAGCACATCGCTGCTGGTCACCGCGTCGGTTTGGTAAGACGTGACCATCACTTCCTTCAGCGTGATCACCAGATACTCCACGGCATTGCTGCCACCGGCCTTGCGCACCACCAACCGTGCCTCCGGGTAATGCTTGCCGGTGGAGCAGGCCATCATCAGGTTGGGTGAAGACTTGTCCATGACCTTGGAGACAGACAGGTTTTCAATATTGACCTTGCCGGCACCACCGCCGCTGCCGGTATGCATCGAACCGGTCTGGGACATGCCCCAGCCCCATCGGCTGATCTCGATTTCGTCGCGATGGGCCTGGTCTTTGGACTCGCCCTTGATGTCCCCCAGCTTCAAAAACATATCAGTTGCCATTGTCACTCCCTGTTTTGGTGTGCGCCGGTAGTGGCGCGGGGCGTACTTTTTCTTATTCGGGATATGGCTTACAAGGTGCGGCATCACGATCAGGAAGTGCCTGTCCGGATAAAGCGAAGCTTCTGACATTTTTCGGGGATAGGCAGTCTTTACCCTCTGCGCTCTTGTGAACCTCAGGAGTAAAGGGATGACTTCCAGCGTATTCAGAGACAGTTTCCTCAGTCCCAATTACATGACGCGGCAGCGGCTGGAAAGCAGTATTGATCTGCGCAAGTTATTTGCGGCGATTGATGCTGATCCGGCCATCGTCGGTGCCGGCGTGGTGTACATCGACGCGCAGCTACGGATGGTTGTGCTGCGTGAATTTCAGCCGATTTGCAGTATCGCGCCGAAGAATGTGATTTTGCGCGAGGCGCCCAGCTATGTCGGGCGGGTGGAGTTCGCTCGGCAACTGGCGAATGAACCGCGAGAGTCGCAGGTGGCGTTTGAGGCGGTGAATACAGCTTTGGCGTGTACTTCTGCGGTGATCAGTTGGATCAGTGGTACTGAGTGGATCGGCGCTCAGTCCGTTCAGCTTTGGGGTTACTGGGGTGGTAGCTGCGATAAGCTTTACATCAGCAACAGCCAGTTCAATTCAGTGCTTAGTTGGCGGCCAGAGGACTCGCAACGAAATTATTGACCCGGCTCTTAACGATGCTCTGGATAGCGAGCCATGGTATCAGGCTGTGACGATTGGTTTGGACGCTGTTTCGCTACTGGGCGCTAGTGTCTCGGCACTGGCAACTATACGACTGGTTAATGCGACAAGAAAATCTACCGGAAAAACTTTGCCGCAGGTGTTGAAAGGACTGAGTCGTCAAGAGCGAGCAAAGTTGACCCAGGAGTTGTTGAGTATTCGGCACCCGGAAATGACCCGGAAAATGATCAGGTTGAAGCAACTCGCTGGAAAAATGCCAAAGCGTTTTACGCCCGCAGAAGTAAAACAGGGCACTGTTTTGCAGATTCAAGACGCTCTAGGTGCTGCCTTAGGGGTTGCTAGCAGTTCGATGTCTGGGAATATTCGCACTGTCGCGGTCGGAATTTATGAGGAGATGACCGAGTGATATTGCTGCTGCCCCTTCGCCCTTTTCTCAAGCGTTATTTACCCGTGTTTCTCGGGGGGATTTTTTCAAGCATTTTTGCTGGATCTTCCGTAGTGGTGGTAGTGCAAAATTACTATCTCAAAGCCATTTCTTTAGCTATTTCGGCACAAGTAGCGTGGTGGGCATGTGTCGTTCTGGCATGCGCCTTGAGTCTTAGCAACATTATGATTGTCCGTGGGCGACGAGACTGGGTGTGGGTCATGGTTGTCTATTTTGGAGCCTGCCTGGTTACCGCTCTTCCGGCCATTCGTTATTCCGCTCATCTGTTCATCTATGCCGAAAGTTTGTTTTGGCCATTGCTTGGTCTGCTGATTCTCAACAGCAAGCGTCATCGTGAGATGCGTGGGAAGCTTGTTGAACTTCGTTTTAGGCGAAAACGGATACAGAAAATTGCTGACAGGCTACAAAAAAGGTGATTTTGCTTTGATTAATTGGGAGCGTTGCCTCATTCCCGACAACTTACTGTTCGGGAACATCCGGATCGTCGCGGTTGGGCTGTATGAGGATATATCAGAGTGAGACTTCTCGGACGGAAACCTCTCATACCGGTGCGCCCTTTTCTTTTGCGCTACTTTCCCGTGTTTATCGGCGTAATTTTAGCGGGCATCTTCGGCAGTTCTTCTGTTGTTGTGCTGGTGGAAAACTATTATTTTCCATCGTTATCGAACGCGGCAGCTAAAAGTGCCGGCGTGCTCTTGGTCTGGTTTATCACCCACTGCAATTTCATGATCGCCTACGGGCGACCGAAGTGGGTCTGGGGAATGTATGGCCTTTTCATCGCCTGCCTGTTGGTCGCTGTGCCAGGTTTTCATTTTTCACCGAACCCATTCATTTACGCGGAATGCTTCTTTTGGCCGGTACTCGGCCTGCTGCTGCTTCGCAGCAAACGCCACCGGGAACTGCGTGCCAAATGCGTAGAACTTCGCCATATGCGCGGGAAGGTAAGGGTGGCCATTGAAAAGCGGCGTAAACACGAGCGCGCAATAATCAGAATAAAGAAATCGAGGTAATTCCCCACCCCGCCCCCAAAACCGATACCGCCCCACCCACTCCCCGCCACATATATGTGCAGCTCTTGCACCATTGCACCAACGTTGGCGCCGTTTTGGTGCTGTACTGCACCGGGTCTTACGATAAAGCGCAATGACTGCCGCTCTGGCATAAGTCTTGCGCGCGTTGTGTCCATGCCCTGGCTTGCAGGAGGCCGCCGTGTCGATTCATGTCGCGTTGCACCACGTTACGCATTACCGCTACGACCGCGCTGTCGAACTCGGCCCACAGATCGTGCGTTTGCGCCCGGCGGCCCATAGCCGCACGCGGATTTTGTCCTACGCACTGAAAGTGCTGCCCGAGCAGCACTTCATCAATTGGCAGCAGGACCCTCAGGGTAATTACCTGGCGCGCCTGGTGTTCCCGGAAAAGACTGACGAACTGCGTATCGAAGTCGACCTGGTCGCCGAGATGGCGGTGTTCAACCCGTTCGATTTTTTCCTTGAACCCTACGCGGAAAAAATCCCGTTTCGCTACGCCGCCGACGAGCAGCGCGAGCTGGCGCCGTACCTGGAAACCTTGCCGCTGACGCCGAGGTTCGCCGCTTACCTGGCGGGTATCGACCGCACGCCGCTGCCGGCCGTGGATTTCCTGGTGGGCCTCAACCAACGCCTGGCCGCCGATATCGGTTACCTGATCCGCATGGAACCCGGCGTGCAGACCCCGGAATTCACCCTGGAAAATGCCTCCGGCTCGTGCCGCGATTCGGCTTGGCTGCTGGTGCAATTGCTGCGCAACCTGGGGCTGGCGGCGCGGTTTGTGTCCGGCTATCTGATCCAGCTCACCGCCGACGTCAAAGCCCTCGATGGCCCGTCTGGCACCGAGGTGGACTTCACCGACCTGCACGCCTGGTGCGAAGTGTATTTGCCCGGCGCCGGCTGGATCGGCCTGGATGCCACCTCCGGGTTATTCGCCGGTGAAGGCCATATTCCGTTGGCCTGTAGTCCCGATCCATCGTCTGCCGCGCCGATCAGTGGCCTGGTGGAGCCGTGCGAGTGCGAATTCACCCACGAGATGTCGGTAGAGCGCATCTGGGAAGCGCCACGGGTAACCAAGCCCTACACCGAAGAACAGTGGCTGGCGATCCAGGCCCTGGGGCGGCAGATCGATGGCGACCTGCTGGCGGACGACGTGCGCCTGACCATGGGCGGCGAACCGACCTTCGTCTCCATCGACGACCCCGACGGCGCCGAGTGGAACACCGCTGCCCTGGGGCCGGACAAGCGTCGCCTGTCCGCCGAACTGTTCCAGCGCATGCGCAAGCACTACGCGCCCAAGGGCCTGGTGCATTTCGGCCAGGGCAAGTGGTACCCCGGCGAGCAACTGCCGCGCTGGTCGCTCAACTGTTACTGGCGCCGCGATGGCGAGCCGATTTGGCACAACAGCGCGCTGATCGCCGATGAGCAACAGGACTACGGCGCCGACGGCGTGCTGGCCGGGCGTTTCCTGGGCAGTGTTGCCGAGCGCCTGAAGTTGCCGGCGCGCTTTGTGTTTCCGGCCTTTGAAGACAACTTCTATTACCTGTGGCGCGAAGGCGCGCTGCCGCAAAACGTCACCGCCCTTGACCCGCGCCTGAGCGATGAGCTGGAACGCGAGCGTCTGCGCAAAGTGTTCAGCCAGGGCCTGGACAAGGTCATCGGCCAAGTGCTGCCGCTGGCGCGCACCGCTGCCAATGACCGCTGGCAGAGTGGGCGCTGGTACCTGCGCGACAATCACTGCCGACTGGTGCCGGGGGATTCGCCGCTGGGTTATCGCCTGCCGCTGGCCTCGCAGCCCTGGGTGACGGCGGCAGAGTACCCGTTTGTCCACCCGACCGACCCCAACCAGGACTTGCCCGAGCTGTCGAGCACGGCGCAATTGCAACGCCATGGCGAAGCGGCGCCGAGCGTTGAGCGCCTGCCGAAGATCGACGAGTCCGCCGACTGGTTGACCCGCACCGCACTGTGCGCCGAAGCGCGCGAAGGCCGCCTGTATCTGTTCATGCCGCCGCTGGAGCGCGTCGAGGACTACCTGGAGCTGGTGGCCGCCATCGAAGCCACCGCCGAAGAGCTGCACTGCCCGGTGCTGCTGGAGGGCTACGAGCCGCCGGCGGATTACCGTCTGAGCAACTTCCGGGTCACGCCCGACCCGGGTGTGATCGAGGTCAACGTGCAGCCGTCCGCCACCTGGGACGAGTTGGTGGAACGCACCGAATTCCTCTACGAAGAGGCGCGACAAACCCGCCTGACCACAGAAAAATTCATGATCGACGGGCGCCACACTGGCACCGGTGGCGGTAACCACTTCGTGCTGGGCGGCGCGACACCCAAGGACTCACCGTTCCTGCGGCGTCCCGATCTGCTGCGCAGTTTGATCAGCTACTGGCACAACCATCCGTCATTGTCCTACCTGTTTTCCGGCTTGTTCATCGGCCCGACGTCCCAGGCGCCCCGGGTCGATGAAGCGCGTAACGATGCGCTGTATGAGCTGGAAATCGCCTTCGCGCAAATGCCCGCGCCAGGCGAAGAATGCCCGCCGTGGTTGGTCGACCGCCTGCTGCGCAATCTGCTGATCGACGTGACGGGCAACACCCACCGCGCCGAATTCTGTATCGATAAGCTCTACTCGCCCGATGGCGCCACCGGGCGCCTGGGCCTGCTGGAGTTGCGCGCCTTTGAAATGCCGCCCCATGCGCGCATGAGCCTGACCCAGCAACTGCTGCTGCGCGCGCTGGTGGCGCGCTTCTGGCGCGAACCCTATGCGCCCCCGAAACTGGCGCGCTGGGGCACTGAGCTGCATGACCGTTTCCTGTTGCCGCACTTCATCGAGCAGGATTTTGCCGACGTGATCGTCGAACTCAACGCCGCCGGCTACCCGTTGCGCGCCGAATGGTTTGCCGCGCACCTGGAATTCCGCTTTCCCAAAGTCGGCGACTACGCCGTCAGCGGTATCGAGCTGGAACTGCGCCAGGCCCTGGAACCCTGGCATGTGCTGGGCGAGGAGGGCGCGGTGGGCGGCACGGTGCGTTATGTGGATTCGTCCCTGGAGCGCCTGCAGGTGAAGTTGAGCGGGCTGCCACCGCAACGCTATTTGCTCACCTGCAACGGCATCCCGGTGCCGCTGCAAGCGACCGGGCGCATCGGCGAGTTCGTCGCCGGCGTGCGGTATCGCGCCTGGCAACCGGCCAACTGCCTGCAGCCGACCATCGCGGTCCACGCGCCGTTGGTGTTCGACCTGCTGGACACCTGGATGCAGCGCTCCCTGGGCGGTTGCCAGTATCATGTGGCGCATCCGGGCGGGCGTAACTACGACAGCCTGCCGGTGAATGCCAATGAAGCCGAGAGCCGGCGCATGGCGAGATTTTTCCGCTTGGGGCATACCCCGGGCAAGCTCCCTGTGCCGACCGTCGTGATCAATGACGAATTGCCGATGACTTTGGATTTGCGACGTTTCCCCAATAAAAATGACTGAATGCAAGCCAAAATGTGGGAGGGAGCTTGCTCCCGATTGCGGTAAATCAGCCGATACATGAGTTGACTGACCCACCGCAATCGGGAGCAAGCCCCCTCCCACAAAGGAATTGCAGTGTTTGTTAGGTTAATCTGAGCCCCCTTGCCCCTGCCGAGCGTTCCATGTCCGACTTGCTCGACCGTTACCCGCTGACCGCGGGCACTTATCACGAACTGCTGGACGACAGTGGCGCGGTGCGTGCCCATTGGCGGCGCCTGCTCGACCATCTGCAACGCAGCACCCCCGCGCAACTGGCCCAGCGCCAGGCGTTGCTGACCCGGCAGATCCAGGAAAACGGCGTGACCTACAATGTCTACGCCGACCCCAAGGGCGCTGATCGCCCGTGGGAACTGGACCTGCTGCCCCATGTGCTGGCGGCCGATGAATGGCAGCACCTGTCGGCCGGCATCGCCCAGCGTGCGCGGCTGCTCAACGCGGTGCTGGCAGACCTCTACGGCCCGCAACGCCTGATCAAGGAAGGCCTGCTGCCGGCCGAACTGGTGTTCGGGCATAACAATTTTCTGTGGCCGTGCCAGGGCATCCAGCCGCCCGACGGTACGTTCCTGCACCTGTACGCCGTCGATCTGGCGCGCACCCCGGATGGTCGCTGGTGGGTCACTGCCGACCGCACCCAGGCCCCTTCAGGCGCCGGTTATGCGCTGGAAAACCGCACCATTGTGTCCCGCGCCTTTCCGGATCTGTACCGCGACCTGCAGGTGCAGCACCTCACCGGTTTCTTTCGCACCCTGCAGGAAACCCTGGCGCGCCAGGCGCCCAGCGATAGTCAGCCGCCGTTGATCGTGCTGCTCACCCCTGGGCGTTTCAACGAAAGCTATTTCGAACATCTGTACCTCGCCCGTCAGCTCGGCTACCCGCTGGTGGAAGGCGGCGACCTCACTGTGCGCGACAGCACGGTGTTCCTGAAAACCCTCAGTGGCCTGCGTCGGGTACACGCGATCATGCGCCGCCTCGACGACGACTTCTGCGACCCCCTCGAACTGCGCACCGACTCGGCCCTCGGCGTGCCCGGCCTGCTCGACGCCGCGCGCCAAGGCAACGTGCTGGTGGCCAATGCCCTGGGCAGCGGTGTACTGGAATCCCCCGGCCTGCTGGGCTTTCTGCCGAAGATCAACGAATTTTTGTTTGGCGAAGAACTGCTCCTGCCGTCCATTGCGACGTGGTGGTGCGGCGAAGCGCCGGTGCTTGCCGAAGCGCTGGAGAAACTGCCCGAGCTGCTGATCAAACCGGCATTTCCGTCACAGAGCTTCAACCCGGTCTTCGGCCGTGACTTGAACGACGCACAACGCGAGGCCCTGGCCGAGCGCATGCGCGCGCGGCCTTACGCGTATGTCGCCCAGGAGCTGGCGCAGCTGTCCCAGGCGCCGGTGTGGCACACCGTCGAAGACCACCTGCAACACCGCGCCATCGGCATGCGCGTCTACGCCGTGGCCAGCGCCGACGGTTACCGGGTATTGCCCGGCGGCCTGACCCGCGTGGCTGCCGAGGCCGATGCCGAGGTGGTGTCGATGCAACGCGGCGGCGCGAGCAAGGACACCTGGGTGCTCGGCGAACGCGCCGCCGGCGGCGAGCAGTGGCGCGCGCAGCGGCCGATAGGTGCCCATGACCTGGTGCGCCGCGACCCTTATCTGCCGTCGCGGGTGGTGGAAAACCTGTTTTGGTTTGGCCGTTACTGTGAACGCTGCGATAACAGCGCGCGCTGGCTGCGCATCGTGTTGGCGCGCTATGTCGACGGCGACGATCCGCTGGCGTTGCAAGCGGCGGTCGAACTGGGCGAAAACCTGCGCCTGTTGCCGGAGGAGGGCGAGTTGCCCGAACGCCTGCTCGCGGCCTTGCTTGGCGACGACTGGCCGTCGAGCCTGCGCGCCAACCTGCAGCGCTTGCAGTGGGCGGCGTCCCAGGTGCGCGGCAAGTTGTCCCGAGAGAACTGGCAGGCCCTGGTGGAGCTGCAACGCGAAGCGCTGGAACTGGAGAGCGAAAGCCCCGACTTTGGCGAGTTGCTGGACTTCCTCAACCGCCTGGTGATGTCCCTGGCGGCGCTGTCCGGGTTTGCCCTGGACGACATGACCCGCGACGAAGGCTGGCGCTTTCTGATGATGGGCCGGCGCATCGAGCGCCTGCAGTTTCTCAGCAGCAGCCTCGCGGCGTTCCTGCGCGGCGTGGCGGTGTTCGATCAGGCCGGGCTGGAATGGTTGCTGGAACTGGGCAACAGCAGCATCACCTACCGCTCGCGCTACCTGGCGGTGCCGCAACTGATTCCGGTACTCGACCTGTTGCTGCTGGATGAGCAGAACCCCCACGCCGTGTTGTTCCAGTTGAAGCTGGTGAGCCGCACCTTGCGTCGTCTCAACGATGATTTCGCGGTGCCCCGGGAAACCGGTCTGGCGCCGTTGGTCGAGCGCCTCGCGCGGTTCGACCTGGGTTGCCTGGAGAACCCGCTGTTTGGCGAGGCCAGCGTGCGTGCCGCGCTGGACGGCCTGGCCGACCTGCTGCAAGCGGTCGCCGATGAGAGCGGGCAAGTGTCGGATCGCCTGGCCTTGCGCCATTTTGCCCATGTGGATGATGTCAGCCAACAAACGGTGTCGGTGTGATGAGTGCGCGCTATCAGATTTTTCACGATACCCATTACCACTACGACAGCCCGGTGTCCCTGGCCCAGCAGTTGGCGCATCTGTGGCCACGGCCATGTGCCTGGCAGCGCTGCACCTCGCAGCAACTGGATATCAGCCCGTTGCCGTCCTCGCGCCGCGATGAGCTGGACGTGTTCGGCAACCCGATCACCCGCCTGGCGTTCGAGCGGCCCCATGATGAGTTGTTGGTGAATGCCGGGCTGACCGTGGAAGTGCTGGCGCGGCCGCTGCTGGATTTCCAACAGTCGCCGGCCTGGGACCAGACTCGCGACAGCCTGACCTACAGCAGCCAGCCGCTGTCATCGGCGTTGATCGAAGCCTGTCGCTTTCGCTTCGAATCGCCCTACGTGCATCTGAAGAAAACCTTCGTCGAGTTCTCCGAAAGCTGTTTCCCGCCCGGGCGTCCGCTGTTGCTGGGCGCTCAGGCCCTGATGGAAAAAATCTTCGGCGAATTCACCTTCGATGCCGAAGCCACCCAAGTCGCCACGCCGCTGGTGGAGGTGCTGGAGCGCCGTCGCGGCGTGTGCCAGGACTTCGCTCACCTGATGCTCGCCTGCCTGCGCTCACGGGGCCTGGCGGCGCGCTATATCAGCGGCTACCTGCTGACCCAGCCGCCGCCCGGCCAGCCACGGCTGATCGGCGCCGATGCGTCCCATGCGTGGATTTCGGTGTACTGCCCGATGTCGGGCTGGGTGGATTTTGATCCGACCAACAATGTGCAGCCAGCACTGGAACACATCACCCTGGCCTGGGGCCGGGATTTCTCCGATGTTTCGCCGTTGCGTGGGGTGATTCTGGGGGGAGGCAGCCATGACCCGGAAGTGCGGGTGACGGTGATGCCGCTCTTGTAGGAGCGAGCTTGCTCGCGAAAAAACCGAGGGCGCCGCGTTGAACCAGGCACCCCGCGTTATCGTTAACGCACTTCGCGAGCACGCTCGCTCCTACAGTGATGCTTACTCGGCCGGGTCTTTCGGTGTCTCGGTGTCGTCGGTTGCCACTTCGCCTTCCGCATCCGGGTTCAGTGCGCCGGTCTCTTCGTCTGCAGCGGCTTTCTTGCGTTGCAGCTTTTCCTCTTTCTTCTGTTCCTTGGCCAAGTCTCTTTGACGTTTGGCGAAGGAGTAATTAGGTTTGGCCATGGGCGATCCTCTAGGGTCGAAGGTGAGGGTGGGCGGCGCGCAGCTGCCTTGGGTCGCTATGGTAGCAGCTTAGCGGCGCGCTTGGCCTTCACTTACCGCAGGCGTATGCGGCCAACAGACCGCTGAACAGATGATTGAGGTGCATGGTCCGGACTCCAGTGGGTGATGGACCGATCATAGGCGGGGCGTGGCACTTTGGCTGGTTGATTGTATCGATAAGTCTGATAGCCTAAAGTTGTATACAATTTGTTGATTCAGGTCATAAGACTTTCTGCCCGCCTCGGGCACCCTTGTCGCACTATGCGTTGTTTAAACCCTGCCTTGGAGAATCACATGTTTGCCAAACTCGTTGCTGTTTCCCTGCTGACTCTGGCAAGTGGCCAGTTGCTTGCTGCAGAGTGCAAGGTCACCGTCGACTCTACCGACCAGATGTCCTACAACACCAAGGAAATCGTGATCGACAAGAGCTGCAAGACGTTCACCGTCGAGTTGACTCACTCCGGCAGCTTGCCGAAAAACGTCATGGGCCATAACTGGGTGCTGACCAGCGCAGCCGACATGCAACCGGTCGCGACCGATGGCATGGCTGCCGGCCTCGACAAGAACTACCTGAAAGACGGCGACGAGCGCATCATCGCCCACACCAAAGTCATTGGCGCTGGCGAGAAAGACGCGGTGACCTTCGATGTGTCCAAGCTGAAAGCGGGCACTGACTATGCGTTCTTCTGCTCGTTCCCAGGCCACATCTCGATGATGAAAGGTACTGTGGTCGTCAAGTAAGACCGCATTATCGTTCATCGGGGGCAAGCCCCCTCCCACATTCGACCGCATTCTCATATGGGAACTCGGTCAACTGTGGGAGGGGGCTTGCCCCCGATGGCTACCTCACAATCAACACAACACTATCTGGTTCACCTCACGGCGCAAACGGCATGACCCGCTTGTGCTCGGTCTTGCGATACGTCTCGCAAATGATCCTGAACGCTTCTTCCCGCACCGGCTCGCCGTGCAGGAACGCATCGATTTCGGCATAGGTCACGCCATGTGACGCCTCGTCCGGCTTGCCCGGCGAGAGGTCTTCCAGGTCGGCGGTCGGGATTTTCTCCACCAGCGACTCCGGTGCACCGAAGTGCCGCGCAATCGATCGCACCTGGTTCTTCACCAGCCCGCTCAACGGTGCCAGATCGCAGGCGCCATCACCGAACTTGGTGAAAAAGCCCATCACCGCTTCCGCCGCATGGTCGGTGCCGATCACCAGGCCGCTGGCCGCGCCGGCGATGGTGTACTGCGCGACCATCCGCATGCGCGCCTTGGTGTTGCCCAGCACGAAATCGCGGGACACCGCCGCCTTGCCTTCAAATGCCGCTACTTCATTGGCCAGGGATTTCACCGCTGGGCCGATGTTTACGGTGTGGCGCTCATCCGGCTCGATAAAGTCCACCGCGGCCTGGGCGTCGATTTCATCGAACTGGGTTTCGTAGGGCAGGCGCACCGCGATAAAACGATAGGCCTCGTCGCCGGTGCTGGAGCGCAGCTCCTGCATGGCGCGTTGGGCGAGCAGGCCTGCGGTCAGGGAGTCGACGCCACCGCTGATGCCCAACACCAATGTCTTGAGCCCTGAATTGCGCAGGCAGTCCTGGATAAAGGTCACGCGCCGGGCGATTTCGGCCTCAAGGGCGGCCTGGTCTTTGAACGGCGCTTGAACCTTGAGCTGCTGCGCAATCTCACGCTGTACGGCTTGCATGATTCACTCCTTGCTGGAAAGGGCAGGTACTTTGAAAACGTGTCGCAAATAGGCGACGAAATTCGGGTCCGTGCAGTGGGTCTTGCCCGCTTCATCGGAGATCTTCGCGACGGGCTGGCCATTGCAGGCCGTCATTTTAAGCACAATGCTCATCGGTTCCACACCTGGAATATCGCAGGTCAGGTTGGTGCCGATGCCAAAGCTCACATTGATCCGACCACGCAGCGCCCGGAATATCTCCAGGGCCTTGGGCAGCGACAGGCTGTCGGAGAACACCAGGGTCTTGCTCATCGGCTCGATGCCCAGCTTGTGATAGTGGGCGATGGCTTTTTCCGCCCACAGCACCGGGTCACCGGAATCGTGGCGCAGACCGTCGAACAGCTTGGCGAAGTACAAGTCGAAGTCGCTGAGGAAGGCGTCGGTGGTGATGCAATCGGTCAGGGCAATACCCAGCAGGCCGCGGTATTCGCGGACCCAGCAGTCGAGGGCGGCGATCTGGCTGTCGATCAGGCGCGGGCCGAGTTGCTGGTGGGCCATGATCCATTCATGGGCCATGGTGCCCAGCGGTTTCATATCGAACTCGCGAGCCAGGTGGACGTTGCTGGTGCCGACAAACCGGCCGGGGAAGTCGTGCTTGAGCACGCTCACCACTTCTTCCTGCACGCGGTAGGAGAAGCGTCGGCGAGTGCCGAAGTCCGCCACCTGCAGCTCGGCGAGCTCGTCGCTGCTGGCGTTTGCGATCAGCCAGTCGAACTTGCGGTACAACTGCTCGCGGGCCTGTTCGAGGACCACGGTCTGGTAGCGATAGCGGTTGCGCACTTCGCTGATGATGGCGAGCATCGGCACTTCAAACAGGATCACATGCAGCCACGGCCCGCGCAGGCGGATAAACAGCTCGCCGTTTTCGATGCCGGTGTGGACATAGCGCAGGTTGAAGCGGAACAAGCCGAGAAAGCGCAAAAAATCCGGCTTCATGAAGCTGATGCGCTCCAGGAAACTCAGTTGGTCCGCGCTCAGGCTCAACTCGGCGAGGCGCTCGAACTGGTAACGGATCTCCGCCAGGTATGGGCGCAGGTCTTCACTGTTGCGGCAACGAAACTCCCATTCAACTTCCACATTGGGGTAGTTGTGCAGCACCGCCTGCATCATGGTCAGCTTGTAGAAGTCGGTGTCGAGCAGGTTCTGCACGATGCGATCGGCAAACACACTCTCGCTCATAACGGGAATCTCCAGACAGGACGGCGATGGGCGCCGGCCTTTACGCACAAGAAAGGAAGGGGGCTAGTGGCGCATAGACCTGTGGGGTTTTGCCAGTGATTTTTTCAGTGAGGCCACTGGCCCTATCGGGGGCAAGCCCCCTCCCACACTTGGAATGCATTTCAAATGTGGGAGGGGGCTTGCCCCCGATAGCGGTATTCCAGGCACTAAATAACCTGCTCCATCATCCACTTCACAAACTCCCGCACCTTGGGCACCTCCGCCGAATGCTCGGGGTACGCCAGGTAATACGCATCCTGGCTCGGCATTGCATGCTGCCAAGGGATCACCAGCTTGCCGTCGGCCAGTTCCTCCTCCACCAGGAAGCGCGGTAGCAACGCCACGCCACAGCCCACCTGCGCCGCCCGAATGCACATATAGAACGTGTCGAAACGCGGCCCGTGATAGCTGTGCTCGGTGTGAAACCCCTGGTCGGCGAACCAGTCATGCCAGCCCTGGGGGCGCGAGGCGTTTTGCAGCAGGACCAGGTTGCTCAGTTGCGTGGGGTCGGTGAACGGCTGCGCGGGCAGGCTTTCCGGGGCGCACACCGGGATCAGTTCTTCACTGAACAGTTTCAGGCTCTCGGTGCCGGGGCGTGAGCCTTGGCCGAAGTAGAACGCCATGTCGGCCTTGCCTTGCAGCAGCTCGTCCGGTTCCTGTTCGTTGCACAGGTCCAGGTGGATTTGCGGATGACGCAAGCGCCAGCCCTTGAGGCGCGGCACCAGCCAGCGTGCGCCGAAGGTGTAGGGCGTAGACACGCGTAATACTTCGGTCTCGCCACCGTAGGAGCGCAGGTAATGGGTGGACATCTCCACCTGGGTGAGGATTTTGCGCACTTCCACCAAATACAAATCGCCCGCCGGGGTCATCTGCAAGCGTCGGCGTACCCGGCGAAACAGCAGGTGCTGCAGCAGTTCTTCCAGTTGCGCGACCTGTTTGCTCACCGCGCTTTGCGTGAGGTTCAGCTCCTCGGCGGCGCGGGTGAAGCTCAGGTGGCGGGTGGCGGCTTCGAAACACTGCAGGGCAGTGATCGAGGGCAAATGTCTTTTGTTCAGCACGGCATGCCTCTTTTTATGCTTTGCATGAATAAACGGAATGATATCTCGCCTAATCGTCGTTTGTTGGCAAGTCTTGGGCCAGCTACAAATAAGCCCTAGATCGCCGTGCGGGCCGCGGCGCAATTTTTTCTGTATAGATTGAAGGAGTGACCCATGGTTGCCGCATTGCTTGATCGTCTCGGGGTAAACCCGGCGCTGTACCAAGCGGGGAAACAACCCGTGCATTCGCCGATCGATGGCCGCCGTATCGGCAGTGTGAACTGGGAAGGTGCCGCCGAGGTGGAGCAACAGGTCAGTCGCGCCGAGCATGCATTCGAGGCCTGGCGCAAGGTGCCGGCACCGCGTCGCGGCGAGTTGGTGCGCCAGTTCGGCGACGTGTTGCGCGAATACAAGGCCGACCTGGGCGAGCTGGTCTCCTGGGAAGCCGGCAAGATCACTCAGGAAGGCCTGGGTGAAGTGCAGGAAATGATCGACATCTGCGACTTCGCCGTCGGCCTGTCGCGCCAGTTGTATGGCTTGACCATCGCCTCCGAGCGCCCGGGCCACCACATGCGTGAAACCTGGCACCCGCTGGGCGTGGTCGGTGTGATCAGCGCGTTCAACTTCCCGGTGGCCGTGTGGGCGTGGAACACCACCCTGGCCCTGGTGTGCGGCAACGCCGTGATCTGGAAGCCGTCGGAAAAGACCCCGCTCACCGCCCTGGCCTGCCAGGCGCTGTTCGAGCGCGTGCTGAAAAAATTTAACGATGCGCCGCAATACCTGAGCCAGGTGATCATCGGTGGCCGCGATGCCGGTGCCGCGTTGGTGGATGACCCGCGTGTCGCACTGATCAGCGCCACCGGCAGTACGCGCATGGGCCGTGAAGTGGCGCCGAAAGTCGCCGCGCGCTTTGCCCGCAGCATCCTCGAGCTGGGCGGCAACAACGCGATGATCCTCGGCCCAAGCGCCGACCTGGACATGGCGGTGCGCGCCATCCTGTTCAGCGCCGTCGGCACCGCCGGGCAGCGTTGCACCACGCTGCGCCGGCTGATCGCCCATGAGTCGGTCAAGGAAGAAATCGTCACGCGCCTCAAGGCCGCCTATTCCAAGGTACGCATCGGCCACCCGCTGGAAGGCAACCTGATCGGCCCGCTGATCGACAAGCACGGCTTCGACGCGATGCAGGATGCGCTGGAGCAGGCCCTGAGCGAAGGCGGCAAGGTGTTCGGCGGCAAGCGCCAACTGGAAGACAAATTCCCGAATGCCTACTACGTGTCGCCGGCGATTGTGGAAATGCCGGAGCAAAGCGACGTGGTCTGCACTGAGACCTTCGCGCCGATCCTGTACGTGGTCGGCTACAGCGACTTCGCCGAAGCCCTGCGCCTGAACAACGCCGTGCCGCAAGGCCTGTCGTCATGCATCTTCACCACCGATGTGCGCGAAGCCGAGCAGTTCATGTCGGCGGTGGGCAGCGACTGCGGCATTGCCAACGTCAACATCGGCCCGAGCGGCGCGGAAATCGGCGGCGCGTTTGGCGGTGAGAAAGAGACGGGCGGCGGGCGTGAGTCGGGCTCGGATGCGTGGCGCGGGTACATGCGTCGCCAGACCAATACCGTGAACTACTCGCTGGAACTGCCGCTGGCCCAGGGCATTACCTTCGACTGATTACCTTAAGTCGAAGTGCGGTCAAAATGTGGGAGGGGGCTTGCCCCCGATGGCGGTGTGTCAGTCAACAGATGTCCAGCTGATCCACTGCCATCGGGAGCAAGCCCCCTCCCACAGTTGAGCTATATGCAGTTCGGAATAGATGTTTGTTAGGTCTCATCGGAGTCTGGCAATGGCACTACGCGAAACATGTTTGTGGGAACAACTCACCCCTGGCCGGCCGGATCGCGCTGCGCTCAAGGGCGAAGTGAAGGTGGATGTGTGCGTGATCGGCGCCGGGATTACCGGTTTGTCGGCGGCCATTCACTTGCTGGAACAAGGCAAGACTGTCGCCGTGCTGGAAGCCCATCGCACCGGCCATGGCGGCTCGGGGCGCAATGTCGGGCTGGTCAACGCCGGCTTGTGGATTCCGCCGGACGAGATCGAAGCCGGTTTCGGCGAGGCGGTGGGCAGCCAGCTCAACCGCATGCTGGGCGCGGCGCCGTCGCTGGTGTTCAGCCTGGTCGACAAATACAACATCGATTGCCAATTGCGCCGCGAGGGCACTTTGCACATGGCGCACAACGCCCGGGGCGAGGCGGATTTGCGCAGTCGTGAAGAACAATGGAAGCGCCGCGGCGCGCCGGTCGAACTGCTCACCGGTTCGGCCTGCGAGCAAGCCACCGGCACTCAAAAGATCTCCGCCGCACTGCTGGATAGACGTGCCGGCACCTTGAACCCGATGGCCTACACCAGCGGCCTGGCCAATGCGGCCGTGGGGTTGGGCGGGCAGCTTTTCGACCATTCCCCTGTTGCGCGCCTGGAACGCCAAGGTGCGGAGTGGTCGGTGCAGACCGCGAACGGTGCGGTGCAGGCTGCACAAGTGGTGATCGCCTCGAATGCCTACACCGAAGGCGAATGGACCGAACTGCGGCGCAATTTCTTCCCTGGCTATTACTACCAGGTCGCCTCCGCACCGCTGACCGACGACGCGGCCCAGCGAATCCTTCCCGGTGGCCAGGGTTCGTGGGACACGCGCCAGGTGCTCAGCAGCATCCGCCGCGACGCCGATGGCCGCCTGTTGCTCGGCAGTCTGGGCAACGGCAACCAGAAACCGACGTGGTTTCTCAAGGCGTGGGCCGATCGGGTGCAGCAGCACTACTTCCCATACCTCAAATCGGTGCAGTGGGAATGCACCTGGACCGGCTGCATCGCGTTCACCCCGGACCACTTGATGCGCTTGTTTGAACCCGCGCCCGGCCTGGTGGCCGTGACCGGCTACAACGGCCGCGGCGTGACCACCGGCAGCGTGGTCGGCAAGGCCTTTGCCGACTACTTGTGTCACCAGAATCCCCAGGCCCTGCCGATTCCGTTCGCGCCGATGCAACCGCTGGCCGGGGTGGGCCTGCGCAGTTGCCTGTATGAAGCCGGATTCTCGCTGTATCACGCCGGCCAATGCTTGCGGATCGTGATCTGATCAGCGAAATAGCCTTCAGAAGCCGGCACGTTCTTCGCCGACGACTAATCTGTATTGGTGCAAGTTGTAGCAATCACGCACTGTAAATGTGCAGTTCCGTTACGTGCATTGTTACAGCTGTAGGAAGTGTCGTTTGACGGTCTGGTTGCAGGTGCGACCCATGAAGGTTGTACTTTTTTGATCCATGGGTTGCACCTATTGAAGTTAGAGGGTTGCACGTCCCGACGAACGGAGCCGAAACACCTGCAATAACAATGACACCGTGTCTTTTTGAAGAATAAAAACGTAATGGCACGCGGCTTGCTCTGGGCTTTCAGTGAAAGTTTTGGTTGAAGGTTTGCAGTGAATACTTAGTGCCAATAAACAAAAACCTCGGAGCACCACTCATGTCCCAGACGTTTTACAAGAAAGGTTTTCTGGCCCTCGCCGTTGCAGCGGCGCTGGGTGTTTCTACGTTTGTTCAAGCTGATGTGAAGATTGGCGTAGCGGGGCCGATGACGGGCGCCAACGCCGCTTTCGGTGAGCAGTACATGAAGGGCGCCCAGGCGGCAGCCGATGTCATCAACAAGGCTGGCGGCATCAACGGTGAGCAGATCAAGCTGGTCGCCGGTGACGATGCCTGTGAACCCAAGCAGGCCGTGGCCGTGGCCAACCGCCTGGCCGACCAGGACAAAGTGATCGGCGTGGTCGGGCACTTCTGCTCGTCCAACACCATCCCGGCGTCCGAGGTCTACGACGAAGCCGGCATCATCGCCATCACCCCAGGCTCGACCAACCCGCAGGTCACCGAACGCGGCCTGGGCGCCATGTTCCGTATGTGCGGGCGTGACGACCAGCAAGGCATCGTGGCCGGCGACTACATCGTCGACGTGCTCAAGGGCAAGAAAGTCGCGGTCATCAACGACAAGGACACCTACGGCAAGGGCCTGGCCGACGCCACCGCTGCCCAGTTGACCAAGCGCGGCGTGAAACCGGTGCTGGAAGAAGGCCTGACCCGGGGCGAGAAAGATTTCAGCGCCCTGGTCACCAAAATCCGCTCCCTGGGCGCCGACGTCGTGTACTTCGGCGGCCTGCACCCGGAAGCCGGTCCGCTGGTTCGCCAGATTCGTGAAGCAGGCCTCAAGGACGTGAAATTCATGTCCGACGACGGCATCGTGACCGACGAACTGGTGGCGACCGCCGGTGGCAAGCAATATGTGGATGGCGTGTACATGACCTTCGGCGCCGACCCGCGTCTGCTGCCGGACAGCAAGACGGTGGTTGAAGAGTTCCGTAAAAACGGCACCGAGCCAGAAGGCTACACCCTGTATGCCTACGCGTCGGTCCAGGCCCTGGCTGCCGGCTTCAACGGTGCCAAGTCCAACAAGGGTGAAGACGCCGCCAAGTGGCTCAAGGCTCACCCGGTAAAAACCGTGATGGGTGAAAAAGCCTGGGATGGCAAGGGCGACCTGAAAGTCTCCGACTACGTGGTTTACCAGTGGGACAAAGACGGCAAATACCACCAGCTGGAAAAGCAGAAGTAAGGCTGAGTACCACAGACCTAATGTGGGAGGGGGCTTGCCCCCGATGACGGTGTATCAGCCACCCGATGTATAGCTGACCCTCCGCAATCGGGGCCAAGCCCCCTCCCACAGGGGGACTGGGTTGTGATTGAGATCTGTCTTTTCCTCCAGAAGCGCCGCACACCTACCGGTGTGCAGGTGCTCACCGCGTGAGATTGCGTTATGGATGGTATTTTCCTGCAGCAACTGGTCAACGGCCTGACCCTCGGGTCGGTCTATGGCCTGATCGCCATCGGCTACACAATGGTCTATGGCATCATTGGCATGATCAACTTCGCCCATGGCGAGGTTTATATGATTTCCGCTTACCTCGCGGCGATCAGTCTGGCACTGCTGGCTTATTTCGGCATCGAATCCTTCCCGCTGCTCATTCTCGGCACCCTGATCTTCACCGTGGTCGTCACCGGCGTTTACGGTTGGGTCATCGAACGGGTCGCCTACAAACCGCTGCGCAACTCCACCCGACTGGCACCGCTGATCAGCGCCATCGGTATCTCCCTGATCCTGCAGAACTACGCACAGATCGCCCAGGGCGCCAAGCAACAAGGCATTCCGACCCTGCTGGCCGGCGCCTGGCGCGTCGATATCGGCAGCGGTTTCGTCCAGTTGACGTACACCAAGGTCTTCATCCTGGTCGCTGCCTTCGCCGGCATGGCCTTGCTGACCTACATCATCAAGTACACCAAGCTCGGCCGCATGTGCCGCGCTACCCAGCAAGACCGCAAGATGGCCTCGATCCTCGGCATCAACACCGACCGCGTGATTTCCTACGTGTTTGTCATCGGTGCCGCCATGGCGGCCCTGGCCGGCGTGTTGATCACCCTCAACTACGGCACGTTCGACTTCTACGCCGGCTTCATCATCGGCATCAAGGCCTTCACCGCGGCGGTACTCGGCGGCATCGGTTCCCTGCCTGGGGCGATGCTGGGCGGGATCATCCTCGGTATTTCGGAGTCGCTGTTCTCGGGGTTGATCAACTCTGACTACAAAGACGTGTTCAGTTTCTCCCTGTTGGTGGTGATTCTGATTTTCCGTCCCCAGGGCCTGCTTGGTCGCCCACTCGTGGCTAAGGTATAAACATGTCTGCTGCCAAATCGATTGATATCAAAAAAAGTGTGGTCGATACGATCCTCGCCGGGCTGATTGCGTTGATCGTGTTCGGTCCGATCGTCGGCGTGGTGCTCGACGGCTACAGCTTCAACCTGCAACCCGCGCGCGTGGCGATCCTGGTCGCCATCGTGATGGCCGGCCGCTTTGCCCTCAGCCTGTTCCTGCAAACGCCCAAGGGCGTGAAGATTCTGCAGGGCTTCGAGAGCAGCGGTTCGGGCGTCCATGTGCTGGCGCCGGACTACAAGTCGCGGCTGCGCTGGATCATCCCGGCGCTGATCGTGATCGCCATCGTGTTCCCGATCTTCGCCAACAAGTACCTGCTCACCGTGGTGATCCTCGGGCTGATCTACGTACTGCTCGGCCTGGGCCTGAACATCGTGGTCGGCCTGGCCGGCTTGCTCGACCTGGGTTACGTGGCGTTCTACGCCATCGGTGCCTACGGCCTCGCGCTGGGGTATCAATACCTCGGCCTGGGTTTCTGGACGGTGCTGCCGCTGGCGGCCATCGCGGCGGCGCTGGCGGGGTGCATACTCGGCTTCCCGGTGCTGCGCATGCACGGCGACTACCTGGCGATCGTGACCCTGGGGTTTGGTGAAATCATCCGCCTGGTGCTGAACAACTGGCTGTCGTTCACCGGCGGGCCAAACGGCATGCCGGTGCCTTCGCCGACCTTCCTCGGCCTGGAATTCGGGCGCAAAGCGAAGGACGGCGGGATTCCGTTCCATGAGTTCTTCGGCCTCGATTACAACCCCAACATCAAGTTCATGTTCATCTACATCGTGCTGTTCCTGGTGGTGCTGGCCGTGCTGTACATCAAGCATCGCCTGACCCGCATGCCGGTCGGCCGCGCCTGGGAAGCCTTGCGCGAAGATGAAATCGCCTGCCGCTCCATGGGCCTGAACCACGTGCTGGTCAAGCTCTCGGCGTTCACCATCGGCGCCTCCACGGCCGGTCTGGCCGGGGTGTTCTTCGCCAGTTACCAAGGCTTCGTCAACCCGTCGTCGTTCACCTTCTTCGAGTCGGCGCTGATCCTGGCCATCGTGGTGTTGGGCGGCATGGGCTCGACGGTAGGCGTGGTGATCGCGGCGTTCGTGTTGACCGTCGCGCCGGAACTGCTGCGCAGCTTCTCTGAGTACCGCGTGCTGCTGTTTGGCGTGTTGATGGTGGTGATGATGATCTGGCGGCCACGCGGCCTGATCCGGATCAGCCGTACCGGTGTGACCCCACGTAAAGGAGTGGCGCCATGAGCAAGGAAGTCATCCTGTCCGTGGAACATCTGATGATGCACTTCGGTGGCATCAAGGCCTTGAGCGACGTGAGCCTCAAGGTCGAACGCAACTCGATCTTCGCCCTGATCGGCCCCAACGGCGCCGGCAAGACCACGGTGTTCAACTGCCTCACCGGCTTCTACAAAGCCAGTGGCGGCAAGATCGAACTCAACGTGCGCGGCAAGCAGACCAACGTGATCCAACTGCTCGGCGAGCGCTTCGAGGCCATCGACTTCGTGTCGCCGAAAAGCTTCTTCAGCCGCGTGTACTACAAGATGTTCGGCGGCACCCACCTGGTGAACCGCGCCGGCCTGGCGCGGACCTTCCAGAACATTCGCCTGTTCAAGGAAATGTCGGTGCTGGAAAACCTGCTGGTCGCCCAGCACATGTGGGTCAACCGCAACCTGCTCGCGGGCATCCTCAACACCAAGGGCTACCGCAAGGCTGAAAGCGACGCCCTCGACCACGCCTTCTACTGGCTGGAAGTGGTCGACCTGGTGGACTGCGCCAACCGCCTGGCCGGCGAGCTTTCCTACGGCCAGCAGCGCCGCCTGGAAATCGCCCGCGCCATGTGTACCCGGCCGCAGATCATCTGTCTCGACGAACCGGCAGCGGGCCTCAACCCCCAGGAAACCGAAGCCCTCAGCGCGATGATTCGCCTGCTGCGCGACGAACACGACCTCACAGTGGTGCTGATCGAACACGACATGGGCATGGTGATGAGTATTTCCGACCACATCGTGGTGCTGGACCACGGCAACGTGATCGCCGAGGGCGGGCCGGATGCGATCCGCAACGACCCGAAAGTGATCGCGGCCTACCTGGGCGCGGATGAAGAGGAGCTTGTATGAACGGGCCTATCCTCGAAATGAAGGACCTGGACGTGTTCTACGGGCCGATCCAGGCGCTGAAGAAAGTCTCGCTGCACATCAACGAAGGCGAAACGGTCAGCCTGATCGGCTCCAACGGCGCGGGTAAATCCACGCTGCTGATGTCGATCTTCGGCCAGCCACGGGCGGAGTCGGGGCAGATCCTCTACAACGGCGTCGACATCACCCACAAGTCGTCCCACTACATCGCGTCCAACGGCATTGCGCAGTCGCCGGAAGGGCGGCGGGTGTTCCCCGACATGACCGTCGAGGAAAACCTGCTGATGGGCACCATCCCCATCGGTGACAAGTTCGCCCAGGAAGATATGCAGCGCATGTTCGAGCTGTTCCCGCGGCTCAAAGAGCGGCGTAACCAACGGGCGATGACCATGTCCGGTGGCGAGCAGCAAATGCTCGCCATCGCTCGCGCACTGATGAGCCGGCCCAAGTTGTTGCTGCTCGACGAACCGAGCCTGGGCCTGGCGCCGATTGTGGTGAAGCAGATCTTTTCCACCCTGCGCGAACTGGCGGCCACTGGGATGACCATCTTCCTGGTGGAGCAGAACGCCAACCATGCGCTGCGTCTGTCAGACCGGGCGTATGTGATGGTCAACGGCGAGATTCGCCTGACAGGCACCGGCAAGGAACTGCTGGTGAACGAGGAAGTGCGCAACGCCTACCTCGGTGGCCACTGACGCATAAACCTTGTGGGAGGGGGCTTGCCCCCGATGGCGGTGTATCAGTCAGAACACCTGATACTGACCCACCGCCATCGGGGGCAAGCCCCCTCCCACATTTGTTTTTGTGATGTTCACAAGTGCGATCCCAAATTGTGGAAAACAAATCCGGCCACCTTCCAAAGCGCGACAGATAGCCGCCGCAAATCGCTGTTTTGTCACAGTTTTGACTTGTCCCCATCCGCTGTGGAACCGGCTGTGGGTAACGTGGGAGTAGCTGGCTGAAAGCCTTTGATTACGTGGCCTGCAGCGTGATGGTTGTTTTTTGATCAGTGGCTTTTTGGCGACCTGCCGAGGGGTTTGTCAACCTGTTTAAAGACACAGGTATATGACCGGATTATGTCTGTCCAGCCTGTGGATAAGTCTGTGGTTAAACTCTGGAAAGACGTCCGCAGAGGCCGGAATGACTGGCCTGGAGCCATCGTTCGGTTTTTCCTCTCGTGCATGGGCCTACATACCGCCTCGTCCAGGTCAAGCAAAAAACTTTGCAAAACCGCCTGAAAGCCTTGTACACAGCGGCTCTGGGCTTTTTGCACTTGCCCCCAAAGACTGTGGGCGCAATTGTGGATAACCTGCGCGAATATGGCTGCAGGCCACGGTGTGTAAGGCTTTGCGTGGTTTGGTTAAAAACTGATCAGGCGTGCATGGCGTGATGTGCATAGCGGTTGCCGCGACGACGGTGTAAGGGCATTCTGCTGGCTTATTTTTTCCGATGCCCGCAAGGAGAACACCATGTCCAACACGCTGTTTATTACTGGCGCAACTTCAGGTTTCGGCGAAGCCTGCGCCCGTCGGTTTGCCGAAGCTGGCTGGAAACTGGTGCTCACCGGTCGTCGTGCCGAGCGTCTGAACGCGCTGGTCGAAGAGCTTTCCAAGCAGACCGAAGTACACGGCCTGGTGGTGGACGTGCGTGACCGCCAAGGTATGGAAGCGGCGATTGCCGGCCTGCCGCCCGCGTTCGCCAAGCTGCGCGGGCTGATCAACAACGCCGGCCTGGCCGTGGGCACCGATCCCGCGCCCAAGTGCAACCTCGACGACTGGGAAACCATGGTCGACACCAACATCAAGGGCCTGCTGACCACCACCCACCTGCTGTTGCCGCGCCTGATCGCCTATGGCCGCGGTGCCGGGATCATCAACCTGGGCTCCATCGCCGGCAGCTACCCGTACCCGGGCAGCCACGTGTATGGCGGCTCCAAAGCGTTCGTGAAGCAATTCTCGCTGAACCTGCGCTGCGACCTGCAAGGCACCGGCGTGCGTGTGACCAACATCGAGCCAGGGCTGTGTGAAAGCGAGTTCTCTCTGGTGCGCTTCGGCGGCGACCAGGCGCGCTACGACGCCACCTATGCCGGCGCCGAGCCGATCCAGCCGCAGGACATCGCCGACACCATCTTCTGGGTGCTGAACACCCCGGCGCACGTCAACATCAACCGCCTTGAGCTGATGCCGGTGAGCCAGAGCTGGGCCGGGTTTGCGATTGAGCGTGGGGCCAAGTAAGGGGTTAGACCGAGTCGCCTGTATCGGGGGCAAGCCCCCCTCCCACACTGAATTGGGTTCACACATCAATATCTGTGAACCACCTTCAAATGTGGGAGGGGGCTTGCCCCCGATGAGTCCCTGAAGGTCAGCCGAGAACCTTGACCAACCCCTGATAACAGGTCGCCAGGTGATACGGCGTGGTCGACGGCATATCCCGTCGGCTCACGCTGCCCTGGGAATCCAGGCATTCATTCCAGCCCTTGGCATGCAGGAAGTGCTGCTGCAACGCGAGCAACTGGCGCTGCAGCACGGCTTCGCTGCCCGGCCGCAAGGTCAGTGCGCGCAGGTATTCCGCCTGGGCCCAGATGCGTTGGGTGCCGTCGCGCACGCTGCCGTCCAGGGCAAGCATGCCGCTGACCGCGCCGGTCCGGTTATCCACACCCGTTTGCTCGGCATAGGCAAAGGCCCGCGTCAGCGAAGCATGCAGCGGCGTGCCGCGCAGCACGTCGGAAGACTCAAGCAAGAAGAACCACTCGAACTGGTGCCCCGGCTCAAACCAGTTGTCCACAGCGCCCAGCGGTTTTTCCATCATCACGCCGTGCTGGCGCTCGATGAAACGCTGCTGCATGGCCGTCGCCAAGGCCAGCAATGCGGTTTGCACCGCGGCGTCTTCACGCACCGCCAGGGTGGCGAGGAAGCCTTCCGCCAGGTGCATCAGCGGGTTTTGCAATGGGCCGGACTTGAGGGACGACCAATTACGCTCCAGCACCGCCTCGTACAGGCCATCGCCGCTGGCGAAACGTTGGGCGACCACTTCCAGCGCCGCATTCAACACCGACTCCACCAGCGGTTCGCGCACCTTGGCCCAGTAATGGGCGCAGGCGAAGATGATGAACGCGTGGGTGTACAGATCCTTGCGCTTGTCCAGCGGCTGGCCGGCGGGGTCGATGCTGTAGAACCAGCCGCCGTGCTCGGCGTCGTGGAAATGCCGTTGCAGCGAGCGGAACAACACGGCGGCGCGTTCTTCGGCAAAGGCTGCGCCGGGTTCGCCGATCAGGCTGGCGAACAGGTACAACTGCCGGGCACAGGCCATGGCGCGGTAGCGTTGCGGCGGCAGCGGCCGGTGGTCGGCGTCCAGCGCCTCGTAGGGCAGCGCCAGCTCGGCGTTCCAGCCCGGGCCCTGCCAGAGCGGCACGATCAGGTCATGGAAGTGCGTGAGCACGGCATTCAAGGAAGGCTGAAGGGCGGAGCTTGGAGCGATGGGCATCGGCTGGCGTCGTCACGGCAGGGGTGTAGGCGCGCATGGTAGCAGGCTTGGGAACGGTGGTGTCTGCGCCACCGCTATCGGGGGCAAGCCCCCTCCCACATTCGACCGAGTTCCAACTTTGGAATGCAAGCGAATGTGGGAGGGGCGGTGCGACGATTCGACTTGCCCCCGATGAGGCGCTTAATCGCGCCGCAAATCAGCCAGCCAGCAACCAAACCCCGGTCGCCGCCGAAGCCGCCCCGGCAACCCGCACCAACGGCGCCGCCGCAGTCGGCAGCCAGCGCACCACGGCATAACCGACAGCGTGCAACACAGCGGTGGCGCCGACAAATCCGGCGGCATACGCCCAAGGGCTGGACATGTCCGGCAGCTCCAAACCATGGGCCACGCCGTGGAACAGCGCGAACAAGGCCGTTGCCCCCAGCGCCACGAACAACGGCGGGCGCACCGCCAGCGCCACCGCCAGGCCCAGGGCCAGCACCGACGCGGCAATCCCGCTTTCCAGCGCCGGCAACGCCAGGCCTTCAAAGCCCAACAGGCCGCCGAGCAACAGGGTGGCCACGAAGGTGCAGGGCAGCGCCCAACGCGCCGCGCCTTTTTGCTGGGCGGCCCACAAGCCGACCGCCAGCATGGCCAGCAAATGGTCGAGACCGCCCAATGGATGACTGATACCCGCCACCAGGCCGTTGTCGCCGTGACCCGGGTGGGCGAAGGCCAAGGCGGGTGCGAGCAGCAGGGCGGCGGCAGCGAAGAGTTTTTTCAGGCGCATGGACAGGTTCCTTATGGGGTGATCAGGCCGCAGTCAGCAGGCCCTGGCGTTCGATGAAGGCGACGATCTCATCCAGGCCGACGCCGGTTTTCTGGTTGCTGAACACAAAGGGTTTACCGTTGCGCATGCGTTGGGTGTCGCTGTTCATCAGTTCCAGCGAGGCGCCGACCAAGGGCGCCAGGTCGATCTTGTTGATCACCAGCAGGTCGGATTTGCAGATGCCGGGGCCGCCCTTGCGCGGCAGTTTATCGCCGGCGGACACATCGATCACATAGATGGTCAGGTCCGACAGTTCCGGGCTGAACGTCGCCGACAGGTTATCGCCGCCCGACTCCACCAGGATCAGGTCCAGGCCGGGAAAGCGCCGGTTGAGTTGGTCCACCGCTTCCAGGTTGATCGAGGCGTCTTCACGGATCGCCGTGTGCGGGCAGCCGCCGGTTTCCACACCGATGATGCGCTCGGGCGCCAGGGCCTGGTTGCGCACCAGGAAGTCGGCATCTTCGCGGGTATAGATGTCGTTGGTGACCACCGCCAGGTTGTAGCGATCACGCAAGGCCAGGCACAGGGCCAGGGTCAGGGCGGTCTTGCCGGAGCCCACCGGGCCGCCGATGCCGACACGCAGAGGTTGTGTGTTCATGTGCTTCTCCTAGGAACGGAACAGGCGGCTGTACTGGCGCTCGTGGGCCATGCACGCCAGGGACAGGCCGAACGCGGCGCTGCCGAAATGGTTGGGGTCGATGTGGCTGGCGTCCTGCTGGGCGTGTTGCAGCAGGGGCAGCAGTTCACTGGTCAGGCGCTGGGCGGCCTGCTGGCCGAGCGGTAGGGTTTTCATCAGCACGGCCAGCTGGTTTTCCAGCCAGCTCCACAGCCAGGCGGCGAGGGCGTCGTCGGGGCTGATGCCCCAGGCGCGTGCGGCCAGGGCCCAGCCCAGCGCCAGATGCGGCTCGGCGTGTTGTGCGAGAAAATCACGGGCCGCGTCGTCCAGTTCCGGCAGGCCGTTGAGCAGTTGCTGCAGGGAGTACCCCATCTGCCGGCTCTCCTGATACAGCTCGCGGGTCTCGCGACTGGCGCGGTGTTCCTCGCACAGTTGCGCCAGCTGCGACCAATCGCCGGCCACGGCGGCGCGGCAATGCGCGAGCAACAGCGGCGCTTCGAAGCGGGCGAGGTTGAGCAGCAACTGGTCGCTGATCCAGCGGCGGGCGCCGGCCGCGTCTTTGACGCGGCCATTCTCCACGGCCATTTCCAGGCCCTGGGAATAGCTGTAGCCGCCAATCGGCAATTGCGGACTGGCCAGACGCAGCAGCGCCCAGGCTGGGTTCATAAACGCACGCCGAACTGATGCAGCTTCGGCGGGTAGTTGAAATCTTCATCGCCATGGCGTGAATGGTGGTGGCCGCCGCCGTAGGCCCCGTGTTCCGGCTGGAATGGCGCTTCGAGGGTTTCGGTCCGCGCGCCCAGCTGTTCAAGCATGGCCTTGAGCACGTAATCATCCAGCAGGCGCAGCCAGCCGTCGCCTACTTGCAAGGCCACGTGGCGATTGCCCAGGTGATACGCGGCGCGGGTCAGTTCAAATGCATTGCGACAGGTGACGTGCAGCAGTTGTTCAGGGCGCGCGCAGACGCGTACTACACGTCCGTCTTCAGCCTGTAGGAACTCGCCATCGTGCAGCGGCGGCTGGCCACGCTCCAGGAACAGGCCGACGTCTTCGCCGTCGGCACTGAAACAGCGCAGGCGGCTTTTGCTGCGTGCTTCGAAGTTCAGCAGCAACTCGGCGACCCAGAGGGCTTGCGGGGCGATTCGGCGGTGGATCACCAGCATCAGAAGGCTTCCAGCTATGAGCGATAAGAGAGCTAGAGCAAGGGGCTTGCCAATCCCGCGCAGGAGTAGGAATTCCCTGAAGGCGAGCGCAGCGATGCCACCGAATAGGGCGTCAGTCAGCGCCTTTATGCTTCAATTTGGTGCGCGTCTGGAGGTGTGGCACTGGATGGGGGCGTTGTGTGTGGATGTGGCGTGCGGTTTTGCATGAAATTTCTCTCATCTAATTCGCACTGGTGTTTTTTCAGATTTCTCCTACGCGGTATCCGGATTCCGCGTTCAAAAAGTTACGCGCTGTTTCTTTAGGATTTGCGCCGTCTTAACACCACGGCGATTCATCAATGTTCAAGTCACTTTTCTTTTTAATCCTTTTCAGTCTTTCCTGTGTCATCTCATCGGCCTCGGCCAACCTGAAACCCCAATCGACATTCGGCTCTTCGCTGCCTGGTGTCCCAACGTCTTCGGTGGCGAATGTGGTCGACCGCGCCCATGCCCTGCTGGGCACCCCGTACAAATGGGGGGGCACCTCGGCCGAGCAAGGGTTTGATTGCAGTAGTTTCCTGGTCTACCTGTTCAAGACCGAAGCCAACATTCACATCCCGCGCACGACGGCGGCGATGCACCGTTCAACGGCTGCGACCGTCAAGCGCAACGAGCTCAAGCCGGGGGACGCGGTGTTTTTCAAAGGTAACGGGCGCGGTCAGGTCAGCCATGTGGGGCTGTATATCGGCGAAGGGAAATTCATTCATTCGCCGCGGGCCGGCAAGAATGTGCGGATCGATTCGTTGAGCAACAACTACTGGAACAAGAACTACACCGGCGCCAAGCGTTTCCACACGGCGGGTTGACGGCTTACTCGGTGCTGCCGAGGCCCTGCCAGTGCTTGAGGCCAATGAAGATGAAGCGCAACTGCTGGGTGATTTTCGCCTGGGGCGTGAGGTGGGCGGGCAGCGCGTGGGCGGGCGGGTCGATGATGTCGGGCAGGGTGGCGAACACACTTTTGACGATCAGGTCGGCCATCACGTGCAGGCCGTCGGCGTCCAGGTGCTGGAGCTTGGGCATTAGGGTCAGGTCGGCGGCCAGGTCACTGGTGATGTCTTCGCGCAGGGCGCCGATGGCTTGGCGCACAGCCAGGCAGCCACCGTACTGTTCGCGGGCCAGGAACAGGAATTGCGAGCGATTGGCCGCGACCACATCGAGGAAGATCCGCACGGACGCATCGATAATGCCGCCCATCATGAATTCGTTGTGGCGCACCAGGCGGATCGTGGCACGGAAGGTCTGGCCGACTTCGCTGACCAGCACCAGGCCCAGTTGGTCCATGTCGGCAAAGTGACGATAGAACCCGGTGGGCACGATCCCGGCTGTCTTGGCCACTTCCCGCAGGCTCAGGCTGCCGAACCCGCGGCCACACTCCATCAGATGGCGGGCTGCGTCCATCAGGGCGAGGCGGGTCTGTTGCTTCTGTTCGGCACGGGGCAGCATGGCGGGCGGGCTTTGTCGGCAAGTACAGCGACGCACTCTAGCAAAACCGCTTCATAGACGTCGAACTTGGCAGGGCATTGCGGCGTGGATACGTGACACGTTGTGCAGAAAGTCAAAAGCCCGATCCAGGGATCGGGCTTTTTTCCGGGCCACCACAGGCTTAGCTCTGAGCTTGATGCAGGTCTTGCAGACGGTCGGCACCGCCTTCAGCAACACCTTCTGTATAGGCACGTTTGTTGGCGTGTTCAGCACCACCTTCAACCAGGCCTTTTTCTTCCAGGCGGTTGCGGCCGTTTTCGGTCACGCCTTCGGTGTAAGCGCGTTTGTTGGCTTGTTCCGAACCATTTTCAGCAACGGCGCCTTTGGCGTAGTCACGGTTCTCTTGTTCTTGCGACCCGCTACGGGCGAGGGTTTGGCTGAATTGAACGGCATCGGCTTTGGCTTGTGGGATCGCTTGTTCAGCGGCCGGCAGGGCAAAGGCACTGGATGCCAGGACGGACAGCAGCACGGTAGCGAGTACTTGGCGTTTCATGATGGGTTGCTCCTTGGGAGGGCGATTAAGTGGGTACGGGGCTAATGCTACTCTCGATAAGTCGATATAAAAGTTCATAAACCCAATGGTAATAATCAACGGAATTGATTGTTCCCATGGGAGGCTCTAAGTCGAGCCTCTCAAGCCCGCGGTTTTGCACCGTGCTGGGTATTTTCGACACGCGCTTGGGTAACAATGGTGCGTTGGCGTGGGATAAATCTGTCGAAGTGGTCAGAAAAATGGATTTTTTCCGGCAAAACGTTGATTGGGTTAAACCCCGGGAGGGTTTGCCAGTCCTAGCTGTATAAGCTGTCTCAAGGGCTGTGACTCAGCCAGTCGTATTCAGGAGCTCTGTGCAATGACGCGCACTCGTAAAATCGTCGCTTGGTGCTGCGCCAGCATCGTTCTATCAATCGCCGTGGTGGTGTTGTTTTTGCTGTTCTTCGACTGGAACCGCATCAAACCGCCGCTCAATGCCAAGGTTTCCGAAGAACTGCATCGTCCGTTCGCCATCAATGGCAACCTGGCGGTGGTGTGGCGCCGTGAACTGGACGAGGGCGGTTGGCGTGCCTGGGTGCCCTGGCCCCATGTCATTGCCGAAGACCTGAGCCTGGGCAACCCCGACTGGTCGAAAACCCCGCAGATGGTCACGCTCAAGCGTGTGGAGCTGCGTATCTCGCCATTGGCCTTGCTGGTGCAACGCGTGGTGATCCCGCGTATCGACCTCGTCGAACCGAGCGCCGAGTTGCAGCGCCTGGCCGATGGGCGCGCCAACTGGGTGTTCACATTCGATCCCAAGGACCCTAACGCCGAACCCTCCGCCTGGGTGGTGGACATCGGTGCCATCGGCTTCGACAAGGGCCACGTGACCCTCGACGACCAGACCCTCAAAACCCAACTGGACGTGATCATCGACCCGCTGGGCAAACCCATTCCGTTTAACGAAATCGTCGGCGATGCGGATGCCAAAAAGGTCTTGGAAAAAGGCGCGGCCCCCCAGGACTATGCGTTCGGCCTCAAGGTCAAAGGTCGCTACCACGGGCAGACACTCGACGGCAGCGGCAAGATCGGCGGCCTGCTCGCCTTGCAGGACGCGGCCAAGCCGTTTCCGCTGCAAGCCCAGGTGAACGTCGCCGACACCCGCATCGCCGTGGCCGGCACCCTGACCGACCCGCTCAACCTCGGTGCCCTGGACCTGCGCCTGAAACTCGCGGGCGCCAGCCTGGGCAACCTGTACCCGCTGACCGGCGTCACCCTGCCGGACTCGCCGGCCTATTCCACCGATGGGCGCCTGATCGCGCAACTGCATCAAGCCAGCGGCGCGACGTTCCGCTACGACAACTTCAACGGCAAGATCGGCGACAGCGACATCCACGGCAACCTGGCCTACGTCGCCAGCCAGCCGCGGCCCAAACTCAGCGGCACGCTGGTGTCCAACCAACTGCTGATGGCTGACCTTGCGCCCTTGATCGGTGCCGACTCCAACGCCAAGCAAAAAGCCCGTGGCGGGATGAGCAAGCAACCGGCGACCAAAGTGCTGCCGGTGGAAGCGTTCCGCACCGAGCGCTGGCGTGACATGGATGCCGACGTGGAATTCACCGGCAAACGCATCGTCCACAGCACCGACTTGCCCTTCACCGATCTCTATACGCACTTGGTGCTGACGGATGGCGAACTGAGCCTGCAACCCCTGCGGTTCGGCGTGGCCGGCGGCAAGCTCGATGCACAGATCCGCCTGAACGGGCGCATCACGCCGATGGAAGGCCGCGCCAAATTGACCGCGCGCAACTTCAAGCTCAAACAGTTGTTCCCGACCTTCGAGCCGATGAAAACCAGCTTTGGCGAACTCAACGGCGATGCCGATATTGCCGGGCGCGGCAACTCGGTGGCGGCGTTGCTGGGCTCGGCCAACGGTGACCTGAAGATGCTGATCAACGACGGCGCCATCAGCCGAGGCCTGATGGAAATCGTCGGGCTCAACGTAGGCAACTACGTCGTCGGGCGCCTGTTTGGCGACAAGGAAGTGAAGATCAACTGCGCGGCGGCCGACTTCGGCATCAAGACCGGGCTCGCGACCACGCGCTTGTTTGTGTTCGATACCGAGAACGCCATCGTCTATATCGATGGCACGGCGAACATGGCCTCGGAGCAGCTCGACCTGACCATCACCCCGGAATCGAAAGGCTTCCGCCTGTTCTCGCTGCGCTCACCGCTGTATGTGAACGGTCCGTTCATCAAACCGAATGCCGGCGTGAAAGCCATCCCCCTGGCACTGCGTGGCGCCGGCATGGTCGCGCTGGGCGTGATCGCCGGCCCGGCTGCCGGGTTGCTGGCACTGGTCGCGCCGAGCGGCGACGTGCCCAATCAGTGCGCGCCGTTGTTGCAGCAGATGAAGGAAGGCAAGGCGCCGAAGACCGTGAAAGGTTGATTCGGCGCAGTCGTAAGAAAGGGCGCCCCTAGGGGCGCCTTTTTTATGTCAGTGCTGTAAGTGTGCTCTTGGTCTTGCGTAGTTCATTTCTGAAACAGTAAATCCGCCCCTGATTCCCCTTATACCTCCTGCGGCGCCTTCTTATAGTCGGCGGTCACAGTCACTTGGAGGTGGACGCGATGCAGGAGCCTTATGTGTTTATCGCCATAAAGGGCGTAGCCGTGGGCGCTTTAGGTAGCCACACCGGTGAGCAAATAGGCTCCCTCCTTTACAAAGTTTCAGGGAGTGGGCAATGACGCTTGAGTCCATGGGGATAGTCTCGGGGGTTATTATGATGCTGAGTTTCCCTATATCTTTTTATGCTATGTATACAAAGCTGGAAGAGGCCGAGAGTTATTTGCGGTTCAGCACATTTATAGTGATGTTCAAGCACATGTTCAAAGCCGGATTGTTTGAGGGGAGGATGAAGAGACTCTTCGCTGTCGCCCTTGTTATTCTTATGCCCGCGGCTTTTCAATGGAGACGTTTAGTACTCGTTGAAGATGTGAAAGCTATTCCCATAAGACTCAAACTCTGGATGGTCATGCCCTTCCTGCTCACACTGTTTTCCATCACTGGAATGGTCCTGTCATGGCTACTGACTACCTGACGGTCATATCAGGAAAAAAAGAGGAAGTTGGCTAACCTGCCCCCCACAATAACCCGCTATCGCGAGAGCTATAGCGGGTTTGGCGTTACGTCGGACGGGGCTACCGAAGCGGCAACATCAACGTAATCGGCGAAAGTCCCGGACACGGTATAAATCCTGCGTACTTGGTATAGAAACTCGACAGGCGTTCGTTCAGCGGGTGAACAATCATTGCGCTCGACCCAATCGTATTGGAGGCGCTGATTGCCCGTTCAACTGCATCCTGCAGCAGGTCGATGGCATAACCCTGGCCTTGAGCTTCTTGAGTAATCCCCATGCGCCCCAGCAGTGTCACTGGATGCACGCTAGGTGAGTTGCGTTGATGGCTTTTCGGAACGACGCTCTCGCGTGCGATGGAACCGCTCGACAGGGTGTAGTAACCCATGACGATAGCGGTGTCCTTGCGACAGACGACGTAAACAACGGCCTGTTTGGCCGCTTGAGCCTTACGCGCCTGCCTGTGCAGGTAATCGTTGATCGACTGTTCACCCGAATCGAACTGATCCAGGGAGTGTTCATCGTTCAGCCTTTCTGGGGCTTTTAGCTCCACCGTTTGGGTCTTTCTAGAAGTTGTTGTAGGCACTTGTTACCTCGGATCGGGTTGGCGTCCATGGCCTGTTCAAATGCGTCAAATGCAACGTCGTCGAGAAGGAACAGGCGCTTTTCCAGGATGACCTCTTCTGCTTTTTGACAAGCAGCCTCCAAGATAAAGCTGGTTCGATCGCGACCGGACATTGCCGCTGCCAAATCGATCAGGTTCCGTTTTTTTTCGTCCGCTCTCATGTTGATTGGAACGGGCTTGGATTTTTCAACGCTTTCAATGATTGCAGTCATGTTTCTGTCCCACCTTGGAATGGTTACGTTTTTGCGTGGAGGCCTCCTTATCGCGTTAGTGCGTCAAACTTCTGCTTAGTGTTTTGCATGGGGGGGATACCTTTGAGATGTCTCAGTGATTCGCTTAATGTGATCTGTCGTTTGGGAGATCTAACGTTTGATAGTTGAGGCCATGATGGTGGCCTCAGGGAGCATGCTACCGCGCCGTGTAGCTAATGTCTACACGCGTGTATCTTATAGCTATACGTGTGTCAGTCCCATCACTCCCGCTCAGGAATACGCGACGATGCTGCTGAAGGAGGGACGCTGATGTCAGGAATAGTCGTTCCCTACCTGCTCGCGGGGATGGCCCTGTCATGGTTTCTGACGAACTGACGGTCAAAAGGGGAAGCGGTCTAATCCGCTTCCCCCTTTTTAGACGCGCAGTCATTTACAGACTTTCGAGAATATCCGCCATGTCATCCGCATGCTCTTCTTCCTGAGCCAGGATTTCTTCGAACAGGCGGCGGGTGGTCGGGTCTTTGTCACCGATGTACTGGATGATTCCACGGTAGCTGTCGACCGCAATCCGCTCGGCGACGAGGTCTTCGTAGACCATTTCCTTCAAATTGTTGCCGGCCACGTATTGCGCATGGGCGTTCTTCGATAGCAGGTCCGGGTTGAATTCCGGCTCGCCGCCCAACTGCACGATACGTTCGGCGAGTTTGTCGGCGTGTTCGGCTTCCTGGGTCGCATGTTCGAGGAATTCTGCAGCGGCGATCTGCGCCTTCACGCCGCTGGCCATGAAGTAGTGACGCTTGTAGCGCAGCACGCAGACCAGTTCGGTGGCCAGCGAGGCATTGAGCAGGCGAATGATCTCTTCGCGGTCGGCGTTGTAGCCTTCGGTCACGGCGCCGTTTTCGACGTTCTGGCGGGCGCGTTGGCGCAGGGTCGCAACGTCAGTCAGGTTTGCTGCAGTCATCTCAACCTCCTGGGGCTAATCCGGTTTTACGCCACGCTCTGTCGGCGTGATCGCTCCAAGTTGTGAGTCGTGGGCGGGGCAAAAAGTTTTATTGGATTTGCCGGCAGATGTCATCAGCCCGTCGCCGGATTGGGTTAGCCTGCGCTCATCCTTTCTTGATCAAGGACGTTCGCTTCATGTCGCAGTCGTTAGCCACGCGTTACCCCTTGGTGCTGGTGCCGGGCATGCTGGGGTTTGTGCGCCTGGGATTGTTTCCTTACTGGTACGGCATCGTCCCGGCGTTGCGGGCCGGCGGGGCGCAGGTGTTTGCGGTGCAGGTGGCGCCGCTCGATTCCAGCGAGGTGCGTGGCGAGCAGTTGCTCGCGCAGGTCGAGCGGATTCGCCGCGAAACCGGTGCCGACAAGGTCAACCTGATCGGCCACAGCCAGGGTTCGCTCACTGCGCGCTATGCCGCGGCCAAATGTCCGCAGTGGATCGCCTCGGTGACGTCGGTGGCCGGCCCCAACCACGGTTCGGAGCTGGCGGATTATTTCCACACCCATTACCCCCGGGGCAGCCTCAAAGGCCGGATGGTCAGCGCGCTGTTTCATCTGGTCGCCGCCGTCATGAGCCTGCTGGAGACCGGCTACCGAGGCCCGCGCTTCAAGGCCGACCTGCATGCCTCGCACCAGTCGCTGACCAGCGCCGGCGTGGCGGTGTTCAATCGTGAGTATCCCCAGGGATTGCCGCCGACATGGGGCGGGCAGGGCGCCGCAGAGGTCAATGGCGTGCGCTATTACTCATGGTCCGGCACCTTGCAGCCGGGTAAGACCGATCGCGGGCGCAACCTGCTCGATGGCACGAATCGCAGTTGCCGCTTGTTCGCCCGCAGCTTCGTGCGAGAGAAAGGCCAGTGCGATGGCATGGTCGGGCGCTACAGCTCACACCTGGGGACGGTGATCGGCGATGACTACGCCCTCGACCATTTCGATATCGTCAATCAGTCGCTGGGGCTGGTGGGCAAAGGCGCGGAGCCGATCCGCTTGTTCGTCGAGCATGCGCAGAGGCTCAAGGCGGCTGGGGTGTAGGAGATGCACCGCGTTATCGTTCATCGCGGGCAAGCCCCCTCCCACATTGGCCCGCGTTCGCCCTGGCGCCTCGGTCAACTGTGGGAGGGGGCTTGCCCCCGATAGCGATAGCTCAGGCAACGCCCAGCTTACGCCCGACCGGCGTAGTCCAGCGCTCCGACAAAATCACCCCGCCCAACGTCAGCAGCCCGCCCACCAGGTGATACAGCGCCAACGCTTCCTTCAACACCAGCGCCGCGATCAGCGCGGTAATCAGCGGCAGCAGGTTGAAAAACAACGTGGTGCGGCTCGGCCCCAGGGTTTTCACCGAGTGCATCCAGGCCAATGGTGCGAGCATCGAGGCCAACAGGCAGGCGTACAGCACCAACGGAATATTCGCCCAGCCCAGCCCGGCTTTTGCCGAGTACAGAAACAGCGGAAACAGCACCACCACGGCCACCAGCACCTGCAGATACAGCAACACCAACGGCGGCAGGCGCAGCTGCCATTTTTTCAGCAAGGTGCTGTAGACCGCGTAGGCCAGGGTGGCGACCAGCATCATCGCGTCGCCCAGGTTGACCCCGTGTTGCAGCAGCGTGCCCAGGCTGCCGGACGACACCACCACCGCCACGCCAGCGAACGACAGCACCGCGCCGCTCAGCGCGCCGAAGGTCAGGCGTTGGCCGAGGCTGATGATCGCCGCCGTCAACGCCATCAATGGCATCAGCGACAGGATGATGCCCATGTTGGTGGCGCTGGTCAGCGACGCGGCGTAATAGGCCAGGCTTTGATACACCGCCATGCCCAGCACGCCGAGGATAAAAATCTTGCCCAGGTTCGGGCGGATGATCGGCCACTGGGCAATCACCGGCTTGAGCATGAACGGGGTAAACAGCAGCGCCGCGAGCAACCAGCGGTAGAAGCCGATTTCAGCGGGGAAGATCGAACCCACGGCCAGTTTGTTGACCACGGTGTTGCCGGCCCAGATGAAAATGGCCAGCAGGGGATACGCGTATTGCATTGAAAACAACCCAAGGTGTTGGTGAGACGGGAGTATGGCGCAGTACCGACGGGCGAACATCCGTAGTCGGTGAAGATGTTACAAGGTTTGGCTACACTCCTCCGTAGGCCGCGCCCTCCGGTGCGGTAACAGGGAGAAAACTCCATGAAGATGCTGCGAATTCCGTTGTTGATGATGGGCCTGCTGCTGTGTTCCCAAGGCTTTGCCGCTACCGCCCAGCAAAATAAAATGACCACCTGCAATGCCGAGGCCACCACCAAGACGCTCAAAGGCGACGAGCGCAAAGCGTTCATGAAAACCTGCCTGTCGGCGCCCGCCGCCAATGATGCGAAGACGCTGACCCCGCAGCAGCAGAAGATGAAAGATTGCAATGCGTCGGCGAAAACCAAGGCGCTGACCGGCGATGCGCGCAAGACGTTCATGAGCACCTGTCTCAAAGGCTGATCGCGCGTTCGCGCTCGCTGAAGATCAAATGTGGGCGGCTGGCTGGGCCCCCCGGTCTACCTGAAGGGCCAGCCCGCTCCCACGCTTGATCGCATTGACTACCGATCCACTCGCTTGATTGCCTCAAGGCTGGCAGACTGCCCATCCTTTAACGCCGTTCGTTTTGAGGCTGTATGCCAACGTTTTCTCAGCGTCACGTGTTATTGCTGGCCAGTTACATCATCATTTTCGGCGGATTACTGCTGGTTCTGCCGCTGAAGTTGCTGCCCAGCCTGCTGGCCGGGCTGTTGGTATTTGAACTGGTCAACATGCTTACCCCTCAACTGCAACGGCTGATCGAAGGTCGGCGTGCGCGCTGGCTGGCCGTGGCCTTGCTCGGCACCCTGATCGTCAGCGTGTTGACCCTGATCTTTGCCGGCGCGATCAGCTTCCTGCTCCACGAAGCGGAAAACCCCGGGGCCTCCCTCGACAAATTCATGGGCGTGGTCGACCGCGCGCGCGGCCAGCTGCCGCCGTTCCTCGACGCTTACCTGCCCGCCAGCGCCGCTGAATTCCGGGTGGCCATCGGCGACTGGATCAGCAAACACCTCAGCGATCTGCAATTGGTGGGCAAAGATGCCGCCCACATGTTCGTCACCCTGCTGATCGGCATGGTGCTCGGCGCGATCATGGCGCTGCAGCGCATCCCCGACCTGACCAAGCGCAAACCCTTGGCTGCCGCGCTGTTCGATCGTCTGCACCTGTTGGTCCAGGCGTTTCGCAACATCGTCTTCGCACAAATCAAGATCGCTGCCCTCAACACCGTGTTTACCGCCGTGTTCCTCGCCGTGGTGCTGCCGCTGTGCGGGATTCACCTGCCGCTGACCAAGACCCTGATCGTGCTGACCTTCCTGCTCGGCCTGCTGCCGGTGATCGGCAACCTGATGTCCAACACCCTGATCACCATCGTCGCGCTGTCGCTGTCGATCTGGGTCGCGGTGGCGGCGCTGGGGTATTTGATCGTGATCCACAAGGTCGAGTACTTCCTCAATGCGCGCATCGTCGGCGGGCAGATCAGTGCCAAGTCGTGGGAATTGTTGTTGGCGATGCTGGTATTCGAAGCCGCGTTCGGCCTGCCGGGGGTGGTGGCGGGGCCGATTTACTATGCGTACCTGAAGAGTGAGCTGAAGCTCGGCGGGATGGTCTGAGGAGGGAGGACACTGCTCTGCTGTAGGAGCGAGCTTGCTCGCGAAAAACCCAAGAGCACCGCGCGCCGTCAGACAGCCCGCGTTATCGTTGGCGTCCTTCGCGAGCGAGCTCGCTCCTACAGGGGGGCAGTGCGACGGTATCAGCTGCCGTAGCGCTTACTGGCCTCGATCGCCAACCCGCTGCCGATACTGCCGAAGATATTCCCTTCCACATGCCGCGCATTCGGCAGCATCGCCGAGATGCTGTGGCGCAGCGCCGGAATGCCGCTGGAACCGCCGGTAAAGAACACCGTGTCCACCTGCGCCACATCCACCGACGCGTCGCTGAGCAATTGGGTGACGCTGTTGCGCACGCGCTCCAGCAGCCCGTCGATGGCCGACTCGAACAACGTGCGGCTCAGGTCTACGCTCAAGCCCGGCTCAACCCGGTCGAGCAGCACATGGCGGCTGTCTTCGTGGGTCAGCTGGATCTTGGTTTCTTCGACTTCCATCGCCAACCAGTGCCCGGCCCGCTGTTCGATCAGCTTGAACAGGCGGTCGATGCCGCCGGTGTCTTCGATGTCGTAGCGCATGCTGCCCAGGGCCAACTGGGATTTTTGCGAGTACACCGAGTTGATGGTGTGCCAGGTGGCCAGGTTCATGTGATGGCTGGTGGGCATGTACGCGCCGCTTTTCATGCGGCTGCCGTAGCCGAACAGCGGCATCATGCCGGCCAGCGAGAGTTGTTTGTCGAAGTCGGTACCGCCGATGTGTACGCCGCCGGTGGCGAGGATGTCGTCGTGGCGGTTGTCGTTGTGGCGACGGTCCGGCGACAGGCGCACCAGCGAGAAGTCCGAGGTACCGCCGCCGATGTCGACAATCAGCACCAGCTCTTCTTTTTCGATGGTGGACTCGTAGTCGAAGGCCGCGGCAATCGGTTCGTACTGGAACGAGATGTCCTTGAAGCCGATCTTGCGCGCCACGTCGACCAAGGTGTTCTCGGCTTCCTGGTCGGCCATCGGGTCGTCATCGACGAAAAACACCGGGCGACCCAGCACCACTTCTTCGAACTCGCGGCCGGCGGTGGCTTCGGCGCGGCTCTTGAGTTGGCCGATAAACAGCGCGAGCAAGTCGGTGAACGGCATCGCGGTGCCCAGCACGCTGGTGTCGTGCTTGATCAGCTTGGAACCCAGCAGGCTCTTGAGCGAGCGCATCAGCCGGCCTTCGTAGTTCTCCAGGTATTCGTGCAGCGCCAGGCGACCGTAGACCGGGCGGCGCTCCTCGAAGTTGAAGAACACCACCGACGGCAAGGTGATTTTGTCGTCCTCCAGCGCGATAAGCGTTTCCATGCCGGGGCGAATCCAGCCGACGGTGGAGTTGGACGTGCCGAAGTCGATGCCGCAGGCACGGGCTGGGGATGGGTTTTTCATGTCTATCGGGTTCCGGTTGAAAAACGGCCGCGCAGTGTATGCCACCCGCGTGCAGATGCGTAGGCCGACGATCTGTTAAATAGCCGGCGGCGCGCCTTGAAAGAGCGGGGTTTGCCCCCAACTTGTCCAGCATACGGTCGGCGGCTGCAAGGTTATTCGTGCGGTGCCGATAAACTACTCAGACGCATCCATCGGCTTGGGATTGAGTTCAGTCAATCCAAACGCTGCAAACCGGCGCATGCTGTGCCCTTGGCTGTGCGATATCGATGACGGAGGGTGACCCCCCAGATGGACTTTAAAGACTATTACAAGATCCTTGGCGTGGAGCCGACAGCGGACGACAAGGCAATCAAGGCCGCCTATCGCAAGCTGGCGCGCAAATATCACCCGGACGTGAGCAAGGAAAAAGACGCCGAAGCCAAGTTCAAGGACGCGTCCGAAGCCTATGAAGCGCTGAAAAGTGCCGACAAGCGTGCCGAGTACGACGAGTTGCGCAAATACGGCCAGCATGGCCAGCCGTTCCAGGGCCCACCGGGCTGGCAGAGCCGTGGCGGCTATGGCGGCGGCCAGGACACGGGCGACTTCTCGGACTTCTTCAGTTCGATCTTCGGCGGGCGCGGCGATGCGTTCGGCGGCGGTCAGCGCCGCAGTACCGGGCGCAAGGGCCAGGATGTGGAGATGCAACTGTCGGTGTTTCTTGAGGAGACGCTGTCGACCGAGTCCAAGCAGATCAGCTTCCAGGTGCCGCAATACGACGCCTCGGGCCGGCATGTCAGCAACACCACCAAGAGCCTGAACGTGAAGATCCCTGCCGGGGTGACCGACGGCGAGCGCATCCGCCTCAAGGGCCAGGGCGCTCCGGGCGTTGGCGGCGGGGCCAATGGTGATCTGTACCTGATCGTCAAGTTTGCGCCGCACCCCAAGTTCGAGGTCGAAGGCGAAAACCTGGTGATCACCGTACCGGTGGCACCGTGGGAGCTGGCGTTGGGCACCGAAGTCGCGGTGCCGACCCTGACCGGCAAGATCAACCTCAAGGTCCCGGCCGGCAGCCAGAACGGCCAGCGCATGCGCGCCAAGGGCCATGGCCTGCTGAACAAGAGTGGCCAGCGCGGTTACCTGTTCATCCAGCTCAAAGTGGTGATGCCCAAAGAAGCCACCGAGGAGGTGCTCGGGTTGTGGAAGGCGCTGGCCGACAGCGCCGCCTTCGATCCGCGCAAAGGCTGGAACGCCTGACCCGCCAGGGCGGCGGTCTTGCAGAGTTAGGCCCAGGCCCGTGGGGGCCATGAATAAGCTGCTCATTTTCACAATGAGGCGCTATTCATGGCCCACGCTCAAGCCCCGTTCCCTCCGGGCGATGGGGCGCCGCGCCAGCGTGGCGTAGGGCGCGTCAGAACAGAAAGTAGCGCTGCGCCATCGGCAGCACATCCGCCGGCTCACACCACAGCAACACGCCGTCGGCCTTGACCTGATACGTCTGCGGGTCCACCTCGATGTGCGGCAGGTAGTCGTTGTGGATCAGGTCGGTTTTCTGCACGTCGCGGCAGCCCTTGACCACTGCGATCTGCTTCTTCAGGCCCAAGGCTTGCGGCAAGCCGGCGTCCGCGGCGGCCTGGCTGATAAAGGTCAGGCTGGTGGCGTGCAGGGCGCTGCCGAAGCTGGCGAACATCGGCCGGTAGTGGACCGGCTGCGGCGTGGGAATCGAGGCGTTGGCATCGCCCATCAGGCTTGAGGCAATCGCGCCGCCCTTGAGGATCAGCGTCGGCTTGATGCCGAAGAACGCCGGCCGCCACAGCACCAGATCAGCCCATTTGCCGACTTCGATGGAGCCGACGATATGGCTGATGCCATGGGTGATCGCCGGGTTGATGGTGTACTTGGCGATGTAGCGCTTGGCCCGGAAGTTGTCGTTGCCGGGGCCGTCGCCGGGCAGGGCGCCGCGTTGTTTTTTCATCTTGTCGGCGGTTTGCCAGGTGCGCGTGATCACTTCGCCGACGCGGCCCATGGCCTGGCTGTCGGAGCTGATCATCGAGAACGCGCCGAGGTCGTGCAGGATGTCTTCGGCGGCGATGGTCTCGCGGCGGATGCGGCTTTCGGCGAAGGCCACGTCTTCGGCGATGCTCGGGTCGAGGTGATGGCAGACCATCAACATGTCCAGGTGCTCGTCGATGGTGTTGCGCGTGAACGGCCGCGTCGGGTTGGTCGAGCTGGGCAGCACGTTGGGGAAGCCGCAGGCCTTGATGATGTCCGGTGCGTGGCCGCCGCCGGCGCCTTCGGTGTGGTAGGTGTGGATGGTGCGGCCCTTGAGCGCGGCCAGCGTGGTTTCGACGAAGCCGGACTCGTTGAGGGTGTCGCTGTGAATCGCCACCTGCACATCGTATTGGTCGGCGACGTTCAGGCAGTTGTCGATGCTCGCGGGCGTGGTGCCCCAGTCTTCATGCAGCTTCAAACCGATGGCGCCGGCCTTGACCTGCTCGATCAGCGGCTCCGGCAGGCTGGCGTTGCCCTTGCCGGTGAAACCGATGTTCATCGGGAACGAGTCGCTGGCCTGCAGCATGCGCGCCAGGTGCCACGGGCCGGAGGTGCAGGTGGTCGCGTTAGTGCCGGTGGCCGGGCCGGTGCCGCCGCCGATCAGGGTGGTGACGCCGCTGGTCAGCGCTTCTTCGATCTGCTGCGGGCAGATGAAATGCACGTGGCTGTCGATGCCGCCGGCGGTGAGGATCATGCCTTCACCGGCGATCACTTCGGTGCTGGCGCCGATGGCCATGGTCACGCCGGGCTGGATATCCGGGTTGCCGGCCTTGCCGATGGCGTGGATGCGGCCGTTCTTGAGGCCGACGTCGGCCTTGACGATGCCCCAGTGGTCGATGATCAGCGCGTTGGTGATCAACGTGTCGACCACTTCATGGGCGAGCAATTGGCTCTGGCCCTGGCCATCGCGGATGACCTTGCCGCCGCCGAATTTGACCTCTTCGCCATAGACGGTGAAGTCCTGCTCCACTTCGACGAACAACTCGGTGTCGGCCAGGCGGACCTTGTCGCCGACGGTGGGGCCGTACATGTCGGCGTAGGCTTGGCGGCTGATTTTCATGTGTGTGAGCCCTGAGAAAAATGTGTTGAATGTGAAATCGCTATCGGGGGCAAGCCCCCTCCCACATGGGAATGCATTCCAACTGTGGGAGGGGGCTTGCCCCCGATGAGGCCCTAAAGGTCGCCCATGATCCGCCCGGCAAACCCGAACACCCGCCGCCCACCGCCGAAGTCGACCAACTCGACCTCACGGCTCTGCCCCGGCTCGAAGCGCACCGCGGTGCCCGCCGGGATATTCAGGCGCATGCCGCGGCTCAATGCGCGGTCGAAGGTCAGCGCGTCATTGGTCTCGAAAAAGTGATAGTGCGAGCCCACCTGGATCGGCCGGTCGCCGCTGTTGGCCACGCTCAGGCTGACGGTGCGGCGGCCGACGTTGAGTTCGATGTCGCCAGGCTGGATCTGAAATTCACCAGGAATCATGCAGGTTGCCCCAGGGTCTTGTAGTAGATGGCGGTCGGGCTGTAGCGCCCGTCCGGGCTTTGGCAGTAATCGGGCAGTTCACCGACCTTGGTGTAGCGCAGCGCCTGGTAGAAGGCTTCGGCCTCGGAGCCGGCTTCGGTGTCCAGGTACAGCAGGCCGCGCTTGTGTTGGCGCGCGGCGAGTTCCAGGGCGTGCATCAACTGGTGGCCCAGGCCATGGCGGCGGGCGCTGCTGTGGACCAGCAGTTTTTGCACTTCGGCGCGGTTCAGACCGTTGGCTTTCTGGCACAGCGCCAGTTGCACGCTGGCGATCACCCGCTCGTCGCGCACCACCACCCACAGCAACAGGCTGGCGTCTTCGATGCTCGCTTGCACGCCGTGCAAATACGCACGCGCCTGGGCCTCATCGAAGTCGGCCATGAAGCCGATCGACGCGCCGTGCCTGACCGCATCCAGCAACAGCTCGATCAAGCCCTGGCGATAGTGGGCAAAACTTTCAGCATTGACTCGACGCAGTTGCGCGGCGTTCATCGATCTCACTCCTGGGGCGGTTCGGCGCCCGGATTCAAGGTCAGTTGCATAAAGGTCAGATCGAGCCAGCGGCCGAATTTGATGCCCACTTGCGGCATCTGCCCGGTGGTGCTGAAACCCAGGCGCTCATGCAGGCGGAGCGAGGCCTGGTTGCCGCTTTCAATGGCGGCGACCATCACATGTTTGCCGCCGGTGCGCGCGCGTTCGATCAGGGTTTGCATCAGGCGTGGGCCGAGGCCTTTGCCGCGCTGATCGTTGCGCACGTACACCGAGTGCTCGACGCTGTAGCGATAGCCTTCGAAGGGGCGCCAGTCGCCGAACGAGGCGTAGCCCGTCACTTCGTCGTTGTCGACGGCGACCAGAATCGGGTAGCGCTGCGCCTGGCGCGCAGTGAACCAGGCCTGGCGGTTCGCCAGGTCCACCAGTTGCTCGTTCCAGATCGCCGTGGTGTTCAGCACCGCGTCGTTGTAGATGTCGCGGATCGCTGGCAGGTCTTGCTCGGTTGCATCACGAATCATGGCTGGGCCTCACGCGATGGGTTGGTGGACGGTCACCAGTTTGGTGCCATCGGGGAAGGTGGCTTCCACCTGGATATCCGGGATCATCTCCGGGATGCCTTCCATCACCTGCTCGCGGCTGAGCAGGGTGGTGCCAAAGTGCATCAGGTCGGCCACGGTACGGCCGTCGCGGGCGCCTTCCATCAGCGCGGCGGAGATGTAGGCGATGGTTTCCGGGTAGTTGAGCTTCACACCGCGCGCCAGGCGCCGTTCGGCGACGAGGCCTGCGGTGAAGATCAGCAGTTTGTCTTTTTCCCGTGGGGTCAGGTCCATGGTTCAAGGTCCTTCATAAAATGCATTCTTAAATACAATGGAGATCAAGTGTGGGAGGGGGCTTGCCCCCGATAGCAGAGTGTCAGGCCATGCATCTGTAACTGACCCACCGCCATCGGGGGCAAGCCCCCTCCCACATGTTGATCTTCATGTGCTCCAGATTCGCGGTGCCACGGCCTCTCGGCCCAGCACCGCCGGGCGCAACAGCCGCCATAAATCAATCAACCAGCCCCGCGCCAGCAGCGCCTCGCTGGCCAGGCAGCGGGCGACCAGCAAGCCGGGCAGTTGGGTCAGGTCGCCGCGCACCGCGTGGGGCAGGGCGCGGCAGTGTTCGAGTAATTCAGGCTCGATATCACCGGTCAGCAACAAGGTGGCGAATACCGGTTGTCCGTCCAGGCCGATCGGTGAGTCGAGCAAGCCATCGTCGCCCACAATGCGCTGGCGTTCGTGCCAGAGCAACTGGCCGTCGCGGCGGATATCCAGGTGCGATTGAAAGTGCCCGAGGTCGAAGCGCTCGCCGCTGGCCGGGCGGCCCAGGGCGACCACGTCCCAGTACAACAGCCGCGCATCGCCGTGCAGCGCGATGCGTGTGCTGAGTTCGGCCTGGGCGGCGCTGAACACGATGGTTTCCTGAGGCAGCCATTCCAGGGTGGCGCCGGCCTCGACGCTCAGCTCCAGTTGCTGAAACGCCGGGCCGCTGGCGCGGTACCACTTGGCCGCGCCAGGGCTGGTCAATTGCGCCCAGGCGCCCGCGGCGACGTGGGCGCGGATGTCCAGGCGGTCGCCGCCGGCTATGCCACCGGGCGGATGCACGATGATGTGCTGGCACACCTCGGGGCCTTCGGCGTACAGGTGTTTCTGCACGCGCAGCGGGCCGAGGTGGCGGCGCATCACCGGGCGCGTGGTGGCGCCGAAACGCGCGTAGCCGAGTTCCAGCTCGGCGTGCCAGCTGGGGGTGAACAGGGCAGTGGAAACGGGCAGGTTCATGGCGTGTGCTTATCGTTAGGACGCTACAGATTAGATGGTTACGAGACCGCGCACACCGTCGCGTTCCATATTTTCGCCGCGGCCTTGCTGGACGATTTCCCCGCGTGACATCACCAGGTATTGGTCGGCCAGTTCGGCGGCAAAGTCGTAGAACTGCTCCACCAACAGGATCGCCATGTCGCCACGGGCCGCAAGCTTTTTGATCACCGCCGCGATCTCCTTGATCACCGACGGCTGGATACCTTCGGTCGGCTCATCGAGAATCAACAGGCGCGGCCGGCTGGCCAGGGCGCGGCCGATCGCCAGTTGCTGTTGCTGGCCGCCGGACAAATCGCCCCCGCGGCGGTGCTTCATTTGCAGCAGCACCGGGAACAGTTCGTAGATAAACCCCGGCACTTCCCTGGCCTCGGCGCCGGGAAAGCGCGACAGGCCCATCAGCAGGTTTTCTTCCACGGTCAGCCGCCCGAAAATCTCGCGGCCCTGGGGCACGTAGGCGATCCCGGCGTGAACGCGCTGGTGTGGCTTGAAACCGGTGATGGCCTTGCCTTCCCAGTTCACCGCGCCCTCTTTGGCGGGCAGCAGGCCCATCAGGCACTTGAGCAGGGTGGTCTTGCCCACGCCGTTACGGCCGAGCAGGCAGGTGACTTCGCCGATCTGCACCTCGAATGAAAGCCCGCGCAGGATGTGGCTACCGCCGTAATACTGGTGCAACTTGTCGACTTGCAGCATTCTCAAAACCTCCTCAATTCCCTGTAGGAGCGAGCTTGCTCGCGAAAAACCTGAGGGCGCCGCGTGCATTCAGGCTGCCCGCGTTATCGTTAACGATTTTTGCGAGCAAGCTCGCTCCTACAGAAAAGCGAACTCAGCGCCCGAGGTATACCTCGATCACGCGCTCGTTTTCCTGCACCTGTTCCAGCGACCCTTCAGCCAGCACGCTGCCCTGGTGCAACACGGTCACGTGGTCGGCAATCGAACCGACAAACCCCATGTCGTGCTCCACCACCATCAGCGAGTGCTTGCCCGCCAGGCGCTTGAACAGTTCGGCGGTGAATTCGGTTTCGGCGTCGGTCATGCCCGCCACCGGTTCGTCGAGCAGCAACAGTTGCGGGTCTTGCATCAGCAGCATGCCGATTTCCAGGAACTGTTTCTGGCCGTGGGACAGCAGGCCAGCCGGGCGATGCACCGAGGCGGTGAGGCGGATGGTGTCGAGCACTTCATCGATGCGGTCCTTCTGTTCCCCGCTCAGGCGTGCGCGCAGGCTGGCCCACACCGACTTGTCGGTCTTCTGCGCCAGCTCCAGGTTTTCGAACACGCTCAAGGCTTCGAACACCGTGGGTTTCTGGAACTTGCGGCCAATGCCGGCCTGGGCGATCTGCACTTCGCTCATCGCAGTCAGGTCGAGGGTTTCGCCGAACCAGGCGTTGCCGTGGCTGGGCCGGGTCTTGCCGGTGATCACGTCCATCAGCGTGGTTTTGCCGGCGCCGTTGGGGCCGATGATGCAGCGCAGTTCGCCGACGCCGATGTAGAGGTTCAAGGCGTTGAGTGCCTTGAAACCGTCGAAGCTGACGCTGATGTCTTCCAGGGTCAGGATCGTGCCGTGGCGCGTATCGAGGCCCGTGCCGGCGGCCTGGCCGATGCCGATCGCATCGCGGCCGTTGCCGGTGTCGAGAATAGGTTCGAGCATAAATTCCGCCGTCGCAGTCACTCTCATTGTTCACCCCGTTTCTTCAACAGGCCGATCACACCCTTGGGCAAATACAGGGTGACGATGATGAACAACGCCCCCAGGAAGAACAGCCAGTACTCCGGGAACGCCACGGTGAACCAGCTCTTCATGCCGTTGACCACCCCGGCGCCGAGCAGCGGCCCGATCAAGGTGCCGCGCCCACCCAGGGCCACCCACACGGCGGCTTCGATGGAATTGGTCGGTGACATTTCGCTGGGGTTGATGATGCCCACCTGCGGCACGTACAACGCTCCCGCCAGGCCGCACAGCACCGCGCTCAACACCCACACGAACAGCTTGAAACCACGCGGGTCGTAGCCGCAGAACATCAGGCGGTTCTCGGCATCGCGCAGGGCAGTCAGTACCCGGCCGAACTTGCTGCGGGCCAGGCGCCAGCCGATGTACAGGCTGCTCACCAGCAACAGCACGGTGGCGGCAAACAACACCGCGCGCGTGCCCGGTTCGGTGATGCCGAAGCCGAGGATGCTGCGGAAGTTGGTGAAGCCGTTATTGCCGCCGAAGCCGGTCTCGTTGCGAAAGAACAACAGCATCCCGGCGAAGGTCAGCGCCTGGGTCATGATCGAGAAATACACGCCCTTGATCCGCGAGCGGAAGGCGAAGAAGCCGAACACCAGCGCCAGCAACCCCGGCGCCAGCACCACCAGGCACAGCGCCCAGAGGAAGTGCTCGGTGCCGACCCAGTACCAGGGCAATTCGGTCCACGACAAAAAGGTCATGAACGCCGGCAACTCGTCGCCGGAGGCCTGGCGCATCAGGTACATGCCCATGGCATAACCGCCGAGGGCGAAGAACAGGCCGTGGCCGCGGGACAGCATCCCGGCGTAACCCCACACCAGGTCGAGCGCGAGGGCGACGATGGCGTAGCAGAGGATCTTGCCCACCAGCGTCAGGGTGTAGGCCGAGACATGCAGCGCGTTGTCCGCTGGCAGCAGCGACAGCAACGGCAGCGCCAGCAGCACGCCGAGGATCAGCGCGCCGACGGCAATCGTCAGCTTGGGGCCGGCCTTTTGCGTGGCCGTGAGCATCAATGGCTGGTTCATCAGTCGATCACCCGTCCTTTCAGTGCGAAGAGGCCTTGCGGGCGTTTCTGGATAAACAGAATGATCAGCGCAAGGATCAGGATCTTGCCGAGCACGGCGCCGATCTGTGGTTCGAGGATCTTGTTGGCGATCCCCAGGCCGAACGCGGCCATCACGCTACCGGCCAATTGGCCGACACCGCCGAGCACGACGACCAGGAAGGAGTCGATGATGTAGCTCTGGCCCAGGTCGGGGCCGACGTTGCCGATCTGGCTCAGCGCCACACCGCCGAGCCCGGCGATGCCGGAGCCCAGGCCAAAGGCGAGCATGTCCACGCGCCCGGTGGGCACGCCGCAGCAGGCGGCCATGTTGCGGTTCTGGGTGACGGCGCGCACGTTGAGGCCCAGGCGCGTCTTGTTGAGCAGCAGCCACGTCAGCACCACCACGCACAGGGCGAAGGCGATGATCACGATGCGGTTGTACGGCAACACCAGGTTGGGCAGCACTTGAATGCCGCCGGACAGCCACGCGGGGTTGGCCACTTCGACGTTCTGCGCGCCGAACACCAGGCGCACCAGTTGGATCAGCATCAGGCTGATGCCCCAGGTGGCGAGCAGGGTTTCCAGGGGGCGGCCGTACAGGTGACGAATCACCGTGCGCTCCAGGGCCATGCCGATGGCGGCGGTGACGAAAAACGCCACTGGCAGTGCGATCAGCGGGTAGAACTCGATGGCGTGCGGCACGTAGCGCTGCATCAGCAACTGCACCACATAGGTGGAATAAGCGCCGAGCATCAGCATCTCGCCGTGGGCCATGTTGATCACACCCAGCAGGCCGAACGTGATCGCCAGGCCCAGGGCCGCGAGCAGCAGGATCGAGCCCAGGGACATGCCGCTGAAGGCCTGGCCGAGCAGCTCGCCCAGCATCAGTTTGCGCTTGACCTGGGCCAGGCTGGTCTCGGCGGCGGTATGCACGGCGGCGTCGGTTTCCACGCCGGGGGCGAGCAAGGTTTCCAGGCGTGTGCGCGCCAGCGGGTCGCCGGTGCTGCCGAGCAGACGCACGGCGGCCAAACGCACCAGCGGGTCGCTGTCCACCAGTTGCAGGTTGGCCAGGGCCAGGCTGAGGGCGCTGTGTACCTCCTCGACGGTTTCGGCGGCGACACGCTGGTCGAGGAATTTGAGCTGCGCCGGTTGTGCGGTTTTTTGCAGGGTCTGCGCGGCGGCCAGGCGTACCTTGGGGTCGGCGGCGAGCAGTTGCAGGCTGGCCTGTACGTTGTCGATCAGACCGCGCAGGCGGTTGTTCAGGCGCACGGTCTTGGTTTCACCGTTGACCGTCAGTTGGCCTTGTTGCAGCGCGTCCACCAGCTCGATGCGCGCCGGGTCGGGCTGGGCGGCCCAGTCCTGCAGCAGTTTGGCTTGTTGCGTCGGGTTGGCGGCGAGGAAGTCTTCGGCGTCGCCGGCGTGTGCGCCAACAGGCAGCAACAGTAGGGCCGTGAGGATCAAGCGGTAGAGGGCAGTGGGCATAACAAAATGTCCTGAGCATGCACGGGTCGGCTTTATGTGGGAGGGAGCTTGCTCCCGATAGCGGTGGGTCAGGCAATGCATGTGCTGACTGATCCACCGCTATCGGGGGCAAGCCCCCTCCCACATGTCGATCTGCGCTGGGGCTTAGTTACTTTTCACGGCGTAATCAGGTTTTTTGTCGTTGCCGGGAATGTACGGGCTCCATGGCTGTGCGCGGATCGGTTCCTGGGTCTGCCACACCACCGAGAACTGCCCGTCGGCCTGGATCTCACCGATCATCACCGGCTTGTGCAGGTGGTGGTTGGTCTTGTCCATGGTCAGGGTGAAACCCGACGGCGCGGCGAAGGTCTGGCCGGCGAGGGCTTCACGCACTTTGTCGACGTCGGTGGACTTGGCCTTCTCCGCCGCCTGCGCCCACATATGAATGCCCACGTAGGTGGCTTCCATCGGGTCGTTGGTCACGGCTTTGTCCGCGCCCGGCAGGTTGTGTTTCTTGGCGTAGGCTTTCCAGTCGGCGACGAATTTGGTGTTCACCGGGTTCTCTACCGACTGGAAGTAGTTCCAGGCGGCGAGGTTGCCCACCAGCGGCTTGGTGTCGATGCCGCGCAGTTCTTCTTCGCCCACCGAGAACGCCACCACCGGTACGTCGGTGGCTTTGAGGCCCTGGTTGGCCAGCTCTTTGTAGAACGGCACGTTGGAGTCGCCGTTCACGGTGGAGATCACCGCGGTCTTGCCGCCCGCCGAGAATTTCTTGATGTTGGCGACGATGGTCTGGTAATCGGCGTGGCCGAACGGGGTGTAGACCTCTTCGATGTCTTTATCCGCGACGCCTTTGGAATGCAGGAACGCGCGCAGGATCTTGTTGGTGGTGCGCGGGTACACGTAGTCGGTGCCCAGCAGGAAGAAGCGCTTGGCGCTGCCGCCTTCTTCGCTCATCAGGTATTCCACCGCCGGGATCGCCTGCTGGTTCGGTGCTGCACCGGTATAGAACACGTTCGGCGACATCTCTTCGCCTTCGTATTGCACCGGGTAGAACAGCAGGCCGTTGAGTTCTTCGAACACCGGCAATACCGATTTGCGCGACACCGAGGTCCAGCAGCCGAATACCACGGCGACCTTGTCCTGGGTCAGCAACTGCCGGCTTTTTTCCGCGAACAGCGGCCAGTTCGACGCCGGGTCTACCACCACTGGTTCCAGCATCTTGCCGTTCACACCGCCCTTGGCGTTGATCTCGTCGATGGTCATCAGCGCCATGTCTTTGAGCGAGGTTTCGGAGATGGCCATGGTGCCGGACAACGAATGCAGGATGCCGACCTTGATGGTCTCGGCGGCCTGCACAGTCCAGGTCATGCCCATGGCGACAATCGATGCCGATAGGGTGAAAGCCTTGAGCAAACTACGACGCTTCATGGTGCGATCTCCGGGGATTTGATTTTTTTAGTGGCAGAGTTGGAAGCTGAAGAGTGCATAGCAAGGCCTGTGCCTAAGGCCCGAAACCTCCACTTAAATCGTCACGCTGGGTGTCGCGGGCAAGCCTGGTGCACCGCTTTGGCTCGCGGTCGCAGGGTCGTGCAGGCGGGAGCCCCGAAAGAGGGCATGGAGATGCGGTGCCACGCTGCTGTCTGGGTCTTCCGGGATTCGCGCTTTGCATTCAATACACGGGAGAGCCACTGCATCGATGCGCGCTTTGACATGCTCGCGAAACGCGATGCAGTAATGGCCTCACTGGCGTGTGCGATTGGGTGTTTGTGACAGTACTTTTCGTACAGGGCCTAAATAAGTCATACCTATCTACCGTCTCTGAACGAGCGGTGTACTCCATCTTTGAAGGGGTGCGTCACGGCGATTATTTGCCAGGACGCACGCTTTCTTCGATGAGGTGAAACATGAATGACTTTACGGAACTGCCGCAACAAACCCCTGGACATATACCGGTCCTTCCGGCGCTCAGCCCGTTGTTTATGTCGGCCGACGATGCCGCCCGTTGGGCTTATGAGCGGATCGACTACTCGGTGGCCGACAAGGAATACGGGGGTGCCATTCTTAAACAAGGCAACCGCTACTTCGCCACGACGCCAATCGCTGACCAGCAGTTGACCTTCGATCATCGGATCTTGCTGGCCACGGATGCCGACGACAACTTCATCGCGCCCAACGGCTACAGTTGCGAGGCGCTTTACCATTCTCACCCGCCGAACCTGGAGCAGGTGAAAGCGAGAAACCCCGGGATTAGCGATGATCATGCTTCGATGATGATCAGTTTTTTTTCGCCTGCGGACCTGAGTTTTATCATTGAGCACCGCAGCTCGGTGCGCGCTCATTATTTGTGCGGCCCCGAGGGCTCGCTGCTTAAGTACACAACCTCGGGTTCGGCGGCGGAGGTCCTGCTGAGAAAGCGCCTTCTCGGCGAGGAGCCGTTCCCGGCTTCTGCGGATCGGGAGTCATTGATCTGGATGACCGCCGATGCCGGCGACCTGCGGGTAGTGGTGCCCAACCGCCAGTGGGGAGGCGTGCGTGGGCAGATGAAGCGGGGTTGGAGAGTCAATGCCGCCGTGACGCAAGTGACCCAGGAGCAGCCATTTTTCACCCAGGTATTCGCACAGCCTGAATTGGCCGTGATGGCGGCCCTAGCCCTGTCGGCGTCGGCGGCTGGCGAGTATGCCTTCGGGTTTGTACTGAAACACACCCAAAGCGAAAGTTACATCGCGACCTACCCCGAGCTCGCGCCCAGGGCATTGTTCTCTGCCACCGGGCTCTTCCCCGAGCAAGCCTCCGGCAAACTGAAGCTGCCCTCCAACTTTCGGCTCGAAGCCCTCTACTACCGCTCTAAAGCCACGCCAACGGACATCCCCGAAAACGAGTCCTGGTTGTATGCCACATTCCCGACCCCTGCGGAGCTGGTGGCGGCCATCGTGCAGTCAGAAGCGACCCGGGACATACAGAACAAAAGCCGAGGTTTGCGCCTTTACATCGAAACCTCGGATGACGCACTGCTTGAACTCAAGGTGCCAGCGCCCAGTGATGCCGGCGCGCTGGTCAACACCGGCGACGATGGCGTGCTCGGTGACAATGGCGCCCAGGCCGCGCTGAAGGCCGGCAGCCTCAGCCCGCGTGACTATGTGCGCCGGGTGATTGCCGCGACGTCGGTGTCAGTGGTCCAGGCCGGCTTGCTCTGGCGTGTCGTCGGCCCGCTGGACAACCGTTCGGCGGTGTTGAACGGTTTCTATCAGGCGGTATTGAGCCCGCCCTTTATTTCTGCCCACGACGCAGCGGTGTATGCCCACGAGCAGATCGGCCCAAGACGTGAGCGAACCTACGGCGGCTATGTACTCAAGGACAAAGAAGGCCGCTTCTTTATCACCCAGCCCCTGGCCAGCGACGCCAACCCGTTTGCCCTCAGGCTGTTTTTTCCGACGGAGCTACCCGGCCCGTTGATCCCTCCCGAGGCTTACGCGATTCACGGCCGCTACGGCTCCCACCCGGCGCTGTCGATGGTCGACCCCGGCTGGGTCAATCAGCGCAACTGGACGCGCGAAGACGCCCTCATCAACCTGCAGATTTTTGGCACCGCCCAAATCTACGATGTGATCCAGTCGGGGCGCCCGGCGTATATGTCGGCTGCCGAGGACTGCCTGCTGGCGTACACCCCGAGCGGCTCCACGCATGAGGCATTGGTGTCTGCCGGCGCTGCGCCGCAACCGGCCGGCAGCGTGCTGCAAAAACGTTTGGACAGCGGTCTGTTCAAACCCGCGCTGTGGGTCACCCGGTTGGCTGAGGCGGGTGACTTGCGGGTGATCCAAGGCAATGTGTTATGGGGCCCGCGTTCGCCGATCTACAAAGACTGGACGCCCTCTTTCGAGTACGCGCCCAGAACCGGCGCTCCCGACTATGTGACCTATGGCGCGCTGTTCGGCACGGCAGACGAAGCCGCCCGCGATCTGCATGCGCGGGTCCATGGGCGCAACCTGCCGGAGCAGGCGTACTTTGCGTTTATCCTCAAGCACCGGGACAAGGCGTTGTACCTGGCCACCGAGGTGGTGGGCGTCAATGAACGGGTCAAGCTGTTCAATCTCAACAGCGTGTTTGCACCGACAGAAGACAATGACTATCGGTTTCCCGCTGGGTTTTCGCTCTGCGGGCTGTTTCGTTCGCAGCAATGGCAACCGACCGGGCTGTCGCCATCCAGTGCCTGGCTGACCCGCTATTTTGTGATGCCGATGGTGTTGTACGAGGCGCTGTACGAGAGCCAGCGCAGAGGGGTGAAGTACAACGGCGGTAGAAACCTGCCGGTGTACTTTTCAACGCAGGAGGGAGCCCTGTTGAGATTCGTCGCGCTGCCATTTCGCGTGGGCGGCGGCGGGCCGGTGGAAAGTGCCTTTGAACAGGCCGCCAGCGCATTGGCCTCCGGTGAAAAGACGACGCAGACCTTTGTCAGGGAGTGGGCCAACAGCGGCGAGCTTTACGTGGTGCGTACCAGCCAATGCTGGGACCAGCAAGGGCGGGTGTCGCGCACCTGGACGGGTTACGAACACCTGACCCGCCGTCGCGTGGGGCCCGCGTTTGCCAACCCGGACGATGCGGCACGGTATGCCGCGGGCGTTGTCGGTGAGGGCCGGCGCCGCACCTATGGCGGCGTCCTGCTCAGGCTGCCCGATGGTGTGTTCGTCGCGACTGATCCGCTGGTGGTGCCGCCCCAGGGCTTTGCGCTGAACTGGATTTATCCTGACCCGGCGATCGCGCAAGGGCTGTACCCGCCGGGAAGTATCATCGTCGCGCGTTACCGCTCGGTGCTCAAGCAAGAGACACAGATACTGTTTTCGGCCACGCAAAAGGCGGTCTACCAGAGCATGTTGCCCACGAGCGTGCTGTCGAACCTGCTGTTCCGTGAAGTCCACATCAAGCGCGAATATGTGTTTGGCCCCGAGGGGGGCATCCTGCGTTATCAACTGACGGGGTCGGCGGAGGAGGAGGCGCTCAAGCTGACGTTGGCGCCGTTGAACCTGGTCAGGGGGGATGTGGCCGACAATGAAGTCGAACGGCAACTGCGCAGCGGAGCGCTGCTCCCGGTCGACTTCGTCACGCAGGTGGCGAAGGCCGGCGATCTGCGGGTGGTCAACGGCAACCGCCTGTGGGGCCACCCGCGACGGTTGAGCGGGCCGTTCGTGCCGGACTTGGCCGAGGTCGCGGCGCTGGCGATCAAGCAGGTGTTTGCCGATGCGCCGTGCGGTCCACTCTTTACCCAGGCTTACGACGCCGTGCGTCATGTGCAGCGAGTGTCGTCGCCCCAGGCACAGGTGCAGTTCGGTTATGTACTCAAGGATGCGCGGAAAAACCTGTACATGACGACCTTGCCGCTGGTGCGCGCCGATTACACGCGTTTCGAACAGGTCTTCGTCGATGGCCTGTTGCCCCAGGGGTATACGCTGGATGGCTTGTATCTGTGCGCCTCCACCGTGGCGATTGCGCCGGCGAGCGATGACATGGCGCTGAGTTTCTTCTCGCCCCAGGTACTGGCCGGCGCGGTCAATTTTCTCAGCAACCTGGCCGGCAACGGTGCCCTGCCGCTCTACCTGCTGTGCGCCGACGGCGCGCTGCTGAGGTATTCCTTGCGAAAGCACGAGGGGCAAGCGCTGAGCAGCGAGGCCCGAACGCTCGGACCGCAGTTGCTCGAAGGCGCCTCCAGCGTCGCCGACTACGTGCGCGGGCTCGCGACCAAGGGCGACTTGTATGTGCGTGTCAGGAGCACGGTGTGGGGCAAGGAACAAAGCGTCACCGCGCAGTGGCAACCCAAGGCCGCGCCCTGGCCCGCCCAGGACAACCCACACTTCCTGTCCTTTTGCGGGCCGCTGTTCGGTCATGCCGACGACGCCGCGCGCTGGGCCGAAAAACAGCTGGGCGGCTTCAAGGGCCGCGAATACCTCGGCGCCGTGCTGGCGCCGCCAAAGGCGCGGGGGCTCGTGGCGCTTGAGCCGGTGGAGGATCACCGTGCGTGGTTGGTGGACACGATTTCACAGCTGTTCTGGTTCGGTCATCTCGGCTTTGATATCACCCCCGATCATCCGCTGTTCTTCTACACCATCAAAGCGCTCCAGGCGTTTTACAAAGTCATCCCTTTGGGCCTGAATCTATCGGCGCTGGATCAGCGGTTGCTGGACAATTTTGCCGACAAAAATGATCTGCGCCTGTACCTGGACATCATCCGCAGTAACCGTCCGGTCGCCGAGAGTGTCTACCTGGCGTGTCGCGGCGGTGCGCTCCTGAAGTATGTGCCGGGTTTCACGGCGGACGAGACGCGACTGCTGAGTGTCGACTCGTCGCCTTCGCCCAGCGTGCTGGTCAGCGGCTTGCGCGCGGCCGGCACGTTGAGTGTGTTGGAAACCGATACCTTCTGGACGCGACCGGGGGCGCTGGGGGCGGAATGGCAGGTCAAGGACGTACTCGCCGAGCCGGACCCGCAAGCCGTGCTGTACGGCCGGGACAAAGACGAACTCTGACAACGGCGCGGCGCTGACCAAGCCGGCCGCCGTGGATCGCCCGGTCCCCGGCGGCACTTGACCGGCACCCGGGCGTCAAACCCGCGAAGGCTGCGCAAACAGCCGCGACAGCAGCAGGCGATCGAGCGCCCACACGACGATCAGCGACGCGCCCACCAACGGGAAGGCGATCGCCAGCCCGAGCATGATCACCATCGCGGTTTTCCACTTCGGCAGGTCATGACGCAACGGCGGCACTCCGAGGCCGCCCACCGGCCGCCGTTTCCACCAGATCACCACGCCGCTGACGGCACTGAGCAGGATCATCAGGCAGATCAGCAGCACGATCAGTTGATTCACCCAGCCGAACATCTTGCCCTCGTGCAACATCACCCCGGTCTCGGTCGCCCGCGCCACGCCGTTGTAGTGTTCCCAGCGCACATCGGCGAGGACCTTGCCGGTGTACTGGTCCACATGCAGGGTGGCGTCATTGCGCGGGTCGTTGGCGAACACCGAGACAGTGAATACGCCCTCGGCGGTGGTGGGCGGGGTGATGCTGTAGCCGGGCTCGACCTTGCGCGAGGTGGCCAGGTCGACCACCTGTTGCAGGCTGATGGTGGGCGCGGCGGGGGCGGCATGCATCGCGCCGTGGTTCATGTGTTCGGCATGGTCGCCGGACACCGGCATCGGTGTGTTTTCCATGGCCCAGGGCACGGTCTGTTGCGTCGCGGTGTTGAGCACGCGCGCCTGTTGATCGGAGGTCGGCACGTTGTTCCACATCGCCGCCGGGAAGCGGTTCCACAGGTCGGCGTATTGCTTGCCCCAGAAGCCGGTCCAGGCCATGCCGCTGAGCAGCATCACCAGCAACAACGCCGCGCCCCAGAAACCGGTGACGACATGCAGGTCGCGCCAGAACACACGGCCACGGGTGTTGAAGCGCGGCCACAGCACCCCGGACGATGACTTGCCGCGTGGCCACCACAAGTACATGCCTGAGATCACCAGCATCACGCCCCAACCGGCAGCGAGCTCGACCAGGCGGTCACCCACGGTGCCTATCATCAACTCGCCGTGCAGGGCGCGTGCGATGGCTTGCAGGTTGTTTTTCGCGTCCTGCGTGCCGAGCACGGTGCCGCGATACGGGTCGACGAACACCGTCATTTCGCGGCCGCCGTCGTGCATGACGAACTGTGCGCTGCTGGTGGCGTCGGCCGGTGGCAAGTATTTGCTGAGCGTGCCCTGGGGGTAGGCGGCCTTGGCGCGTTGCAGTTGCTCGTCGGCGCTCAGTGCGCGTTCGGCGGCGGGGACGGTGAGCAGGTGGCCGTACATCAGCGGGTCGAGCTGGGGCTTGAACAGGTAGATGATGCCGGTCAGGGCCAGCAGCACCATGAAGGGCGCGACAAACAGCCCGGCGTAGAAATGCCAACGCCAGGCCAGGTTGTAGAAGGAGATTTTTTGTGTGCTCATCAGGGGGGGCTCCGCAAGGTTTTGTTTTTTTGGGGTCAGTTACACCGCCATCGGGGGCAAGCCCCCTCCCACATTTGAAGTGCATTCCAAGTGTGGGAGGGGCGGTGCGACGATTCGACTTGCCCCCGATGCTTTTAGAAGCTCATGTCGACCTTGGTCCAGAGCGTGCGCCCCGGCTCCTTGATGGCCTGCGGATCGTTGGCCGGGTAGCCGAACCCGGCGTTGCCGGCCAGGTTCAAATGCTCGGCGTAGGCTTTGCCGAACAGGTTGTCGACGCCGGTACTGACCTTGAAGTTTTTATTGATGCGGTACGCCGCATTCAGCGAGAACACGCCAAAGCCGCCGCTCTTGTCGTAGTCCTTGCCGACCACGTTGCCTTTGTTCTGATCGATGCGGTTTTGCGCGGCGACCACTCGCCACAGGGCGCCGGCGCTCCAGTCGTCCTCGCTGTAGGTCAGGCCCAGGCGCGCATCCAGCGGCGGCATTTGCGGCAGGGGCTTGCCGTCGCTGCTGTTCTTGCCCCAGGCGTAGGCGAGGGTGGCGTCGGCCTTCCAGTTTTGGGTCAGCTTGTACGCCGCACCCAGTTCGCCGCCCATGATCCGTGCGTCGACGTTGCGCGCCTGGGACGTGGTGCCCATCATTCCGGTCCGGTAGTCGAACAGGATGAAGTCGCGTACCTGCCCGACGTAACCCGAGGCCCAGGCTTCGAGGTCGGCGGTCTTGTATTGCGCGCCGAAGTCGAGCTGGGTGGTTTTTTCCGGTTTCACGCCATCGAACGCGTTGACCGAACCGGCCGCGCCGGTGTTGGGGGAAAACAGTTCCCAGTAGTCCGGGAAGCGTTCGGCGTGGCCTAGCCCGGCGTAGAGCGTGGTCGGGGTATCTGCCAGGTCGTGCTCGTAACGCATGAAGCCCGAGGGCAGGGTGTCGGCGCGGGTGTCGTCGGCGGTCGGGTTGGCGCGTGCCGACATGCCTGAGCCGATGGTCTGGCGGAAGTCTCGGGCCGAGGCGCGATCCAGGCGCGCGCCGGTGATCAGGCGGTCGCGGTCGGCGGCGTACCAGGTCAGCTCGCCGAATACGCCGTAGTTATGGAAGTTGGCGTCCTTGTTGCGCGGCAAATCCTTGTAGGTGTCGACGCCCATGCTGCTGCGCTGGCGGTGTTCGTTGGTCTGCGCATCCAGACCGCCGATCAGTTGCAGGTCGGCCCAGCGCCAGGTCGCCTTGATCCGCGCGCCGAGGGTGCGGCGGTCGACGTTGGAGGCCATGGGGCCTGCCATCATCCCGGTGCCCGACGGGACGCGCAGGCTGTAGTTGTCCATGACGTGGTCGGCGTAGTTGTAGTAGACCTGGGCCTCGACCTTGTCCAGCACCTCGCCGATATTGGATTTTTCGAAGCGCAGCCCCAGGCTTTCGCGCAGGAACTGCGAGCCATCCATGCCGCGCCCGGCGTAGCGCGCCTCGCCATCGCCGCGGCCGGCGGTGAGTTCGAGCAGGGTGTCGGCGTCGGGGGTGAAACCGACCGCGACGTCACCGTTCCACTTGTCGTAGCGCGAGGCGACGGTGTCGTTGTTGCCGTCCTTGTAGTCGTCGGCGTGCGCCTGGTTGCCGATCACCCGCACGTAACCCAGGGGCCCGCCGGCAGCGGCGTCGATGACTTTGTCGAAGCGCCCGTTGGAGCCGGCCAGCACGCTGGCGTTGAGCCGCGTGCCCAGTTCGCCGAAATGCTCGGGCTCGCGCTCGAACAGGATGGTGCCGGCCGACGCGCCCGGGCCCCAGAGCACGGTTTGCGGGCCTTTGATCACGGTGAGTGTGTCGTAGGTTTCCGGGGAAATGTACGAAGTGGGCGCGTCCATCCGGCCCGGGCAGGCGCCGAGCATCATGCTGCCGTTGGTGAGGATGTTCAGGCGCGAGCCGAACATGCCGCGCAGCACCGGGTCGCCGTTGGTGCCGCCGTTGCGCACCAGGGCGAAGCCGGGGATGGTCTTGAGATAGTCGCCGCCATCGCTGGCGGGCACCGGCTGGCGCGGGTCTTTCGGGTTGGTGACCACGGTCAGCGGCGAGCTGGGGGCGATCGCGGTGATCACGGTGGGGCTCAGTTCGTGCTCGGCGTGCTCATCGGTATCGGCATGGGCCTGTGGCATCAAGAGCGCGCCGCACAGAACGGCGAACACGGGAGTGCTTCCCAAACGGGTGTCAGCAGAAAACCTGGACATGAAAAATTCCATCTATCAATCGTAAACAACACGGCCAGCAGCCTGTGGCTGTCTGTCTAACGTCGGCCGGGGTGAAGTAACGGTGTCAAGTGCTTACGCGGCGATGGGTGGGGCACGGCTGCGCGCGCCGGGGAAAATGCTCTGCCGGGCATGGCCCAGGCGCGGTGAGGGGATGAGGGCGTTGGCCGGCGATGGGGCGCCGAGGGTGAGGTAGGACACGCTGCCGGGCAGTGCCGGGCAACTGAAGAGCAGGCTGCAATAGCCGCACTTTTCCCAGAGGACGTGGTGTTCGTCGGGGGCTTGTTTTTGAGGCGGACGGTGTTGCGGTTCGCCGTGGCACTCGGGCATGTCCATGGACATGCTCATGGACATACCGGCGTGCTGATTCATCGGCATCGCTTGGGAAATCAGCGGACCGATAAAGATCATCAGCATGGCGAACAGGCTGATCCAACTGCCGCGCTTAAGGCTCACGGGCCTGCGGCGCGGCGCGGACAACCTGGCGCGAGGGGCGCCCATCGAGTGTTGGCCTACTCGCCGTGTTTATGCTCGTGGGGCGCCATCGGCGGGACTTTCTGCACGGACACTTGCACCTCGACGTCCCCGGCTTTTTCGAAGGTCAGGGTCAGTGGGAAGTGCTTGCCGTCGGCCAGTACGCTGCGGTCTTTGAGGCCCAGCAACATCACGTGATAGGCCATGGGCGCGAAGGTCAAGTCACCCTTGGCCGGCACGGCAACGCTGGGCACTTGTTGCATCTTCATCAATGCGCCTTGCATCACATGCTCATGCAGTTCGGCTTTGTCCGCCACCGGCGTCTTGGCGCTGAGCAGGCGGTCCGGGGTTTCGCCGGTATTGTGAACCACAAAGTAGGCCGCGACGGTCGGCGCGTTGGGGGGCAATTCCTGGGACCAGGGATCGCTGACCAGCAGGTCGCCGGCCTTGAAGTCGTCGGCATTGGCAGCACTGAACACCGGCAGCAGCAATGCGGCCAGAAGCAGGGAAGATTTGAGCATGGCAGTTCTCCAGAACGGTTCTAAACGCAGTTCACTTGCGAAGACCATCAGACCGTTGGAGAGGCGCGCGGGTTAAGGCTCGGCCATTGCTGGCGCGGCGTCGGGGACTGCAATGACGGCGGCGGCAGGCTCTGCGCCGCCTCGAACCGCGTGACATACAACTGCGGCACATGCCCCGGCAACGCCACCAACGGCGCCGAGCCCGAGCAACACCAGCAATGCTGCATGGCGGAATGATCGTCCTGCGCCGGTGCCGGAATGTCCAACTTGCCCAGGGCAACGGTTTTCAGGCTGGCGCCATTGGACGAACAGAAACTGCCCCACAACAGTTGCTGCGCGGGGTCCTTGGACTGCTGCATCGCCCCGGCCAGCGGCATGGCAAAGGCGTTGAACAGCACTGCAAAGCAGGCGATCCAGACGATTGCAAAGCGTTGACGGGCCATGGCGGACAATCCGTAGGGTTAAACGATCAGGCGGGTATTTAGCCTGATCGGGGGGGATAAGTAAAAAGTGGCGGTGTGGTTTGGTGTCGCAGTGTGTCAGAGCGCGGTGGCGTGAAGCTTGAGGCCCAGCGCTTTCATGACTTTCATGATAGTCGCGAACTCGGGATTGCCAGTGCTGGAGAGGGCTTTGTACAAACTTTCTCGTCCCAGGCCGGCGTCGCGAGCGACTTGGGTCATGCCTTGGGCGCGAGCGATATCGTTCAACGCTGTGCGAATCAACAGACCGTCGCCAGCATCTTCTTCAAAGCAAGCATCCAGATAGGCGGCCATCTCAAAAGGAGTCTTAAGGTATTTTGCGGCATCGAAACGGGTAAAGGATTCGCTCATAAGTCACTCCTTGCGGCCAAGATTTTTTGCCATGTGTATTGCACGCTGGATGTCTCGGCTTTGTGTTGATTTGTCGCCGCCCATCAGCAGCAGATAAACCACCTTGTCTCGGAGAGTGAAGTAAACCCGATACCCGGGGCCTTGGTGGATTCGCATTTCGCAAACGCCCTCTCCTACAGCCTCACAGTCGCCGAAGTTTCCTGCTTGCGCCATGCGCAGCCTTGTCACAATGCGTACTTTTGCGAGCGGATCGCGCATTGCTTCGAGCCATTTGACAAACTCAACGGATTCTTCGAACTCAATCATCGCAAATCGTATTTCTTGGGATACAGGATGGCAAGTTGCGACGCGCTGCAACTGCAGTGCATCCCCATCGCGGAAGCGGGTGCAAAACCGCGAGAGGGGAGGTTAGGGCGGGAGCTTTTGGCTGAACTAGCCGGCTGGTTCGGAGTTGGTCGTAAGGTGAATCGTCTTTCTGCTGGGTAAACCAAACAGTGGGTGTTTTGGCTAGGTCTTCGTACAAACAGAAACGTGCGACACCTTGTTTGAGGTTGCTGGTCGCAAACGTGATCGCTAGTCTGCGGACATCGATGCAAACTCAGCGATCATGCGACTGCTACGCCGTTGAACGGGAGCAAGTTCCCACATTGGCGAGGTGTCGTTTAGCGAGACGATATTGCCTGTAGCACCGCAGCCACGGCTGTAAATTCTCGATCCGCCGTAGCCAACACCGGCCGCCTCAACACCAACACCGGCACCCCTCGCTCGCGCGCCACTTCCAGCTTCGGTTCGGTGGCGGTGCTGCCACTGTTCTTGCTGATCAGCACATCGATCTTTTGTCGTTCGAACAACGCACGCTCGTCTTCGATCAGAAACGGCCCACGCGCGCCGATGACTTCGCAGCGTTCATTGCCCGGATACACCTCCAACGCGCGCAGTGTCCAGAATTGCTCCTGCGGGATCTCATCAAGATGCTGCAACGGCTCGCGGCCCAAGGTGAACAGCGGGCGCTTGAAGGGTTTCAGGGCCTCGATCAGCTCGGCCCAGTCAGCGACTTCGCGCCAGTCATCCCCCGCTTGCGGTCGCCATGCCGGGCGGCGCAGGGCCCAACACGGCACACCGCACAACCGTGCTGCCTGGGCGGCGTTTTGGCTGATCTGTGCCGCATACGGGTGGGTGGCGTCGAGGATCAGGCCGATGTGTTCGTCGCGCACGAACTGCGCCAACCCTTCAACCCCGCCGTAGCCGCCGACACGCACCTGGCAGGTGAGGTCGGTCGGCACGCGGCCCACACCGGCCAGACTGTAGATATGTTCGGGGCCGAGGGTGCGGGCGATGGCGAGGGCTTCGGTGACGCCGCCCAGTAGCAGGATCGGTTTCATAGGGGCTTGATCACGTCCAGCAGGGTGATCGGCAGCGCCTGGCGCCAGGTGTCGAATTCACCGAGCGGCTGGGCCTGGGCCACGTGGAGGCGGGTCAGTTCGCCGCCGTGTTGGGCGCGCCAGGCCATCAGGGTCATTTCGCTTTGCAGGGTCACGGCGTTGGCGACCAGGCGGCCACCGGGGCGCAGGTGCTGCCAGCAGGTCTCGAGCACGCCGTCGCGGGTGACGCCGCCGCCGATGAAGATCGCGTCGGGCGTTTCCAGGCCGCCGAGGGCCGCGGGTGCGGTGCCGCGCACCAGTTGCAGGCCGGGCACGCCGAGGGCGTCGCGGTTATGTTCGATCAGGCCTTGGCGGCCGGCATCGGCTTCAATCGCCAAGGCGCGGCAGCTCGGGTGGGCGCGCATCCACTCGATGCCGATGGAGCCGCTGCCCGCACCCACGTCCCAGAGCAATTCGCCGGGCAGTGGCGCCAGGCGGGCCAGGGTCATGGCGCGCACGTCGCGCTTGGTCAGTTGGCCGTCGTGTTTGAATGCCACATCCGGCAGGCCGGCGAGGCGCGACAGGCGTGGGGCATCGGCGTCGGCCAGGCAGTCGATGGCGACCAGGTTCAGATCGGCGACCGCAGCGTGCGGCCAAGCGTGGGCCACGCCATCGACACGCCGCTCAGCCGCGCCGCCCAGGTGTTCAAAGACGCTGAGGCGGCTCGGCCCAAAGCCGGATTCAGCCAACAGCGCGGCAATCGCGGCAGGGCTCTGCCCATCGTTGCTCAACACCAGCAAGCGCACGCCGCTGGCCAGATGTGCATTCAACGCCGTCAAGGGCCGGGCCACCACCGATAACGTCATCACGTCCTGCAACGCCCAGCCCAGGCGCGCCGCCGCCAGCGACACAGAGGAGGGCGCCGGCAAAATCAGCATCTCTTCAGCCGGCACCTGCCGCGCCAGGCTGGCGCCGACGCCGTAGAACATCGGGTCGCCGCTGGCCAGCACGCACACCGGTTCACCGCGTCGCGCCAATAGCGGCGCCAGGGAAAACGGGCTCGGCCACAACTGGCGTTCGCCGCGCACGCACACTGGCAACAGGTCCAATTGGCGCTGGCCACCGATGATCCGCGCGGCACGCAACACGGCGTGCCGGGCGTTTCTGCCGAGCCCTTTGAAGCCGTCTTCACCGATGCCTATTACCGTCAGCCAGGGCGACATATGAATTCCTTGAACGACATCCGACGGGCAGGCTTTTCATGCCGTCGGACAAAGCAGGCATAATACCGCGCCTTGACCCGCGAACCGGTAGCCCCGTGAACCCAATCCCTGCTCTGAACACCTTGCGCCCCTCGGCTTGCCCGGGGTTGCTGCGTATCGTCCAGGCGTTGGACGGCGGCATTTGCCGGATCAAACTGGCCGGCGGCGCGATCAGCGCCGCACAAGCCCATGCCGTGGCGGACGCGGCCCAGGCCTATGCGGGCGGGGTGATCGAGGCGACCAACCGCGCCAACCTGCAGATCCGCGGGATCGGTGCCGAGCAGCAGGCTTTGATCGCGATGCTCCTTGCCGCAGGCCTCGGCCCCAGCACCGCCGCCGGTGACGACGTGCGCAACCTGATGCTCAGCCCCAGCGCCGGTATCGACCCGCAGATGCTGTTCGATACGCGCCCGCTGGCCGACCAGATCCTCGCCACCCTGCAAAACCACACGCGCTTCCACGAGCTGTCGGCCAAGTTCGCGGTGCAACTGGATGGCGGTGAAGCCCTGGCGATGCTCGAACATCACCATGACCTGTGGCTGTCGGCCTTTGAGCAGGGCGGCGAAACACTGCTCGCGTTCGGCCTGGCCGGCTGCCCGGGGTTGGATGCGCCGTTGGCGGCCGTGCGCTTGGAGCAGGGGCATGCCTTGGTGGTGGCGGTGTTGGAGCGGTTTCTGGACCTGGCCACGCCGGCGCAAACACGCATGCGTCATCTGCCTGTGGATAACTTCCTGGTCGGGCTGGACCTGCCGTTATTGCCGGTCGATGGCTTCAAGCGCCCGGCCAGCGGGGCGTGGCTGCACCTGGGAAGTTATCCACAGCGTCAGCACGGTCGGGTCTACGTGACCGCCGTGACGCCGCTGGGTCGACTCGACGCCTCCATGCTCAAGGGCGCAGCGCAACTCGCCGATGAGTATGGCGACGGCACGCTGCGCTTTACCCCCTGGCAAGGCCTGCTGCTGCCCAACGCCAAATGCCAGGATGCCGCCGCGATCACCGCGCGCCTGGAACAGCTGGGCTTCCTCTGCTCGGCCGACCAGCCGCTGGCGCAGCTGATCGCCTGCACCGGCTCCAGCGGCTGCGGCAAAGGCCTGGCCGATACCAAGGCCGACGCGATGCAACTGGCCGCGCTGCGCCCCGGCCACGCGGTACATCTGTCTGGCTGCGCGCGTTCCTGCGCCGCCGCGCACATCGCGCCGGTGACCTTGCTGGCGGTCAGCCCCGGCCATTACGACGTCTATTTTCGCGAAGCAGCCCAGCCCGGTTTCGGCCGGCTGCACGCGCGCACTCTTTCTATTGAAGCGGCGGGCGCCCTGCTGCGCGCTCACCCACGGAGCAACACCGATGATTGATTACATCCGCGACGGTCAGGAGATCTATCGCAACTCCTTCGCCATTATTCGCGCGGAAGCCAGGTTGGAGCGCATCCCGGCCGACCTGGAAAAACTCGCGGTGCGCGTGATTCATGCCTGCGGCATGGTCGAGGCGATCGACGGCCTGCAGTTCTCCGCAGGCGCAGGCAAGGCCGGGCGCGAGGCGCTGGCCGCGGGTGCGCCGATTCTGTGCGATGCGCGGATGGTGTCCGAAGGCGTGACCCGTGCGCGGCTACCGGCCAACAACGAAGTGATCTGTACCCTGCGCGACGAACGCGTGCCGGCGTTGGCGCAGAAGCTGGGCAACACCCGCTCCGCCGCCGCCCTGGAACTGTGGCGCCCGCACCTGGCCGGCAGTGTGGTGGTGATCGGCAATGCGCCGACCGCCTTGTTCTACCTGCTGGAAATGCTCGACGCCGGCGCGCCGAAACCGGCGTTGATCCTTGGCTTCCCGGTGGGCTTCGTCGGCGCCGCCGAATCCAAGGCGATGCTGGCCGCCGACAGCCGTGGCGTGCCGTTCGTGATCATGCAGGGCCGCCTGGGCGGCAGTGCGATGGCGGCCGCGGCGGTCAATGCCCTGGCCACGGAGGTCGAATAATGCCGGCACGCGGACGTTTAATCGGCCTGGGCGTCGGCCCCGGCGACCCGGAACTGATCACCCTCAAGGCCCTGCGCCTGCTGCGCGAATCGCCGGTGGTGGCGTACTTCGTGGCCAAGGGCAAAAAGGGCAACGCCTTCGGCATCATCGAAGACCACCTGGTGGCGCAGCAAACCCTGATGCCGCTGGTGTACCCGGTGACCACCGAAGCGTTGCCGGCGCCGCTGTCCTATGAACAGGTGATCAGCGATTTCTACGACAGCGCCAGCCAGGACGTCGCCGCGCACCTGGACGCCGGCCGCGATGTGGCGGTGATCTGTGAAGGCGACCCGTTCTTCTACGGCTCCTACATGTACCTGCATGACCGCCTGGCCGAGCGCTACGAAGCGCAGGTCATCCCCGGCGTGTGTTCGATGCTCGGTGGCGCCTCGGTGCTCGGCGCGCCGCTGGTGTATCGCAACCAGAGCCTGTCGGTGCTGTCGGGGGTGCTGCCCCATGAAGACCTCAAGCGTCGCCTGGCGGATGCCGATGCGGCGGTGATCATGAAGCTGGGGCGCAACTTCCCCAAGGTGCGCCAGGTGCTCGAAGAACTCGGCCTGGCCGAGCGTGCGCTGTATGTGGAGCGCGCGACCATGGCCAACCAGAAAATCGTCCCGCTGGATCAAGTCGAGCCGATGTCCTCGCCGTATTTCTCGCTGATCATCGTGCCCGGTGAACGGTGGCAAGGTTGATGCGCCCGGCGATCGTCATCCTCGGGCAGGGCAGCCTGGCCACGGCGCGCAGGATTGCGCAGGTGTATCCGGGCGCGGTGATCCACGGCCTGCTGGGCCGGGTCGACGGCGCGGACCAGAGCTACCGCGAATTCGGCGCGACCCTGCGCCAGCTCTATCAGCAAGGCACGCCGCTGATCGCGCTGTGCGCCGCCGGTATCGTGATCCGCACCCTGGCGCCGCTGCTGCTGGAAAAAGGCGAAGAGCCCGCCGTACTGGCCGTGGCCGAAGACGGCAGTGCGGTGGTGCCGTTACTCGGTGGCCTGGGCGGGGTGAATGACATGGCGCGGGAGATTGCCGCGGCGTTGGGCGTGGCCGCCGCGATCACCACCAGTGGCGAGCTGCGTTTCGGCACGTGCCTGCTCAACCCTCCGGCCGGTTATCAACTGGCGGACCTGGAGCTGGGCAAGCGCTTCGTCAGCGACCTGCTTGCCGGCGAAAGCGTGCGTATCGAAGGCGCGGCGCCGTGGCTTGACCAGGCCAACCTGGCGCAGGACCGACAGGCGCGCCTAGCGATCCACGTAGGCAGCGCCGAGCGCGTGCCGGCGGCCAACGAGTTGCTGATTTATCCACAGAGCGTGTGCGTCACCTGCAAGCCCGGCGCGCAATTGGCGCAGCGTGTGCGTGGCGCGTTGCATGCCTCGGGGATTGCCCTGCAGTCACTGGCCTGCCTGTTGGCCAGCGATACCCAGATGGCCGAACCGTCGTTGCACGAAGCAGCGTTGGAATTAGGCGTGCCGCTGCGTTTCGCCGAGGTGGAGCAAGCGGCGGACATCGTTGTTTCGGTCGCCGAGCAGCCCTTGGACGTGTCCCAGGTCGGTCGCCCGCGTGGCCGCCTTGCGGTGATCGGCCTTGGCCCTGGCGCCGCCGACCTGATGGTGCCGGCGGTGAAGGCCGAACTGGCGCGCTGTACCGATGTGCTGGGGTACGAAACCTACGTCCGCATGGCCGGGCCGTTCCGCGACGATCAGGTGCAGCACTGCACCGACAACCGTGAAGAAATGCAGCGCGCCCGCCACGCTTTCGCGCTGGCCGCCCAAGGCCGTTCGGTGGTAGTGGTGTCGTCCGGCGACCCTGGTGTGTTCGCCATGGCGGCGGCGGTGATCGAGGCGCTGCACGAGTCCGACGACCCGGCCTGGCACCAGGTCGAGCTGGAAATCCTGCCGGGTGTTTCCGCGTCCCTGGCCACCGCGGCCCAGGCCGGCGCGCCGTTGGGGCACGACTTCTGCGTGATGTCGCTGTCGGACAACCTCAAGCCCTGGTCGATCATCGAGCAGCGCCTGGACCTCGCGTCCCAGGCCGACCTGGCCCTGGCGTTCTACAACCCGATCTCGCGTGCGCGGCCGTGGCAACTGGGGCGTGCCCTGGAGATTGTCGCGCAACACCGCAATGCCGCAACGCCGGTGGTGCTGGGCCGCGATATCGGGCGGCCGGGCCAGACCCTGCGCGTGACCACGCTGGGGCAACTGACCCCGGAACAGGTGGACATGCGGACCATGGTGCTGATCGGCTCGTCCACCACCTGCGCGTTCCCGCGCGCCGGCGGCGGTGAGTGGGTGTACACGCCGCGCTGGTATGGCGAAAAACCGGCCTCCTGAAAAGCGCCGCGCGAGCGCCGGAAAGCTCCGAATGACGCTGGGTGAACACCTGCCGTGATTCGGGGCTTTTTCTTTTTTTATCGATGAAATCCGGAACTGCCCGTGGGGCGCCCAACGAATGCTGGGCTGCGCTGCGCGAGCGCTGCCGGCAAGGGATGTTTGTCGTGTGGAAAGCCCGTCGGCGCCTGGACTAGTGTGGACACACGCCCCATGTGGGGTGCTTGTGGAGAACTGAAAATGGAGCGACATCACAGAAGGATCAACAGCACCAAGCGGCGCAAATTGATTGCCGCCTATAAGCTGCCCGGCGCGCCGGGGACGCACGCGGCTTTACCGCTGGATACCGAGGACGGCTGCAACGCGGCGGTGGTCAACAATGGCGTGATCTCGTTCGCCGACGGCCTGAGCGGCCTGAACCGCGAATACATCCGCAAAAGCTATCTGTTGGCCAGCAGCTACGTCAGCGATGTCTTGAAGATCAGTCGCGGCACGGAGGGCTGGTACGACGAATTTATCAAGGTGATGATCAGCCTGGGCTGGCTGCCGGTGCGCAGCCGGTTCGAGCGGGTCTCAAGCGCCGGCAAGGGGCTGACGGTGCAACTGGCGGCGCTGAATATCATCGCCACCCTGCTGGCCTCGACCTCACTGGCCGGGCCTCTGCTGACGGCGCTGCCGAAACTGGCCGCCGATGCGCTGGAAACATTGAAACAGATGCCGGCGTCATTCGAGCTGTTCAAGCGCAACAGCAGCGTGCATCAGGGGGGCGATTTTGGCTTGGCGTCCTGCGCCGAAACCGACGGCGAAGTCATGATGGTGCTGGTGACCTACAGCTCCCATGGCGTCAGCAAGCACGTGGGGCTGCCTTTTCTTGAGTGGGACAGTTCCTCGTTCGAGGCCTTCAGCGGGCAAACCTGCCTGGTGCTGAATACCTCGGTGGTCAACGAAAAAACCATCCAGTTGATGCGTGAGAGTGCGGGCGACAAGGTGCAACTGGCGATCGCCAAATACCGGATCTAAGGCACCAGGTAGCCGCGCACCCCGGTAAAGATGATTTGTGCGGCCAAGGCGCACACGAACAAGCCCATCAAGCGACTGACAATCTGCAAGCCCTGGTCACCGAGAATCCGTTCGATACGGTTGGACAAATACAGCACCACGCCCACCGTGAAGCTGGCCAGGGCGATGCTGAGGATGGCGGCGATTTTGTCGTCCCAATGGGGCTGGCTGACGCCCATCACCAGCAGCGCCCCGATGGTGCCGGGGCCGACGGTGAGGGGAATGGTCAGCGGCACGATGGTCACGTCCTGCTGCACGTTATCGGTCTGCACCGCCGACTTGCCCTGCGCCATGCCCAGGGCCGAGATGAACAGCACGCTGCCGGCGCCGATGCGGAAAGCGTCCACGGTGATGCCGAACACGCTGAAAATCACCCGGCCGAACAGGTAGAGCAAGACGCTCGACACCAGCGTCGCCAACGCCACTTTCCAGGCCAGGCGTCGCCGTTCCTTGCTCGAATAGCCGCGGGTCAGGCTGATAAAACAGGACAACACGAAGAACGGGCTGTAGAGCACCAGCATCTTCAGGTAAACGCTGAATAACACGTGGAGCATGGGGGTGGCTCGCGACAGAAGGAGATTGGCGGAGTCTATCAGGCGACAGAGATCAAATGTGGGAGGGAGCTTGCTCCCGATAGCGGTGTGACCGTCAGCTTATTTGTAACTGTTCCAGCGCTATCGGGAGCGAGCTTGCCATCGCCGGCTTTCAGTCGATGCGTAGGTGACTGGTCCACCGCCATCGGGGGCAAGCCCCCTCCCACATAGGATCTGTGGTGTTCATCCATTGTGTGGCAGACGCAGGCTCAGTGTGGGAGGGGGCTTGCCCCCGATGGCGGTGTGACCGTCAGCTTATTTGTAACTGTTCCAGCGCTATCGGGAGCGAGCTTGCCATCGCCGTCTTTCAGTCGATGCATCGGTGACTGGTCCGCCGCCATCGGGGTGTACAGACGGAGACATCCTTTACAAACGAGACCGGGGACATCCTTTACGTTTCTGGGTGCTGGACAGCCGGCTTGCACTGCTGTCTAGCCTACCCAGTGGATAGTTACATAGGTACATGTCCCACACGTTGTCGTCCACTTCTCGCAGTCCAACGGACTCTCCTACCAGTGACT
>NZ_QBUF01000014.1:0-78191 GCF_003058185.1 Pseudomonas sp. GV105
CAGCAGTGAAACGATGCATCGCCGATGGTAGTGTGGGGTTTCCCCATGTGAGAGTAGGTCATCGTCAAGATTAAATTCCAGAACCCCTGTTTGCTCACGCAGACAGGGGTTTTGTTTTAGTAGAAGTCCACGAATTTCACTGGAGCGTTGCCAAGGCAACGGTCTGGTACACAGAATTTCTTGACGACCATAGAGCATTGGAACCACCTGATCCCATCCCGAACTCAGCAGTGAAACGATGCATCGCCGATGGTAGTGTGGGGTTTCCCCATGTGAGAGTAGGTCATCGTCAAGATTAAATTCCGAAACCCCTGTCTGCTTGCGCAGACAGGGGTTTTGTCGTTTAAGAGGTCTGCTTCGGTCGCATATCTGCTCAGCTGACTCCCTGCATCTGATCGATGCTCATCCGTCCTCGAAAACTGCAAGACTTTGCAGTTTCGGACGCCTTGCTTGTACCGCCGGTCTGTTTCCCACTCAAAAAGAGGATCTTTCTGACAAAACCTTAAGATTCCACTTCATTTGGCCGAAAGCCTGACGAGCCATGCGTGCACCGATTTGGAGCAGATCAAGCGTCTGCCCAGACGTTACATGGAATGTTCCACCCAGCACGCTCCCCCCCTTTGGCAAAAGAAGTCGATGAAATGAATCTAAAGTTCAGTCATAAAATTCTGTTGGCCGCGTCAGGCGTCGTGGTCTTGGCCTTCGCGTTATTCACGTTGTACAACGATTACTTACAGCGCAGCACCATCAAACAGAACCTGGAGTCGTCCATCCAGCAATCCGGAGAACTCACCGCCAGCAGTGTGCAGAACTGGCTCAGTGGCCGCGTGTTGATACTCGAAAACCTGGCACAAAACATGGCCCACCAGGGCAGTACTGCAGATCTTCCAGGCTTGGTTGATCAGCCCGCACTCACCTCGAACTTCCAGTTCACTTACGTCGGCCAAACCAACGGCGTGTTCACCCAACGTCCCGACGCAAAAATGCCCGATGGCTATGACCCGCGCCAGCGTCCTTGGTACAAGCAAGCCGTGGCGGCTGACAAACCCATGCTGACCCCGCCTTACATGGCAGCCGTGGGTGGGCAGATCGTGACCATCGCCATGCCGGTGAAAAAGAACGGCGAGTTGCTGGGCGTGGTCGGTGGTGACCTGAGCCTGCAAACGCTGGTGAAGATCATCAACTCGGTAGACTTCGGCGGCATCGGCCATGCGTTCCTGGTCAGCGGCGACGGTCAGGTCATCGTCAGCCCCGATCAGGGCCAGGTGATGAAGAACCTCAAGGACATCTACCCAGGCACCAGCGTCCGCATCGAGAAGCTTAACCAGGATGTTGTCCTCAACGGTCAGGATCGCATTCTGTCCTTCACCCCTATCGCCGGCTTGCCAGGTGCGGACTGGTACATCGGCTTGTCGATTGATAAAGACAAAGCTTACGCACCCCTGGGTAAATTCCGCACCTCCGCGCTGATTGCCATGCTGATTGCCGTGGTGGCGATTGCGGTGCTCTTGAGCTTGCTGATCCAAGTACTGCTGCGGCCGCTGACCACCATGGGCGTTGCCATGCAGGACATCGCCCAGGGTGAGGGTGACCTGACCCGCCGCCTGGACGTGACCAGCAAAGATGAGTTTGGCGAGGTGGGCAGTGCCTTCAACCAGTTCGTCGAGCGTATCCACGCCTCGATTTCCGAGGTGTCCTCGGCAACACGCCAGGTGCATGACTTGTCCCAGCGCGTAATGGCGTCGTCCAACGCTTCGATCGTCGGTTCTGACGAGCAGAGCGCGCGCACCAACAGCGTAGCGGCGGCAATCAACGAACTGGGCGCCGCGACCCAGGAAATCGCGCGTAACGCCGCTGACGCTTCCCAGCACGCCAGTGGTGCCAGCGAGCAGGCTGACGATGGGCGCAAAGTGGTGGAAAAAACCATCCTGGCGATGTCGGAACTGTCGCAAAAGATCAGCCTGTCCTGCACCCAGATCGAAACCTTGAACGCCAGCACCGATAACATCGGCCACATTCTCGATGTGATCAAAGGCATCTCCCAGCAGACCAACCTGCTCGCGCTCAACGCCGCGATCGAGGCCGCCCGTGCCGGGGAAGCGGGTCGCGGGTTTGCCGTGGTCGCCGATGAAGTGCGCAACCTGGCTCACCGTACCCAGGAGTCGGCGGAGGAAATCCACAAAATGATTACTTCGCTGCAAGTGGGTTCGCGTGAAGCGGTGACCACCATGAACGCGAGCCAGACCTCCAGCGAAGAGAGCGTCGAAGTCGCCAACCAGGCCGGTGAGCGCCTGATCAGCGTGACGCAGCGGATTGTTGAAATCGACGGCATGAACCAGTCGGTCGCCGCTGCCACCGAGGAGCAGACCGCGGTGGTGGAAACCCTCAATGTCGACATCAACCAGATCAACCTGCTGAACCAGCAAGGCGTGGCCAACCTCAATGAAACATTGAAGGACTGTGACGCGTTGTCTCAACAGGCCAGCCGCTTGAAACAACTGGTCGACAGTTTCAAGATCTGACCTCAGCGGCATAGGAGCGAGGCCTCTCGCTCCTACTGCTTAGCCGAGCATTTGTCGGACATTTTCCAGTGCGCCGTCGGCGAAGTTCTGCATAAAGTGTTCGAACCCTTCCTGCGCGGTGTCGACCGGTTCGCCGATGAGCGTCCAGGTCGCCCTGGAGCATCCGCAGCCAAATGGCTCCACACGCATTGCCGCCCACAGGCGGGCCACGCCCAAGGTGTTGTAGACCGTGGTCCAGGTCATGAACATGGCCTCTTCGTCACGGCTGTTGAGCTGCTCCACCGCACAATGGCCATCGTGGAAATACTTCGTGCGCAAAGCGCCTACGCCGGTGCCGGTCATTTCGATGTGCGACAAGGCGGGAATGAACGCATCAAAGCCTGCAAAGTCCCCCACCAAGCCCCACAGCCTGGCGGCCTCGCAGGTGACTACGACAGAGGCCACCACTGGTGTGCCCCGGGGGTTGCGGATCAATGTATCGGGTTGCAACGGTTTCATGAGGTTGTCCTGAGGCGGTTCAGAGAAAGCCGATGGCCTTGAGGTAGTCGCAGCCTTTGCCTAACAGCGCGGGGCTTTTCTCGGGGTACGGCTTACCCATTTCTTCCACGCCCCGGCGTGCGTTGTCGTGACGGATCATCGACGTATCGCCGATGTCTTCACCCAACCCGTCCAGGTAAAAACCCAGCACGCCAAACAGCGCATTTTCGCGGCCCACCGTTCGCAGTTGCCGTTGCCACTGCGCGACACTGACCCGCTCGAATGTGTAGCCGGCGTCGCGGAATGCATCGAGGTACTGCTCCCAGCTCAGGGGTTGTGGGTTATGCAGGTTGTACACGCTGCGCCCGGTTGCGAAATGAGCGCAGTGGAACGCGATGAAGCGTGCAAAAAAGTCCACCGGCATCAGGTCGAAGTTCACCGCTAAGCGCGGAACCAGGCCCAACTGCAGCGAGCCCTTGAGCATCAGCATCAGGCGATTTTTCTGTGGTTGGCAAACACCGCTTTGGCTGTTGAAACTGATATTGCCCGGACGATAGATATTCACCCAGGCACCTTGCTCCAGCGCGCGCGCCGATAGCCGCTCGGCCACCCATTTGGACAGGTTGTAACCATTCTTGATGTAGATCGGCGGTGTCGCCGCAGCAGGCGACTCGAGGACCTGTCCAGCGGCGTCGATGGCGCTGCATGCCGAGAGTGTCGAGATGAAGTTGAAGACCTTTTTGCTGTGGGTTTCACACAGGCGCACGCATTCCAGTACCGGGTCGACGTTGTCTTTCACCAGCGACGCGTAGTCCATCACATGGTTGACCCGCGCCGCGTTATGCACCAGCACGCCAAAGTCCCTGGCGAGGCGCTCGTACACCTCAGCGGCCAGGCCCAGGCCAGGCTGGCTGACATCGGCGGCGTACACCTGCACCCGGCTCCGGTCCAGATGTTCCAGGCGGTACTCCTGCAACGCCTGGGTGAACCGGACCGTTGCCGGCTGGTCCGGCAGTTCCCGCACCAGGCATGCCACTTCGGTCGCACCGCCGGCCAGCAAGGCTTCGACAATGTGGACCCCGATAAAACTGTTGGCCCCCGTCACGATCACTTTGCGACGATCACCGGCGCGGTCCTCGGGCAGCACCTCAAAAGCCGGTTCCCGCTGTGCGTCTTGAACCGCCTGGCCGACGGGTGCGACAGCGCGCGGGCCGTCCTCCAGCAGCGCCGCGAGCGTGCGAATGGTCGGCATTTCAAAAAAGCTGTTCAGGGGCAGGCTGCGACCAAATTGTTCGCGAACCCGCAGCAGCAGGCTCGACAGCAAAATGGAGTGGCCGCCGACGTTAAAGAAGCTGTCATCGATGGACAACGTGCCCGTAGGAAGCTGCAACAACTCATGCCACAGCGCCAACAGCTCAACCTGCAGCGGCGTTTGCGCGGCCTTTACGGTGTGATTCGAAGGGCGCTGCACCGGCAGTTGCAACAAGGCCTGGCGATCGACTTTACCGTTGCTCGCGTAAGGCAGGCCGGCGAGTTCGATCCACCGCTCGGGTTGCATGTAATCAGGCAGCCACTGCCGTGCATGCTGCTTGAGGTCGTCCATCGTGGCACCCGGTTCCGGCTGGGCGACCACACCGCGAATCCTGCGATCACCGTCGATCACCACCGCCACCTGGCGGAACAGGCGGCTGGCACGCAGGCACTGTTCGATCTCCTGGGGTTCGACTCGAAACCCCCGAATCTTCACTTGCTCGTCCCGACGCCCGCCCAGCTCGATGCCGTCGCCGGTCCACTTTGCGTAATCACCGCTGCGGTAGGCGCACACGGGTTGTCCTCCCGGCAGTACCAGTTCGACAAAAGGGTCGTCGTGCAGTTGTGTTGCGTTCAAGTACCCCAGGCTCACGCCCGGCCCGACGATGTACAGCTCGCCCATCACCTGTTCGTCCACTGGCTGCAAATGCTCATCGAGTATCAGCACCTGGCTGTTGGCGATGGGACGGCCGGCGTTGCGATTGCTGTCCCCGGGCCGCAACGTGCGATGGGTGACCAGCACCGTGGCTTCGGTGGGGCCATAGAGGTTGTGCAACTGGCATTGGCCGGCCAGTCGTTCGATCACATAGGGTTCACAGGCATCGCCGCCGGTCAGCAGGTGCGTCAGGCCCAGCGGTTGGTCCAGCGGCAGGATGCTCAGCAGCGCCGGCGGCAGGAAGGCATGGGTGATCTGCTGCTGGCGGATCAGTTCTACCAGCTGCTGCGGGTCGCGTCGTTGCGCCTCGCTTGGAACAATCAACTCGGCGCCGGCAATCAGGCTGGGGAAGATATCCATCAGCGAGGCGTCGAAGCTCAACGAAGCGAACTGCAGTACCCGACTCTGCTCGTCCAGCCCCATGCAACCGCCGAACCAGGCGGTGAAATGGGCCAGGTTGCTCTGGCTCAGCAACACGCCTTTGGGGCGACCGGTGGTGCCCGAGGTGAAGAGCACCATGCACGGTGCATCCGGGGAGGGGCGATGCTGCAGCAACGGTGACGTGTCGTGCTGATCGAGGGCACTGACATCCAATGAAACGAAGTACTCGCGCAGCGGGTGGCCGCCATCATCCAGCAACAGCCTGGCTCCCGCGCTGTCCAGCATGGCCTGTTGGCGTTGCGCCGGATGATCCGGTGCCAGTGGCAGGTAAACCGCGCCACAGCCCAGCACCGCAAGAATGCTGGCATACAACGCCGTTGTTTTTTCCAGGCACACCCCGACCACCGGTGGTACCTCGAGGCCTTCCAGCAGTGGGCCGAGGCGTTGCTGGATCGCCCGTGCTTGAGCGTGCAATTGTCGGTAGGTCAGCACACGGCCGGCAATGTTCAGCGCCGGTCGTGCGGCGAAGGTGAGCAGGCTGGCTTGCAGTCGTTCGATTATCGGCACCTGCGCTGCCTGCAGCAATTGCACATCGGCGGTGTGATTGAACCGATGCACGAACGCCAGTGCCTCCAGCTTTTGCAAGCTGTGTTCGGGCCAGGCATTGATGCCGGCCGCGGCGGGGCAATACTCCGGGTCGCGGGCGAAGCCGCTGACCAGCACGGCGACCCATTCCACCAGCGCGCTTGTCGCTTGCAGGCGCAGTCGCTGGCCATTGCCGCTGGGCGCGTCGGCAAGGTCCAGCACGGCCAGCAAGCATTGGCCGGCGGCATAAGCGCGTAACTGCAGCCGCGGCAACCCATGCTCCGTCAGCGGGCCGACGCCCAGGCGCAGGCTGATGCGTGGAGCGGCGGCCAGGTGCGCGGGCAGTGACTCGCTACCGTCCTCGATCACCAGGTCGGCAGCGTCATGCCCCGACAGATGACCATACTGTTCCAGCTCCACCCTCACCGCATCCAGGGCACGGCTGATACCCAACCATCCAATTGTCAGGCGCCTCATGCCGCTCTCCCGGCCACCGGCAGATAGTCGGCCAATGCCAGGGCCACGCTCGGTGTCTGCAGCAAACCGCTGTGTTGCAGAAAGCCCATGATGTTGCCGATCAGCGGGTGGTGGCGGGTGATGGGGAACTCCAGTGCCGCCATGTCGGCCCGCAGCGCATGGCGAACGTCAGCGCTGACGTCCAACTGATCAATCAGTTGCAGGTCGAAGGATTTTTGCAGCTCGTTAGTCAGGTAATGCGCCAGAAAGATGGGCAAGACCGGCGCAATGCTGTCGCGGTCAGCCGGGCTTGCCGCCTGCCAATAGAGGCGCACCAGGCGTGTCCAGAACTGCCCATGGCGCCCTTCGTCGAACAGGTGATCGGCCATCAAGCCACGGATGGAGGCCTTGACGCTGTCGTCCCTGGAAAACGCCGCCACGTCATGGGTCACGGTGTTTTCGGCAATGGCCACGGCAATCAATTCCACCGCATCGCGCAGGTGCGCCGGGGCTTGCGCCTGCGCCGCCGGCAGGGCGCGGCTCAGTTCGATCTGCCCGGGCAGATCCAGCGGTGATATACCGGTCATCTTCACGGTCTGTTGCAGGAAGTCCAGCGCGACCAGGGCGTGATAGTCCTCGTCCACCACGACGGTCATCGCGTCATAGCGACACACAAGGGGGAAGGGCAGGGCGAAACGGTTCTTGGCGATGTTGCGCGCGGTCCTGTCGACGATCTCGGTTTCGAAAATCACCACGTCATTGATGAATTTGTAGAAGCTTTGCAACAGCACGAAGTCGCGCCACTGCGGGCAATGTTCAAGGAAGGTCGCGCTGAGCACCAGGGGCTGGCGGCACAGCGGGTAGATCAGTTTGTCGTCGTTTTCCAGCAGGCGGCGAGGGCGTGTGCGGATGGTGGCGCGGCGTTCCCAGTCTTCGGCGATGGAGCGGTAGGCGCTGATGTTCATGGGCGCACCTGTTGCAGCAAGGTGTGTACGTCGTCCCAGAGCTTGATGCGGTTTTCCACGGCGTTGACCGCGGTTTCAGCCGCCTGTTGCTGGCGCTCGGGTGCGTTGTCGGTAAGGCCCTGGAGCATCCTCTGCGCCCCTGGCTCGTGGTCTTGGGTGTCCAGTTCGATGTGGCGGTTGAGGTACTCGCCCAAGGTTGGCGCCTGGCTTCTGATGATCTCACTGCCCTGCAACAGCCGTTCGAACATGCTCGGGATAATGCTTTCGCGGCCGTGCAGGAAGGCGGCGGCCACACAATGGGTGGGCGCATTCAACGCGATGTGCAACGTGCTGGCGACGAAGCGGGCCACGCCGGGCAGCACATCGACCTGGCCCAGGGCGGCATTGGCCTCGACGCCCCGACGTTGCAGCGTGATGAACGTATCGATAGCGTGGGTACTGGCGCCCACTTCGAGCATGGCTTCGCGGTACAGCTCGAAGTGGCTGCAATGACCGCGCCGGGGGTGTTCGTCCGACTCCTCGCCCAGCACGATTTCGTTGATCAGGCGGGCGGCTTGCGGGTCGGTCGGCGGGAGCCAGGGTAATTGCGTACAGGTCAGGTCCCGTTGCAGGCGTTTGGTGAGGCTCATGAAGTCCCAAACGGCAAATACATGGTTTTCCATAAAGAGTTGTAACTTGCCAAGTGAAGTTATTTCTTCAAATAACGGATGGCTGCATAACTGCAGTTTTTTTTGTTTAAGTAAACCTTGATACATAGTTGATGCCTATAAGTTGTTGCGACTGCTCTGAAAACAGTGCTGGGCTTTTGCAGCCCAAAAGCGGACAGATAACGTTTAGCCAAGCAGCGCGCGCAGCGCTGCCCAAACAAGGGTTCGTGCAGGCTGTTGAGGTGCTTGGTTTATTGAAGAAAGATAATAAGCCGATTAAACGTTTGGGCGAGCTTATAAATGTATTAGATGTTTTTTCGAAAAGATTCCGATTGTGGGTAAGTTATATTATTAAACGTGGGAAGTTTCTCGAGCATTAGCAGGCATTACGCAGTCGAATAGTTTTAACCGGGGCGCCTTGATGCAGGTTCTGCCAACAGCGAAGGCCGCCCCGCAATGCTTGATCGGTGAAGCAGGCTGGGAAAGTTCAGTTGCCGGTCGCCTTAAGGCCCTTGAGGTAAGTGCTGATGACCTCCATGCCTCGCATCAAGTGATTGCGCAACGTCAGGATACTTTCGTCGACCTTCTTCTGCGCCACCAGGCTCAGCAGTTCGCGGTGATCTTCCTGGGACGTCTCGCCGAGCCCCATCGCCTCAAGGTTGAAACGCAGGAAGCGCTCCTCTTCATTCAAACCGTGTTCGACCAACGTGAGTAGCCGCCGGTTGGGGGCCTTGCCATACAGCGCCATGTGGAACAGGCGGTTGAGCCGGCCGATCTCGGTATAGTCTTTCTCTTGTTCCAGCGCCGTGATGAAGGCATCGGCCTGGGCAATGTCGTCTGCGCTGAGCAACGGAATCGACAAGCGCAGCGCTTCGGACTCCAGCAGCATGCGCAGGGCGTAGGTCTCGGCCGAATTGTCTTCGATCAGCGGTGCAACCACCGCCCCCTTGTGCGTCACGACGTGCAGCAACGACTGGGCTTCCAGCTGCCGAAGGGCTTCACGCACGGGCATGCGACTGACGCCGAACAGGCTGGCCAGCTCCTGCTGGCGCATGGCGGTACCACAAGGCAATCGGCCATCGAGGATGGCGTTGCGCAAGGTTTCTTCGATTACGGAACGAGCAAGATGGGCGGGAATAGGCCCGCTGACCTTGATACTGCTCAAAGGGCTCGGCTTTTGCGTCACGGCTACGCTAGCCTCCTCATAGAATGGCAATGGCTTATTGGATCCAATGCACACTAGAGATTGCCTACAGGCTTGTCAAACGAGCAAGGTTTTCGGCTTGTAAGCGGCTAAACACGCCACTCTGGGTGCCCACATCGAGCTTTTGCGCTGTCTTACACGGAGGTGTCGGATTGCCCTGCATTGAACACTTCACCGCCATCGTTTGTTCCATTCCCGCCGCCCAACGCAGGGTTTCGTCGGTGCATTCCTGTCTATGCATATTCTCTAACGGTATTTAAAATACAGTTCTTATATCTATAAAGTCACTCTCCTGTCCGATCGGGAGTGAATTCATGTCAGCCACCTCTACTGTTCCAGCAGCGATCCCTAACGCCCAAACCTTCGAGATTCGTCCACTCCCCGGCAGCGTGGGGGCCGAGATCATCGGCCTGGATTTGTCCCGCCCGGTCAATGACGAGGATTTCGCCCGCATTCACCGCGCGCACCTGGATCACCATGTGGTGGTCTTTCGCGACCAGCGCATCACCCCCGACCAGCAGATCGCCTTCAGTCGCCGCTTTGGCGTGCTGCAGATCCATGTGCTCAAGCAGTTCCTGCTGGCCAACCACCCGGAAATCCTGATTGTCTCCAACATCATCGAAAACGGCCAAGCCATCGGCCTGGGCGATGCGGGCAAGTTCTGGCATTCGGACCTTTCCTATAAAGAACTGCCCAGCCTGGGCTCGATGCTGCATGCCCGGGAACTGCCAGCCGAAGGCGGCGACACCCTGTTTGCCGACATGCACAAGGCCTGGGACCACTTGCCCGAGCACCTGCGCAACGCCGTACACGGCCGCAGCGCTGCGCATTCCTACACCGCGCGTTACAGCGAAACCAAATTCGAAGGCAGCTGGCGCCCGACACTGACTCCCGAGCAGCTCGCCCAGGTCGCCGAAGTGGTCCACCCGATTGTGCGTACCCATCCGGAAAACGGCCGCAAGGCGCTGTTCGTCAGTGAAGGCTTCACCACCCGCATCGTCGGCCTGCCGGAAGACGAAAGCCGCGACCTGCTGGCCCAGCTCTACGCCCACAGCGTGCTGCCGGACAATATCTACCGCCACCACTGGCAGCCCCACGACTTGGTGTTCTGGGACAACCGCTCGCTGATCCACCTGGCTACCGGTTGCCCGAGCCATCTGCGCCGCAAGCTGTACCGCACCACCATCCAGGGCGACGCGCCTTTCTGATTCGGAGCATGACCATGTCCAGAAACACTCCATTTGCGCGGCTGGCCGCCACGTTCGGCCTGGGTATCAGCCTGCTGGCCGGCAGCCTCGTCGTCCCGGCGGTGGCGCAGGCTGAAGGTGAGATTCGCATCGCCGAGCAGTTCGGCATCGTCTACCTGTTGCTCAACGTGGTGCGCGACCAGCACCTCATCGAAAAATACGGTAAGCAGGAAGGCCTCGATATTAAGGTCGACTGGACCCAACTCTCCGGCGGCGCGGCCGTGAATGATGCGTTGCTCTCCGGTTCCATCGACATTGCCGGTGCCGGCGTCGGGCCGCTGCTGACCATCTGGGACCGTACCCGCGGCAAGCAGAACGTCAAGGCCGTCGCCTCCCTCGGTAACTTTCCCTACTACTTGGTGAGCAACAATCCCAAGGTCAAGACCATCGCCGATTTCACCGATAGCGACCGCATCGCGGTACCGGCGGTGGGGGTGTCGGTGCAGTCGCGCTTCCTGCAATACGCAGCTGCCAAGCAGTGGGGCGACAAGCAATTCAATCGCCTCGATCAGTACACCGTCGCCGTCCCGCACCCCGACGCCACGGCGGCGCTGATCGCCGGCGGTACCGAGCTGACCGGGCACTTTTCCAACCCGCCGTTCCAGGACCAGGCCCTGGCGAACCCCAATGTGCATGTGGTGCTCAACACTTATGACCTGCTGGGCCCGAACTCGCCGACGGTGTTGTTCGCCACTGAAAAATTCCGTAACGACAACCCGAAAACCTACAAGGCATTCGTCGATGCGCTGACCGAAGCCGCGCAGTTCGCCCAGCACGACAAAGGCGCCGCCGCCGACACATACATCCGCGTAACCAAGGCCAAGATCGACCGTGCCGAGCTGCTGAAAATCATCGACAACCCGCAATTCGAGTTCAGTGTCACGCCGAAAAACACTTACCCGCTGGCGGAGTTCCTCTACCGCGTCGGCGCAATCAAGAACAAGCCGGAATCGTGGAAGGACTACTTCTTCCAGGACGCCAAGCCCCTGCAAGGAAGCTGAGATGAACGCGCCCCTGCAAGGCCACACGGCCAGCAACCTGCCCACCGCCACTGCGCTGCTGGCGGTGGACAACGTCAGCCTCGAATACCGCACCCCCGAGCGCGTGGTGCGGGCCACCCACCAAGTCAGTTTCGACATCGACCCGGCCGACCGCTACGTGTTGCTCGGCCCGTCGGGTTGCGGCAAATCCACCTTGCTCAAGTCCATCGCCGGGTTTATCCAGCCTTGCGAAGGGGAGATCCGCCTGCTGGGGCAGAAGGTCGAACAGCCCGGTCCAGACCGCATCGTGGTGTTCCAGGAGTTCGACCAGCTGCCGCCGTGGAAAACCGTCAAACAAAACGTCATGTTCCCGCTGCTGGCGTCGAACACCCTCAAGCGGCGGGACGCCGAAGAACGCGCGTTGCACTACCTCGACAAAGTCGGCCTCGGCGCCTTTGCCGACGCCTATCCGCACACCCTCTCCGGCGGCATGAAAGCCCGCGTGGCCATCGCCCGCGCCCTGGCGATGCAGCCGAAAATCCTGTTGATGGACGAACCCTTCGCCGCCCTCGATGCGCTGACCCGACGCAAGATGCAGGAAGAGTTGCTGCGGCTCTGGGAAGAGGTGCGTTTCACCTTGCTGTTCGTCACCCACTCCATCGAAGAGGCGCTGGTGGTGGGCAATCGCATCCTGTTGCTGTCGCCCCATCCCGGGCGCGTGCGCGCGGAAATCCACAGCCATCAATACGATCTGCACAGCCTTGGCGGTGCGCAATTCCAGGCCTCGGCGCGAAGGATTCATCGCCTGCTGTTCGATGAAGCCCCCGAAGCCGAACGTGAGTTGGGCTTCGCCGATATCCGCATCGCTTACTGAAGGGCCCCTCCCATGCGCCAGGAATATGAAGTCACCCTCGAACCGCTGCTCAGCGTCCCCGTGGAGCGCGAGCTGCCCCTGCGCCAACGCTTGTGGCAACAAGGCTGGTTGCGCAAAGGGTTGATCCTGATCGTGCTCGCGATCCTCTGGGAAGCGGTTGCGCGCTACCAGAACAATGACCTATTGCTGCCGAGTTTCTTGCAGACGTTTCACGCGCTCTACGACGGGCTTCTGAGTGGCGAGCTGCTGAGCAAAGTCAGCATTTCGTTGGTGGTGCTGATCAAGGGTTACCTGATCGGCATTGTGCTGGCATTTGCCCTGACCACACTGGCGGTGTCGACCCAACTGGGCCGCGACCTGCTCAGCACCCTGACCTCGATGTTCAACCCGCTGCCGGCGATTGCGCTGTTGCCGCTGGCACTCTTGTGGTTTGGCCTGGGCCAGAACAGCCTGATTTTCGTGCTGGTGCATTCGGTATTGTGGGCGTTGGCGCTCAACACCTATTCGGGGTTTCTCGGCGTGTCCGAAACCCTGCGCATGGCCGGTCGCAACTACGGGTTGAAGGGCATGCGCTTCGTGCTGTTCATCCTGATCCCGGCGGCACTGCCGTCGATCCTCGCCGGCCTGAAAATCGGCTGGGCATTTGCCTGGCGCACGCTGATTGCCGCCGAGCTGGTGTTCGGCGCCACCAGCGGTAAAGGTGGCTTGGGCTGGTACATCTTCCAGAACCGCAATGAGCTGTACACCGATAAGGTTTTTGCCGGGCTGGCGGTGGTGATCCTGATCGGCTTGCTGGTGGAGAACCTGGTATTCGACACGTTCGAGCGGCTCACCGTGAAGCGTTGGGGCATGCAGCGTTGATGCTGTAGCCCCACGCGACATCCCTGTTACGATTGCGCCCAGTTCACTCCCTATCGATCACGAGTGCTTGGCATGCAACTACCGGACATGAACCTGCTGGTCGCTCTCGACGCATTGCTCGACGAGGGCAGCGTGGTCGGTGCTGCGCGGCGGATGAACCTCAGCCCGGCGGCGATGAGCCGCACCCTCACGCGTATTCGCGAGGCGGTGGGTGACCCGATCCTGGTACGCGCCGGGCGTGGCCTGGTGCCGACGCCCAAGGCGCTGGCGTTGCAGGGCCAGGTGCGCAGCGTAGTGGAACAGGCGGCGCTGCTGTTCCGTTCGGCGGATCAGGTCGACCTGAGCACCCTGCGCCGGCGCTTCAGCGTGCGGGCCAACGACTTTTTCATCGGTGTGTATGGCGGTCGTCTGTTCGACACCCTGGAGCGTTCGGCACCGTTATGCGAGCTGTGCTTCGTGCCCGAAGGCGATACCGACGACGAAGCGCTGCGCGAAGGGCGCCTGGACTTGCGGGTGAGCAATACCCTGCCCGCCAGTCCCGAAGTCAAGGTGCAGAACCTGTTCTCCACCACCTTCGTCGGGCTCGCGCGGGAAGATCATCCCTTGTTCGATGAGGAGATCACCGCCGCACGGTTCGCCAGCTATTCCCACATCAGCATCTCGCGACGCGGCATCGCCCGAGGGCCGATCGACACTGCGCTCAATGCCCTGGGCCTGGAGCGCCACGTGGCAATGATCGCCCCGGGTTTTCACGGCGCGATGTTCATGTTGCCCGACTCCGACCTGTTACTGCCGGTGCCCAAGGAAGCGCTCTACAGCGTCAATCGCTTGAAGTTGCCGTTGCGTGTGTTCCCGTTGCCGATTTCCCTGCCGACCCTGGTCCTGGCCCAATTCTGGCACCCGCGTTTCGACAAGGACCCGGCCCACAAATGGCTGCGCGAAACCCTGCGCGAGAGTTGCCACGCCACCTGGTTGGAAGCCCAGCCTGCCCAGGCTTTAAGCGTGCATGATCAAGGGTGGAAGGGGTGAGCCCAGGATTGCGTCCGGCGCACTTATAACCTTCCGATAAGTAACTTTTTGTCATGAATGTGCCCAATTAAACTGCTCGGGTATTTCTCATCCCGAGTTACCTGTTCATGACGTCCCTCGCTGCCCCGGCCCCCCTGGCCGCGGCCAAACCCACTGCCCCGAGCCCGCCCGTGTTCGGCCCGCGTATCATCGTTGGCCTGGTCGGCGTTTTGCTCGCGGTGTTGGTGTCCGGTCTCAACGAAATGGTCACCAAGGTCGCCCTCGCCGATATCCGTGGCGCGCTGTACATCGGTTTTGACGAAGGCACCTGGCTGGTCGCGGCCTACACGGCCACTTCCGTAGCGGCCATGGCGTTTGCGCCCTGGTGTTCGGTGACGTTTTCTCTGCGCCGTTTCACCCTGTGCGCCATCGGCCTGTTCACCGTGCTCGGCATCCTGTGTCCGTTTGCGCCGAACTACGAAAGCCTGCTGCTGTTGCGCACTGTGCAAGGCCTGGCGGGCGGCGCGTTGCCGCCGATGCTGATGACCGTGGCGCTGCGTTTTCTGCCGGCCAACGTCAAACTGTATGGCCTGGCCGGCTACGCGCTCACGGCCACCTTCGGGCCGAGTCTGGGTACGCCGCTGGCGGCGTTGTGGACCGAATACGTCGGCTGGCAATGGGCGTTCTGGCAGATCGTCGGGCCGTGCCTGCTGGCAATGGCCGCCGTGGCTTACGGCCTGCCACAAGACCCGCTGCGGCTGGAGCGCTTCAAGCAGTTCAACTGGCGCGGCCTGCTGCTGGGTTTTCCGGCGATCTGCATGCTGGTGATCGGCCTGTTGCAGGGCAACCGCCTGGACTGGTTCGAGTCGGGCCTGATCACCGGCTTGCTGGGCGGCGGCGCATTGTTGCTGGTGCTGTTCATGTTCAATGAATGGTCGCACCCGATGCCGTTTTTCAATTTGCAGATGCTTGGCCTGCGTAACTTAGCGTTTGCCCTGATCGTGCTCGCGGGGGTGTTGATAGTGCTGACCTCAGTGATCATCATCCCGTCGAGTTTCCTTGCCCAGATTCAGGGTTACCGGCCGCTGCAAACCGCGCCGCTGATGTTGCTGATGGCGCTGCCGCAATTGATCGCGCTGCCGCTGGTGGCGGCGATGTGCAACCTGCGTTGGGTCGATTGCCGTTGGGTGCTGGGGATCGGGCTGGGCCTGTTGGCGCTGTCTTGCATCGGCAGTGTGCACCTGACGTCGGCGTGGGTGCGCGACGATTTCTATGGCCTGTATCTGCTGCAAATCTTCGGCCAACCCATGGCCGTGTTGCCGCTGCTGATGCTCTCCACGGGCAGCATCCAACCGGCGGACGGGCCGTTCGCTTCGGCCTGGTTCAACACCGTCAAGGGGTTGGCCGCCGTGATCGCCACCGCCGTTCTCGATGTGTTGACCACCCGGCGCCTGCATTTCCACTCGACTGTGCTGGTCGACCGCCTGGGCAACTCGCCACTGGCCGACAGCGACGCGCCAGGCCTGGCCCAGCGCCTGCACGCGCAGGCCGTGGTACTCACTTCCTCGGATCTCTATTACGTCATGGCGGTTGTCGCGGCGACGTTGATCCTGCTGATTTTCTGGATGCCCACGCGGATTTTTCCGCCCCGCGCGCCGACTTGATTGCTCACCGAGCCCTAAGGACTTTCCATGAAACGCAAAGACAAAATGGCTGTCTCCGCCATCGCTGTGTTCGCCGTCGGCGTGCTGCTGTACCAGGCTGTGCCGGGTCTGCTGGGCAGCCAGCGCCAGACCACCAATGACGCCTTCGTCGCCGCCGACTTCACCCTGGTCGCACCCCGTGTGGCCGGGTTTATCAAGGAGGTGTTGGTGGAAGACAACCAGCGCGTCAAGGCCGGCCAGTTGTTGGCGCTGATCGACGACCGCGATTTTCGCGCCGCCGCCCAGGCTGCCGATGCGGATATGTTGGTGGCCCAGGCTCAACTGAAAAACGCCACCGCCACCCTTGAGCGCCAAAGCTCGGTGATCACCCAGGCCCAGGCCACGGTGGCGGCAGAGCGCGCCGAAGTCGCCTTCGCCGAACACGAACTGAACCGCTACAACCACCTCGCCGGTGTCGGTGCGGGCACTGTGCAGAACGCCCAGCAAGCCAGGACGCGCATCGACCAGGCCACCGCGCGCCTGACCAATGCCACGGCGGTGCTGGCGGCCGAGCGCAAGCAGGTGGAGATCCTCAGCGCCTTGCGCGACGCCGCCGCCGGTGGACTCAAGCGCGCCCAGGCCGCTCTGGAAATGGCCAGCTATCAGTTGTCCTATACGCGCATCGTCGCGCCGCTGGATGGCATGGTCGGCGAACGCGCGGTGCGGGTCGGGGCCTACGTCACGCCGGGCAGCAAAATCCTCGCGGTGGTGCCGTTGGCCGAGGCATACGTGGTCGCTAACTTCCAGGAAACCCAGCTTCTCCATATGCATGCCGGCCAGGCCGTGCAGGTGCGCGTCGACAGCCTCGACGGCGAGTTGCTCGACGGTCACCTCGAAAGCCTGGCACCCGCGACCGGGGTGACGTTCTCCGCGGTCAAACCGGACAATGCCACCGGCAACTTCACCAAGGTGGTGCAGCGCATTCCGGTGAAGATCGTCCTCGAACCCCACCAAGCGCTGACCGAACGCCTGCGCGTCGGCATGTCGGTGGAAGCCAGCGTCGACACCCGGTCCGTCGCGCAACAGCGTGAGGTGGCCCAGCAATGAGACAGGTCGCCTGGCTTACCTTGAGCCTCATCAGCCTGACCGCCTGCAGCGTCGGCCCGGATTTTCAGCGGCCACAAGGCCTGCCCATGGCGCAATGGGCCGAACCCCAGGGCCGTCAGGCGGCCAGTCGCGCGGTCAGCGATGCGCTGCAAGAGCGCTGGTGGGACGTGTTCCATGACGAGCAACTGTCGGCCCTCACCCGTCGCGCCCTCACCGATAACCTGGACCTGAAACTGGCCAGCAGCCGCCTGCAACAAAGCCGCGCCATGCGCCAGGTGATCACCGCCGAACGTTACCCCAATGTCGATGCCACGGGTGGCTCTCAACGCAAACGCAACAGCGGCAAAGGCTTGAGCGACCCTTCCGGCGAAAATGGCCGCTCGGCATTCAGCCAATGGGACATGGGCTTCTCCGCCTCCTGGGAGCTGGACTTCTGGGGCCGCGTCAAGCGCGAAACCGAGGCCGCCGACGCCACCCTGCACGTCGCCGAAAACGACCGCCGCGCCGTGTTGCTGTCGGTGCTGGCCGAGACCGCCCAGGACTACATCCAACTGCGCGGCGTGCAGAACACCCGCGCCGTCACCGAACAAAACCTTGCCGTCGCCCGCCGCAGCCTCTCACTGTCGCAACTTCGCCTGGCTGACGGTGTAGCGACGGACCTGGACGTGGCTGAAGCCGCCGCCCAGGTTGCGGCCATCGAAGCGCGCCTGCCGGATTTGCAGCAACGCCAGGACCAGTTGATCAACGCTCTCAGCCTGCTGATGGGCGAACCGCCGCAAGCCCTGCATGCGCAACTGTCCAGGGACGCGGCCGTGCCGCAGACCCCGCGTCAGGTTGCCATCGGCCTGCCTTCGCAACTCGCCGAACGCCGCCCCGATATCCGCCAGGCCGAAGCGCGCCTGCACGCCGCCACCGCCAGCATCGGCGTGGCCCGGGGCGACTTCTATCCGCGCATCACCCTGTCCGGCAGTCTCGGCTCCCAGGCCATGCAACTGTCGGACTTCGGCTCCTGGGGCTCCCGCGCATTTGCCTTCGGCCCGCAATTCAGCCTGCCGCTGTTCAACGGCGGGCGCTTGCAAGGCATGTTGAACCTGCGCGAAGCCCAGCAGCAGGAAGCCGCGCTGGCCTACCAACACACCGTGCTGCGTGCCTGGCATGAAATCGACGATCAACTGACCCGCTACAACACCAGCCAACTGCGCCGCGACAGCCTCGCCGAAGCGGTGCGCCAGAACCAGATCGCCCTGTCCACCGCGCAACACCAGTACGTCGAAGGCGTGGTGGATTTCGTCAACGTACTCACCGTGCAAAGCGCGCTGCTGACCACGCAAGAGCAGTGGGTGGAAAGCTCTACCGGCGTGTCGTTGGCGATGGTGGGGTTGTATAAAGCGCTGGGCGGCGGCTGGGAGTCGGTCTACCCGTTGACGGACGTTCGACGCTGAAATGGGAAAATCTTCTCGTCATTTCCTGCGAGGCGAAGATTTAGAAAGGGGTCGAGGTTAGCCCGGGCCTCCGTTGGAGCAAAGACGCATGGCTTCTTGCATATTTTAATTGGGCGTCAGGATTGATCAGGGGTTGCGCAAAAACACCACATACCCGCGAAACCACTCACTCCCCTTCAAATACCCCGGCGCCGTCCATTCCCCGCCCTGGATCAAGCCGATCTTGAACGGCAGCCCCAGCCGATTCATCCGTGGCAGATACGCGGCGTAATCCGGGATGCTCTGGCGCCCCTGATACGTCTGCACCACCACCTCATCCACCACGCCGTTGAGCCGGGCGATGGCGGTTGGGTCGGCGTTGCTGCTCCAGTCCATCAGGCCGGTGATGCTCAGGCGCAGGTCGGCGGGCAGGCGCTGGCGCAGGTCGCGCAGGAAGTCGGCGTATTCGTGCAGGTACTGGGTGCGGGCGTCGAAGTCGATCTGGATGCCGATCACCGGGTTGCCGGCGTCGCGCCAGCGTTGTACCTGGCCGAGCAGTTGGGTGTAGACGCGGTCCGGCCAGCGCAGGGTGTGGGCGCGGTAGACCAGCCAGATGTCGCCCTGGGTGATGCGCGGCACGCTTATGCCCTGGGCGATCAATTGCACGCCGCGTTGGGGGGCGCGGCGGGTGGCGTTGATCTGGCCCTGGAGGATGTACAGGGTGTTTGCCTGCTTGAGCACCGGCTGCGGCGTGACCCCGCTCCACAGCCAGAAGGCGTCATAGTCGCGGGCGTCGACCGCGCCGAAAGCCGGGCTTGCCAGCAACAGCAAGCCGAGCCACAGCGGTTTCACCAGTAGTACTGCAGGGATTTGCCCCACTGCGTGTCGGCAAAGCCCGTCTTGAGTTGACGGAACCAGGCCTTGCGCACGGCCGGTGCGACGTCTTCGCCGCCGCAGCTGTTATAGCCGGCGGGCGCGTAGCAGTTGATGGCGCGGAACAGCGCGTAGGCTTTGTCGGTTTTCGGCGCCTTGGGGTTGCCGATCACCTGTTGGTAGCCGTCGAGCCGCGAGAAGGTGTCACCCTTGAAGTCCGATGGCGTGCTGCCCAGGCTGCCGGCGGCGCGTGCCTGTTCAAGGGGCATGCCGTCGAGGTTGTTGCGCAGGATGAACTCGCCGAAGCAGTTCAGGCCTTGTGGGTTTTTCGCGTCGTTCTGCAAGGTCGCGGCGGTTTGCGCAATGCTCGGGCAGGCGTAGCCGGATTCAGCTTTTTCGCCGTTCCACTGGAACAGTTTCAACGTCTGGCTGGCGCTGTAGACATAACCCAGGCTGGTGCCCAGCTTGTCGTCCGGGACCGACGCCGGCAGTTGCTTGAGGTCGTCGTCGAAGGTGGCGAACTGGCCGCGCAGCAGGTCTTTATAGAGCAGCACGAATTGGGCGGTCTGGCGCTCCAGCGGGTCATGGGCCTGGGCGATCTGTTGGCGCAGCAAGTCCGGCCCGGCGATGTGGCGCAGCAGGATGTAGCGCACCTGTTTGGCGCTGATCGGCGAATCGGCGGCGAACACCTTGGCCAACTGGCCGCTGCGTTCGTAATTCATCGCCAGTGCCAGCTCCAACTGGTCGCGTTGCAACGGTTGCTTGGCCAGCGGCAGCAGTTGCAGCCACAGGGTTTCGGCGGCTTTCCAGTCTTGCTTGGCTTCCAGGGCCAGGCCGCGCAGGGTCTGTTGGCTGAAGGCGAAGTAATCCGGGTTCGACGGCACGTCCTGGGGCAGGTGTTTCAACGCGTTGTCGGGCTGATGCTCGACGTACAGGGCATACGCCGCTTGCAGGTAGTCGAACAGCGCCGGCGTGTCGGCAAACACGGCTTTTTGCTGATCGAGATCGGCGCGGCTGAGGGCCGGCGGCGTGTGAGCGCGCATCCGCATCAGGTCGCTGACGAGCAGGATCATCGGGTTCTGGACTGCCTTGCCGTTGACCATCAGCAGCTTGACGTCGGCTTCGGCCACCAGCTCATCCACGGACACATTGCGCTGGGCGTCGGTGGCCTGGGTCAGTTGCCAGGCATAGGCCTCGGCGAGCTTGGCTTGATCGTCCGCCAACCAATACACCCGGCGCAGCAGGCCACGGGCGGAGGCGACGTAATCACCCTGTGGATAAGTCTTCAGGTAACCGAGGAAGCCTTCTTCGGCGTCGCTCAGGGCGGACTTATCCACATGCTCGAGTTGCGGCATGCCGTATTCGTCGAAGGCGTTGGCCTGCGCCTGGTTCAGTGACGTCCGCGCGGTCATGTACAGCGCGGTTTCCTTCAGCCAGGGCACATTGCTGGTGCTGGCGCCGGCGAAACCGCGCTCGGCGTCGCTGAAACGGCCGCTATAGAAGTCGGCGGCGGCCTGCAGATAAGTGCGGAACAATTGGCCTTCGCTGGATTGGATCTGCTGTGCATCCAGCACTTGGCCTTCCCAAGAACAGGCCGTGAGCAATTGCAAACGCGCCTTCACCAGTAGCTCGCGTTCGGCTGCCGGCATGTCGGCCTTGAGCACCTGGCGGATAAACGCGGTGGCGCTGTCATCGTCGTTGCTGCGGCAGCGGCTGCCTTCGCCATTCAGGAAGTCAGCCCCCGCCGATTTGTATTCGTCGCGCTTGATGCCCAAAGGCTGGAGCAGGGTGTCGAGTTCGGCGCTGGGCGAGGTGTGCGATGTGTTATCCGCTTCGGCCGGCGCGGCGGCGATCGGCACCAGGCGGTACACCGGGAACGGCACCGGACCGAAGCCTTGGGACAGGTCGTCCTCGCTCAAGGCGTTCGGTGCCAGGGGCGCGGCTTTTTTGTCGGCCAGTAACAGGCGCAGGTTGGTTCGGCTGTCATTGCCGGGGCTCAGGAACGGCAGGTTGTTGCAGGTGTCCAGGCTGTCCCGCGAGACCCTCCAGTCGGGGTAGCACGAGTCGTCGGAGCTGGCGAGTGCCGGCAGGGAGAGACCGGCGAGCAGGGCCAGTGCCAGGGGTGACAGAAAACCAATGTGCATGACGTGTCCTTGATCCTGAGTCCTTGGAGGTCGGCAATCATAACGTGATCCGGCGAAGGCTTCGGCAAAGGCCTACAAAAAATGCTGATTTGTCTGACTGGGGGTAGTGGCAATTTAACTCCGCTGCCCTAGACTGCGCACATCGTCAGGGAGGTCGAATGTATGAAGCAGTTATGTAGATCGGTACTGGGATTTTCCTGCTTGGTGAGCCTGGCGCCGATGGTCATGGCGGACGATCCGCTGTTGGACCACGCGCCCGCAGCGGCCGTCAGCGCCGACAGCGAAGCCCGTGGTGTATTGCGCGCCCGTGACCAGGCGATGCTTGCCAGTGAATTGTCGGGGCGGATTGTCGAACTGCCGTTCAGCGAGGGCGAGTCGTTCAAGAAAGGCGACACCCTGGCGCGTTTCGATTGCTCGGCCTACCAGGCCCAACTCAATGCCGCCTCGGCCGCCAGCCGTGGCGCTGGCGAAGAACTGGCCCACAACAAACAACTGGCGGCGCTGAATTCGGTCGGCCGGTTCGAAGTGGCCCGCGCCGAAGCCAAACTCACCGAAACCCAGGCCCAGTCCCAGGTCTATCAGGTGCAGGTCAAGCGCTGCAGCGTGCTGGCGCCGTATGACGGCCAGGTGGTGCAGCGCAAAGTCCAACGTTATGAAAGCGTCTCGGCCGGCGCGCCGCTGCTGGAAATCGTCGACAACCGCAGCCTGGAGATCCACCTGCTGGTGCCGTCGCGCTGGATGGGCAAACTCAAGCCCGGGCAGACGTTCAGCTTCACCCCCGACGAAACCGGCCAGGCATTCAACGCCACCGTCAAACGCCTTGGCGCGCGCATCGACGAAGGCAGCCAGACCCTGTTGCTGGTCGCGACCTTGCCCAATGCCAGTGGGTTGATGGCCGGCATGAGCGGCACCGCGCACTTTGCACAACTGCAATGAACGCACCGATGACGGGCAATGCCGAGCGGGTATTCGCGCAGTTTCTCGAATTGGAACGCCAGACCCGCGCCGCCCACAGCACTGAGCAATTGGCCTACAGCCTGGTCAACGATGGGCAACCGCTGTTCGGCTATCGCCATGCGGCGCTGTTGATCGCCGGCAAGGTGCGGGCGGTGACGGCGGTGAGCAGCGTCGACCCGAACGCGCCGTTCGTGGCCTTCGTCGAGCAGGCCGTGGCCCAACTGCACAAACACGGGCTGGGCCAGACCGCCCGGGAAGTGCCGGCCGCGCAATTGAGCGCGCAACTGCAGGCCGACTGGCAGAGCCTGTCCGCCGGCCATGTGTTCTGGTTGCCCTTGATCGACCCGCAAGGCCGAGTGTTCGGCGGTGTGTGGCTGGCGCGGGATACGCCCTGGAACCCGGCCGAGCAGGTGCTGCTGGCGCAGTTGGGCGACACCTACAGCCACGCTTGGCGTGCGCTGCAACCGCGCCAGCCGTGGCGCCTGCGCCTGACCCGCAAACGCCAGGTGCTGGTGGTGGTCGCGTTGCTGCTGATGCTGCTGATTCCGGTGCGCCAATCGGTACTGGCGCCCGCCGAAGTGGTGCCGTTGGCCGGCCAGGTGGTAGCGGCGCCGCTGGATGGGGTGATCGCCGAGTTCCTGGTCAAGCCCAACCAGACGGTGAAAACCGGCGACCTGCTGCTGCGCTTCGAAAGCACCACCCTCACGGCCCAGGCCGATGTGGCAGCGCGTGCCCTGGGCGTGGCCGAAGCGGAGCTCAAGGCTAATTCCCAGCGCGCCTTTGCCGATGCCGAATCGAGTTCGCGTATCGACCTGCTCGCGGCCCGGGTCGAGCAAAAACGCGCCGAGCGCGACTATGCCCGCGAACTGCTCAAGCGCAGCGAAGTACGCGCCGAGCGTGACGGTATCGCGGTGTTTGCCGACGCCGAACGCTGGACCGGCAAACCGGTACAGACCGGCGAGCGTCTGCTGCAGATCGCCGATCCCGGCCAGGCAGAGTTGCGCATCGAACTGGCGGTGGGCGATGCCATCGCATTGGCGCCCGACGCCCAGGTTGCGCTGTTCCTCGACAGCGACCCGTTGCAGCGCCACCTCGCCACCTTGCAACGCGCCGCCTACGAGGCGCAGCCCACGCCCGGCGGGCAACTCGCCTATCGCCTCGATGCGCGCTTCGATGAGGCACCGCCACGCATCGGCCTGCGCGGCACGGCGAAGCTCTTCGGTGAGCGCGCGCCCCTGGCCCTGTACCTGTTGCGTCGGCCATTGGCCGGCTTGCGCCAGAGCGTTGGGCTCTGATGAACCTGCCCCCACTGCGCGAAGACCTGCAACTGTCCAGCGCCGGCGCGGCCCTGGACGGCTCGCCGCGCTGGACCCTGGCCGACCCGGTGCGCGGGCGTTACTTCAAGCTCGGCGCCACCGCCATTCGGCTGCTGCGCCACTGGTCCTTGGGCGACCCGCAACACGTCCTGCAAGCCGCCAACCGTGAGCCGGGCCTGCCCCTGGGCGCCAGTGAAGTGGATGAGCTGCTGAGTTTCCTGCGCGCCCATGACCTGATCGCCGCGCTGGACCCGCAGCAACGTGCCAGTTACGCCTACAAGGCCGCCGCTCGTAAGCAAAGCCTGTGGCAAATCCTGCTGCATCAATATTTGTTCTTCCGCATCCCGCTGTGGCGCCCGGACGCGTTCCTCAACCGCGCCTGGCCGTGGCTGGCGCGCTTCGGGCCGGGGCTGTTGCGCTACGGCTTGCCGCTGACCCTGGGCCTGGGCGTGTTTCTGGTGGCGCGGGACTGGCAGCGTTTTCTGGCGACGTTCCCGCACCTGTTCAGCCTCGGCGGTGCCCTGGCGTTTGGCGTGGCGCTGTTCTTCGCCAAGCTGTGCCATGAATTCGGCCATGCCTTCATGGCCAAGCGCGCCGGGTGCCGCGTGCAAAGCATGGGCGTGGCGTTCATGGTGTTGCTGCCGATGTTCTACACCGATGTGAGTGACGCCTGGCGGGTCAATGATCGGCGTGCGCGATTGCTGATCGGCGCCGGTGGGGTGATGGCCGAGTTGTTGCTGGCCTGCGTGGCCTTGCTGGCCTGGTCGCTGCTGCCGGACGGCGCGGCGCGCACGGCGGCGTTCATGTTGGCCAGTGCGACGTGGCTGACCACCCTGGCGATCAACCTCAACCCGTTCATGCGTTTCGATGGTTATTTTTTGATCAGCGACTTGTGGGGCGTCGACAACCTGCAAGGTCGCGCCTTCGCCCTTTGCCGCTGGCGCCTGCGCGAGTGGTTGTTCGGCTATGGCGAACCGGCGCCGGAACCCTGGGCGCCGAACATGCAACGGCGCCTGCTGTGGTGGGGTTACCTGGCCTGGTTGTGGCGGGCGGCGCTGTTCCTGGGGATTGCCCTGGCGGTGTATCACCTGTTCTTCAAGCTGCTGGGGATCTTCCTGATGCTGGTGGAACTGGTGTGGTTCATCTGCCTGCCGATCTTCAAGGAGTGGCGCGAATGGTGGAGTCGCCGCAGCCAGGCCCATGCGCCGCGGGTGCTGCTCAGCGGCCTGGGCCTGCTGTTGATCGTGCTGGCTCTGGTGGTGCCGTGGCGCAGTGCCGTGGAGTTGCCGAGCATGCTCGAGGCCGGGCGCGCCAGTGCCTTGCACGCGCCGGTGGCGGCGCGGGTGAAACAGTTGCGGGTGGTGGATGGGCAAGTCGTGACCCAGGGCCAGGTGCTGATCGAATTGGAATCGCCGGATTTGGATGCGCGGCAAAGCATCGTGCGCCGCGAAGTGGAGATCCTGCAGTTGCAGATGCGTCGCCAGGCCGGACGCAGTGAAACCGCGGCCGACGCCGGGATCAACGATCAGCGCCTGTCCCAGGCCCTGGCCGAATACCGCGGGCTTGCCGCCCAGCGCGAACGCCTGCTGTTGCGTGCGCCCCATGCCGGCACCGTGCGCGACGTGCTGCCGCAGTTGAGCGTGGGCCGCTGGCTGTCGCCTAAAGACGCGCTGGCGCGAGTGGTCGAGGAGGGCGCGCGCCTGCGCGGGTATCTGGCGGAAGCCGAGCTGTGGCGGGTGACGCCTGGGGCGAGCGGGCGCTTTATCGCCGATGACCCGATGCGCGCCGCCATCCCGGTGGTGCTGACCGATATCGATGCCAACGGCGTGGCCTATCTGGACCAGGAAGCCCTGACCTCCGACCACCACGGGCCGATTGCCGTGCGCCGCGACGAAAACCAGCGCCCGGCGCCAGTGCAGGCGCAGTACGGCGTGCGGTTGCGCAGTGCGCAACCGATCGCCACCCCCCATCAACCGCTGCGCGGCGTGGTGGTGTTGCAAGGGCGCAGCGAGTCGGTGCTGGGCGTGGCCTGGCGTCGAGCGGCGGCCTTGGGCGTGCGGGAAAGCGGATTCTGACAGGAGTGCAAAGGCATGTTGAACAAGGACGGCGCTTTGGCGCAGGGCCTGGTGGTGCGCCCGTCACGGCCCACCGACGGGCCATTTCTGCAAAGCCTCTACCGCTCGGCGCGTGCCGATTTGCAGTGGATCGACGGTGAGCAGGGGCTGGTCGAGGCGGTGATCGCGCAACAGTTTCAAGTGCAGGAAAACGGCATGGGCGAGCATTTTCCCGGGGCCTTGCATTATGTGATCGAAAAACTCGACACGCCCATTGGCGCCCTGAGTGCCGATTTCGGCCCGAATGAAATCCGTGTGCTGTACCTGGCGTTTATCCCCGCTGCCCGAGGCCAGGGTTTTGGCCGCGCGGTACTGCACGGCGTGCAACGGGCCGCGCAGCAGGTGTGTTGCCCGGTGGCCACGGTGGTGTGGGCGAGCAACCCCCATGCGCGCCAGCATTACCTGGCGCTGGGGTTTCGGTTGGAGGAAGAGACGCCCGCCGCGCAGCGGCTGGTGTGGTACCCGTCTCAGTTGAACACGATGCAGAAATAACCGCGGGCGTTGTCGCGGCCCATGGCGGGTTCGCGGGACACAAACACCTGCTCCAGGCAGGTCTGCGCCAGCGGCAAACGGCAGAGGCCGTCGACGAAATCCGTCGGCTCCAGGCTGTCGAGCAACACGCTGAAGGCCGTGCGCGGGCTGCCCGGTACGCTGGCTTTGGGCGCATCAGTCACCTGTTGGATCTGGATCGGCAGCGCCGACCCATCCGGCAGGTACAACACACTCGTGCGCGCAAGCAGAGGGCGAAAGTGCTCGGGGGTGACCAGGTTCAACATACATCGGCTCCGTGTCAGAGAGGCCGAGGCCCAAGTGCCCCGGCCCGGGTGCGGGTCAGTCGCGTGACGGGAAGACCCCGTTCAGGGCAATGCTGAAGTTGATCACCAGGAACGGGTTCATCGTGTCCATGGGCAACCCTTGGCCGGCCAAGGCCAGCGTGCCGGTCAAGCTCGTGCTGACGCCTTTGAGCGGTACCGGGCTGGCGCCCTGCTGGTCGGAAAAGATCGAGGCACTGCCCGGCCCGCCGCCGGAGGCGCCGATAAACGCGTTGGCGGCGCTCGGCGCTGTAAGCGGGTTGCTGGCGGTGGCGGCCAGTTGCACCGCCGCGCTGACTGCCAGCGCCGCCGTGCTATGGGTGTGCGTGGGTAGGTTGGCCTGGGTGGCCATCACACTTTCGACGCCGTCGACGTCGCCGATCAACCGCTGCGACAGGCCCGGGCCATTGCCTTGGCCGATGGGCAGGCGACCTTGCAGGTCAGGCAGCTTGAAGGTTTGCGTGCCGTCCCCGCCATATGTCGTGCCGATCAGCGCGTACAGCGCCTGGTATTGGCTGATGGGCAGGAGCTGGCCGGCGCAGAAGGCCCAGTTTCTTGGGGCGAAATTAAAGGCGAAAGGTTGGATGGTGCCGATGAATACTTCCATGAATCGTTCATCCTTGTGTGAGCTGTTCAAGGGGATATAAAGCCAGTCGATCCGGCTTCATCGCAGAGCGTAGACGCAGGTTTTGAGCGCTGCCTGCCGGTTGCGAAACAACGAGCGAATCCGGGGCTTTTGTCCTAGAGTGGCGCTTGTTTGCGCATGCGCAGGTTTGGCCCTGGAAATGGGCAGTGGCGGGGGAATCGGGGTGCGACGGTCTGTGGTAGAGCAAGACGACAAAGTTGGGGTGATTTCTGCTGTCAATCGCCTCGCAAAGGCCCGTGACGGTGGCAATTGGTTGCGCCAGTTATGGTGGGTGCCGATTCTGGCGCTGGCGCTGGCCGTGCGTTTTTATGGCCTGACGGCCGCGGCGATCTGGGGCGACGAAGGCTCGAGCCTGCTGCTCAGCCAATATGCGGCGACCGACCTGTGGTTTCACGCCGCCCACGATGTGCATCCGCCGTTGTATTTCTTCTTGCTGCGCGGCTGGATCGAGCTGTTCGGCGACGGCATCTGGTCGATTCGCAGCATGAGTGCGATTCCCGGTGTGGTCGTGGTGGGCCTGGGCATCTGCCTTGCGCGGCAGTTGTCCACCCTTCGTGCCGCCGTGCTGGCGGGTGTGCTGCTGGCGCTGTTTCCCAGCGCGGTGCGCTACAGCCAGGAAGTGCGTATGTACTCGCTGCTCGGCGTGTGGCTGCTGGGCGCGACGCTGGCGTTGGTGTATTGGGTGCGCCACCCCGAGCGCACGCGCTACCTGCTGGGGTATGGGCTGCTGATGGCCGCCGGTTTCTATACCCATTACTTCACCGCGTTGTGTGTGTTGGTGCATTGGGCCTGGCTGGGCCTGTTGAGTGCGTCCCAGCCCCCCGGTCGGCGCTTGATCACGCGTCCGGCCTGGTGGGTGGCCAACGTCGCGATCGTGCTGGTGTACCTGCCTTGGCTGCCGAACCTGGTGGGCCTGGTGCAGCATGTCGAACAGCTCAAGGTCGGCGGCGACATCGGCTGGGAAGAGCCGATCAACCTGTTCTCCGTGCCGTCGATGATCTGGCAGTTCATGTTGCAGGACGAGGGTCTTGGCTTATCGCCTGTGCTGTTCTGGTCATTCCCGCTGCTGCTGGTGGCCGTGGTCGGCGTCTGCGCCTGGCGCGATCAGACGCGCTACCGGTCGGCCGGTCTGTTGGCGCTGTTTTTCTTGCTGCCGTTGCTACTGGTGTACGGGGTGTCGTTTATCTCGTCGGTGTTTATCGAGCGTTACCTCACCGTCTATGCCCTGGCTTTGCCGATCATCCTGGCGCTGGCCATCGACCGCCTGCCCGGACGTCTTTCATGGCTGGGCGCGGCATTGTTCGTGCTGTGCGTCGGTGTGGAACTGCTGGGGGTGAAGAACAATGCCACCGTGGATGTGGATGATCAGTTCAACGTGCCGGTGGAGTTCGTCAATCGCAACTACCAGGAAGGTGACCGCATCGTCCTCAGCGACATGCTGTGGTACCTCAGCTACGTGTATTACGACCGGACCGACGCCCAATTGCAGCTTTACACCCCGCCCAAACCGGATGGCACGCCGACGCGGCCGAACTCCTATGGTTTTGGCACGCTGGTGGATCAGGACGGCGGGCGTATTTACCTCGACCGTTTGTCGGCATTACCGGCCGATACCCAGCGTGTCTGGCTGATCAGCAGCAACGAAGCACCGGACGATTTTGCGCCGCTACCGGACGGATGGCGTGAAAAAATGCAGCAGGACGGGGGCGGTGCCAGGGCGCGATTATTCGTGCTATGCCTCGGCCCAGAGCCTTCGCAGCCAGAGGCCTGCCGCTAATATCCATTTGGAATGAAGGGAATATCAAAACAGTGGCATTTGACCACTAGTGAACTTTGTAATCATCAGTTACGATTCGTATACAAATGGATTTTTGTCCTACAAAAGTGGTGAAGGGATGCAGTATCACTTTATCTCCGGTTTGCCCCGCTCCGGTTCGACGCTGCTGTCTGCGATCCTCTTGCAGAACCCGCGCTTTCACGCTGGCATGAGCAGCCCCGTGGGCACTCTGTTCAACGGCGTGCTGGGGCAATGCAGTGCTGGCAGCGAGTTCGGCTCGGTCATCGATGCCAACACCCGGCGCCGCTTGCTGCGCGGGTTGTTCGATGCCTATTACGCCGACCGCGCCCCTGTGCCGGTGGTGTTCGACACCAATCGCCAATGGTGCGCCCGCATGCCGGCGCTGCACGACCTGTTCCCCCAGGCCAAGGTGATCGCCTGCGTGCGTAATGTGGCGTGGATCATGGACAGCCTCGAGCGTGTGTACCGCGCCAACCCCTTCGAAAACACCAAGCTGTTCAACGACGACGTCGAGCGCAACACCGTCTACAGCCGTGTCGAAACCCTTGGCCAGCGCAATCGCCTGGTGGGGTACGCCTGGTCGGCGCTCAAAGAGGCGTACTACGGCGAACATGCCGACTCGATGCTGGTGGTCGACTACGACTTGCTCTCTCAGGCCCCCGAGCGGGTCATGCGGCTGGTCTACGAATTTATCGGCGAGCCCTGGTTCGAGCACGATTTCGAGCACCTGAGCTACGACGCGCCGGACTTCGACGACGCCCTCGGCGTGAGCGGTTTGCATCGGGTCAAGCCGAAGGTGGAACTGCAGCCCCGGCGGACCATCCTGCCGCCCGATCTCTTCGAGCAGTTCGCGCATATGTCTTTTTGGCGTGATGGCACTTCCAGCGCCGCCAATGTGATCCGTACCAAAGCCGATGCCGCGATCAGTTGATTGCGGTTTTTTTCATTGCGCAAATCAGCATTCGACCGACGGGTGAGCAGCATGTGGTGGAACAACCTTAAGGCACGGCCAGCAACAACCAATGCCAGCACCCTGGCGACGCCGATGATTATGTCCCTGGAACCGCGCATGCTGTTCGACGGCGCAGTGGCCGCCACCGTGGCCGATGCGGCCCAGGCCGGCAGCCACGCCACCGCAGATGCTGCGGCCAAGGCGCCGACGACCACCGAACACGCCGCCACCGGTAGCGAAAGCCACGCGCAGTCCGACGCGCCCGCCACCCCCGCACCGGTTGCCGTGCCGGGGCAGAGCGTGGTGTTTGTCGATGCCCGCGTGAAGGATTCCGCCGAGCTGCTCAAAGGCGTCGCACCCGGCACCCAAGTGGTGCAACTGGATGCGAGCAAGGACGGCCTGCAGCAGATCGCCGATTACCTGGGCAGCCATCAGGGCGTCAGCTCGGTGCAGATCATCGCCCACGGCAATGCCGGTGATCTGTGGCTGGGCAGTACCTATTTGTCTGCCGACAACGTCGCGGCCCGCAGCGAAGTGCTGGCGCAGATCGGTCAGGACATGAACGTGGGCGGCGATATCCTGATCTACGCCTGCAACACCGCCGCTGGCGACAAAGGCATCAACTTTGTCGACTCCCTGGCGCAACTGACCGGGCGCGATGTTGCCGCGTCCACCAACCGCACCGGCCTGGGCGGCGACTGGACCCTGGAAGTCGCCACCGGCTCCATCGAAAGTCATACGGCGTTGTCGTACCAGGCGATGTCGGCGTATCAGTACGGCCTGGCGACCATTACCGTGACCAGCAACGCTGACAGTGGCGTCGGTTCACTGCGTTCGGCCCTGAGCAGCGCGGTGGCGGGTGATATCGTCACCTTCAACTCCAGCATGACGGTCAACCTGAATTCGCAACTGGTCATCAGCAAGAACCTGACCGTCGAGGGCGACCTGAACCTCGATGGCGTTGCTGATGTGACCCTCAGCGGGCAGCACAAGACCCAGGTGCTCAAGGTTAACAGCGGTGTCACCGCGACCTTGGACGGCTTGGTTATCACCCAGGGTCTAGCGGCTGGCAACGGCGGCAATGGCAGCGCCAATAGCAGCGGTGCCACCGCAGCCAATTTGTTGGGGGCGGGGATAAGTAACTTCGGTGTCCTGACCCTGAATAATGTCAGCGTGACAGCGAACGCGGCCTCAGGCGGCGGCGGTGGTGGTGGCGCGGGCGTTGGTAATGCCAGCGGTGGCGGTGGTGGTGGCGGCGCGTTGGGCGGCGGCATCGGCGGGACTGGCGGCAACTCCGGGGCCAACCTGTACGCCGGTATCGCAGGTTCAACCAACCTTGGGGGGGCAGGCGGGGGCGCCTACACCATGGGCGGTCGCGGTGGTTCGAGCGTCGGTGGCGCCGGCTCGACCGGTGTCGGGGGTTATACCAACGGCTCCGCGGGTGGCACAGCGAGCTCTGGCGCCTTGTCGATCGGCGGCGGCGGGGGTGGTTCCGGCTGGGATGGTGCCGGTGGCAAGGGCGGCGGAGCGGCTGGCGGTATCTACAACGCCAGCGGCGCCACCCTGACCATCGTCGGCACCAGCTCGATTACCGGTAACATCGGTGCCGGCGGCGGCGGCGGTGGCGGTTCGGCTACCGGCAGCGGCACTACTCTGAATGGCGGTGACGGTGGCCTGGGTGTCGGTGCCATCTGGAACAAAGGCACGGTATTGATCACGGCGGCCAACTTCGCGGCGCTGGGCGGTTCGGCCAACACCGGTGCCAGTGGTAACGGAGGCTTGGCCACCAACGCCTCGGCGGGCAGCAAACCCACAGCAGTCAACGGTCTGTTCAACGATATCGGCGGAACGGCGAACACCGCTTACAGTCCGGCCCCGGTCGCGACCATCGTGGTCAGCAACACCGCGCAGCACATCGGCAGCACCTCGCAGGTGACCATTACCTTCAACCAGGCCGTGACCGGCTTTACCAGCGCCGATCTGACGATCAGCAACGGTACCCTGGGCACCCTGACTACCAGCGACAACATCACCTACACCGCGACCTTTACGCCGAGCGCGAGCGTGACCAGCGCCACCAACCAGATTGTCCTCGACAATACCGGCGTCACCGCCACGTCGACGGGGACACCAGGGACCGGCACCACCTCGTCCAACAGCTTCAGCATCGATACCGTGCGCCCAACCGCGACCGTTACGGTCGTTGCGCCGACGTTGAGCACCACGGTCAACTCGACGGTGAACATTACCTTCAGCGAAGCGGTGAGCGGTTTCAGCCTTACTGACATGTCGGCGTCCAACGGCACCCTGAGCAACCTGACCACCAGTGACAATATCCACTGGACCGCGACCCTGACACCAAGCGCCAGCAACAGCAGCAGCGGCAATGTCGTTACCCTGGACAACACCCTCTATACCGATACCGCGACCAACGCCGGTACCGGCACGACCACGTCCAACACCTATGCGATCGACACGGTGCTGCCGACCTCGACCATTGTGGTGTCCGATACCGCACTGAGTATCAGCGGTAACACGTCCCTGGTGACCATCACCTTCAGCGAGGCGGTCACCGGGCTCACCGTCGGCGCCTTCACGGTCGCCGACGGCGTCCTGAGCAACTTGGGCAGCAACGACGGTGGTCTCACGTGGACCGCAACCCTGACTGCGACCCCTGGGGCCTCCCATACCGGCAATGTCATCACCCTGAACAACACCGCGGTCAGTGATGGCGCGGGCAACGCCGGCAGTGGCACCACCAATTCCAACACCTATGCGGTCGACACCGCGCGGCCGAACGCGACTGTCGTGTTCGCCAACACCAACCTGGGCATCGGCCAGACCTCGCTGGTGACCATCACCTTCAGTGAAGCCGTGACCGGTTTCACCAACGCCGACCTGATAGTGTCCAATGGCACCCTGAGCGCGGTCAGCAGCAACGACGGTGGTACCACCTGGACCGCCACCTTTACCCCGACGGCGAGTATCGTCAGCGCGAGCAACCACATCACCTTGGACAACTCCGGGGTCCAGGACGTGGCGGGCAACGCCGGCAGCGGCACTACCACGTCGAACAACGTGGCCATCGACGGCGTGCGTCCGACCGCGACCCTGGTGGTTGCGAGCAACTCCCTGGGCATTGGCCAGACCTCGCTGGTGACCATTACCTTCTCGGAAGCCGTGGTCGGTTTCTCCAATGTCGACCTGACGGTGTCCAATGGCACCCTGAGTGCGGTGAGCAGCAACGACGGTGGCATCACCTGGACCGCGACCTTCACGCCGAGTGCGAACCTCACCGACACCACCAACGTCATCACCCTGGACAACACCGCCTACAGCGACACCAGCGGCAACACCGGCACCGGCACCAGCGACTCCAATAACTACGTCATCGACACCGTGCGTCCCACCGCGACCATCGTGGTCGCCGACCCGGCGCTGACCGCTGGCGAAACGTCGCTGGTGACGATCACCTTCAGCGAAGCCGTGACCGGCTTCACCCTCGCCGACCTGACGGCAAGCCACGGCAGCCTGAGCAGCCTGAGCAGCGCCGACGGCGGCATCACCTGGACCGCGACCTTCACCCCAGGAACGAACACCAACAGCGCGAGCAACGTGATCACCCTGGCCAACACCGGCATCGCCGACCTGTCCGGCAACGCAGGCGCGAGCACCACCAACTCGGCGAATTACACCGTCGATACGGTGTTGCCTTCGGCGACCATCGTGGTGGCCAACCCGACTCTGAAAATCGGTGACTCCTCCCAAGTGATGATTACGTTCAACGAGGCCGTGACCGGTTTCAGCAATGCCGACCTGACGATCACCAATGGCACCTTGAGCGCGGTCAGCAGCAGCGACGGCGGCATTACCTGGGGCGCGACGTTCACCCCGAGCAGCGCGATCAGCGACGCCACCAACCTGATCACCCTGGACAACAGCGGTGTCCAGGCGGCGGTGTCGGGTAATGTCGGCGTCGGCACCAGCAATTCCAATAACTACGCCATCGACACCCAACGTCCGACCGCGACGGTGGTGGTGAACAACGACCACCTGGGGATCGGCGGCTCGTCGCTGGTGACCATCACTTTCAGCGAAGCAGTGACCGGGTTCAGCCTGGCCGATCTGACCACCGACAATGGCACCCTGAGCAGCCTGAGCACCAGCGACAACATCACCTATACCGCGACGTTGACGCCTGTGGCAGGCGTCTCTCAGAACAACAATCACATTGTCCTGGATAACACCGGCGTGGTCGACGGCGTCGGTAACGTCGGGTCTGGCACCACGTCGTCCAACGCCTATATGATCGACAGCCAGCGGCCAACGGCGACCATCGTGATGGCCGACCCTGTGTTGAGTGCCGGCGAAACTTCCCTGGTCACGGTCACGTTCTCGGAAGCCGTCAGCGGTTTTGACAACAGCGACCTGAACGCACCCAACGGCACCCTCTCGACAGTCAGCAGCGCGGATGGCGGCGTCACCTGGACGGCGACTTTCACACCGACCGGCAACGTCCGCGACACCACCAACCTGATCAGCCTGAACAACGCCGGCTACACCGACCTGGCCGGCAACGCCGGCAGCGGTGTCACCAACTCGGGCAACTTCACCATCGACACGGTGCAGCCGAGCGCAACCATCGTCGTCGCCGACAATGCCCTGAAAATCGGCGACACCTCGCTGGTCACCATTACCTTCTCCGAAGCGGTCAGCGGTTTTACCAACGCCGACCTGACGATCGCCAACGGCACGCTGACCGCCGTCAGCAGCAACGACGGCGGCGTGACGTGGAGAGCCACCTTCACGCCGAGCAGCGCGATCAGCGACACCAGCAACGTGATCACCCTGGACAACAGCGGTGTGCAAAACGGCTCCGGCAACAGCGGCAGCGGCACCACCGATTCGAACAACTACGCCGTCGACACCGTGCGCCCAACGGCCACCATCGTGGTCGCGAACCCGGCCCTCGGCGTGGGTGACAGCTCAGCGGTGGTGATCACCTTCTCGGAGGCGGTAACCGGGCTCAGCAACGCCGATCTGACGATCAACAACGGCACTTTGAGCACCGTGAGCAGCGCGGACGGCGGCGTGACCTGGACCGCGACGTTCACCCCGACGTCCGGCATCACCGACACCAGCAACGTGATCACCCTGGACAACACCGGCATCGCCGACCTGGCGGGCAACAGCGACAGCGGCACCACCGACTCGAACAACTACACCATCGACAGCCAGCGGCCAACGGCGACCATCGTGATGGCCGACCCTGTATTGAGTGCCGGCGAAACCTCCTTGGTCACGGTCACGTTCTCGGAAGCCGTCAGCGGTTTTGACAACAGCGACCTGAACGTCGCCCATGGCACCCTGAGCGCGGTCAGCAGCAGCGACGGCGGCATCACCTGGACGGCTCTCTTCACACCGGCGGCGGGTATCCGCGCCGCGAGCAACGTGATCACCCTGGCCAATACCGGCATTGCCGACCTGGCCGGCAACGCCGGTACGGGAACGACCGACTCGGCCAACTACAGCATCGACACCGTGCTGCCGACGGCGACTATCGTGGTCGGCGACACCGCCCTCAAGGCCGGCGAGACCGCCCCGGTGACCATCACCTTCTCCGAGGCTGTCAGCGGTTTCACCCTGGCCGACCTGAGCGTGGCCAACGGCGTGCTGAGCAACCTGGGCTCCAGCGACGGCGGCGTGACCTGGACCGCGACCCTGACGCCGACGGCCGACGTGACCGACACCAGCAACCTGATCAGCCTGGACAACAGCGGCGTACAGACCGCCGCCGGCAACGCGGGCAGCGGCAGCACCGATTCGAACAACTATGCGATTGATACCCAGCGCCCGACCGCGACCATTTCGGTGGCCAACGGCACCCTGGGCATCGGCCAGACCACCACCGTCACCATCGGCTTCAGCGAGGCCGTCAGCGGTTTCGATCTGTCTGACCTGAGCGTGGCCAACGGCGTGCTGTCCAACCTGGCCAGCAACGATGGCGGCAAAACCTGGACCGCCACCCTGACCCCGACGGCGGCGATTACCGATGCGACCAACGTGATCGTGCTGGACGCCGGCCAGGTCAACGATGCTGCCGGTAACGCCGGCAGCGGCATTGCGATTTCGAACAACTTTGTGATCGATGGCGAACGCCCGACGGCGACCATCACCATTGCCAACCCGAACCTGACCGTCGGCCAGACCACCACCGTCACGTTTACCTTCAGTGAAAAAGTCAGCGGCTTCGCGCTGGATGACCTCAGCGTGGCCAATGGCACCTTGTCCAACCTGGCCAGCAACGACGGCGGCAAAACCTGGACCGCGACCCTCACACCGACGGCCAACCTCAACGACCCGAGCAACTTCATCACCCTCGACACCGGCCTGGTGAATGACATGACGGGCAACGCCGGCAGCGGTTATGCCAATTCCAACAACTACGCGATCAACACCATTGCCCTGACCGGCGACCCGCTGTTCCGCGTCACCGAGCCGGCACCGCCACCCGGCGCGCCGGATGTGCCGCTGCAACCGATCGTGTTTGGCCGGCCCGTGGGCGACCTGGGTTCACCCATTGGCTTCCCGGCGTTGTTCGAACAGCGCGAGATGGGCGCGGGCTTGCCGCCTATCGGTAACATCTTCATTCGCAACGGTGCCTTGGCGCCCAGCTTCATTGCCCAGGTGTTCAACAGCGACAGTGGCGCGACCGGCGGCGCGCAGGGCTTCCTCGGTTTTGGCGGCGGCGATGGCGGGGTGTTTGGTTCAAGCACCTTGTCGGGGTTGTTCAATCGCGAGAGTGGCGGCGGGGACAGTGGCCTCAAGGCGTTCGACAGCCGAGCGATCCAGGGCGGCGGTGACGCAGCGCAAGGCCTGCGGGGCGTGTTCGGCGCCCCGACCCTGGGCCAGCAATTGCAGCAGATCAAAGACGTGGAACAGCGTCAGGTGATTGACCTGGCGAAGGCATTGCAACAGGTCGGCATCAGCGAAATGCAGGCCTGACACACTTAAATCAAGGCGCAGTAACAGGGGCAGTCCAAGGATGAATACAGTTCATAAGTTGTTCGGCGCCAGCGTGCTGGCGCTGGCGATCAGCGGTTGTGCGGTCACCAGCGAGCCGATTGAGCGCAGTGTCAGTGAGCAGCGAGCCCGCAGCGACCTGCACGGTATGTACACGGATCAGGAGCCATTGAACGGCCCGTTGACACTGCACCAGGCCATGGCCCGGGCGGTTAAATACAACCTCGAAGGGCGCTTGAAGATCATGGAGGAGGCGCTGGCCAAGCGCCAACTCGACCTCGCCAGTTTCGACATGCTGCCGCGCATGGCGTTGTCCGCCGGTTACGCCGGGCGCAACAACACCAACGCCTCCAGCAGCCAGAGTGTTCGCACCGGCACCCAGTCCCTGGAACCGTCGACATCCCAGGACCGCGACCGTCGCGTGGCCGACCTGACCATGGTGTGGAACGTCCTCGACTTTGGCGTCAGCTACATCAGTGCCAAACAGCAAGGCGACCAACGCCTGATCGTCCAGGAGCGGCGCCGCAAGGTGATCAACACCATCGTCCAGGACGTGCGCTCGGCCTATTGGCGGGCGGTCGCGGCCGAACGCCTGCTGACCCAGATCGACAGCCTGATGGCGCGGGTCGACCAGGCCCAGAGCAACAGCCAAAGCATGAGCGAGCAGCGTATCGGCGACCCGATCCAGGCCCTGGGCTACCAGCGCTCGCTGATCGAAGCCACGCGCCAATTGCAGGAACAGCGCCGCGCGCTCTCCCTGGCCAAGACTGAACTGTCGACCCTGATCAACCTGCCCATGGGCACCGACCTCAAGCTGGCCACGCCGGACGACTACGCCGTGCCGCAGCTCAAGGTCAACTTCGCCAGCCTGGAACAGGAAGCCCTGGCCAACCGCCCTGAACTGCGCGAGCAGGACTACCAGACCCGCATCAGCGCCGCCGAAACCCGCAAGGCCATGCTGCGCCTGCTGCCGGGCCTGGAATTCTCGGCCGGTGGGCATTACGACAGCAACTCGTTCCTGGTGGACAACCGCTGGGCCGACTACGGCGCCAAGGTCACCTGGAACCTGTTCAACGTGCTCTCCGCCCCGGCGGCCATCGACGTCGCCAAGGCCGGCGAAGAAGTCGCCACCGCACGGCGCCAGGCCATGTCCATCGCGGTGCTGGCGCAACTCTACGTCGCCAACGCGAACTTCCAGGACGCCGTGCGCCAGTTCAAGACCAACGAACAGCTGGCCGACATCGACGGGCAGATCCTCACCCAACTGCGCAACCGTCACCAAGCCGCAGGCCTAGGCGAACTGGACCTGATCCAGGGCGAACTCAATACCCTGCAAGCCGACCTGCGCCGCGACCTGGCCTACGCCGACCTGCGCAACGCCTACGGCCAGATCTTCGCCAGCGCCGGGCTCGACCCGTTGCCGGAGCAGGTCGATTCCGACCGCGTGCAGTCCATCGCCACCGCTCTGGCCGGCCGCGAATCGGCATGGGCCGCCGGCAACATCGCCGCCCCGGTGCCCCGTGCCGCCGTCAAGTAACCTGGTGGCACCGACCGCGAGCATCACGCGTGCCCAGCGTGAGGCTCGCAACGGTCATCGCGGCGTGGCGATCCTGCTGACTGGCCTGCCGGCGTCGGGTAAATCGACCCTGGCCCAAGGGCTGCAGGCGGCGTTGTTCGAACAAGGCCGACACAGCATCGTGCTCGACGGCGATGCCTTGCGTGGCGGCTTGAACAAAGACCTGGGGTTTGCCGACGGCGACCGCCTGGAAAACATCCGCCGCGCCGCCGAACTGGCGGCGTTGCTGGTGGACAACGGGCAAATCGTGATCCTGGCGCTGATCGCGCCGTTGGTCGAATTACGCGCGGTACTCGCCGAACGCCTGGGCGCGGACTATCGGGAAGTGTGGTGCAACGCCGCACTGGACATCTGCGAACGCCGCGACCCCAAAGGCCACTACGCCCGCGCCCGACGCGGCGAACTGCCGGGGTTCACCGGCATCGGCTCACCCTACGAACCGCCGCCGCAAGCCGCCCTGGTCCTGGAGACCGGCCAGCTATCCGTGCAGCAATGCGTCGCACAACTGCAGGCCTGGTTGCAAACCCTGTAGCGCAAGCTCGCGCCTGCCGTGGGTGAGGGCTAGACTCGGATAAACCCACCTATCCGGAGCTCATCATGCAATCGCCTGAACACAGCTTGCCCTCCCTGTTCAAACAACTCGGCCTGGCCGACGACCCCGTCGGCATCGAGCAGTTCGTCACCGCGCACTCACCGCTCAAGGCGGACCTGAAACTGGCCGATGCGTTTTTCTGGACGGATAGCCAGAAAGCGTTTTTGCGTGAGGAAATTCTGGAGGATGCGGATTGGGCTGAAGTGGTGGATGAGTTGAACCTGATGTTGCGGCGTAATTGAGAGGTGTAAAAAAATCTTTGATGAAATGCCGTAATGTAAAAAAAATTAGTGTGCGGTAAAAAACTGGGCTGTAAGCGGCCCAGTTAATTTTTTCTGGAAAGCTTCGCACCATGGCAATCGACCTGCGCGCTGGGGTGGGTGATACACGAGGTTGGGAAATTTCCTATCGACTAATAGGAAGTGGATGATGGTGGGCAGAGTGAGGAACCCTTATCAACAGGGGCTGACTCCTTATTCTGAACACAACATGAAACGACTGATCCCCCGCGCTGAAATTGAACAATATGACCTCACAAAAATCGAGAGTCCCTATTTTGCCGGCAGCAAAGTAAGGGAGTTTTTCCGTGCGCCTTATGCGTTGCAGGGACTGAGTGAACTTCTTGGTGAATGCAATATTTCCCCTGTTTTTTGTTCTGGGGAAAAAGATCAAAGGCGAGTGTTGGATAAACTCGCGGCAGGTGATTGGTTATTCGTGACGGATCATCCCTTCGTTCCTTTAAGTAGAGCGTGTCGCGTTAAATACGGGCATCTGATGGGCCGTCGGCTTTATATCGGACCGGGTAAGTGGGAAAAGGTCAGCATCGATTACGATGGCATTAAAAACGCCGCACTATTGGTGGCTAATCGATTAGTTTCCATGGGTGATGAGGGGCGAATGTTCTTATCGGATGGCAAGGATCTCGCGAACACCACTAGGGTTATGACTCAACGGTGGGTGCGGCTTGACAGTCGCGATGATCAGCTCACTCACAGATCGGTTGAGCGGCGGTATGGTGATCTACGGCATATCAAACAACGCTATCTGGAAGGGGATGACAATTGGCTACAGGGTGGAAAATCCTGGCACTGGCAACCTGTAACACCTGATGTGGCCTATGAATACAAGGATGTTAAAAAATGACACGCAAACAGATCTTATGGTTTTGGGGAGCCATGGATGCCCTTTATCTGATTCGCTATGCAGTGGCCAGCGCAATAGAGGGAAGGATTCCATATTTAAGTGATCTTGAAAGTGCTTTATGGGTGCTGCGTGATCATAGCGTTGTGCAGTTATTCATGTTCGGCTTTGCCATGCTGCTGCAAGTTTCCATTGTGATCTCGTGCTTGCTGTTCTTTCTTGGACGTGAACAGGTGAGGTGGATTACTTACCTTCAAACACCCTTGCGATTGGCTTTTATTGTGCCTTCTGTTTCGCTGTTGCTAGTGGGTGCTCAGCTTGTTCCCAACTACAACGTGGTGTTAATGGCTGCGTTAGTTGTTGTATCCGAGGCAGTGAAAGTCTGGAGCGTCTGGCGGTGGAGCAAAAGGTGCTGATATTTTCCGGCAGAGCCACTTAGGAGACTGAGCGGTCAATAAGCCGGTTGCACAGCAATCCTGAAGCCGACACCGATCCAAATGTGGGAGGGGGCTTGCCCCCGATAGCGGCAGATCAGTCAATCGTGTATTGCCTTCACTCCGCTATCGGGGGCAAGCCCCCTCCCACATGGGTCATGCGGCGTTGTGGCTATCGTTGAAGATCCAACCCTCACACTGAAAGTCGCTTTACTTACCCACGCGCCGCCCGAATGGCAGGCCGCACAGCAATCCTGAAGCCGACACCGATCCAAATGTGGGAGGGGGCTTGCCCCCGATAGCGGCAGATCAGTCAACCGTGTATTGCCTTCACTCCGCTATCGGGGGCAAGCCCCCTCCCACATGGGTCATGCGGCGTTGCGGCTATCGTTGAAGATCCAACCTTCGTGCTGAAAGCCGCTTTACTTACCGACACCACCCATCCGCTAAATTTGTTTCAAAACTTGACGCATCTAGCGCCATCCACCATATTGATAGTTAGCAAACTAACTGTATGCGAACGATCCAGTGCCCAAAACCCTCGAACAACTCCAGATGAACCTCAGCAGCAGCATGGTGGTGGGCGCCCGTAATTGGCGCAAAATCTGCCAGAACACGCTGGTGAGCTACGGTATTTCCGAAGCCTGCGCCGTGCCGTTGCTGATGATCGGCCGCCTGGGCGACGGGGTGCATCAAGTCAAAGTGGCCCAGGCTTCGGGGATGGAAAGCCCGTCGCTGGTGCGCCTGCTCGACCAACTGTGCAGCGGCGGCTATGTGTGCCGCAGCGAAGACACCCACGACCGCCGCGCCAAGGCCTTGAGCCTCACCGCGCGGGGCCGTGAGCTGGTACAGGCGGTGGAGGCGCAACTGGTGCGCCTGCGCCGCGACGTGCTGGCCGATATCGCGCCTGCGGACATGGAGGTTGCGCTGCGCGTGTTGCGCGCCTTCGAAGTCGCGCATCAATACCCTGTGGTTGCAGCATCTTGAGAGGATTTTTTACCGGCATGCCGCCGGCCAGGGACTGGTTCTACGGGGTACGCACGTTCGCGGCGTCGATGATCGCGTTGTACATCGCCATGCTCATGCAAATGCCGCGTCCGTACTGGGCGATGGCCACGGTGTACATCGTCTCCAGCCCGTTTGTCGGGCCGACCAGTTCCAAGGCGCTGTACCGTGCGATCGGCACCTTCATGGGCGCGGCGGCGGCGGTGGTGTTCGTGCCGATGTTTGTGCAATCGCCCTACCTGCTGGTGGTGGTGATTGCATTGTGGACGGGCACCCTGCTGTTTCTCTCCATGCACCTGCGCACCGCGAACAACTACGCCTTGATGCTGGCCGGCTACACCTTGCCGCTGATCGCCTTGCCGGTGGTGGATAACCCGCTGACGGTGTGGGACGTGGCTGAAGCGCGCACCGAGGAAATCTTTCTTGGCATCGCGGTGGCGGCGGTGGTCGGCGCAATGTTCTGGCCGCGGCGCCTGATGCCGGTGTTCGATGGCTCGGTGGCCAAGTGGTTCAGCGACGCCCAGGTCTACAGCCAGCGCTTTATGAGCCGCAACGTGGCGCGCGACGAAGTCAGCGCCTTGCGCGGCGGCATGGTCGCCACTTTCAACACGTTGGAATTGATGATCGGCCAGTTGCCCCACGAAGGCGCCCGGCCGCAGACGGTGCGCAACACCAAGGAACTGCGCGGGCGGATGATCCACCTGCTGCCGGTGGTGGATGCGCTCGACGATGCGCTATACGCCATCGAACACCGTGCGCCGGAGTTTCTCGAAACGCTCACGCCGCTGTTGGAGGCCACGGATCAGTGGCTGCAAAGCACCACCGAGTCGGCCCCGTTGGAGCGCTGGCGCACCCTGCGTGACCAACTCGACGCGCTGCAACCGGCAGGCGAAGCGCTGGACGACCGCCACACGCTGCTGTTCTCCAACGCCCTGTATCGCCTGGGTGAGTGGATCGACCTGTGGCAAGACTGCCGCAGCCTGCAGGCCGCGATCCAATGCGAGAGCCAGGACACCTGGCGCGCCGTTTACCGCCACTGGCGCCTGGGCCGCCTGACGCCTTTTCTCGACCGTGGCCTGATGTTCTACTCGGCGTTTTCCACCGTCACTGCGATCATCGTCGCCTCGGTGCTGTGGATTCTGCTGGGCTGGACTGACGGCGGCAGCGCCGTGATCCTGGCAGCCGTCGCCTGCAGCTTCTTTGCGTCGATGGACGACCCGGCGCCGCAGATCTACCGGTTCTTTTTCTGGACCGCCATGTCGGTGCTGTTCGCCAGCCTGTATCTGTTCCTGGTGCTGCCCAACCTGCACGATTTCCCCATGCTGGTGCTGGCGTTCGCGGTGCCGTTTATCTGCATCGGCACACTCACGGTCCAACCGCGTTTCTACCTGGGCATGCTGCTGACGTTGGTGAACACCTCGTCGTTCATCAGCATCCAGGGCGCCTATGACGCCGACTTCCTCAACTTCGCCAACGTCAACCTTGCCGGGCCCGTGGGCCTGCTGTTTGCCTTTGTGTGGACGCTGATCGCGCGGCCCTTCGGTGCCGAGTTGGCCGCCAAGCGCCTGACCCGGTTCACCTGGCACGACATCGTCGGCCTGACCGAACCGGCGAACCTGGCCGAACAACGGCACCTGGCCGCGCAAATGCTCGACCGCTTGATGCAGCACCTGCCGCGCCTGGCCATCATCGGCCATGACACCGGCGTCGCCCTGCGCGATTTGCGCGTGGCGCTGAACCTGCTCGACCTGCTGGCCTACTCGCCACGGATCTACGGCGTACCGCGGGTGTTGCTCGGCCAAGTGGTGGAAGGCGTCGGCGCTTACTACAAGGCCTGCCTCAAGGCGGGCCGACGCTTGCCTTCGCCCAGCGGCCTGCTGATGACCCTCGACCGCACGCGCCGCGCCCTCAACGGCCAAGGCCTGCAAGACGAAGACGACACCCGCCTGCATCTGTTGCATGCCCTGGCGGGTCTGCGCCTGGCGCTGTTGCCCGGCGTGGAATTGATTGGCGGCACCGAGACCGAGGCGCCGCTGCCTGATGGAGCGCCTTTATGATCGGTGATCTGGATATCAGCGGGGTGTTCCTGCCCACGCTGCTGGTGCTGATGGGCATTGCTTACGTGTTGTTTCTGCTGGTGCACGGGTTGTTGACCCGTCTGCACTTTTATCGCCTGGTCTGGCACCGGGCATTGTTCAACGTGGGGCTCTACGCGCTGTTGCTGGGCGCGGTGGACTCACTCAGTCGATACCTGATGACATGAAAAAACCTTTTTTGACCATCGGCCGTGTCGTCCTGACGTTGTTGATCGTGAGCTTCGCGGTCGTCGTCGTATGGCGCATGGTCATGTACTACATGTTTGCGCCCTGGACCCGTGACGGCCACATCCGTGCCGATATCGTGCAGATCGCCCCGGACGTGTCCGGGCTGATCCAGCGCGTCGACGTGCGCGACAACCAACTGGTGAGCAAAGGCCAGGTGCTGTTCGCCGTCGACCAGGACCGCTTCAAGCTGGCCCTGCGCCAGGCCCAGGCCGCCGTGGCCGACCGCCAGGAAACCCTGGCCCAGGCCCAGCGCGAGTACAAGCGTAACCGTGGCCTGGGCAACCTGGTGCCGAGCGAGCAACTGGAAGAAAGCCAGTCCCGCGTCGCCCGTGCCCAGTCGGCCCTGGCCGAAGCGCAAGTGACGGTGGACTCGGCGCAACTCAACCTCGACCGTTCGGTGATCCGCAGCCCGGTGGACGGCTACGTCAACGACCGTGCGCCGCGCACGCAGGAGTTCGTCACCGCCGGGCGCCCGGTGCTGTCGGTGGTGGACAGCAACTCCTTCCATATCGACGGCTACTTCGAAGAGACCAAGCTCGACGGCATCCACGTCGGCATGGGCGTCGATATCCGTGTGATTGGCGACGGCGCCCGCCTGCACGGCCATGTGCAGAGCATCGTCGCCGGTATCGAGGACCGTGACCGCAGCAGCGGCGCCAACCTGCTGCCCAACGTCAACCCGGCGTTCAGTTGGGTGCGCCTGGCCCAGCGGATTCCGGTGCGTATCGCGTTTGACGAGGTGCCGGCGGACTTTCGCATGATCGCCGGGCGCACCGCGACGGTGTCGATCATCGGCGACAAGCCCAAGGACGGAGCCCAGCCATGAAGCAGATTTTGGCAACCGCGGCGCTGGGTGTGCTGTTGTCAGCCTGCCAGGTGGTCGGCCCGGATTACCGACTGCCGGACAAGGCCGCCATGAACCGTGGCGACCTGCAAGGGCAACTGGCGGGCGAGGGCGCCAACGTGGTCTCGGCGCCGGTGCCGGCGGACTGGTGGAAGCTGTACAACGACCCGCGCCTGGATGAACTGGTGCGCCAGGCCATGGCTTCCAACGCCGACCTGCGCGTCGCCGCCGCCAACTTGCAGCGGGCGCGCTATCAGGTGCAGGAGGCTGAATCCGTCGGCGGCTGGAGCGCCGGCGCCAAGGCCGAAGCCCAGCGCCTGCAAGAGTCCGGCGAAGCGTTTTTACTCTCGGAAAAAGTCCCGGTGGGCAACATCGGCAGCGTGGGGATCACCACCTCGTATCAATTCGATCTGTTCGGCACCTTGCAGCGCGGCATCGAAAGCGCCCAGGCCAGCGCCGACGCAACCCAGGCCGCGGCCGATATTGCGCGGATCACCCTGGTCGCCGATGTGGTGCGTTCGTACACGCAAGTCTGTGCGGCCAACGAAGAGCTGGCGATCGCCAACGAATCCCTCGACCTGCAAGCCCAGAGCACGACGTTGACCCAGCGCCTGCGCGACGCCGGGCGCGGCGATGAAACCCAGGTCACCCGCTCGCAGACCCAGTACAAATCCTTGCGCGCCGACATGCCGCGCTACGAAGCTGCGCGCCAGGCCGGGCTGTTTCGCCTGTCGATGCTGCTGGCCAAGCCTGTGGCGCAACTGCCGGCGGGCACCGGTACGTGCGCCGAACTCCCGCACATCGCCCAACTGCTGCCGGTGGGCGATGGCGCAACGCTGCTCAAGCGTCGCCCCGATGTGCGCCAGGCGGAACGCCAACTGGCCGCGGCCACTGCGCGCATCGGCGTGGCCACGGGCGCGCTGTACCCGGACATCAGCATCGGCGCCTCGGTCAGCACGGTCGGGTTGCTCGAAAATCTCGGCACGCCGGCCACCAACCGCTGGGGCTTTGGCCCGATGATCAGTTGGACCGTGCCGACCAACGGCGCCCGCGCGCGCATCCACGAAGCCGAAGCGGCAACCCAGGGCGCCCTCGCGCACTTCGACGGGGTGGTGCTCAACGCCATCCGCGAAACCCAGACCGGCCTGGCGCAGTACACCGCGCAGTTACAGCGCCGCGATGCCCTGGCCGAAGCCGACGCATCGGCCAAGGAAGCCGCAGACCAGACCCACCGCTTCTTCCAGGCCGGCCGCGCATCGTTCCTCGCCGACCTGCAAGCCACGCGCACCTACACCGATGTGCGCGCGCAACTGGCGGCGGCCAACACCCAGGTTGCCATGAGCCAGATCGATCTGTTCCTGGCCCTGGGCGGCGGCTGGGAAAGCGGACGAACGCAAGCCTCACAGCCCGGCAAACCCTGAGCAGCTAGCTATGCTTTGACAAGCGGGCCGCCATGCTTTTTGACCGGCAGAGGGCCCGCCTGACACAGCTCGCGTTTGCTCATGGGGATTCCAATAATGAAAAACCCTTATGCTCCCGCTTTCTGGTGCGTGTGCTTCGCACTGGTGTTGTTATCGGCGGCCTACTTCTACGGCGTCATGCTCGCTCACCGAATCGACACGGCCATGGTGTTTCTCGACAGCGCCTGCCTGGTGATCGGCACCTTGTCCATCGGCGTCGTCGCCTGGGCGTCCTACCAAAACCAAAAGGTGAAGAAAAAACTCCTCGAACAAGGCAAGACCCGCGTCGCGATCTGGGACACCAAGGTCGCCCTGCGCCGGGTCGAAACCGTGTTCGACCGCTATTTCTGGGGCAGCTATTGGCAGCCCGGGCGCACCTTCCAGGAAGTCATGGGCGACCTGACCGGCACGCCCCTGGAAAAAAGCCTCGAGACCCTGAAAAAACAATGCGTGCTGCTGGATCGGCAGGTCGCCGACGGTAGGCATTGGCTGAATAATGCGCGGGAATTGTCCGATGTGGCCACGCAGATGGCCCGCGAGCGCTACCAACTGGACTTCTGCGACCCCAAGGTCGATACCCCCGGTAATGCCGTGATACACCGTGAATTCGAGGTGTTGGTGTACACCTGGACCGCCCGGTTGAAGAGTTTCGACCACCAGTTGGACGAGATCGAAACGGAATATTCCTGAACTTGCGTGGAACTGATCCCTCTGAAAGTCTGGGCCGTTCGCGGCCGCCAGTGCTAATCTTCCCCCCGTTTTTCGGCGGGCTTGAGCCAACCTCACTCGGGGTTCAAGGAAGACAGCCCACTTCTCACAGGATTTGATCAGGTCACCTCATGAATAAGCCAGCAGTCGTTCTTTTGGGTTTTGTTGTCGCCGTTGGCGTCGTCAGTGCAGGCGGCGCCTGGTACACCGGTAAGCAACTGGAACCGGTGCTGCAAACCGCGATCCAGAACGCCAACAAGGAACTGAAGACCTCCATGGCCGGCGTCGACGGCACGATGGCCCTTGAGCTGGTGTCCCTGGAGCGTGGCGTGTTCAGCAGCACCGCCCATTACCGCCTGAAAGCACAAGGTGCGGTCTTCGGCGAAGACAACCCGAACCCTGAATTGCTGTTCGTCGACCATATCGAACACGGCCCGCTGCCGTTGTCGCGCCTGGTCACGCTGAAGTGGCTGCCGGTCATGGCCACCAGTCACTATGAGTTGGAAAAGAACGCCACCACCGAGAAGTGGTTTGCCGCCGCCAAAGACGTGTCGCCGCTCAAGGGCGTGGCCAACATCGGCTACAGCCTCTCGGTCAACGGCAACGTCGAATTGCTGCCCCTGGCGTTCAAGGACGACAAGTCGTCGGTGAGCTTCTCCGGTGCCAACCTGAACTTCGACAGCAGCGCCGAAGGCAAGAAGGTCAAGGCCGACGGTTACATGAACAGCCTCAAGGTCGCCGTCGTCGACGCCAATGGCTCGCCGTTCGAAGCCGAACTGGCCGGGCTGACAGTGGCCAGCAACCTGGAAAAATCCACGTTCGGTTTCTACACCGGGCAGAACACCGTGGAACTGACCGACACCAAGCTCACCATGGGCCCGCAGAAGGCCGTGCTGACCCTCAAGGGCTTCGAGCAGAAAGACACCAGCGACACCAAGGACAACAACCTGGCCGGGCGCGTCGATTACAAGATCGACGAGATCGGTTACCAGGGCAAACCCGTGGGTTCGGCCGCCATGGCCCTGAGCATGAAGAACGTCGACGTGCCGTCGATGCTGGTGCTGACCAAGCTCTATCAGGACAAGATGGCACCCGTGCAGGCCGCCGCTGCCGCCGGTGAACCGGTACCCGAGCTGCAACTGAGCGACGCCGAGCAGGCCCTGGCCGATACCAACGTCAACCAACTGCTGGCCGCCAAGCCGCAAGTGGCGGTGGAAAACCTGTCGCTGAAAACCACCCGTGGCGAAAGCAAATTCAGCCTGGTCGTGGACCTGGCCAAGCCAAGCAGCATGGAACTGCCACCGCTGGAGCTGGGCAAGCAGATCATCGCATTGCTCGATGCCAACCTGAGCCTGTCCAAGCCGATGATCGCCGACGTTGCCGCCCTGCAAGCGCAGCTCGGTGGTGTGACCGACCCTGAAGCCATCGAGCAGCAATCCCAGATGGCCAGCGAGATGATCAGCGGCATGGCCGTCGGTACGCAACTGGCGACCCTGGTCGGCAGCGACGTGGTGTCCAAGCTGCACTACGCCAACAACGAAGTGACGTTCAACGGCCAGAAGATGACGGTTGAGCAATTCCTCTCCTTCGTCATGTCCAAAGTCGGTGCGATGGGCGGCGCGCAGTAAAAATATTCTGCTGCGGTCAGAAATAAAAAAAGCGGGGGCGGGTTTGCGGGTGAAACGGGTCAAATAGTCGCCATGGCGATTGGCTGAAGCCCCGTTATCTTCGGTAAGTCCGCCGCCACATTGATTTTTTTCAGGATGTCGGGCAATTCTGAACAATTGTTCTGAATTGGACTTTTTCCTATTTTCTTGAGGGATAGTTCCCACAGGAAAGCTAGGCCGGGTCCCGAGACGCCGGCACCCTGCAGCAAATTGCTCAGGACCACCTATCGTTACAGCTTTCCGTGTGTAAGGAAGCTCGCGATATGTTGCCAAACCCTCCACTCAGTGCATCAGGCCGGTTGCGACTGCTCATCGGGGTCGCCTTGTGCAGTCAGTTGCTGATGCCCACCTTCGCCGTGGCCGACCCGGCCTATGACGCCCTGATCATTCAGGCGCGCAACGGCAACTTCACCCCCGCGCTGACCCAACTGCGCCAGTTGCCTGCCGAACGGCAGACAGCGGGCCAGGTCAGCGACCATCTGGTGATCGCCGGGTGGGCCGGCCAGGACGCCGAAGTACTGAAGGTGTACGAGGCCCAGGGCCAGAATCGCAACCTCACGCCCCAGGCGCTCGCCACGGTGGCGCGCACCTATCGCAACCAACAGCAGTGGGCCAAGGCCGAGGCGGTGTATCGCCAGGCGTTGCTGCGTGAACCGAACAATACCGACCTGCAACTCGGCCTGGCGTTGACCCAGGCCGACGGCGGCCAAGCCAGCGAGGCCGTGCAGCGCACCCGCGCAATGGTCGCGGCCAAGCCCGACGACCCCAACCGGCGCATGGCCCTGGGCTACGCGCTGACCCGCGCCGGCTTGAATTACGACGCCCTGTTCGAGTTCGACCAAGCGTTTATCCGCGCCGGCGACAAGCCTGAGGTCGCCCGTGAATACATCGTCGCCCTGCAAAAGGCCCGCCTGCCGGAGCCGGCCTTGCGTCTGGCGACCCAGCGCCCGGGCCTGCTCGACCCCGTCACCCAGCGCCGCCTCGAAGGCGACCTGGCCGCCGAACGGGTACGCATGGCCGAGTTCGCCACGCGCACCGAGAAAGAACGCTACGTGATCGCCGACCGCGCCCTGCAGGACTACGACAAATTGCTCACCCGCTGGACCCCCGATGCCAGCGCCCATGACGACGTGGTGCGCTGGCGCATCGACCGCCTGGGCGCACTCAAGGCCCGGGCGCGCACCGCCGAGGTGATTCGCGAGTACGAAACCCTCACGGCCGAAGGCGTGCAATTGCCGACCTACGCAGTGCGCTGGGTGGCGGCGTCCTACCTCGACCAGCGCCAGCCGGAAAAGGCCGAGCCGCTGTATCGCCAGGCACTGAGCGCCACCGACGCCGAGCCCGATGACCGGGTCGAAGACAGCACGGCCTTGTTCTACGCCCTGCAGGAAAGCGACAAAGGTGTCGAAGCCCGCAAGGTTGCCACTACCCTCGCCGACAACCAGAAACCGCGGGTCGAACTCAAAGGCCTGCCCATCGGCAACCCCAACGATGCATGGATGGATGCCCAGCAACTGTCGGCGCAGTCCGGCGTGTACGGGGGCGATCTGCCGGGCAGCGAAGCCGGCCTGGAAGCCCTGGTGGCACGGGCTCCGGGCAACGTCGGCCTGCGCCTGGCCCAGGCGGACATGTACCGCGCCCGCGACCTGCCACGGCGCGCCGAAGCGACCCTCAAGGAAACCGAAGCCCAGGTGCCGCGCGACATCAGCCTGGAAGTGTCCCAGGCCTACACCGCCATGGATCTGCAGGAGTGGCGCCAACTCGACGTGCTCGCCGACGACGTCATCGCCCGCAACCCCGACAGCCGCCAGGTGCAGCGTCTCCAGCGCCTGCGCAACGTCCACGACATGGCCGAAGTGCGCGTCGAGGCCTACACCGGCAAAAGCTATGGCGGCGGTAATAACGGCGACGTGGGCGCGGTCACCGGCAGCCGTGACTGGGGCATTGAAAGCGTGATCTACACGCCGCCCATCGATGAAGACTGGCGCCTGTTCGCCGGCGCCGGCTACGCCACCGCCGACTTTTCCGAAGGCACCGGCCAGCACCGTTGGCAGCGCGTGGGCGTGGAGCGGCGGACCCGCGACATGACCCTGGAAGCCGAGGTGTCCAACCACTCCTACGGCTTTGGCTCCAAACAAGGCGCGCGCGTGTCGATCGCCCGCGACATCAACGATAACTGGCAATACGGCGGCAGCCTCGATTACCTCTCGGCCACCACACCGTTGCGTGCGCTGAATGCCGACATCACGGCCAACGGCGGCAGCGGCTTCATCCGCTGGCGCGCCAATGAAAGCCGTGAGTGGAAGCTGTCCCTCAGCCCGTCCCACTTCAGCGACGGCAACGACCGCATCGAAACCTTGCTCACTGGCCGCGAGGGCATCTACAGCTCGCCGGGCGTGCAAGTGGACCTGGGCCTGGAAGTCAGCGCCAGCCACAACAGCAAGGCCGACACGGTGTACTTCAACCCGAAGTCGGACTTCAGCGTGTTGCCCACCGTCACCGTCAACCATGTGCTCTATCACCGCTACGAGACCCAGTGGAGTCAGCAGTTCCAAGTCGGAGCGGGTACGTATAGCCAGAGGGATTATTCCACCGGCGGTGTCGGCTTGATCGGTTACGGCCAACGCTTTCGCTGGAACGACGTTCTCGAAGCCGGCGCCAACCTGAGCCTGATCAGTCGACCCTATGACGGTGATCGCGAACGCGATCTGCGCCTGCTCGTCGACCTCACTTACCGTTTCTAGAAGAGCCTGACCATGACTGTCCTCAGCCGTTGCTTGCTGGTCCTGGGTGTATTGCTGGCCAGTGCCTGCGCCCAGCAGCCCGCCCCTTTCACTCCACCCGCCGAGCGGCCGACCCCGGCCAACGAAGTGCCGTGGCCGAAAAACCATTTCCTGGGCATTGCCTATCACGACGTCGAGGATCGCGACCCCGACCAGGCGGTGGTGGCGGTGCGTACCGAACGTTTGATCGAGCAGTTGGCCTGGCTGCGGGAGAACGGTTACCAGGCGGTCAGTGTCGACCAGATCCTCGCGGCCCGCCGTGGCGGTCCAGCGCTGCCGCCGAAAGCCGTGATGCTCAGCTTCGATGATGGCTATTCGAGCTTCTATACCCGCGTGATGCCGATACTGCGGGCCTATCACTGGCCGGCCCTGCTCGCGCCGGTTGGCACCTGGATCGACACGCCGATGAACCAACCGGTGGACTTCGCCGGCTCACCGCGCCCGCGGGGTGAGTTCCTGACCTGGGCGCAGATCCGCGAAGTGTCCCGCTCGGGTCTGGTGGAAATCGCCGCGCACACCGATGCCAGTCACAAAGGGATATTGGCCAACCCCCAGGGCAACCTGGAGCCGGCGGCGACCTCCCTGCGCTTCGATCCGGCCACCGGCCGCTATGAAACCCAGGCGCAGTTCGAGGCGCGGATGCGCGCGGATGTCGTGGCGATCTCCAACAAGATCCGCAGCGTCACCGGCAAGGCACCGCGGGTGTGGGTATGGCCCTACGGCGCAGCCAAGGGCACCTCGCTGGCGATCGTCGGCGAGCAGGGCTATGAGATGGCCCTGACCCTGGAAGACGGCCTCGACAGCTCGTCCAACCTGATGAACAGCCCGCGCTTCCTGGTGGCGTCCGACCCGGACGGCGAACATTTCGCCAACAGCATCGTCGCGGTGCAAACCCAGGCACCGCTGCGGGTGCTGCATGTGGACCTGGACAACGTCTACGACCCGGACCCGGCCCAACAAGCGCGCAACCTCGACCAACTGGTGCAGCGCGTGGTGGACATGGGCGCGGGCACCGTGTTCCTGCAAGCCTTCGCCGACCCCAAGGGTGATGGCCTGGTGCATCAACTGTACTTCCCCAACCGCCACTTGCCGGTGCGTGCCGACCTGTTCAACCGTGTCGCCTGGCAGTTGCACACCCGTGCCCATGCCAGCGTGTATGCCTGGATGCCGGTGCTCAGTTTCGCCCTCGACCCCAAGCTGCCGCGCGTGACCCGCTGGGACCCGGAGACCGGCAAGGTCGGCCTCGACCCGGATCAATACCAGCGCCTGTCGCCGTTCGACCCGCAGGTGCGCAAGATCATTGGCGAGATCTATGAGGACCTGGCCCGCAACAATGCCATCGACGGCGTGCTGTACCACGACGATGCGCTGCTGTCCGACTTCGAAGACGCCAGCCCCGCCGCGCTCAAGGTCTATGCCGCCAACGGCCTGCCCGCCAGCATCGCGGCCCTGCGCGCCGACCCGGCGGTGATGCAGCGTTGGACGCGCTTCAAGAGTCGTTACCTGATCGACTTCACCCAGGAGCTGACCGCCAAGGTCCGCGCCATCGGTGGTCCGCAGGTGCAGACCGCGCGCAATATCTTCGCCGAGCCGATGCTCAACCCGCAGAGCGAAGCGTGGTTCGCGCAGAACCTCGACGACTTCCTCCAGACCTATGACTGGACCGCGCCGATGGCCATGCCGCTGATGGAAGGCGAGACGCTCAAGAATTCCAATGCCTGGCTGGAAAAACTGGTCGCCACGGTCAAGGCGCGCCCCGGCGCACTGGAACGCACCGTATTCGAACTGCAAGCCAAAGACTGGCGCACCAAGGCCGCGCCGGACCTGAACGGTGCGCAATTGGCCGAATGGATGGGCGTACTCAAACGCCAGGGGGTCACGAGTTTTGGCTACTACCCGGACAACTTCCTGGAAAATTCCCCGGACTTGAAAACCGTGCGTCCGGCCCTTTCCAACCAATGGAACCCTTGACCATGTTCGATAGAATCCTGGCTTTATTCGTACTGGCGTTGGTATTGGGCGTGCCCCTGGGCTTGATCTTCCTGATCACCGGGCAATTCCTGATGGACTTCGTGTTCTTCTACCCGCTGTTCATGTCGGCGCTGTGGATCGCCGGCGGCCTGTACTTCTGGCTGCACTGGGAGCGCCACTGGCCGTGGGAAGAAGACACGCCGGCGCCGACCCTGGCCGGCAACCCGCTGATCTCGATCATCATCCCTTGCTACAACGAAGGCGATAACGCCGCCGAGACCATTCATGCGGCGCTGGGCCAGGTGTACCCGAACATTGAAGTGATCGCCGTCAACGACGGCTCCAAGGACAACACGGCAGCGGTGCTCGATGCCTTGGCCTTGGAGCATCCGCGCCTGCGGGTGCTGCACCTGGCGCAGAACCAGGGCAAGGCCGTGGCCTTGCGCATGGGCGCCGTGGCGGCGCGCAGCGAGTACCTGGTGTGCATCGACGGCGATGCGCTGCTCGACAAAAACGCGGCGGCCTACCTGGTGGCGCCGATGCTCGACAACCCGCGCCTGGGCGCCGTCACCGGCAACCCACGCATCCGCACGCGCTCGACCTTGATCGGCCGCGTGCAGGTCGGCGAGTTCTCCTCGATCATCGGCTTGATCAAGCGCACCCAGCGTGTGTTCGGACGGATCTTCACGGTCTCCGGTGTGGTGGTGGCGTTCCGTAAAAAGGCGCTCGACCGCGTCGACTACTGGAGCACCGACATGATCACCGAAGACATCGATATCAGTTGGAAGCTGCAACTCGATCACTGGAGCATCTTCTACGAGCCGCGCGGCCTGTGCTGGATTCTCATGCCCGAAACCGTCGGCGGCCTGTGGAAACAGCGCCTGCGCTGGGCCCAGGGTGGCGCCGAAGTGCTGTTCAAGAACATCCGTGGCATCTGGCAATGGCGGCATCGTTACCTGTGGCCGCTGCTGTTCGAATACTGCCTGTCCACCGGCTGGGCCTTCACCTTCCTGTTGTCGGTGATCTTCTGGGCCGTGGGTAAGTTCATCGTGCTGCCCCCGGCGATCGCGGTGGACTCCCTGGTGCCTCCGGCCTTTACCGGGCTGGTGCTGGCGATGGTGTGCCTGGTGCAGTTTGCCGTGAGCATCCTGATCGACCGGCGCTACGAAAAAGACCTGTGGAAAACCCTGTTCTGGACCGTGTGGTACCCGATGGTGTTCTGGCTGGTCAGCTTGCTCACCACATTGGTCAGTTTTCCCAAGGTGTTGTTCAAGCAGCATCAGAAGCGTGCGCGCTGGGTCAGCCCGGATCGCGGTATCAAACCTGTCAATAAGGACGCGAGATCATGAAACTGGTGAGAACTCGTCAAAACCCGGTGATGTGGGTTATCGATGTGGTGTTGACCCTGCTGGCCTGGGCCGGGCTGATTTGGTTGTTGGTGCGCGGCATTACGTCGATGCTGGACAGCCATGGTGGCCCGCGCCTGGAAGCGCCGATTTTCGCGGCGCTCAACACCCTGCAGATCTACCTGTGGATCGCCCTGTTCAACGCTGTGATCCTGATCAGTTGGGCGCGTTACCAGCAACGCAAGGGACGCAAGTTCGCCCAGCGCCGCGCCGAGGCCAATGCGCTCAGTGATAAGAACCTCAGTGAGAGCTTCAAGCTGGACGAGGGGGCCCTGGAGCAACTGCGCAGGCCGGGTGTGCTGGTCATCCACAACGACGAGCACGGCGGCGTCGAGGACGTGAAGTCGCATGTCTCCCGCGACGTGGAACGCCCGCCGCTGACCCTGGTGCCCGGCCAGGAAAAAGGCAAGGACATCGGCTGAAGGCCAGACCACGCCGCTCTTTGTGGTCGCTGTGGAGCCCCGGCGAGGCTCTACAGCGCCTCCAGCGGTTCTGCAGCATCAGGTTTGCCGCTCGTCGCCAATCGGTTTGCCCTGCAATCTCGATAAATGAGCCCTGGTTCACAAAACTCCTGCGAACTTTTCCGTCTTTCCCGGTACTAACCTAACTCGGCAATAACTTGATGGCCAAGTAGTGGCAATTAATAAGTTATTCGCTGAATCAACATCAAAATAGTTGCCGTTTGTCGGAATAATACTTCCGGTGAGCGCTTGCTTATCTGTTTTGATTATTTTTATGGTTATAAATCAGTGTGTTGCAGAACTATCTAGAACTTGCGTGCAACTAATCCAGTTCCTTGGGTCAGCCGAAGTTCGATGTTAGTTTGCCGCGCCTTGATTTTCGACGGATCGAACATGTCTTTGTTATTGCCACGGACTCGGTATCTTCTGTGTACTTTGCTGCTCGCCTGGTTAAGCCTGAACAGCGCCACGGCCGCCCCCACGCCGGGCGATCAGGACCTGATCCGCGACCGCCAGAACCGCCTGCTCGACGAGCAGCGCCGGCGCCTCGACGAGCTCAAGGACCTGCCCGGCAAAGAAGCCAAGCCCCAGGCCCCGGCCACGCCCGCCGACAGCCGTTGCTTCCCGATCCGGGACATCACGCTCAAAGGCGCCGACAGCCTGCCCGCCACCGACCGCGAGCGCCTGCTCAAACCCTATGTCGGCCAGTGCCTGGGCGTGTCGCAGCTCAATGAACTGCTCAAGGTCATCACCGATTACTACATCGACAAAGGCCGGGTCACCAGCCGCGCCTACTTGCCGCAACAAGACCTTTCCAGCGGCCACCTCCAGGTGCTGGTGGTTGAAGGCAAACTCGAAGGACTCAAAGGCGCCCAAGGCAGCAGCGTGACTGATCGCGAGCTGGCCATGGCCTTTCCCGGCAAGGTCGGCGAGGCGCTCAACCTGCGCGAAGTCGAGCAATTGGTGGACCAGCTCAACCGCCTGCCCTCCAAGCAGGCGCAAATGGAACTGACCCCCGGCACCCAGGTAGGCGGCAGTGACGTCGTGGTCAAGAACACCCCGCAAAAGCCCTGGCGCGCCAGCCTGTCGCGCAACAACGATGGGCAGAAAAGCACCGGCGAACAGCAATGGGGCGCCGGCCTGGAGTGGGACAGCCCGCTCGGCCTGGCCGACCAACTGGTGCTGCGTGGCGGCCACGATGCTGTCAGCGACCACCAGAAAACCTCGAAAAACAGCATGCTCTACTACAACGTGCCGTGGGGCTGGTGGAACTTCAGTTACACCTACAACGAGAGCGACTACCGCACCTTTGGCGTGACCAACGACTACAAATTCAAGCAGAACGGCGACAACCAGAATCACCAGTTGCGCGCCGAGCGGGTGGTCCATCGTGACGATGTGAGCAAGACATCGCTGAACGTCGGCGTGGCGCACCTGCGCACCAACAACTACATCCTCGATACCCGTACCGCCTCGAGCAGCAACCGCCTCAGCGAATTGCAACTGGGCTTCAACCACGGGCGTCGCATCGGCAGCGGGTTCGTCAACGTTGACCTGGGCATGCAGAACGGCATCGGCTTGCTCGATGCCCAGGCCCAGGACGAGCGTGATGACGCTGGCAATCGGCAGCCCAACGCGCGCTATCGCAAATACACCGCCACCGCCAGCTTCCTGCAGCCGTTCACGCTGTGGGGCGAGTCGTTCAGCTTTTCCAGCCTGGCCACCGGCCAACGCAGTGAAGACATCCTGTTCAGTCCACAGCGCATCAGCCTCGGCGGCTCAGCCTCGGTGCGCGGCTTCAAGGACCAGCAACTGAGCGGCGACAGCGGCGGCTACTGGCGCAACGACGTGCGCTGGGCGCGCCCGGTGACGCTCGATTGGCTGCGCCCGGCCTTTGCCGAATACGGCGCCAGCGTCGGCTACGACCAAGGTGTGATCAGCCACGGTCGCTACAACGGCGACGTACACGGTCGGGTCTCGAGCAACTCCCTGGAGCTGTTCGCCCGGGGCAAACATGTCAGCACCAGCGTGACGTTTGCCCATTCTTTGGAACGCCCGGCAGTGATGAGCGAGCGCGAAGCGCCGATCTACTTCCGCATGGATTTCTTCCTGTAATTCAACGCCCCGTTACATCGAGAATTTGAAAATGGATGTTCGCCAATTTGCCTTCCTGGCCCGCCAACCTTCTGCCGCCCTGAAGCCGCGCGACGCGTTCTTCGGCCTGCCCAAGCGCGGGCTGGCATTGATCCTCGCCAACGCGCTGTTCTGGCAGCCGCTGCTGGCCCAGGCTGAGGGCATCGTGGTCAGCGCGCCCGGCACCATCGTCGGCGCCGCGGGCAATGGCGTGCCGGTGGTGAACATCGCCACACCGAACGGCAGTGGCCTGTCGCACAACCAGTTCAAGGACTACAACGTCGGCCCCAACGGCGTGATCCTCAACAACGCCAGCGGCGCGGTGACCAACACCCAGCTGGGCGGCTACATCGTCGGCAACCCCAACCTCAAGGGCGGCGCGGCCAGCGTCATCCTCAACGAAGTCAACGGCGGCAACCCCAGCCAGTTGCGTGGCTACACCGAAGTAGCGGGGCAGTCGGCCAAGGTCATCGTCGCCAACCCCTACGGCATCAGTTGCAACGGCTGCGGCTTCATCAACACCCCCAACGCCACCCTGACCACCGGCAAACCCGTCATCGATCCGACCGGTCAACTGAAAAGCTACCAGGTCGACGGCGGCGCGGTGACCATCGACGGCCAGGGCCTGAACGCGAGCAACGTCGACCGCTTCGAAATCATCACCCGCTCGGCCAAGATCAACGCGCAGATCAACGCGCGCCAACTCACCGTGATTGCCGGTCGCAATGACGTGGATGCACAAACGTTGAACGCCACCGCACGCGCCGATGACGGCAGTGCCAAGCCTGAGCTGGCAATCGACTCCAGCGCCTTGGGCGGCATGTACGCCGGCGCGATCAAACTGGTCGGCACCGAAGCCGGCGTGGGTGTGAAGCTCGACGGTACGTTGGCGGCGAGTGGTGGGGATATTCAGCTTGATGCCAATGGCCATTTGAGCATGGCGCAAACCCAGGCCACCGGTAACGTCAAGGTCACGGCGCAGAACGTCGACCTCACCGACAAGGTCTACGCCGCCGGCAACGTGCAAGTGACCAGCGCCCAGGCCCTGGTCAACCAGAAGAGTGTGGCCGCCGGCCAACGCATCGACATCAATGCGGCCACGGTCAACAATCCCGGCATCATCGAAGCCGGCGTCGCCGCCGACAACACCCGCAATACCACCGGCGACCTGGTGATTAACGCGCAAACCGTCACCACCACCGGCAACCTTCTGGCCAGCCGCAACCTGGCGATTACCGCCGCGCAGGCGTTGACCAACCAGGGTGCGATCATCCAGGCCAAAACCGTCGACGTCAGCAGCGCCAAACTGACCAACCAGGGCGCTACCGCACGCCTGTTTGGCGAACAAAGCCTGGCGCTCAACTCGCCGGCCATCGTCAACCTCGGCGGCCTGATTCGTTTTGGTGACGGCCAGGCCGCAAGTCTCAACAGCGCCTCGCTGGATAACCGCCAGGGCCGCATCGAAATGGCCGGCGGCAGCTTGGTGCTCACCAGTGCCGACCTCAACAACAACGGCGGGCAAATCATCGCCAACAATCTGACCGTGAACGCGGGCAGCCTCAACAACCAGAACGGCGTAGTGGTCGCCGGCGCCACCACCGTGAACGCCACTGACCTGGATAACAGCCTCAAGGGCCTGATCCAGGCCGACGCCGGCGCGCTCACCCTCAACGTCACCAATGCCTTCAACAACAGCCAGGGGTTTGCCCAGGCCAGCACGGATCTGAACCTCAACGCCGGCAGCCTCAGCAGTAACGCCAATGGCGTGCTGAGCGCCGACACCGGCAAGCTTACCCTCGTGACTGCGCAACAGCTCAATAACGCACAGGGCCGTTTGCAGGCAGGCAAGGGCGATATTGAACTGCATGCCGCGAGCCTGGGTAACCAGAGCGGCGTGATCGTCGGCAAGCAACTGTTGCTCGCCGCCGGTGACATCGACAACCGCGCCGGCACCGTGCTGGGCAACGCCGTCGATGTGACCGCCGGGACCCTCAACAACAGCAGTAAAGGCTCGTTGATCAGCGATGCCGGTGACGTGACGCTCAACATCAGCGACCTGCTGACCAACACCGGTGGCGCGATTGACGCTGGCGAACGCAGCGTGCTGGTCAAACAGCTCACCACCCTCAACAACAGCGGCGGCCTGCTGCGTGGCAAGCGCCTGGACATCACCGCGCAGCATCTGAACAACGATAACGGCCAACTGCTGGCCGGCAACCTCGGCCTGAACTACAGCGGCCAAGAGCTGAGCAACCGCAAAGGCCTGATCCTCAGCGGCGGCGCCCTCACCGAATTGACCACCGGCAGTCTGGACAACCAGGGCGGCACCGTGCAGGGCGATACCCTGACCGTCACCGCCGACTCGGTCGACAACGGCAGCGACGGCCTGATGGCGAGCCTGATCGGCAATCTGCAACTGACTGTTGAAGCCCTGGCCAACCGCGGCGGCAAACTGTTCGGCAAAGAGCAGGTGACCATCAGCGGCGCCACCCTCGACAACAGTGCGGGCGGCCAGCTCAGCGGCAATCAGCTCAACCTCACGTCACGCGACACCCTGACCAACCGCGGCGGCCTGATCGAGGCCAACCAGGGCCTGACCGTCGGTGGCGGCAACCTCGACAACGGCGCGGGTGGTCAACTGCGCGCCTTGAAAGGGATCACCAGCAGCATCAACGTCAGCGGCGCAGTCAATAACCAGAATGGCATTCTGGAGTTTGGCAGCCAGAGCTTCAGCCTCGACGCCGCCAGCCTGAACAACCAGTCCGGCCAATTGCAGCACGCCGGCAGCGGCCTGATGCGCGTCCACACCGCCAGCCTCACCGGCAGCCAGGGCAACATCAACGGCATGGGCACAGCCGACTGGGCATTCGGCAAGGTCGATGGTCTGGGCCGTGTGCAACTCAACGAAGTCATCACCTATAAAAGCAGCCAGGCGCTGGCGCTGAAAGCCGGTGACCGCATGGCCAGCGGCAAGGGCCTGGTCATCGACGTGGCCAGCCTGGATAACGGCGGCGAACTGCTGAGCGACGGTGACCTGAGCATCACCGCCGGCGACATGACCAACAGCGGCCGCGTATCGGCCCTGCAAACGCTCACCGTTACAGCCAATAACCTGAGCCAGAACGGCGGCCGTCTGGCCGGCACCGACACCCGTCTGAGCCTGACCGGCACCCTCGACAGCCTCGGTTTCCTCACCGCTCGTCAGCAGCTGGATATCGCGGCGGCGCAGATCAATAACCGTGGCACCTTGGGCGCCCAGGGCGCGGTGAACCTGACCGCCGTGAATGGCATCACCAACGCTGCCGATTCGCTGTTGTTCAGCGGCGGCGATATGACCTTGCGCAGCAATGGTTTCAGCAACCTCTATGGCGATGTCTACAGCAAAGGCAACTTGAGCTTCGCCGCACAGGATGGCGGGCGTGCCGTGCTGTTCAGCAACCGCTCCGGCACCGTGGAAAGCGAAGGCTCGATCGGTATCAATGCAGGCTTTATCGAAAACGCCAAAGATGCGTTCGAACTCGGGCAGACGCTTACCACAGGCAGCTTGAGTTGGATCTGTGGCCAGCACTGCGGCGAGAAAGACAACTGGGAAAAAGGCCTGATCACCATCTACGAGACGTACCTTGAGGCGGCGACCAAAGATTCGGTGGCGGCGCGCCTGGTGGCTGGCAAAAACATGCTGCTGCAAGGCGACAATGTGCAGAACCGCTACAGCCTGATGGCTGCCAATGGCGACCTGAGTATCACCGCCGGTGACTTGCTCAACCAGGGCGCCGCTACGCGCACGGGGCAGCGCAAGATTGTCGTCAGCACGCCAGGTCGCGTTTCCGACGATTTGTTTGAACGCATGCAATATGTCGATGTTCCCGCTTTCAATGCGGCCACGGCGGCTGGGCATTTCGATAAGGCGCGCTTCGAAGAGCTGAAAAACCGCTCACCCAATAGCTTTCCTTTCGCCTACATAAGCGACGTCACCACCTGGACCCCCAACGCCGGCCATGAGTACGACGCCACGCTTCAGGCCGGTGGTACGGTCGACCTTTCCAAAGTCACCCGAAAAACGCAAAACGGCACGCTGCACGAAAACACCCTGGCGCAACTGACCGGCACCCTCGGCGATGACCAGACCGGTGTCCCGGTCGGTGGCATCAACATCAACCTGAGCCAACACGCCAACAACCCCGGCGCCCAGGCGCCTGGCAGCGTACTGCCGGTGGTTACCCCTGCAGCGGGTGGCGGTTTCGTACCCGTTGACTACACCGGCGTGGCCTTCGCCCCGGTCGACCCCACCACCGCGCCCAACTTCCAGTTGCCCAAGGGCGAGTACGGCCTGTTCGTCAAAAACGCCGACCCCACCAGCCACTATCTGATCGAAACCAACCCGGAATTTGCCAGCCTCACCGGCTTCTTCAGCTCCGACTACATGCTCGGCAAACTCGGCTTCACCAGCGACAACGCCTGGCGCCGCCTCGGTGATGGCCAATACGAAAGCCGCCTGATCCGCGACGCGGTGCTCGCGCAAACCGGCCAACGCTTCCTCGCCGGCGGCCTGACCAGCGACGCCGACCAGTTCCGCTACCTGATGGACAACGCCCTGGCCAGCAAGGACGCCCTGCGCCTGAGCCTCGGCGTGTCCCTCACCGGCCAGCAAGTCGGCGCCCTGACCCACGACATCGTGTGGATGGAAAACCGCGTGGTCGACGGCCAGACCGTCCTCGTGCCGGTGCTCTACCTGGCCCAGGCCGACTCGCGCAACGTACGCGGCAACAGCCTGATCCAGGGCCGCGACCTCAACCTGTTCACTGGCGGCGACCTGATCAACGTCGGCACCCTGCGCGCCAGCAACAACCTCTCCGCCGCCGCCGGCGGCAGTCTCTACAACGGCGGCCTGATCGAAGCCGGCAACAACCTGAGCCTGCTGGCCCAGGACAGCATCCGCAACGCCATGGCCGGCGAAATTCGCGGCAAGCAAGTGAGCATGGCGGCGGTCAGAGGCGACATCACCAACGACAACACCGCCATCCAGGTGCGTGACGGCGCGGGCATGCGCACCCTCACTGACAATGGCACCAGCCTCATCGTCGCCCGCGAAAACCTGGCCATGAACGCCGGGCGCGACCTCATCACCCGAGGCGCCCTGGCAGGTGGCACCGACGTCACCTTAACCGCCGGCCGCGACATCAGCATCCTGCCCGTCAGCGACACCAGCGTGAAACACGCCTTCAGCGACGGCGGGCAAAAATCCAGCATCACCACCGACGTCAAAAACCTCGCCGCCAGCGTCACGGCGGGCGGCAACCTCAACATGAAAGCCGGGCAGGACGTCAACATCATCGGCAGTAATGCCACCGCCGGCAAAGACTTCAACATCGACGCCGGGCGTGACTTCAACGTGGCGTCGGTCAGCGATGTGCACAACGTCGAAGGCAAGGAGAAGCACGGCAAGAAGCGCATCAAAACCTCGGATGACCAGACCACCCAAGTGGCGAGCGTGCTGACGGCGGGTGGGGATTTTGTCAGCCAGGCGGGGCGTGACACCACGATCGTGGCGAGCAAGATCAGCGCGGGGAATGAGGCTTATCTGTATAGCGGGGATAAGCTGAACCTGCTGGCGGCGCAGAACAGCGCGCATACCTTGTATGACATGAAGGAGAAGGGTGGCTGGGGCGCGAAGAAGACCAAGCGGGATGAAGTCACCCGCGTCACGAATGTGGGGACTGAGATCAAGACCGGTGGTGATCTGTCGCTAGTTAGCGGCGGTGATCAGTTGTATCAGCGGGCCAAGCTCAACAGTGGCAAGGACCTGGCGATCACCAGTGGCGGCGTGGTGACGTTCGAGGCGGTCAAGGATCTGCACCAGGAGAGCCACGAGAAGAGCAAAAGTGACTTGGCGTGGACCAGCGCCAAGGGCAAGGGGAATACCGACGAAACGCTGCGCCAGAGTGAGTTGATGGCGCAGGGGGAGATGGCGATCAAGGCCGTCAACGGGCTGAAGATTGATATCAAACAGATCGATCAGAATACGGTTAGCCAGACGATTGATGTGATGATCAAAGCGGATCCGCAGTTGGCTTGGTTGAAAGAAGCCGAGAAGCGTGGGGATGTGGATTGGCGGCAGGTGCAGGAACTGCATGATTCGTTCAAGTACAGCCATTCCAGCTTAGGCCAAGGAGCCATGCTGGCGATCATCATTGTCGTGACAGTTTTAACCGCTGGAGCCGCAAGCGGTGCGGTGGGCGCTGCAGCGGGTGCTAGTGCTGGGTCTGGTACGGCAATGGCTGCAGCAGGCAGTTCTGCAATGGTTTCGGCCGGTACGGCTGTAGGGACCGCGGCAGCTGGTTGGGGCAACGTCATGGCGACTGCTGCGTTAACTTCAGTTGCCAGTGGGAGCACCGTCAGCTTTATCAATAACGGCGGGAATATCGGTGCGACTTTTCAAGACATTACGTCAAGCAAAGCCCTGAAGGGGTACGCGACTGGGGCACTAGCGGCAGGTTTTACCGCTGGAGTGCTTGATCCGGCGTTCGGTGTAACGGGCGACAACGTCAATCACATTACAAAGGGGTTTGACCTCAGTTCCGCCTCTGACATTGGTAAGTTTGCCGCCTATTCGGGAGCACAAGGCGTTGCCCAAGCAAGTTTAAGCACTGCTATTCAAGGAGGTAGTTTTGGAGACAATCTCGGCAGTTCCCTGCGCTCGCAGTTGCAGAGCACGTTGCAAGCGGTCGCCTTTAACGCCGTAGGTGATTACTCGAAAGGCCAAAAATGGTCCGACTCGGGGCCTCAAAAAATCGCTCTGCACGCTCTGGTCGGTGGGCTGTTAAGTGAGGCTGGCGGGGGTAGTTTCGCTACGGGCGCTCTCGCTGCGGGAGCTAACGAAGCATTGGTAACCGCTCTAGCGAAAGTGGTAAATGGCGATCCAGCACTGTTGTTAGCTGCTTCGCAATTGGTCGGAATCGCAGCTGCTGGTGCAACTGACGGTGACGTGCAGAAAGGAGCTGAAATTGCGAAGAATGCCACCGCATATAACTATCTGAATCATCATGAAGTGGATGATTTGGTTAAGGATTTGAAAGGGTGCCGTGGGGCAGCCAGCCCGTCATCCTGCCGTAGCGATGTGGCTGCTAAGTACGCAGGAATCAGTGATAAAAAAACTGGTATTACACTGCTGAAGTGTGATGATCCTACAAGTTGTAATGCACAGCGTCTGGACGTGGAGGGGGGCAATGCGGCGCTGGATAAATATGACCAGAACGGCGGGCTAAACAAAGCAGAACAGTCTATCGTTCGTGGTTTCCAGGATAAAAACCAGGACGATACGCGTCTCGCCGTCCAGCAGACCATGAAGGGTGATCATGCCGAAATGGTTGGCATGATGTTTGGTGGCGGGGTGGGAGGCGCGACTAAGACTGCTGGGCGAATTGTTGAAGGCGCAGAGTTAGGGGTTGCAAAAGGGGTTGTAATCCCAAAAGGTTTTTCAAGTGCAGATGATTTCGTTCGCTTTGGCACAAATACGCGAGATGGTTTGGCACGTGCTGGCTATGAAAATGTAGAGCCAATTCTTCAAGGAAGTGCCGTAACAGGTAAAAGTTTTAAAACTGGGGAGGCATTTGACGTTGGCAGGGTGAGTGACTTCGATGTTGCGCTGGCAAGTCCAGAACTTTTGCAACGCGCTCAATCCTTAGGAATAGGTTTGAGGAGTGGCGGAACTCGTACGGGGCCGTTGAGTGCAAGAGACTTGCAAGCCCTTGGCCTGAAAGATTTTTCGAGTAAGATGAGCGCCCAAGCAGGACGCGAAGTTAATTTTATGATCTATGACTCTGCGGCAACAGCCGCAAGTCGTGCTCCGAGTGCGGTGTTACCGAAATGACTATTGTGTATGATCTCTATGGTGCGGAAAAATCATGTCTTCTGTCGGCGAGAAGTGATGTGGAAAGAGCGCTGGGAGAGATTTTTGAGGAAAGGGATAGCTCTTATCAAGGTGGTATTTACTATATGTGGGGTAGGAGTGATTCAGAGAATTTTGTTTTAAAATTGAATATTGATCCTTTGGACGGCGATCCAGTAGAGCAGAACTACGCTAGCTATAAAATCTTGCTCTATGTAAACGCTACAAATCGTTCAGCTGATATAGAAAAAGTGATTAGCCAAGGTGGTGGCTTTAAGTTGCTGAGGCATGAGGTTTTTTAAAGAACACCAAGGCTAGTCGGTGCAAAAGCGACTGTAAATGTGAGGTCGGCTAGTTTTGCTGATGAAGAAAAGCTGATTGGTCACTTTGAAAAACACGGTGCTGAATTTGGGGCAAAGTCGTCTACCGAATATTTGCAGGTGGGCAAGGACATTATGCAAGGCGGGGATAAGGTTCAGTATCTGTACAAGGGCGAAATGCGAACTGGCTACGTGCAGTTCATGGGTAATTCGTCCCGTGGAGATGCGAAGTATGGATTTGTAGGAACTAATTCTGATGGTGCCATCACTACAATCCATGTGGAAAGTGGTAAGAGTTTTTGGAAGATGTTGAATGGTGATCCTAAAGATAAAATTATAAGGCCTGTACCATGATTTATTCAGTGCTTGTTGATGGCGTCAATTCTGAAATAGAAGAGGAAGTCTCGATTGTTGTATGTGGTCAGCGGCTTACCTGCTTTGCAAGCTATCTTCCCTATCAGCTTGAGATAGGGCGAGTGTATCGGGCAGAGTTGTTGCCCATGGTTTTTGGTGAGTATATTGTTCAAGAGATTTCTCATGTCACACCCTCAGTCCTTAGAGAAGGTCCAGGCTATTCATACAGAATTATCGGCGAGTTGAGGGATGGCTGCTTGTGCTGTAGTGGGTTGACCTTCTGTGATGAGATTTTTCTGGCGGATTTTGGTTTCCTTGAGGGGAAGCTGATTTCATGGCGGGTCGATAGGTTAGACATTTCGTTTGTCTGAGTTTCCTTTGGTGCAAAAGAAACCGCAGCAATATCTAGTGAAGCAGCAAGTGTTAACGCTCAAGCTGCTTTGAGGGCAAAGCTTTCAGGCTTGCAGAAAGCACAGGAGAACGCGGCTGTTACGAAAACACTTCCTGATGGACGAATTCGGTATTACACACAGGAAGTCCCTGCTCGAACTGAAGGTGTTACTCGTGGTGCTTCGTTTGCCACGGAGAGGGGAAATAGGGGTCAGACCACGTTTTGCATTTATGGAGTTTTTGTGACTATTGTTCAGTCCTTTAAAAAGAGAGTTCTCCGAGGAGTGGTATGTCGTCCGAAGGCTGTTTTTTCTTAGTCTTATAATGGTGGTCTGACCCCTATTTCTCTAATTGGTTCGCTGGTGCCGACAAAGCAGGTGCAAGTACTAGCACCGTCCAAGGTGTTAACCCGAGTGCGGGCTCAACCTTGGCGGTTACTAACTCCTCCAAAGATATTTTCACCTGGACGTCAGCGGGTGATATCGCCCTGCGCACTGGAGGTCGGGCGGTAATCTCTAGCGGGATTTCTACGGCCATCCAGGGCGGAAGTTTCGGCGACAATTTCAATGCTGCCTTGCTGGGAGAGGCTGGCAACGTTGCGATGGCTACCGGTTTTAATTGGGTGGGTGACTACGTCACCTTCCCGAATGGAAGCCCTCAAAAGATCATTGCTCATGCATTGATGGGCGGATTGCTGGCGGAAGCGACCGGCAGTGATTTCAAAACCGGGGCTGCGGCGGCTGGGTTGAATGAAGCGCTCATCAATCAATTAACTTGGGCCGCCCAAGGCAATAAAGACATCACTTTGATGCTTTCACAACTGACTGGGTTGTTAGCAGCGGCGGCGGTTGATGGTGATTTAGAGAAAGGCTCTCAGATTGCTCAGAAGGCGACGACGTTTAACTACCTTTACCACAAAGAAGTCGAGGAGATGCTTCGGGAGGTTGACAGCAAAAGTACGGAACAAGAGAAAAGGGCGGTTAGGGAGCGGTATGCGGCCCTTGATCAGCAGAGAAATGACGAATTGGATGCGCTCTGCGCGCGCGATCCGCAACGCTGCAGGGGTATTGCTATCTCGTTGGCGAACGATGATCAGAAACTCGTCGATCTGGTAGGTAAACTTAGGTCCCAGGGACAGGGTGGTGCTGCTTCTGCTGTAGGTTTTGTGATAGGGAGCAACCTAGACGCTTCCAGCAAAATTGCTGCAGATATCAGCTCTGCTGGCGGTGGGGTGTTGGTTAAGCTCGGGGCGGAGGCTATCAAGGCTGGAGTTGGAGTAACATTACCCTCGCGCTCTGGAGCAGGGAAAGGGAAGGGTAGTCAGGGTGAAGCTGTGGGTCCTGATGTACCGCAGGGTGCAAAAGCGACAGTTCAGGGACCTTTGGTTTCTAAAGGGTCCGATGTAACGCCAGAGATCATTCAAAAAGCATTACAAGGTGATCCTGCTATTAGCGGTCAAAATTTTGTTTCATTACCTGCGGTTCAGAGATACGTTGATCGTCTTCTTAAGGGTGATGTCGCTCCTCCAATTAAAATGGATGGAAATATAATTGTTGATGGGAATCATCGTTATATCGCTGCGAAAATATTAGGGCGAAGTCCAGAGGTGGCTCCAGGAACATTGTCACCGAGCAAAGCTGGACAAACCAAACCTGTATCAGATGTAAAAATTGATCCGGTAGATTGGGGGAATAGATGATAACTATTTACTTTGAGACAGGTGAGACTATGGACTTGCCTTTGGATAGTCTAGCTAATTCTATATTTAGTGGGTTGGAGCTTCATCGTGCAATTTTTGATAATTTTGATGTTTCTGGAGCAAATTTTACAAATTCGAATTTGAGAAATGCATCTTTTAATCACTCTATATTGAATGGGGCGGTAATGCATGGTGCCGCTCTTATGAATGCGACACTGGTTGGCGTACAGATGAAACGGGCGGATCTTTCAAGTGTTATAGCAGTTGGGGCTGACTTTACCGAGGCCGATCTTTCATCGTCTGGTCTGAAAAATGCGGATGTTTTTGGCGCTAGTTTCGTAAGAGCTAATTTATGCGATGTTAATTTTGACGTTAAAAGAATAGAAAACGCTTCTTTTTCTGGTGCTATATATAATGAAGGGACAGTTTGGCCTGAAGGTTTTGATCCTATAATGTTTGGTGCGACCAAAATTTAATTTTAGTCTCTCTATTCGGTGCAAAAGCTACTGGTGGCGCTGCTGGAAAGGTAGATGATCTTGCGTCAACTAAGGTCAAGTGGGTTGATGAGAATGCAGGTATGAGTTCGCGTGCCCGTGATTACAATGACTCAGCAACCGGTGCTCGCTCCAATCCTGCAACCCAATCTGGCCAAGCTCCTGCGCTAGAAAGAACAATGCCGGATGGATCAATAAGGTTGGTTAAATTCGATGGTGTGGATGGTGAAGTTTTAGTTGATCGCAAGATTTCGGTTGGGGAAATAGGGGTCAGACCACGTTTTGCATTTATGGAGTTTTTGTGACTATTGTTCAGTCCTTTAAAAAGAGAGTTCTCCGAGGAGTGGTATGTCGTCCGAAGGCTGTTTTTTCTTAGTCTTATAATGGTGGTCTGACCCCTATTTCTCCATGTCCAGGGTTCGCCACTTACTGTGCCACTGCCTGATACACGGCATTTGGACGCGCATATGCCAGGAGGATTTAGATATAATCCGGGCGGTCCAGGGTCAGCTCTCCCGGCATACCCTCCGAAAAAAGGAGCTGAGTAATGCATTCCATACCGCTAGAGCTTGCGAAGCAAAAGTTAATTTTTTACGTGGCTCAGGATTTGGACCAGTCTATTAGATCTAATGTGCAGCAGCTTGTGAATGAGGTTGCTGCGTCAAGAATATGGAGCGTTACTCCGCCAAGCTTTATTGACGAGATAGACGAGAGTGGTACGGAAGTAGTAGGTGGGATTTTGGAAATTTATTCGGCTTTGCCGCCAAACCTACTTCCTATTGAGATGGACTCAAAAAACCTAGATGACGTAGAGGCGCTGGTAGGTGCCGTAAAAAAACTATCTGAAAATGAAAGTCTTTCCTTTGAGTTTCAGTTAGATACTACTTATGTTGGCGCTATTGAGGACGGTGTTATTGATCGAGTCCTGCTGGACGGTTTGCTAGTACCGTGGCGAAATCACCTCAAAGGGAAAATTTGAGTTGGTGCAAAAGGTGGGGCGAAGACTCCACAAACTGTAGAGGAAATATCAAACCCTCCACAGGCACCGGTAATTCCGTCAGGGTGGGTCAGTCGACCAGGGCGAAATGGTGGTGAAATCTACTTTCCGGCTGGTACTGATCCCGCGAAAGGGGAGCACATTAGAGTTATGCCGCCTGGCTCATCACCTGTTCCAGGATATGAGGACGGATACTGGCGTTGGCAGAACTCCGGCAAGCAACCGATGAATCCGTCGACAGGTAAACCGGGTATCGGGCAGGGAGATACACATGTTCCGCTTCCACCAGACTCTTTACCGCCTGTTCGTCGTTGAAAGGCTATGGACTTAATTAGAGGGACATATGTACACATTGCCAGACGATTTTGATTTTCTGCTGCTTTCCGGGTGTTACTTGGAAATGGTTTGTTTTGGTGTGCGCGTCACAAGGCTGGACTTTTCACGCCCACAAATTGCACCCGGCGTTCCTCCATATAAGGTTTCCTTCTGTGTTGAAGCAGGATTGACGTATCAAGTTGGTGATGTTTCGGGGAGACGAGAATTCACGGATTCATCTACCAGTGCACCCTTGTTAGATTTTTTGTTGAAAGATGTCGTTTTGGTCGAGGAAGTCGAGACTGCTACATTGCAGGTATCATTCAGTTCTGGCGATAGGATTGTAATCGAGGCTGACTGTAGCGGTGACTATGAATCCTATTCGATTTATCTGGATTCTGGTGATGTTATAGTTGTTTAATTGGTGCAAGGTGGCAGTTCAGTAAGGGAAGGGGAAATAGGGGTCAGACCACGTTTTGCATTTATGGAGTTTTTGTGACTATTGTTCAGTCCTTTAAAAAGAGAGTTATCCGAGGAGTGGTATGTCGTCCGAAGGCTGTTTTTTCTTAGTCTTATAATGGTGGTCTGACCCCTATTTCTCCCGCGCTTTCTTCCATGGCGGGTACCGCAGCGGCGAGCACTATCAACAACAAAGGCAACATTGGCCTGGTGCTTAAGGACGTGACGAGCCAAGACGCTCTGAAAGGGTATGCCACGGGTGCGGTAATCGCCGGCTTTGACGCAGCCTTCACCGACGGTTGGGGCAGAGAGTTGACGTCTGAGGGCAACTATAAAACGGTGAGTTACGCGGAGCGGGTTAAAGCCTATACCGCGAATACGGCGTTGAAAGGCGTGCTGAGCGGCAAAGATAAAAGCTCTTGGCTGACGATCGCGGGCACTGGAGCGTTGACTGAAATTTATCAATATTCCGCTGGGCGCGGTCCGGATACACGACCGGGAGTCGACAGAGTGAAGGGGCCTGAATACGAGGTGTTACCTGATGGATTTGTTCCTCGTGAAGTCTACAACGGGGTAGACAGAGATGGTAAAAATATCGGTCTCAATCTAACCGAAGGCTGTGGCATATTTTCTATTTGTCATGGCACTCCAATTAGTAATGGGTTAAATCAAGTTCCTGGATTTAATTCTTTCGCGACCTTGCATGACACATGGATGAGTGATTTGGAAACGTACAAGGGAGATGAAATGTCGTTTCTTGAAAATATTGGAAGTATGCCCCCGGCGCTATTTGTTAACTATGGTGCGATCTATGACAAATATCGGCCTCAAATCGAAGCGGAGAAAAAACGTGCGCAGAATTAGTCTCTTTGTATTATTCGCCTTTTTAATCACAGGGTGTGCACCTTCTTACTCTGGATGGAAGAACAGTAAGGATGCTTGGGTGGGAACAACATTGGATTCGCATAATCACTCCATTTGTCAACGAGATTGTGGCGGGTCGCTATGGTCCCCGGTGAATAAAAATCGCGTGTTTGATCGTGTTGTTGCTGAAGGAAAAAATAAACGGATTTACATTACGTGGATCAGGGATTGCCATTACTCTGTGTTGGTTTCCGAGGAGGGTATCATTAGAGCGTGGCGGCCCGAGGGACGCAGTGATGAAAATTGCTATATATACTAGTGGAAATAGGGGTCAGACCAGAATGGCACTTACTTAACCTTCTTCGGATGCCCATTCTTGCGTACCTCGGCCCTTGCCGCTCCTCGTGCCTGCATCAGCTTGGGGTAAGGTTTTGGCCTTCGTTTTACAGCACGGGGCTCTATCCTACTCGGCCGATTTCCAACACGTTTTCGGGCAATCAGCTGGAGCAATTTCAACACCTCGTCGCCTTGCTTACCCGTCCCGTACTGCCTCAACGCGAGGCACAACTGAAGGCTATGTTTGAAGCTCAGTTGTCGCGGTAAACAATCCGCCAAGAGCGCTGATTGGGCCATTACCATCCGAATCAAATTGTGCGCCAGCAGATACACCCATAACTCTTTGACGGCCATGCCAGGCGTCTTGCAGCTCAGCGTTTCAAGCCCCAGCGAGGAAATAGGGGTCAGACCACGTTTTGCATTTAAGGCGCTTTCGTGGCTATTGTTCTGTTCTTTAAAAAGAGAGTTATCCGAGGAATGGTGTGTCGTCCGAAGGCTGTTTTTTCTTAGTCTTATAATGGTGGTCTGACCCCTATTTCTCTTGGAGTTGAATAAAGCAGCCAACGACGGTGTAGTCAAATCCGATGCCAGTGGTACTGTGTTAGTCAAACCACAAAAAAGCCAGCGCGGCGTAACTCCAGATCCTAACGAGTGGCAGTTTGACCATGTAAAGCCAAAAAATTGTGATGGTACAAATTGCAGCTCAAATCTTCAGATTCTATCTCGACAAGAGAATAGAGCCAAATCTGACAAATAGGTGCTACTAGATGAATAATTCGATTCTAAATATAAATGAACTGCCTGCAGTTGATCGTGTTAAACATGTGGCTCAGGGGTTAGCGTTGTTGGATGCCATAATTATGCCCGAGTGGGAGTATAGATACTTCTCATTCAACTGTAATTGGGATGGAGCGGGGAAAGAAATGATGGCCTCAATGAGGGACGGATCCGGGGCTGAGTATTTTTTGCACTTTACCGATGCAGGTGTTGCAGGGAAAGTTATATGTGGTTCTCCTTTGCCTAATGTGTCTGAATGTTTGAATGCTATGCCCGAGGCGTTTCAGCAATTTAAAGTTGAGCCAGCGTTCTCTACGGATAATGCTAGTCTGTTTTTTTGGCGAGGTGTCAAGCAGCCATCGTGGTGTGCGTCGCCGGATGGGCTGAAAGAGTATCCACTGCTAGGTTTTTTTGTGGGAGGTATTGCAGCTTATAAGAGTTTAGTTGAGAACTATTATGAGAAAAGCATCGATGCAACCGTACTTGAAGAGGTATTCGCGTCGCTAGATGTGACTGCGGACCAGCTAGTGATACTTAATCCTGATATAGAGCTTGGTGATTTAGTCGATGACTTTCAAGAGATTTTAGGTCGTGAATTTTAACTTCATCTTGATGGGACGGTGCAAAAGCACATGCTGACGCTCCCAATATCCGAGGAGTGGTGTGTCGTCCGAAGGCTGTTTTTTCTTAGTCTTATAATGGTGGTCTGACCCCTATTTCTCTTCAACATCAATCTGAACTTGCAACACCTGGACAATTACAACGTTGGCTTTCATCGCCTAGTAACCGAGCGAAGCCAAACAGATAGCCTCGCCCCTGCTCATCCACTTTCACCGATCTTTTTTGATCTAAGACCTTTTATCAATCAAGCATTGAACCTGGTTTTAACTTCTCCACCACGCGCATAAGTCATCACAAACGAACTCCAATTTTCACCACGTCTGGTGGCGCACTCCCTCAACTCCTTCACCAAACGATAGAGGATTGCGCCATTGTAATCCGTTTCCGCATCCGTCATCCGAACCCCTTTGTTCTCGACAGTAAGAACAGTTTCTATATAACCCGCACCTACTGTTACCTCATAAAAAAAAGAGTCGTAGCCATCCACGATACCTGCATCTAGCAGCTCAAAAATCTGTTTCACTAACTGTACGTCTTGAGTAACCACTATATAACCTCCGGAATCTTATGAGCCTCATTTTCAAAGAAAACTTTTTCGGTCTTTCCATTTATCGTATAGGTCAACTCCATGTTATCAGGACGCGGGAAATAGGGGGCAGACCACATTTTGCATTTAAGGAGTTTTCGTGACTATTGTTCAGTCCTTTAAAAAGAGAGTTATCCGAGGAGTGGTATGTCGTCCGAAGACTGTTTTTTCTTAGTCTTATAATGGTGGTCTGACCCCTATTTCTCTTTAATGGTGGGGCCTAGAGTTGATTATCTGCACAAACCGGGGCGGCACTAAGGCCGCCCGATTTTATTCAGGTTGGATCGGCATTGAGCCTGCGGCTGATCACATCCAACAAATCACACCCATCGCGCAGCGGAATCGCCAGTAGATGGGCAAAGTCTTGCAGCACCACGGCATCGCTGCTGAGCTGTTCGCGAAAGGCTAGGTTTTCCAGCAGTTGGGTGACGGCTCGAATCCGGTACACGGCGGCGTCGTGGAGGACGTCGAGGGGTGCCTGAGTGTCGATGAGCAGGGCGGGTACGGTGCTATCGTGACCGGTTAGGGGCATGTATCGATTCATTTGAAGTCTCGTTTAGAGGGTATGAGATCTACCACCTAATCGTCGCCAAACGAATTAGGTGGCAGCTGTACGCAGGTTGGCGAACCGGAAACGAGTAACCGGCAGACCCGAAGGCCTCCCACGCACAGCCGCCATAACAGCGACTCTGCGGGTGCAAAATGCCTGCAAAAAAACGCAGAACGCTTTTGCACTCGTTTACGGATCGCCAAATCCGATCGCCCGGTTGGGCGACGGCCGGACTATAAGCCCCCTGCCCAAAACCATGCAAGGTATAGCACCCCGCCACTCCCTCAAGCCCCGCAGCCCTCAAACGCCCCACCCGGTCGGGTTGCATGGATTGCAGCGTTTTCAAATGACATGAGTGGATGGGGTAATGCTCAAGGCGCGTTACGCGTTCCAAGCCAGAACGCCGCCGGGTCAAGGGCAAACACTGTACCTGTGGCGAGGGAACAAGCTCCCGCGCCACAGGTCGCTTTTCGAGCGTTGTGTTTTTTCACTGAGCAGCGTGAGGGCTGGCCTGCCCTCACAGCGACTTTTGACCTCAGAACAACTTGCGCTGCACCGCCTCATCCAGCGTGCTGCGCGTCAACGCCTCCACCACTTCCCGCGTGTCCGCCTGGAACGGGATGCCCACGATCAGCACCAGGTGCATCCAGGTGCGTACCGACTCACTCTTTTTCACGCGCCCGAGTTCTTTGCCGTCTTTGTCCTTGAACACGGTTTCCAGGGTGAAGGTGTTCTTCGCCGTGGACGGGATGATGAAGAACGTCACGCCAGTGATGATCGCCGAGGCCATGTTGAACTGTTCGTTGTTGTACAGGGTGGCGTCGGCGTAGATGTCCGAGTCGACCTTGTCGGTGCTCACCCGCGAGAAGCGGTTGGACTGGCGAAACGAATCCGCCACGGCCTTTTCCCACAACGCCGCCGGAGCGCCGGCTGCAGTGTTGCCCGGGCCGCTGTTGACCTGGCGGAGCGCGGTGGTACGCACGAACGCCGTGGGTTTTTGCGCCGGTGCGTTGGCGGTCGGCGGCCAGGTTTGCACAGGCGGCAGTTCGTGTTGCGAGTAAGACACGCAACCTGTCAGCAAGATGGCCGCGAGGACCAGGCTGTGTTTGATCAATCCTTTCATGTGTCGCTCCTTGAAATTACGGTTTGGCCAGCTTCGCGGTAGCGGTGTCGAGCAGTTGCGCGACCAGTTCGTTCAGTTGCTTGGCGCCCATGGTTGGGGCCCAGTATTCGCGACCGTAGAGGCCGACGTTGCGCTCGAACTTGACCTCGTGTTTGGCGCTCGCCAGTTCCTTGCCATCGCGATCGACGATCACCAGGTCGCCGGCCACGTCAAAGGTGTCGACGTAGATTGGGCCGTTGACCCAGATCCAGACCGTCAGCGTCAGCAAGGCGCCGGGGACATAGCCTGGGTGTATGCCACGGTGGCCCTTGAGGGAGGTCATGTTGAACTTGAGCGACACGTCCTGCTCGCCCAGGCGCACGGGGTATTCGGTGACCTGCTTGAAGTAGCCCGCAGTACTCACGTACTGATTGAGCTGAGCGGTCAGCGAGCGGCTGATCGCGGTCTTGTTGGCGTCGTTGACGTCGGCGACGCTCACCGTCACATCGGCGACTTGTGCGCTGCGCGGGCTGGTGACGGCGGCAGGGTGGAGCGGGGCGCCAATGGGGCCGGTGACGGTGTAGGACACACAACCGGTCATCGACAGGGCGGCGATCAGGGTCGCTGCTCGGAAGAGGTTTTTCAACACGCAATATCCCTATTAATAAATGAGCCAGGCCACTGTCTCGACTGACGGGCCGAAAACTTGAGGAATGTGCGTCACCGCACGCGCTCCGACGAAACACCTTGAGAACCCCTCTCAACCCCGTAAAATGTCGCAGCCGTTGCGACACGACATGTTCAGGGATGAAGTCAGTTACGCGCGAGTTCTTGCCTTTGCGCAGGCCAGCCTGCCTCCCTCCCTGAAACTGCCGCCCTTGGCCCGACGCCTTCGACCTCGAAGGGGTGGGTATCGCCTCGTGCCCGGTTTCTCGCTACACCGAGCGCTGCTGATTTCCTCACTTTAGGAGCAACATGTGAAAACACTGTCCCAAATCCTGCTGTCCGGCGTTGCCGTCGCAGCGCTGCTGACCGTGGCCGGTTGCGCCACGGAGAGCAACCGCGCGATGCCGGTGGAACAAGTCGCCAGCGCCCACGTCGCCTATTCCGGCGTGCGCGTGCCGATTGCCGTGGGCAAGTTCGATAACCGCTCCAGCTACATGCGCGGCATCTTCTCCGACGGCGTCGACCGTCTCGGCGGCCAGGCCAAGACCATCCTGATCACCCACCTGCAGCAGACCAACCGCTTCAGCGTGCTGGACCGCGACAACATGGGCGAAATTTCCCAGGAAGCCGCGATCAAAGGCACCGTGCAGAAGCTCAAAGGCGCTGATTACGTGGTGACCGGCGATGTGACCGAGTTCGGCCGCAAAGAAACCGGCGACCGCCAGTTGTTCGGCATCCTCGGCCGTGGCAAGACGCAAGTGGCCTACGCCAAAGTCGCGTTGAATATCGTCAACATCAGCACTTCCGAAGTGGTGTATTCCACCCAGGGTGCCGGTGAGTACGCGCTGTCCAACCGTGAAGTGATCGGCTTCGGCGGCACCGCCAGCTACGACTCCACCCTCAATGGCAAGGTGCTCGACCTGGCCATGCGTGAAGCGATCAACCGCCTGGTCGACGGCATCAACGCCGGCGCCTGGAACCCGCGCAACTGATTGGCAACCTCTCAAGGAGTAGTACACGGATGAGCAAGGCAGTGAAGTTGGCGCTGATGCTGACAGCAATCGCGACGGTCGCCGGGTGCCAGACGGCGCCTCAACCCCTGTATCAATGGGAAAGCTACCAGCCGCAGGTTTACGAGTACTTCAAGGGCGAGCCCAAGGAAGCGCAGGTCGAGGCCCTGGAGCGCGATCTGCAGAAGATCAACGCCAGTGGCCGCAAAGCACCGCCGGGTTACCACGCCCACCTGGGCATGCTGTACCTGAGCATGGGTAAGGATGACCAGATGGTGCAGGAGTTCCGCACCGAGAAGGCGCTGTTCCCCGAATCCGCTGCGTACATGGACTTTCTGCTGAAAAACGCCAAGACTGGAGTCGCCACCAAATGAGCCTATTGAAACTCACCGGCGCCTTGCTGGCCCTGGCCTTGCTCGGCGGTTGCGCGGCACCGAAGACGATTGATTACACGGCATACAAACAGGCGCGGCCGAAGTCGATCCTGGTGCTGCCGCCGATCAATGAATCGCCGGAAGTGCAGGCGTCCTACAGCATGGTTTCGCAGGTGACCTACCCGTTGGCCGAAGCCGGCTACTACGTGTTGCCGATTGCCCTGGTGGACGAAACCTTCCGCCAGAACGGCCTGACCACCGCCAACGATATTCAGGGCGTGCCGCCGGCCAAGCTGCATGACATCTTCGGTGCGGATGCAGCGCTGTACATCACCGTCAGCGAGTACGGCACCCAGTACATGCTGATCTCCAGCAACACCGCGGTGACCGCCTCGGCCAAACTGGTGGACCTGCGCACCGGCACCACCCTGTGGACCGGCTCGGCGCGTGCGTCCAGTGAGGAAGGCAACAATAACAACGGCGGCGGCTTGGTGGGCATGTTGATCACCGCGGCGGTCAAGCAGGTGATCAACAGCTCCACCGACGCAGCGCATCCGATCGCGGGCATCACCAGTGCGCGCCTGCTCTCGGCAGGGCAGCGCACCGGGCTGCTGTACGGTCCGCGCAACCCGAAATACGGTACGGACTGATCTCAGCGAAGGTCAAAGGTGGGAGGTGTTATCTAAACCAGGATTCAGGCGGGGCAGCGCGCCGGGCTGAGTTAATCGTCTCGATTCTGGCACCACCGAAGATCAAATGTGGGAGGGAGCTTGCTCCCGATGGCGGTGGGTCAGTCACCCGATGCAGTGGCTGACGCTTGGTCATCGGGGGCAAGCCCCCTCCCACACTGACCGAGGTGTTATCTAAACCAGGATTCAGGCGGGGCAGCGCGCCGGGCTGAGTTAA
>NZ_QBUF01000014.1:78222-199368 GCF_003058185.1 Pseudomonas sp. GV105
AGGTGGGAGGGAGCTTGCTCCCGATGGCGGTGGGTCAGTCACCCGATGCAGTGGCTGACGCTTGGTCATCGGGGGCAAGCCCCCTCCCACACTGATTGAGGTGTTATCTAAACCAGGATTCAGGCGGGGCAGCGCGCCGGGCTGAGTTAATCGTCTCGATTCTGGCACCACCGAAGATCAAATGTGGGAGGTGTTATCTAAACCAGGATTCAGGTGGGGCAGTGCACCGGGCCGAGTTAACCGTCTCGATTCTGGCACCACCGAAGATCAAATGTGGGAGGGAGCTTGCTCCCGATGGCGGTGGGTCAGTCACCCGATGCAGTGGCTGACAGTTGGCAATCGGGGGCAAGCCCCCTCCCACACTGATCGAGGTGTTATCTAGTCCAGGGTTTAACCCGAACACCCCGCACCTTGCGTCTGACCTTGTGAACGGATCATTCATTCACGAGGTTCAGTCCATGTCCCATCCTCTGCTTTTCCTGCGTCCTGCTGCCCAGGGCTTTGCGGTTACCTTGCTGGTGGCGCTGGCCGGTTGTGGGCTGTCTTCGTCCCCAGATTTAGCCAAACCGGCTGAGCCCGTCGCCGAGCTGCACAGCGCGCCGGTCCAGGGCGCGTTGGTCAAGCGCCAGGCGATGCCTGCACCGATGCGGATGCAGGAGTCGGCAACCCTGGATTACCAAAGCGAACCCCGCGAGCAGTACGCCAACCTGCCGGACAACCCGGTGCATCGGGTCGCCGAAACGCCGGTCTCGACCTTCAGCATCGACGTCGACACCGGCAGCTACGCCAACGTGAGACGTTTCCTCAACCAAGGCCGTCTACCACCCGAGGGCGCTGTGCGACTGGAGGAAATGCTCAACTACTTCCCCTATCACTACGCCTTGCCCACCGACGGTTCGCCGTTTGGCGTGACCACCGAACTGGCGGCCACCCCGTGGAACCCGCGCACCCAACTGCTGCGCATCGGCATCAAGGCCTCCGACCGCGCCGTAGCGCAGCTGGCGCCGGCCAACCTGGTGTTTCTGGTCGATGTGTCCGGCTCCATGGACCGCCGCGAAGGCTTGCCGCTGGTGAAAAGCACCCTGAAATTGCTGGTGGATCAATTGCGCGAGCAAGACCGCGTGTCGCTGGTGGTCTACGCCGGCGAGTCGCGCGTGGTGCTCCCTCCGACCTCCGGGCGCGACAAAGTGAAGCTGCGCAACGCCATCGACCAGCTCAGCGCGGGCGGCGCCACCGCCGGTGCTTCAGGTATCGAACTGGCCTACCAGATGGCCCGCGAAGGCTTTATCGAGCAGGGCATCAATCGCATCCTGCTGGCCACCGATGGCGACTTCAATGTCGGCGTCAGCGATTTCGACAGCCTCAAGCAAATGGCCGTGGAACAACGTAAAAGCGGTGTGTCGCTGACCACCCTCGGCTTCGGTGTGGATAACTACAACGAACACCTGATGGAGCAGCTGGCCGACGCGGGCGACGGCAACTACGCCTACATCGACACCCTGCGCGAAGCGCGCAAGGTGCTGGTAGACCAACTCAGCTCGACCCTGGCGGTGGTGGCGCGGGATGTGAAGGTGCAGGTGGAATTCAACCCGGCTCAGGTCAGCGAATACCGCTTGTTGGGTTATGAAAACCGCGCGTTGAAGCGTGAGGACTTCAACAACGACAAGGTCGACGCGGGAGAGATCGGCGCCGGGCACACGCTGACCGCGCTGTACGAAATTGTACCGAAGGGCCAGCAGGGCTGGCTGGAGCCGCTGCGCTATGCCTCTGCGCCTGCGGTGTCGGGCGCTTCCGATGAGTTGGCCATGTTGCGCGTGCGCTACAAGCCTGCGGCCGGTGGTGCGAGCCGCTTGATCGAGCGGCCGGTGAGCAACGCCGCGGCCAAGGCCAGCGACGACCTGCGCTTCTGCGCCGCCGTGGCCGCCTTCGCCCAGCAACTCAAGGGCGATGGCCGCTACACTGGCAGCATGAGTTTGCAGGACACCGCCGCACTCGCCCGCTCTGCCCGGGGCGATGACCCGTTCGGCTTGCGCAATGAATTCGTGCAACTGGTGGAAGTGGCGCAAAGCCTCAAACCTTGATCGTGAACACAACGACCAGAAAGGAGTTCGCCACCGACATGCCCGCTCCAGATGATTCACCCAGCGACGAATCGCTGCTGGCTCGCTACCGAAGCGGTGACGGCGCCGCGTTCGAAGCCTTATACGCGCGGCACCGCCAAGGTCTCTACCGCTTCCTGGTGTCCCTGAGCAACAAGGCCGAACTGGCCGAGGAAATTTATCAGGAGACCTGGCTCAGCCTGATCCGCAGCGCCACCCAGCCACAAGGCCGGGCGAGTTTTCGTACCTGGCTGTTCCAGATCGCCCGCAACCGCCTGATCGACTATTGGCGCAAGCACGGCATCCACAACCCGTTGCACGACAGTTACGATGAACAACTGCACGCCCAGCCCGACACCAGCGCCGGCCCCGAGCAGCATCTGAGCCTGAGCCGCGACCAGGCGCGTCTCGACGCCGCGTTGCAAGACTTGCCCGAAGACCAGCGCGAAGTCTTCCTGCTGCGCCTGCATGGCGACCTCGACGTGCCGCAGATCGCCGCCCTCACCGGCGCCCCGCTGGAAACCGTGAAAAGCCGCCTGCGTTACGCCCAGCAGAAACTGCGCCGCCTGCTGGCCGAGGAGATACCCGCATGACCGACTCCCGATACACCCCCGACCCCGACGACCTGCTCATCCAGCACGTGCGTCAACACAGCCGCGGCGAGCCATCGGCGTCCCTCGATGCCTTCATCCTCGCCACCGCCCGCCGCGAAACCCCAGCGCCGCAACCCAGCCGCTGGCAACGCTGGCTGCACGCCTGCCAACGCCCGCGCTGGCAGATGGCGTTCGCCACCGTCGCAGGGTTAGCGCTGATGATCGGCGTGGTCATGCGCTCGCCCGTGCCTCAACCCGACATCTCCCCGGCGACGTTCTCCGCGCTCCACCAAGAAAGCGCCCGCCCGGCCCCCGCGCCGATGGCCCGGATGGCCGTCGCGCCCAGAGCCGAAAGCGCGCCGGTCCAAGCCGAAATTGCCGGTGCGTTGTCGGATCAATCGCCGGCCAGGCTCAGCAAGCGCGCACCGGTTGCACTGCCTTCATTGGAAGAGGGCTTGCAGGAAATCGTCAACCTGCGGGCGGCCGGGGACAGCCAAGCGGCGGATGAGAAGCTGCTAGCGTTGCACGCGCGCTTTCCCCAGGAGGACTTGCCGGCGCGCCTGGAGGTGTTGCGCAAGCGCTGAACGCGGGGCGGGCGGTGAGACGCAACGTCTCGCCGTCTCATCGCCACCAGGTGTGGTCTGACATGGCGCGTCTCATTCGAGCGCGATCGCGGCCGCCCCTGGGTTTCCAGCGGACCGCTCTAAGCAAGGCCTGTTCAGGTGCTTTTGCGGATCTGGCACCGGCCTTGCTCTGGCTCTGGTAACCAGCCCGACTGGTGACCCAATAATAAAAACAGGTGCCCGATGTCCTGCCCAACTCCCTTTCCCGGTTCTGCCCGTGGCGGCGTCATGAGTCGCATGCCGCAACAGCTCAATCGACTGGTTCTGGACCTTGTGCTACCGCGCTGACGCCCCTCCTGGCGGACTCTTGCGGGGCGCCAGGGCCAATCGTTCCAAGGAGATTTCGCTATGACCCTTTCGATCAATCCGCAACGCAGCATGCGCGCCGCTGTCTGGCACGGCCGTCACGATATCCGCGTCGAAGACGTCCCGCTGCCCATTTCGCCGCCGGCCGGTTGGGTGCAGATCCGCGTGCAGTGGTGCGGAATCTGCGGGTCCGATTTGCATGAGTACGTGGCCGGGCCGGTGTTCATACCGGTCGACGCCCCGCACCCGCTGACCGGGATAAAGGGGCAGTGCATCCTCGGGCATGAGTTTTGTGGCGAGATCGTCGAACTCGGCGCCGGCGTAAAGGGCTTCAGCGTCGGCGAGCCGGTGGCGGCCGATGCGTGCCAGCATTGCGGCACGTGCTACTACTGCACCCACGGGATGTACAACATCTGCGAAAACCTGGCCTTCACCGGGCTGATGAACAATGGTGCCTTCGCCGAACTGGTCAACGTGCCCGCCAACCTGCTGTACAAATTGCCGGCGAATTTTCCCGCTGAAGCCGGGGCACTGATCGAGCCGCTGGCGGTGGGCATGCACGCAGTGAAAAAAGCCGGAAGCCTGCTCGGGCAAAACGTAGTGGTGGTCGGTGCCGGCACCATCGGCCTGTGTACCATCATGTGCGCCAAGGCGGCCGGTGCGGCGCAGGTGATCGCGCTGGAAATGTCCGGCGCCCGCAAGACCAAGGCCCGGGAAGTGGGCGCGACCCATGTGCTCGATCCGAATGAGTGCGACGCCCTGGCCGAAGTCCGCCGCCTCACGGGCGGGCTCGGCGCGGATGTCAGCTTCGAATGCATCGGTAACAAACACACGGCCAAGCTCGCAATCGACCTGATCCGCAAGGCCGGCAAGTGCGTCCTGGTGGGGATCTTCGAGGAGCCCAGCGAGTTCAACTTTTTCGAGTTGGTGGCGACGGAAAAACAGGTAATGGGCGCGCTGGCCTACAACGGCGAGTTCGCTGACGTGATCGCGTTTATCGCCGATGGACGGCTGGACATTACGCCGCTGGTGACGGGGCGCATTCAGTTGGAACAGATCGTGGGGCAGGGCTTTGAGGAGTTGGTCAAGAATAAGGAGCACAACGTGAAAATCATTGTGTCGCCTGCTCGGGTCTGAAGCGGGCGATGAGCAGTGCGTCACCCTTGCCACTTCGTTGTGAGTGGCAAGGGTGGCGTGCGGCTGATGGAATCTATCGACGGCCTCTCATGCCGTATTGCCGGAATTTGCCGACGAGTAGCGAGTCGCCACCGATCACCCGTCCGGCCTGGGCTTGTGGGTAAGCGCTGCATCAGCACATCTGCCAGACAGGCGTGCCGACATCAGCACGCGTTTGGTCAAGTCATCTATCGAGGCGTGATATGCCCCAAGCATGAATTTCGCTCGGCGCCTTTTTCACACCGCGAATCGGTTAACCAACTGATTCAGGTTGACCGCCAGTTTTGACATCTCACCGCTTGCACTGGCCGTCTGGCTGGCACCCGCAGCACTCTGAGTTGCCAGCTCGCGAATACTGACCAGATTACGATCAACCTCACGCGCAACATGCGACTGCTCTTCAGACGCCGTGGCGATCATGAGGTTACGCTCATTGATCTGAACAATGGCGGTGGCTATTTGATCCAGCGAGGTACTGGCCTCTTGGGCGACACCAAGTGATTCGGTCGCTAGGTCTCTGCTCGTATTCATCGCCTTCACGGCGAGATCAGAATCGTTCTGGATGGCAGCAATCATCTGCTCGATTTCTTGTGTCGACACCTGAGTGCGATGGGCCAACGCCCTTACTTCGTCAGCAACTACCGCAAACCCACGGCCTTGCTCGCCTGCGCGTGCTGCCTCGATAGCCGCGTTCAAAGCCAGCAGGTTGGTTTGTTCTGCAATGGCCCGAATCACCTCGACAACTTTAGTGATGCTCTGGGCACGATCTGACAACCCCTGAATCTGTTCACTCGTGTTCTCAACGTTCCCGTTCAGCTTTTGAATGGACTTCAATGTCTGAGCCACTCGCTCCAAACCTATTTCGGTATAGCCCTGGGTACGCTTTGACTCTTCGGAAGCCGACTCCGCGTTACGAGCGACCTCATCAACAGCTGCGCTCATTTCTGTGACCGCTGTGGCAGCCTGATTGACCTCGTCATTTTGGGCGACAAGACTCCGACTCGACTCCTCAGTGACCGCTGTCATCTCTTCTGACGCAGAGGCCAGTTGGGTGGACGAATCGGATATCTGCATAATTGTAGTTCGCAGATTTGTCTGCATCTGCGCGAGGGCTTTCAACAGTCGTCCAGCTTCATCAGTCCCGCTGACCAATACCTCTTTGGAGAGGTCGCTGGCCGCGATACGCTCCGCGACAGACAGGGCATCTTTAATCGGAGAGGTAATACTTTTCGTCAACAGCAATGCCAAACCAACTGTCAGGGCGACAACGGCAGCAATAAGGCCGACAACCAACCACAACCCATTGTTATAAAGATCGGTTGCGTTTTGCCCAGCCTGCGCCGCGCCGTCGTTGTTAAAGTTGGTCAAGTCTTTGATCTGCATTTCCATCGTGTTCGTCAGAGGGCGGATGCCGGTCTTCACCAGGCTGACCGCCGCCGCTACGTCACCCTGCCTCATCAACGGTTCAAGACTATCCATTAGTTTGGAGTAGGCATCGGCGCTGTTTTTTACCGGTGTATAAAACGAACGCTCCTTATCACTCGCTATCAGAGGCTCATAATTCGCCACCGCATCGTTGAACGCCTTACGGTAGCTGGCGAAGCTATCAATCGTCTTTTGTATCGACTGAGGGTCAGCAAGGCCACGCTGTGTTTCGAGCCTCAAGCGAAGGGCTGTACTGTTCATCAGCTCCGTTTGTCGGATGCTAGCCATCCAATTGAGTTCGACGTCTTTTTCGGAGTCCCTCAGCTTGCCCATTTGCACGACTGCGAATGCGCCGAGCACAAAAACCAACGCAATAATCAACGCGAAAAACAGGGCAGCGCGTGGCGCTACGTTGAGATTTCTAAGGTGCATACAAGATTCCTGTTTTCCAACGGTTGTTGATATGTTCAACAGGCTATCGACTCAAAGCCGGAAACTTTAAGGATGTCGTCGAAAGGCGATGTGGTTGGCGAACGCCTGGCCGGTGGAGCTTGCCTTGCTTCAATCTGCGGGGGGAGCCAGCTCCCGAAGCCGTCATGCACAAGGACTTTCATGCGAGTTGCGCGGTAACCGAATGGGCATTACAGGTTGCGTAACGGTAACCCGTTATGCGGCAACAACCCGGGGATCTTACTGGCGCGCTGGTTAGTACATCCTTGAGATAACCAGATGGATCATGCCCATTGAGCTTGGCCGACTGGATCAGGCTCATCAGCGCAGCTGCGTGTTGGCTGCCGAGACCCAGCTAAGACCGTGAAGTAGAGGCCGTTCCCGTCTTGCTCGCGATAGGTAGCGTGGTCAGGTTCCAGGCCGGCGAGCGTGGTGTTTGCTAAGGGGCGGCTTTCTGTATGCCTCCAGTTATAGGAGTCTCAAGGCATGCATTGTGGGAAGTTATCGGGTTGGAGAGAGATGGATTGCCAGAAATAAGAAAGCCCGCACGGGGTGGGCTTCTTGGGGGGGTTCGTAGACTGTCTGAGACAGCCAGAAACTAGTATGTGGTGCACCCGGCGTCGTTTGAACTGAGCAGGAAAAGTGCCGTATTTACTGGGTATTGCTGTGTGCGTGAACGAGCCCCATGAAAGACGGGACACCGTTTCCCCCTTACGATAAGGGATAGGCAAACGGTTATGTTTATGACTAACAGCAACGATAAGAGTGGTGAGCTTTTGGGTCAGGAGCGGCGACGCCGCTGGAGCCCGGAGCAAAAACTGGCCATGGTTCGCGAGAGCCTTGAGCCAGGGCAAAGTGTGTCGGTCGTCGCTCGGCGCAACGGCATCAATGCCAACCAGTTATTCCTGTGGCGCAAGCCGTATCAGGACGGCAGCCTGTCGGCGGTCAGTGCTGGCGAAGCCGTGGTGCCGGCCTCCGAGCTGAGCGATGCGCTCAAGCAGATCCGTGAACTGCAACGGATGCTGGGCAAGAAAACGATGGAAGCCGAAATCCTCAAAGAGGCCGTGGAGATCGCCCGGTCGCGAAAATGGATTGCGCACTCACCCTTGTTGCCGGGGGACGACCAGTGAAACTGGTCAGCAAATGTCTCGGTGTGTCGCGCTCGCAACTAACGGTTCGAATCAAGCAATCGGTATCGCCCAAAGTACGGCGACGTCGGCTCGTGAACGATACGGAATTGGTCGCTGAGATCAAGCAGCAAGTCAGCGAGCTACCAAGCTATGGCTACCGCCGCGTTTGGGGCTTGTTACGCCGCGAACGTGAAACCCGGTCGCGGCCACCGATCAACGTAAAGCGGGTCTATCGCGTCATGCGCGACCACAATCTGTTGCTGGAACGACGCATCAAGCAACCTGGCGTGCAACGCCGGCATGAAGGCCGCATCGCCGTTCAAACCAGCGACACTCGTTGGTGCTCGGACGGCTTCGAGTTCCGCTGTGACGATGGTGCGAAGTTGAGTGTAACTTTTGCTCTGGACTGCTGTGACCGAGAAGCCATCGGCTGGGTCGCCAGCCCAACAGGCTACAGCGGTGATGACATCCGAGACTTGATGTTGGAAAGCGTGGAGAAGCGTTTTGGCGATCAACTGCCAAGCACGCCGGTGCAGTGGCTGAGCGATAACGGCTCGGCTTATATCGCCGAGCAGACGCGTCTGTTTGCTCGCCAGATCGGCTTACAGCCGGTAACTACACCGGTGCGAAGCCCCCAGAGCAACGGTATGGCAGAGAGCTTCGTGAAGACGATCAAGCGTGATTACGTTGCGCATATGCCCAAACCGGATCGAGAAACGGCGCTGCGCAATCTGACGATTGCCTTCGAGCATTACAACGAGCAGCATCCGCACAGCGCGCTGAAATATCGGTCACCAAGAGAGTTTAGGCGCTTGGCAGCAGCATCAATTTAACGGGGAGTTGGTGTCCGGTTTGATAGGGGCAAGTCCAGACCGTTCGACGGTGATTCATCAGACTTTCATCGAACCAGCGCCCTTCGTTTACAAAGGCAGCTAGCGGTCAATAGCTGCCATTCATGAGTGCGCTGTCGACAGGTAGAAGCCGGTCGCGCACCCACTTAACTTTTTTCGGGCTAGTAGGATTCAGGGCGACTATGTGAGATCTCAATCTCGCTCATCCCTATGCGACAACACTGCGTAAGTTAAGCGTGACAACAGATTGAACGCGGCTTAGGGTAGAGAAACAGGAAGATAGCAGTTGGCCACAGTTTTCTCTTATTATCCATGTCCGCGTAGGGAGACGCTTTTTCAGCCAGTCGACGTCTCTGCTCCTCGCTTATATTTGGTGCTGGTGCTGGAGATTATCTGATGGCTTTCGATGCTTCACCCTCCTGGAGCGGCTTCAATTACCAGGGTAAAATCGCTCTTTATCATGCGCTAACGCTTATCAATGCGAAGTCCATAGATCATGACTTTTCAACCACTCACCTGATGCTTGAGGCCAATGAAGATTTCGAGATCATCATTGCGGGCTCTCCAATCTCATTCCATCAAGTCAAAGCCTACAACTCCAGTACCTTCGGTGAATATTCCGACGCCTTATTTGGGCTTACGATTGAGCTCTATAAGCGAAAGGGTGTTGTCGGCTATATTCATAGCTGGTTAACCATTAATGACAGACCAAACTGTAAAGGATTACTTGAGTCTGTAAAGAATGACTTCGATACCGTACTCAAAGAATACCGTGATGCCGAGCCTAAAATCGGTGCCACGATAATTGAAAAAGCAGCTAGCGGTGGCAGAAAACTAGAAAAAAAATCGTCCATCTTACGGGCTGCGCTTCCAGATTATGATGCCGAGGAAATCGCCGCTGTCATTAACGCCATCAGCTTGCAGGAAAGCGATGCTCTAGCTCGCCTGGAATGTTACCTGTATGACGACGGCAACTCATACTGCGACCTCGACAAAATCAATGACAAGATAAAAAAGCAGCTTTCTATCGCCCTTAATGCCCGTGGAATTCCGATTACACAAGAACAGCTCGAAAAGGCACTTAATTATTTCTTCGGAGTAATAGACGGGTACATTATTCAGCGCCACAAAGCAAAAACCACGGCGGCCCCCGCCCCTATCACTTTCGTGGAAGTCATTGCCGCCCTGAACTTCGATCACGAAGATGTGGGTAAACATTATGTCGCCTGCCGTTTTAAGGAGCGTTTTTCACGAATTATAGACGAGTATCTCGGGGATGATTCCGATTATCCTCAGTCAGTGATTGTTGAACCGTGCAATTTGAAAGCTGCCCAGAGAACACTGCTGTTACTAAGCCCTTCGGAACTATGGGAGCAATACAGGTATTTTTCCCCCCAGCTTTCGCTCGACAGTGCTAACAATCTTGATAATGCATTTAGTGCCAGCGATGAAGGAATTCGGCATTGTCTACTAAAAATACTCCACAGCATTGATTTCGCGATGATATCCCAAGGCGCTGAACGCTACCGTTTCTCTTACAAGTGTAGGTCGATTCCACCCCAGAGCTATCTTCCGACGACCATCACAATGGTTGGTAGGGTCAGTCACACGATTCGGCAATTGAATTCAAATCCATGCCTGAGCGAACTGCTATTTGAGGTTCGCAATCTGATTTATTGTGGTAGTGAGATATATCCTTTCATCCCCGATATCGAAAAAAGTACGATGCCACCTCGTTCTATTGAGGAGGAAACTCGCACTAAGCGAGATGATACTCTATCAGAAATAACCCTTATGCCTCTGCAGGACGCGAAGGATGCACTTACGAAATGATTAAAATCCTGAAAAATATAATGGTAAGCAACGGCTTGGTTGTGGTAGATGTCGACGTAGATTCCGAAATATCTGATTTTTATTTGTACAGAGGTAGCAGTAGTCAGCGCGAGGAATACTTTCTTGTACTTGAACTGACTGACACCAGCAATGAAACGCTAAGAAAGTTTCTCGACGAGAAGGCTCAGGAGATTTTTGAAGATATTCAGAAGTCCGGCAAGGTGGAGATATTCTTCGAAAAGAACTGTACGATGCTTATCTGCATCAACTCCGAGAAGCTTGATCCGGAGCTCGTTTTGGCGCTTGAAGAAGACCCATACAACTTCAAAAAAAATGTCATTATCTATTCGGATAGCGAACTAGCTGAACTTGATAATTATTTAGTAAGTCGTCCTATGGAGGCATTTACTGGCGACATGATTAACGATGTTTTGAACGCGAATGACGGAAGGGATTTTTTAGCTTTTAAGTATCAGCGGGGGCGAAACGTACTCTACGATTTGGTTATCAGAGTCGTCCTAAAACTACCTTTTCTTGTATACAAGCCCCGCGAGCAAAAACTGGAAAATTTATCAGAAAAAATTGATGAAGCTATTTCTGATGATAACTATGAAATATTTAACCATATGCTGAAAGCAGAATGGACAGATGAGAATGTTCTGGATCATGTGGAGTCTATCTGGGGGGACAAAATATGATCACCTTGAGCAAAGTGACCCTGAAGAATTTTAAAGTCTACGGTGGTGAACCGTACACAATAAACTTTGAAGATAGCCGCCTCGTGCTATTGGATGGGCCAAATGGATATGGTAAGACGTCCGTGTTTGATGCCATTGAATTAGCACTGACCGGCACCATCCGTAGGCTGCTAGTGCTTGAGAGCCGGCAGAACCCGTCCGACGTTGTCGTTGCTCATAATGGCGATAATAATGTTGAGATAACGATTGAACTTCTCGGGGAGGACGGTAATAGACGTATCTTCCAGCGTAGCTTGAAAACCAATATAACGAACGCTGCGAGGCGCATAGGGAATTTCTCTGATCTGTGGGAAATTAAAGAAATTATTGATGATCTACCACACGCCGTTCATAGCAGCACGCTCGATACGTACTTCAATAGCAAAGATTTCTCCCGAGATTTCTGTCTGTTTCACTACATCGAGCAAGAAGACACGTCTCGATTCCTCAAGTCGAACTCCGAGGCTCAACGTGCAGAGGAGCTGTCAAAGCTTTTCGGTGATACCGTTGAATCCGAACAAAAGCTTCAAAAACTCACCGACATAAAGAAAAAGCTGTTCGTGGCCCGCCGGAATGCTAGATCAACAATAGATAATATTAAGAGTCTTCATAACCTATCTGAAATTAACAATTTATCAGAGGGGGAGACTGAACAGCATATTTCTGCCTTGCCGTGGCTGAAGGAAGAGAACGCCCCATTTTGGGATAAATCTACTATTACGCAGCTCAATGAGCAAAGGCTGAATAAAGCAATAATTGAGCTTGATAAGATTCGCGCACTTTATGCCTACAAAGACTTCTTTCTGCGATCTCGCCGATATCACCGCGCCGCGCAAGAGCGAGAATTGATTGAGTTATATGTTGGGTACTCGAGAATATACCAAAACCTTCCTGATATAGAAGCGAGCTATAAGCACTACCAGTTTGTCAAGAGGTCGAGCGAAGTTCTAGGCGGAAGTGATCTAAAGTTTATATATGAAAACTTGGATGTTGCCCGATTGTACGAGCTTTTGAACTTCGGAAGCCCTGAAGCGTTCACCTTTAGTATAGCGTCAGTCATTGAGCTCGCAGACAAGTCGAGTGGTCTTAATTCAATCTACACCGAGCTTCTCAAACATCATAAGGGCATGCATGATTGTATCCAGGCCCAATCCAGTGAGACTGTGTGCGGGCTCTGTGGACATGACTACGGGAACCATGACGCACTGAGTCAGGCTATTATTGATCATGGCCACTTGTTGCGCACGGAACTTGGCGACAAAGAGCGCATTTTGGTGACCGCACGGGAATCGTTCGAAGATACTCATACCCGGCCCCTCTCGAAAGCTTGCGCGGACTTCCTTTCACGACGTGACCCTCCTTCACAAACAGAATTGTCACGTGTCGCAAAGGCTGCGGCCTCCAAAGAGCGTCTTGAGCGGCTACGTAAGTGGTTAGCTAGCGAAAGAATTTCCGACGAAGATCTTGTTGCTCATGATTTTCCGGTGAGAGGCGGTGAGACTTATGTGTCAGAAAAAGCTGATTTGCTGTCGGAACGGATCCGTTCACGCATCGGCCCTTCACCCGAGGAATATCATGTTCTGTTCGGCGAAGAAATTTATGAGCGCACTTACATTGACTATTTCGAACAAGATCATGAAAAGCTTCGCAGCTTTGATCCTAGCGTGCTTGACCACAAAGAGCGATTTGTTAAAGCTCGATACTTTAGTTCTCTTACTGAAGTTGCGGCACAGTTAATTAAGCTGGAGCGGCAAGAGAAACTGCTCGAACTAGGTCTTGAAGATACGACTAAGTTGATAGATGTTGTCAATGGTCAAATAGGGCGGTACCGCAAAAAACTGATTACTGATATTGAGATTCCATTCTACATATATTCTGGGAAAATTCTTCAGAGCCATCAAGCAGGGTTGGGTCAGGGCGTATTTATCAAGGATCCTCTAGGCAATGACGTATTGAAGAATGTGCGCCTTGTGTCTGATTGGAAGACAGATCATGACATCATGAACACAATGAGCTCCGGGCAGATCTCAGCTGTTGTGATCGCCTTGACGTTGGCCCTAAATCGCGTATATGCGAAGAGTTTCTCCACTATCCTCATCGACGATCCTGTGCAGACAATGGATGACATCAACATGTCGTCTTTGGTAGAACTTCTGCGCAACGATTTCAGCGACAAGCAAGTAATCTTATCCACACACGAGGACAAGGTTGCGCGTTACTTTACCTACAAATACATCAAGCACAGTGGAACGGTAAAAATTGTCAACCTGATGCAGCGCAAGGAATACGTGCCTACTAACAGCTACGTATACCGTGGAGCCATGAAGTCTGAAGCCCCGTCAGCAGGATAATACGAAGAGGAGGGACAAGGAGCATGTGTAATCGATCGCTGCTCGTAGATTTTGCTAACCCCCTGCTTCAAGATCAAGTGGAGCAAAACTTTGGGATCTGATCAAGCTAGGGGCAGCCCGATACTCTAGGAATAGTCCGATAAGCTCTTTTTCGATCCAAAGCTGAGGATGGCGACAAGTGGAGAGCTGACGATCCTGTTGAAAAATCTGGCATGGTTTTCATGCTAAAAAAGAATTGGTCTGACTCGCATTTCACGTATTGGCATCCAAGAGAGTTGTTTTCAACTATCAATACTGGAGCTTTCGGGTAATCCAACTGTTTTCAACAGAATCGGCCGTTAGGTAATAGCGCTACCTCAAAGATGGACTGTGTTATCCATAGGTTGAGCAGTGATTGTCGCGCTTGCAAGTCGGTAGCGGCAAATCAATTTATTCGTTACTGAGTTAATGTTGGCCACTCTACAAGGTACGCCGGAATTTTTTTCAGAAAATATCCGCAGTTTTTCCGGAGTCGAGAAATCTCGCTGAAAACTGCTTAATATGGTAGTAGTGGCAAAAAGCCGTTCATGGACTGGTAACAGGCTTGATGCAGCTTCAGCAAACCAACCCTTGCAGATTTCGCATAGCGGTAGCCTACCGTTTCTGAGCCACTACGCGGAACTCGGCCAGCGGGAGGGCGTTTTGTGTTTGTTGAGGCATTGCCATGCTGCTGGATCGGGATATGACCTGTGGAATGATTGAGGTAAAGACGGATGTTTACTCTTTTGGGCGCAGGGCAGCAGCTACCTCAGCAAGGCACTAACTGCGCCTACTTGGTCGTCGATTATTGGGATGACTGGTTCAAATTTCGGACTATGTTCACGCTGTTCGTTTTTGATAATGGTTCGATTCGCCACAGGGTGGGGTCCGTTAAAATAGGCCAGGCAGGCTTGCTGCCCGCCCCTGCCGGTGCAGATATTCCTCCCGGCGCCCGGACGCCGGGGCTCCCGAACGCTTTTTCCGATCTGGATGAGCGTCAGTTCTTTTCTCTTGGTCAAGATGAAGACTACTACGCGACGCTTCGATCTTTACCCGATGGCCTTGGTATCAGAGTTTTGAAGGCGCTGTGCGACTGTGCCTACAACCTTGAGATTTTAGAACGACACCTCGCTGAGCTGGTCATGTCTGAGTCGATCTTGAGATCCATCCATGAGCCCAATGTTCGAAACCGTTTTAATCGACTGTCGCATGGGAACCCGGCTTTGACCCGGTTTGAATTCCAATACACCTTCCCTCCATCACCTGTGGAGGCGGACGGGCTACTGCCTCCGCCACCGGCTGTAATGGAATTTCAGGTCATTCCGGAAGCTGTACCTCCAACGAATCTGCACGTCCTAGTGGGGCGCAATGGCGTTGGTAAAACACGATGCATCCAAAGCATCATCAACACGCTCTTGGAGCGGGATATCCCAGGTGCACCTAGAGGTAATTTGCAGCGCCTCGGCGAGAATCAAGAGGAGTGGACCTTCTCTGGTTTGGTCTCTGTATCCTTTAGCGCCTTCGACTCGTTCGAGCTGCCATCGTTAGCTTTCCAGCGAACGCCGGCGACTTTTGTAGGGCTGCGGTCTCAGAGAAAAGACGATCAAGGGAATGTTTTCGATGTGCTTAAGAGCGCAGCTGATTTGGCGCAGGACTTCGTTTCAAGCCTTGAACGCTGCCAGGCCGAGCCTCGTCGTTCGCGCTGGCTCACCGCGGTTGCAACGCTATCTACGGATCCTCTCTTTGGCGAAACAGGCGTTGAGCAACTGATCGAAGGCGGGATTGAATGGAAAGAGCGAGCAACCCGCTTTTTCGGTTTGTTAAGCTCTGGTCATGCAATCGTGCTGCTCACGACCACGAGGCTTGTCGAGTTGGTGGATGAGCGAACTCTGGTTGTTTTAGACGAGCCTGAGGGGCATCTGCATCCGCCTTTGCTGTCAGCATTCATACGCACTGTCGCCGATCTGTTAGTAGCAAGAAATGGCGTTGCTCTGCTTTCGACTCACTCACCTGTAGTATTACAGGAGATCCCTCGAAGCTGCGTTTGGATGCTGCGCAGAACGCGCACCCAATCTGCCGTTGAGCGGCCTTCTATTGAAACGTTCGGGGAAAGCGCAGGGGTGCTGACTCGGGAGGTGTTCGGCCTGGAAGTTACCCACTCTGGCTTCCATAAGCTGGTAGCTGCTGTTGCTCGACGGCCCGGCATGACCTACGCAGGCGTTGATCATCACTTTGGGCGGCAGCTGGGTGTAGAGGCGCAAGCGCTTGCACGGAGCTTGGTCGCAGGTAGGGGCGACTGATGAAAAGACTTCGACCACCCGGTATGCATGCAGCTGATACGGTTCACGCCTGTGTTGCGGGCATTACCATTCCTGAACGGGCCCAAGCTCTCACTGAGGCTTTACCGACGATTCAGAGGTGCGAAGCCGAATATTTGGAGCTTGGGCCGCCCGGCCTGCTTTACCGGATACTCCCAAGCCTATGTGTGACCCCAGCAATTGATGCCGCACTCATGGGCGTCATCTACAAAAGCCATTTTGCACGTCAGGGGTCGCCATCAAGGGCGCTCTATGACCGTATTAGAATGGCTCCTGAGTTCGGCCTTTGCCCGCTATGCGGGCAGCGAGTCGTAGCAACAGTTGATCACTATCTCCCCCAGTCTCGTTTTCCTGCGCTTAATCTTACGCCTGCCAACCTGATTCCTGCCTGCTCTGACTGCAACAAGCGAAAGCTGGCCACCGTTCCTGCAAGGGCGGAGGATCAGACTCTGCACCCATACTTCGATGACCTCGGCAATGAGCGATGGCTGATTGCGGATATCCGGCCTTCTACGCCTCCTACTGTGTTATTTGAGGTTCGCACCGCAAGAGCTTGGAATGAGGTGCTCACAGCGCGGGTCAGAAACCACTTCGCCGTGCTGGGCCTCGCGGAGCTATATGTCGCCCAGGCGGCTAGTGAGCTAGCCGACATGTCTTATGGGCTCGAAGGCATAGGTGCTACTTCCGGCTCGGTAGGCGTTCGTCAGCATTTGGACGTTCAGTTCCGATCATGTCAAGCGCGGGACCCGAATTCTTGGAAAACAGCGCTGTATGAGGGGCTGCGAGACTCAGATTGGTTTTGTGGTGAAGGTTATGGGTTGATACGCAACCGTCATCAGGCAAGCGAGTAGGCAATGTGATATGCGCTCCTGTGATCAAGGCAGATTAGGCGAGGCTCGAGCGCACATTTGGATTGGCTCTATGAGTGCTCACGCCAACTTAAAGCTCAATCCCCGAAACACCTTGTTTTTCGCAAGTTGCTTCGGGGACGGTTTGAGTTAGGCCGCTAATAGGTCAAGCAAACTGTGTTGACGTGATCGATCTTCGAGTTCTTTCCAGGTCCAGCTTCCAAAGCGCTCGCCCTGTTCAGGGATATCTAGTTTCATCAATGCAACCGGGTCTCGATTTATCAAGTTGCGTGCAGCCCACAACTTACCGCCGGTTTCCAGCAGGGCTTTCGCGGTCTCGTTCCACTGTTCTTCCAGCACAGTGTTCGCCAGATATGCTGCTGTCTGCTCGATCTTGGCATGTTCTTTTTGTGCCTCTGCGATGTGCTGATCAATCGTCATCGGCTCCTGCTCCAAGGCGGTGACGAGCAGTTGTTGGCGGCGGTGGTGCTCAACCGCGGCCGTGAGGTTTTTTGCAGCCTTTTGGGCTTCCGCATTAGCGACTTTCGCCCTCTACATCGCCCCAGGCGACAGCCTGTGCATAAGCGGTGGCTGCGTCCGTTTCAGCTTGTCGAGCCTTTGCCATGTCTTCCTGATCGCTCTGGCGGACCTGCTGCAACCGGGTCTCGATGCTGCTGCGCTTTTCGTTGAGCTCCATCTCGTCGGCTTTCCAGGTCGCCATGGCGCTGATGTAGCCCGCAGCCAAGCTTTCGCGGTTCGCCAGTGCCTCAAGGCGATCAATCTTTTGGTTCAGGGTGCGGATCTCAAGATCTCGCGAGTCGATGCGTCTTTTGTGATCGTTGATTTCATGCTGCACGGCCCGTTGACGGCCCTGTTGGATAACCTCAGGACTTTCCAGCGCCTCTTCGAAGTGCATTAAATCGCGCTGAGTGCTCTCCATTTCGAGGGTCAGTTTGTCGCGGCGGTCTTTCAGTTCTTGGATAGTGTTCATCTGTATTTTCTCTGGGCATTACGTTTGATAGGGATGGTTGTTGAACGGCTGGCGAGGCCGGGAATGAGTCGGCGCTACCTCGATCAGCAGGCATGCCGTCAGGCGGCCCTGGCCTCGCTTTCATCCGTTCCTGGAACGGTCTTCACCACATAGCAGCGCGGGGCCCCAGCCCGGGCAGGCGAATCAAGCTGTACGCCTTGCCGTCACTTCCCGGCTCAAATACGCCCCGTTGCAGCAGCTCCTTGTTCACCGCACTGATATTCATGCCCTTGAAGATCTCGGCCCTCCAGGCTTCAGGCAGCACGTAGTAGGTGTTGGTGGCGTGCAGGGCATCGCCCATGCCGTCTTCCATTGTCTTGCGAAAGCCCAGTCGATCAATCGTGCGTGGGCCATGCTCATCGATCTTGGCGGCGGCAGATTCCCAGCGCGTAAAGCGGCTTTCGCCAAATCGCTCGATGACCTGGCGCAGTCGCACCACGTTCGGCCAGCCACGCATGCGGACATGCCCGTGCGGCGGTCGTGGCCGTGCCATCCAGCCATCCGGTGACGCCAAAGGCGGTGGCCAACTCTCCGGCCGCTGTTGCAAGGCCGAAGCGAAGGGCTGTGCGTTGGGTTTGTCCGCTGGCCGAGGGGGGGCCGGTTTTGGGTGATGAACTGCTCCACCGTGCGGCGAACAATCACCGACCACCTGAGCATTTTCCCAAGGCGCGCACAGTGCGAGCAGGAAGGCGATGAGGGGGGGCGTAGTATTTGGCGACACGGGCCTTGCCCGTTTGGTTTCACTCTGAAGTACAAGCCGTTCCCGTCCCGCTCCCGATAGGTAGCGTGCTAAGGCTCCAGGCTTGCGAGAGTAGTGTTCGCTAATGGGCGGCGTTTGATTTCAGTGCGCTTCACTTCCTGTATGCCTCCAGTCATAGGAATCTCAAGGCAAGCACTGCGGGAAGTTATCGGGTTGGAGAGAGACGGATAGCCAGAAACAAGAAAGCCCGCACAAGGCGGGCTTCTTGGGATGTTTCGTAGACTGTCTGAGACAGCCAGAAACGAGTATGTGGTGCACCCGGCGGGATTCGAACCCACGACCCCTGCCTTCGGAGGGCAGTACTCTATCCAGCTGAGCTACGGATGCTTGTGCGGGCGACATCATACCCATGTCGACCTTGGGCGTCCATGCTGGTTTTTGGCTGCTGGCGGGTGGGAATTGTCTGTGTTGGGGCCTTGCGTCGGGCGCTGTGGCTCGGTGGTGGGGTGCGGGGCTTGAGGTCGTTGATCTGATAAAACCGGCAAATAAGCGGTTTTCGTTCTTTTTTTCGAACATCCTATTGCCCTGTACCCCCTTTGATCCTAGGATTCGTTTGAGATTTCAAACGCTCTGTCTCCCGTGCGCTCTCCACTTGCTTGCACGCAGGGGCTGATTTCCCTGACGGCAGCCCCCAAAGGCGCCTTTCAACAACTCTAATTCGCTCCGCGCGCGCGCGGTGCTGTTAAGGAAAGCCGACATGCAGCTTAAAGATGCCCAGTTGTTCCGCCAGCAAGCCTTTATCGATGGGGCTTGGGTCGATGCGGACAACGGTCAGACCATCAAGGTCAACAACCCCGCCACGGGCGAGATTCTCGGCACTGTGCCGAAGATGGGCGCCGCTGAAACCCGCCGCGCCATCGAAGCGGCGGACAAAGCGCTGCCGGCCTGGCGTGCGCTGACCGCCAAGGAGCGCGCCAACAAGCTGCGCCGCTGGTTCGAGCTGATCATCGAGAACCAGGAAGACCTGGCGCGCCTGATGACCCTGGAACAGGGCAAGCCGCTGGCCGAAGCCAAGGGCGAAATTGTCTACGCCGCCTCCTTTATCGAGTGGTTCGCCGAAGAAGCCAAGCGCATCTACGGTGATGTGATTCCCGGCCACCAGCCGGACAAGCGTCTGATCGTGATCAAGCAACCGATCGGCGTGACCGCTGCGATCACGCCGTGGAACTTCCCCGCCGCGATGATCACGCGTAAAGCCGGCCCGGCCCTGGCCGCCGGTTGCACCATGGTGCTCAAGCCTGCCTCGCAAACGCCGTTCTCGGCGTTCGCCCTGGCTGAACTGGCGCAGCGTGCCGGCATTCCGAAAGGCGTGTTCAGCGTGGTCTCCGGCAGCGCCGGCGATATCGGCAGCGAGCTGACCAGCAACCCGATCGTGCGTAAATTGTCCTTCACCGGCTCGACCGAAATCGGTCGCCAGTTGATGGCCGAATGCGCCAAGGACATCAAGAAAGTGTCCCTGGAGCTGGGCGGCAACGCGCCGTTCATCGTGTTTGACGACGCTGACCTGGATAAGGCCGTCGAAGGCGCGATCATCTCCAAGTACCGCAACAACGGCCAGACCTGCGTCTGCGCCAACCGTCTGTACGTTCAAGACGCGGTGTACGATGCGTTCGCGGAAAAACTCAAAGTGGCGGTGGCCAAGCTCAAGATCGGCAACGGTCTGGAAGACGGCACCACCACCGGCCCGCTGATCGACGGCAAAGCCGTGGCCAAGGTCCAGGAACACATTGCGGACGCGCTGGCCAAAGGCGCCACGCTGCTGGCGGGCGGCAAGGTCATGGAAGGTAACTTCTTCGAGCCGACCATCCTGACCAACGTGCCGAAAGATGCCGCTGTGGCGAAGGAAGAAACCTTCGGCCCACTGGCGCCGCTGTTCCGTTTCAAGGACGAAGCCGAAGTGATCGCGATGTCCAACGACACCGAGTTCGGCCTGGCGTCCTACTTCTATGCGCGTGACCTGAGCCGTGTGTTCCGTGTGGCCGAAGCCCTGGAATACGGCATGGTCGGCGTCAACACCGGGTTGATCTCCAACGAAGTGGCGCCGTTCGGCGGTATCAAGGCTTCGGGCCTGGGCCGTGAAGGTTCCAAGTACGGGATCGAGGATTACCTGGAAATCAAATACCTCTGCCTGGGCATCTAAGCCCGGCAAGGCATTGCTGCAAACGCAAAGGGCACGAGAGCGCTGACCCTTTGCGTGTTTTACACCGTTATTCGTAGTGGCCGGGAACGCTGTGTCAGTCGATCATCGCATGCTGCCGTAGTTGCCCCCCGCCACGTATTCCTTGAACAACGCCACCCGATGAGTGGCGAATGAGGACTTTATGAGCAAGACCAACGCTTCCCTGATGAAACGCCGTGAAGCCGCTGTACCGCGCGGTGTTGGCCAGATTCACCCGATCTTCGCCGAGTCCGCGAAGAACGCCACCGTGACCGACGTTGAAGGTCGCGAGTTCATCGACTTCGCCGGCGGTATCGCCGTGCTGAACACCGGCCACGTACACCCGAAAATCATCGCGGCTGTGACCGAGCAACTGAACAAGCTGACCCACACCTGCTTCCAGGTACTGGCCTACGAGCCTTACGTGGAACTGTGCGAAAAAATCAACGCCAAGGTCCCAGGTGATTTCGCCAAGAAAACCCTGCTGGTCACCACCGGTTCCGAAGCGGTTGAGAACGCCGTGAAAATCGCCCGCGCTGCCACTGGCCGTGCCGGCATCATCGCGTTCACCGGCGCGTACCACGGTCGCACCATGATGACCTTGGGCCTCACCGGTAAAGTCGTGCCTTACTCGGCCGGCATGGGCCTGATGCCAGGCGGCATCTTCCGCGCGCTGTACCCGAACGAACTGCATGGCGTGAGCGTCGACGACTCCATTGCCAGCATCGAACGCATCTTCAAGAACGATGCCGAGCCGCGTGATATCGCTGCCATCATCATCGAGCCGGTGCAGGGCGAAGGCGGTTTCTACGTCGCGCCTAAACCTTTCATGAAGCGCCTGCGCGAACTGTGCGACAAGCACGGCATCCTGCTGATCGCCGACGAAGTGCAAACCGGTGCCGGCCGTACCGGTACGTTCTTCGCCATGGAACAGATGGGCGTGACTGCCGACCTGACCACCTTCGCCAAATCCATCGCCGGCGGTTTCCCGTTGGCCGGTGTGTGCGGCAAGGCCGAATACATGGACGCCATCGCGCCAGGCGGCCTCGGCGGCACCTACGCCGGTAGCCCGATCGCTTGCGCCGCGGCCCTGGCCGTGCTGGAAGTGTTCGAAGAAGAGCACCTGCTGGATCGCTGCAAAGCCGTCGGCGAGCGTCTGGTCTCCGGCCTCAAGGCCATCCAGGCCAAGTACCCGGTGATCGGCGATGTGCGTGCCCTGGGCGCGATGATCGCGATCGAGCTGTTCGAAGGTGGCGACACCCACAAGCCAAACGCTGCTGCCGTTGCCGCTGTAGTGGCCAAGGCGCGTGAGAAAGGCTTGATCCTGCTGTCCTGCGGCCCTTACGGCAACGTGTTGCGCATCCTGGTGCCGCTGACCGCGCCGGACGAGCAACTGGACAAAGGCTTGGCAATCATCGAAGAGTGCTTCTCCGAGCTGTAAGCCCGGGCTGAACCGATCGATAGAAAAAACCCGCTTCGGCGGGTTTTTTTTTACCTGATGCAGCACATTCAGTGGTTGTTCATTGTACGTAGGCCGCCGCATTGTCTAAGGTGCAGGCATTGCAGATGGAGCGTGCAGGATGAGTGCTGTGGATTTACCCGCTGTACCCCGGGTGTTGATTGCTGAGGCAGACCCTTGGTCGCGGGACCTGCTCAAGCAGGTGTTGTTGAATGTGCGTTGCGACGCACGGCTGGATATGTGTGGCGATGGCCGGCAAGCGGCTACGCTGCTGCGCGACAAAGCCTACGACCTGATCGTGGCGGATTGGGAACTGCCGGGCGTCGATGGCCTGAGCCTGTTGCGCAATGTGCGTCAGCAGCGTCGCTCGCCCGCGTTGCCGTTCATCCTCTTGAGCAGTCGCAATGACAGCGCCAGCGTGCGTGAGGCCTTGCCCTTGGCGCCCACGGCGTATCTGACCAAGCCGCTGAACATGGACGGCCTGACCCAGCGCCTGCAAGACCTGCTGCTCAACGAAGGCGAAAGCGTGTACTGCGAAGTGCCGCGACTGGCGCCGGGCATGACCTTGCCGGTGTTCCTCGAGCGCCGCCGCGACGCCTGCGATGGCGCGCCGCTGTGGGTCGATGTGAAGGCCGCCGTGCAAGACAGCCTCGGGCCGGAGGGCCTGGACCTCAAGTGCCTGGAAGACCGCGTGTGTATGGACCCGCAGATCACCGCCGTGCTGATCGCCGCCGCCAACAGCGCCGGCCATCACGGCACGCCGGTGCAGACCCTGTCGGCGGCGTTGCACAAGCTGCAGGCCGGGCAAAGCATGAACCTGATACTCGGCCTGGCGCTCAAGCACAACGTGGTATTGGGTGATCCAGGCCTGGTGGCGTATGCCGAGCGTCACTGGCAGTTGTCCCAGGACACCGCCGACTACGCCCGCCGCCTGGCGCGCATGCTGGAGCTGGACCACGAGCGCTGTTACAGCGCGGGCATCCTGCATCGGCTCGGCGACCTGGCGTTGTTGCGCTGCCTGGAAGACTGGCGCCAGGGTGGCGGGGCGCTGGATGACGAAGCGATTGGCGAGTCGCTGCACGCTTTGGGTGCCGCCTACGGTTCGGCGTTGCGCACGCGTTGGCGCTTGCCGCTGGAACTGCGTCAGTTGATCGCGGCGATCTACTCCCTGGAAGGCGGGGTGTATTCGCGGGAGGCGCTGGTGATGAACCTGGCGGCGCAGATGGCGCGGTTGACCGAGCATGAAGGGCTGGAAGCGCTGGCCAGGAGCAAGACCGCGCGCTTGCTGAAAATGGGGCTGTCGGAGCTGATGAGGTTGCGCAAGGCCTAAAGGCTATGAAATTCAGATGTGGGAGGGGGCAGGTTCCCTCCCACATTTGCTCTGTGTTGATCCTCTAGCCAGCAACCACGCGGTTTTTGCCCAGGCGCTTGGCTTCGTACATGGCGCCATCCGCGCGGGCGAACAGGTTGTTCAGGGTCGAGTCTTGCTCGTTGAGGCTGGCCAGGCCTTGGCTGACCGTCACGGTGAACGCGTGGCCTTCATAGCTGAAGCTCAACGCCTGGATTTCCTTGCCAAGCCGCTCAGCGACCTGCAGCGCCATCTCCGGCGCGCAACCGGGCAGCACGGCGGCGAACTCTTCGCCGCCAATGCGCCCGAACAGGTCGCCACGGCGCAGTACGCCACGACCGCTCTCGGCAATGCGCCGCAACACCTGATCGCCCTCCAAGTGGCCGTAGGTGTCGTTGACGTCCTTGAAGTCATCGATGTCCAGCAGCAGGAATGCCAGCGGCGCAGCCTGGGCGCGGGCGCTGTCGAAGGCCTGGTTGGCGCATTCGAAAAAGTGTCGGCGGTTGCTGCTCTGGGTCAGCACGTCGGTGGTGGCCAGGCGGTGCAGTTCCAGCTCCAACTGTTTCTTGTCGGTGATGTCCTCGGCCATGCCGACCACGATCAACGGCTCGCCCGGTTCGGCCTGCTGGTTGATGTAGCACTTGTCGCTGAGCCAGCGAATCTGCCCGCCGGCCGTGATGATGCGGTACTCGCGGTCTTCCACGGCGCCTTGTTCGAGTACGCGGGCCAGGCTGTGCTCGGCGTAGTCGAGGTCTTCGGGGTGAATGCTGTTGCGCCATTCCCGGTGGTCGGCCAGCAGCATGCCGGCGGAACGGCCGAATACCCGCTCATACGCCGGGCTCACATACAGCACGCGTCGCGACGCCCAGTCGATGGCCCATAGCACCGCATTCACGCTGACCAGCAGGGAACTGAGTAGTTGCTCACGCTCACTCAGCCGCTCGACCTCGCCCTGGGCGTGCATCAACGCCAGCAAGGTTGCTGCGGCTGCGGGGCGTGGGGGTTCAGCGGTGGGGGGATCGGGCAGGTGCGTTTTTTCTTGGACCATCGGCACAACTCTCTCTGGGCGCGCCGCAGGGTTCAGCAGCGGTCACAACAAGGGGCCACCATGATGGCGAAGTGTTGTTTGAGAGGGGCGAATTGCGTCTAAGTTCCGTCATTGGGGGCGATTGTGACGGATTTATGGGTGTCTGGAGAATGGCGTCAAAAAAGCGATCAAAGGGGAAGGCAAGCCTTCCCCTCCGCGTGTTCACACCGTTGCAGGGCGCAACGAGTAGGTCTTCAATTGGTGGGCAAAATCGCGCAGGGACTGGATGCCGCTGGCCTCGGCCTCATGCACCCATTCCTTGATCGCGGCCAGCATATCGTGGCCGTTGGAGCTGGTCTTGAGCCAGATCTGCTGCAGGGCCAGACGCTTTTCGTAGATCACTTTCAGGGCCTGGCTGTGTTCCAGCATGCTCTGGATACGCAGGTGGTGGCGGTCATCCAGCAGGCTGGTTTCCCGCGACAGCAGGCGCTTGGCACGGTGAAACTGGTGGCGCACCGAGTGATCGACCTTCTCCAGTTCCTGCTTGACCAGCGGGCCGATCACCAGCTTGCGGTACTGGGCCATGATCTGGAAACGGTTGTTGAGGATCGCCATGGCGGTGTCCATGTCCAGGTGGCCCTTGCCTTCGACACGGTGGGCGATCGGCGCGACGCGCTGCACCTTGGCCAGGCGCAGCAGGCTGAACAGCTTGATCCACGCCCAGCCGAGGTCGAACTCCCATTTCTTTACCGACAGCTTGGCGGAGTTGGGGTAGGTGTGGTGGTTGTTGTGCAGCTCTTCGCCGCCCACGATGATGCCCCACGGCACCAGGTTGGTCGCCGCGTCCCGGCATTCGAAGTTGCGATAGCCCACGGCGTGGCCGAGGCCGTTGATCACACCGGCGGCCCAGAATGGAATCCACATCATCTGGATCGCCCAGATGGTGATGCCGATGGTGCCGAACAGCAGAAGGTCGATCACACCCATGATTGCCACACCCAAGAGCGGGTAGGGCGTGTAGAGTTTGCGTTCGATCCAGTCGTCCGGGCAGTTCTTGCCGTAGATGCGCAGGGTCTCGGGGTTCTCCGCTTCGGCGCGATAGAGTTCGGCACCTTTGCGCAATACGGTAGACAGGCCTTTAATGACGGGGCTGTGCGGGTCGTCGACGGTTTCGCATTTGGCGTGATGCTTACGGTGGATGGCGGTCCACTCGCGGGTGTTCTGCGCCGTGGTCAGCCACAGCCAGAAGCGGAAGAAGTGTTTCAGGCCGGCATTGAGCTCCAGGGAGCGATGGGCTGAATAGCGGTGCAGATAGACGGTGACCCCAATAATGGTCACGTGGGTCATCAACAGGGTGACTGCCACCAGTTGCCAGGCTGACAGGTCAAGAAAACCGTTGTACCACATAGGCTGTATGGCCCTCAGAAAAAGAAAAAAACAGCTCACGCATTATCACTAAGCTCACAGAGAAAACCAGCCGACCTTTCAGATAGGAGTGACGGGATGTTTCTTATTCTATAATCCGTAACCTTTGTAGGGCGAATCTAGCTTTTTAGTAAGGATTACTGGCCATATGTTGTTCTCATACCGAGGTGCCCGGCGTGCGGGGTTGGTATATCTGCTGGTTTCGCTGCTGTGGGTTGTGCTTACTCACCGGGTATTGATCAAGTTCCTCGATGACCCGGTTGAGTTAAATCAGTGGCTGCAGCTGCGCGGCTATGTGTGGGTGGCCCTCAGCGCCCTGGTGATTTACCTGATGTGCGCGCGCTTTGCGCGCGTCAACGAATTGCAGCAACCGCTCAAAGAGAGTCGTGAGCGCCTGCGCCAGGCCGCTGCCGTGTTCGATTGCACCCGTGAAGGGGTGCTGGTCACCGATGCCAAGGGGCAGATCGTCCATGTGAACCGGGCCTTTATGGCGATCACCGGCTATCGGCGCGAAGATGTCATGGGCGAGCAACCCAGCTTGTTCAAGTCAGGCCGCCATTCGTCGAGTTTTTACCAGCAGATGTTCCTGGCCCTGGAACAAACCGGCGAGTGGAGCGGGGAAATCTGGAACCGGCGCAAAAGCGGCGAGATTTATCCACAGTGGCAAACCATCCGGGTGATTCACGACGACCTCGGCCATGTCAGCCATTACGTCGCGGTGTTTTCCGATATCAGCGCCATCAAGGATTCCGAGCACGAACTGGCGCACCTCGCGCACCACGACCCGCTGACCGACCTGCCCAACCGCCTGCTGTTCACCGACCGCGCCGAGCAGGCCCTGGCTTCGGCGCAAGTGCATAAACGCGGCTGTGCGTTGCTGCTGCTCGACCTGGACCACTTCAAGATCATCAACGACAGCCTGGGCCATAACGTCGGCGACCAGTTGCTCAAATTGGTCGGTGAACGCCTGAGAAGCCAGTTCGGCACCGGCGTGACGCTGGCGCGGCTGGGCGGGGACGAATTCGCGGTGTTGGCGGAAAACTGTCCACAGGTGGTGCAGGCTGCCGCGCTCGCGCAACGCATGCTCGATGCGATGAAACTCCCGTTCAATTTCGACGGCCACCAATTGTTTATCAGTGCGAGCGTTGGCATCAGCCTGTTTCCCAGCGACGCGCTGAGTGCCCAGCAGTTGTTGCGTAACGCCGATTCCGCGTTGTTCAAGGCCAAGAGCGTCGGCCGTGAAGGCTACGCGTTGTACACCGAAGAGTTGACTGCCCACGCGCAGAACCGCGTGGAAATTGCCGGCGAACTGCGCCGCGCCCTCGACCAGCAGGAGCTGCGTGTCTACTACCAACCGGTTCACGACCTGCACACCAGCCGCCTGATCGGCGTCGAAGCCCTGGTGCGCTGGCAACACCCGGAGCGCGGCCTGGTGCCGCCGGTCGAGTTCATCCCCATCGCCGAACGCACCGGGTTGATTGCCGATATCGACGCCTGGGTCATGCACGAGGCTTGCGCCCAGATGTGCCAGTGGCTGGAGGACGGCGTGCCGTTGAGGTTTATCGCGATCAACGTGTCCAGTCGCTTGTTTGCGCGACGCGAGTTGTATGAGCAAGTCGCCAAGGTGCTGCACGACACTGGCCTGGACCCGGCTTACCTGGAGCTGGAAGTCACCGAAAGCGCGGTGATGGAAGACCCCGAAGTGGCCCTGGAACAACTGCACCGCCTGCGCGAGCTGGGCCTGCGTCTGGCCATTGATGACTTTGGCACCGGCTATTCGTCGCTGCTGCGCCTCAAGCGCCTGCCGGTGCAGAAGCTCAAGATCGACCAGGGCTTTGTCGCCGGGGTGCCGTGGGATGAAGACGACGCCGCCATCGTGCGCGTGGTGATCGCCCTGGCGAAAAGCATGGGCATGCAGGTACACGCCGAAGGGATCGAACAGGTGGAACAGGCGCGGTTCCTGCTGGAGCAAAACTGCGACATGGGCCAGGGCTATTGGTTTGGCCGCCCGATGCCGGCGTGTGAAATCGACTGGGACCGGGCACCCGCCATCCAGAGTTGAAATGCAGTCAACTGTGGGAGGGAGCAAGCCCCCTCCCACAATTGGATATTCGCCAGGCTCGATTTTGGCACTTGGCCACAAAACGCCGTCGTAACCCTACGTCTGGCCAGAAAATTCTTTCTGGTTATATAAACATTCTTAAATAGTATTTTTAAGAATATCCGCGCTTATCTACTATCGCCCTCACGCCGCAAGCAGTGCCGCCACTGCGCGGCACTTTTCATTTCAGGAGCGAGACCATGAGCGCATCTCTACGTAGCGTCGACGGCCAGGACGAAGCAGCCATTTTGCGTGAGATCCAGAGCGCGTTGCGCGATCTGCGCTTTGGCGCGGTGGAAATCACTGTACACAACGCTCAAGTGGTACAGATCGAACGCAAAGAAAAATTCCGCCTGCAGAACCCGGGTAACAAACCGGCCTGAGCAAGAGCGGCGATAGACCCATCACTATAAAAAATGCCCCTGTAGGCGCGAGCTTGCTCGCGAAAAGCTTGAAGGCAACGCGTTGCACCTGATGCGCAGCGTTATCGTTGACGTTTTTCGCGAGCCAGCTCGCTCCTGCAGTCGTCAGCCAACACCCCGGAATTTCAGGAGCTTTCTATGTCGTCGATTCGCCGTTACGCCCTGGCTGCCTTGGCCAGCGCCGTGTTTGCCGGGTCTGCCGTTGCCAAGGACTACGAGTTGCTCAACGTCTCGTATGACCCGACCCGTGAGCTGTACCAGGACTATAACGCTGAGTTCACCAGCTACTGGAAACAGTCCCACCCCGGCGATAGCGTCAAGATCCAGCAATCCCACGGCGGCTCGGGCAAACAGGGCCGTGCGGTGATCGACGGCCTGCGTGCCGACGTCGTGACCCTGGCCCTGGCCGGTGATATCGACGAAATCGCCAAGTTGGGCAAGACCCTGCCGGAAAACTGGCAGACCCGCCTGCCGGATGCGAGCACCCCGTACACCTCGACCATCGTGTTCCTGGTGCGCAAGGGCAACCCCAAAGGCATCAAGGACTGGGGCGACCTGATCAAGAAAGACGTGTCGGTCATTACCCCGAACCCGAAAACCTCCGGCGGTGCGCGCTGGAACTTCCTCGCCGCCTGGGCCTATGGCCTGAAAGCCGGTGGCAGCGAAGCCAAGGCGCAGGAATACGTCAAAGAGCTGTTCAAGCACGTACCGGTCCTCGACACCGGGGCGCGCGGTTCGACCATCACCTTCGTCAACAACGGTCAGGGTGACGTGTTGCTGGCCTGGGAAAACGAGGCGTTCCTGGCATTGAAAGAAAACGGCGGCGCCGACAAGTTCGACATCGTCGTACCGTCCCTGTCGATCCTCGCCGAGCCGCCTGTGGCCGTGGTCGACAAGAACGCCGAGAAAAAGGGCAACACCGAGATCGCTACCGAGTACCTCAAGCACCTGTACAGCCCGGCTGGCCAGGAGATTGCGGCGAAGAACTTCTACCGCCCACGCGATGAGAAAATCGCCGCCAAATACGCCCAGCAGTTCCCGAAGCTGGATTTGGTGACTATCGACAAAGACTTCGGCGGCTGGAAAACTGCGCAGCCGAAATTCTTTAACGACGGTGGCGTGTTCGACCAGATCTACTCGGCGCAATAAAAACACCGCCCTCTGTAGGAGCGAGCTTGCTTGCGAAGAAGGTCCAGGCACCGCGTGCACCCAGAATGTGCGCGTTATCGTTGACGTTTTTCGCGGGCAAGCCCGCTCCTACAGAGCACGCATTCACCTGCGGGTTTTGTGTGTCAGACCTGCTAACCAAGGACTTTTATGTCGCGTCGTATTTCCCCCGTCATACCCGGCTTCGGGCTGACGCTGGGCTACACCGTGGTGTACCTCAGCCTGATCGTACTCATCCCCCTCGCGGCGATGTTTGTACACGCCGCTCAACTTACCTGGGATCAGTTCTGGAACATCATCACCGCACCGCGTGTGCTGGCGGCATTGAAGTTGAGCTTCAGCACCGCGCTGTACGCGGCGCTGATCAATGGCCTGATCGGCACGCTGCTGGCCTGGGTGCTGGTGCGCTACACCTTCCCCGGGCGCAAGATCATCGATGCGATGATCGACCTGCCGTTCGCCCTGCCCACCGCTGTCGCCGGTATCGCGCTGACCGCGCTGTACACCCCGACCGGCCTGGTCGGCCAGTTCGCCGCCGACCTGGGCTTCAAGATCGCCTACAGCCCCTTGGGCATCACCCTGGCGCTGACCTTCGTCACGTTGCCGTTCGTGGTCCGCACGGTGCAGCCGGTCCTCGCCGATATCCCCCGGGAAATCGAAGAAGCCGCCGCCTGCCTGGGCGCCAAGCCGTTGCAGGTGTTCCGCTACATCCTCGTGCCCGCGTTGCTGCCTGCCTGGCTGACCGGCTTCGCCCTGGCGTTTGCCCGTGGCGTCGGTGAGTACGGTTCGGTGATCTTCATCGCCGGCAACATGCCGATGAAGACCGAGATCCTGCCGCTGCTGATCATGGTCAAGCTCGACCAGTACGACTACCACGGCGCCACCTCCATCGGTGTGCTGATGCTGGTGGTTTCCTTCGTGTTGCTGCTGCTGATCAATTTGCTGCAGCGGCGCATCGAACACCCATAAGGAGGCGCGGAACATGTCCCAATCGTCTATCTCCGCTGCGTCCTCGGCCAACGCTGCCCGGCGTGGCAGTGCGCTGTCGCGGCGCATCCTGATCAGCCTGGGCTGGCTGGTGTTCTTCCTGTTCCTGGTGCTGCCGCTGTTTATCGTGGTGTCCCAGGGCTTGAAGAATGGCCTCGGCGCGTTCTTCACCGCGATCCTCGAGCCCGATGCGCTGTCGGCGCTCAAGCTCACGGTGGTCGCCGTGCTGATCTCGGTGCCGCTCAACGTGGTGTTCGGCGTCAGCGCCGCATGGTGCGTGAGCAAGTACTCGTTCCGTGGCAAGAGCATCCTGGTGACGCTGATCGACCTGCCGTTCTCGGTGTCGCCGGTGATCGCGGGCCTGGTCTATGTGCTGATGTTCGGCGCCCAGGGCTTCTTTGGCCCGTGGCTGCAGGCGCATGACATCCAGATCGTGTTCGCCTTGCCGGGCATCGTGCTGGCGACCATCTTCGTCACCGTGCCGTTCGTGGCCCGGGAACTGATCCCGCTGATGCAGGAACAAGGCACCCAGGAAGAAGAAGCCGCGCGGCTGCTTGGCGCCAATGGCTGGCAGATGTTCTGGCATGTCACCGTGCCGAATATCAAATGGGGCCTGATCTACGGCGTGGTGCTGTGTACCGCGCGGGCGATGGGTGAGTTCGGCGCGGTGTCGGTGGTGTCCGGCCACATTCGCGGCGTGACCAACACGTTGCCGCTGCACGTCGAGATTCTCTACAACGAATACAACCACGTCGCCGCGTTTGCGGTGGCGAGTCTGTTGCTGATCCTGGCGCTCTTCATCCTGCTGCTCAAGCAGTGGAGCGAGAACCGTATCAACCGCCTGCGCGCAGCTGCGGCTGAGGAATAATCCATGTCCATCGAAGTCCGTAATGTCAGCAAGAACTTCAACGCCTTCAAGGCCCTGAACAGCATCAACCTGGACATCCAGAGTGGCGAGCTGGTGGCGTTGCTGGGGCCCTCCGGCTGCGGCAAGACCACCTTGCTGCGCATCATCGCCGGTCTCGAAACCCCGGATACCGGCAGCATCGTGTTCCACGGTGAAGACGTCTCCGGCCACGACGTGCGTGATCGCAACGTCGGGTTTGTGTTCCAGCACTACGCGCTGTTCCGCCACATGACCGTGTTCGATAACGTCGCCTTCGGCCTGCGCATGAAGCCGAAAAACCAGCGCCCGAACGAAAGCCAGATCGCGGTCAAAGTCCACGAACTGTTGAACATGGTGCAACTGGACTGGCTGTCCGACCGCTACCCGGAACAACTCTCCGGCGGCCAACGCCAGCGCATCGCCCTGGCCCGCGCCCTGGCGGTGGAGCCCAAAGTGCTGCTGCTCGACGAACCCTTCGGCGCCCTCGACGCCAAGGTGCGCAAAGAGCTGCGCCGCTGGCTGGCGCGCCTGCACGAAGACATCAACCTGACTTCGGTGTTCGTGACCCACGACCAGGAAGAGGCGATGGAAGTTGCCGACCGTATCGTGGTGATGAACAAGGGCGTGATCGAGCAGATCGGCTCACCGGGCGACGTCTACGAGAACCCGGCCAGCGATTTCGTCTACCACTTCCTCGGCGACTCCAACCGCCTGCACCTGGGGGGCGACCAACACGTGCTGTTCCGCCCTCACGAAGTGTCGCTGTCGCGCCATGAACTGGAAGACCACCATGCCGCCGAAGTGCGCGATATCCGGCCGCTGGGGGCGACCACGCGGGTGACGTTGAAAGTCGAAGGCCAGAGCGAACTGATCGAAGCCGAAGTGGTGAAAGACCACGACAGCCTGATCGGCCTGGCCCGGGGCGAGACCTTGTTCTTCAAACCCAAGGTCTGGCAAAAAGCCTAAGGACACTACAACACCCAATGTGGGAGGGGGCTTGCCCCCGATAGCGGTGTATCAGTCAATATCTTCAGTGACTGACCCACCGCCATCGGGGGCAAGCCCCCTCCCACATTCAAACTTCTCTCGGCTTTAGATCGCGGCGAGCGACTGGCCCGGAGCGGCGTTCAATCTGCTCTTTGAGCTCGTGCCGCAACCCCAGCAAAAACGCCAACTCCGCCACCACAAACAACGGCCCGACGATCAGCCCCGACACATCATCCACAAACGCCGGCTTCTTGCCTTCGTAGTAATGCCCGACAAACTGAATCACCCAACCCACCACGAACATACCGATACCGCCGCTGAGCCAGACCGGCGTGCTTTGCGCCGCCAGCACGTGCCCGGCCCACACCGACAAGCCCATCAGCACGCTCATCAGCACGCCCAGCGCGAGTTCCAGGCGCAGGTAGAACCACGCCGCAAGCAGCGCGACGATCAGCGCCGGCGACAGCCAGAGCCCGGCCAGCGGCCACTCCGGGCGTGAAAGCAACACGGCGACGGCGACCACGATCAGCGGGATGCCGATAAAGTGGCTGGCGATATTGCGCGGGTCGCGGTGGTAGGCGGCGTATTGACTGAGGTGGTCGACGAGGCTTTTCATTGTTATTCCTCCTGTAGGATGTTTGATCATGCCCTGTCAGCCTTCGCCTAACTGTCAGTTGGGCGACAATCTTCGGAGTTCTCATGAACGCAGAGCAATGGCGACCCCGGCTGGCTGCCGGGCACTGGTTCAGCCACTTGCCCGGCGCTTTTCAGCATAGTCTGCTGGCCCACGCGCGGCTGCGGCTGCTGACGGCGGGGCAATACCTGTTCAAGCGCGGTGACCAGCCCTGCGGCTTGTATGCGGTGCTCGACGGCAGTTTGCGGATCAGCGCGGTGAACGAGCAGGGCAAGGAAGCGCTGCTCAGCCTGGTGGAGTCGCCCTACTGGTTCGGTGAAATCTGCCTGTTCGACGGCCTGCCGCGCACCCACGACGCCTGTGCGGTCGGGCCGTGCAAGCTGTTGCAGGTGCCCCAGCAGGCATTGCTCGACATTCTCGATGAAACCCCGCAGTACTGGCGCGACTTGGCCTTGTTGATGAGCCAAAAGTTGCGCCTGAGTTTCATCGGCCTCGAACAGCTCAGCCTGATGCCCGCCTCGGTGCGGCTGGCCCATCGTTTGTTGATGATCATTGAAGGGTACGGCGACATCGAGCCCTCAAAACGCCGGCTGCAGTTACCCCAGGAAGACCTGGCGGCGATGTTGAGCCTGTCGCGCCAGACCACCAACGCCTTGCTCAAGGACCTGCAAGCCCAGGGCATCGTGCGCCTGGGCTATGGCGAGATCGAAATCCTCGATGCACAGCGCCTGCGTGAGGCGGCGCACACCTGAGGGTGTTAGCCTGCAGGTCTGATCAATCGAGGTGTGTTATGCGCGTGCTGTTAGTGGAACATGAATCCGAAGAAGCACAGCGGATGGCCCAGGGTTTGAACGAGGCCGGTTATTCCGTGGAAGTCGCGGCCAACGGCATGGCCGCCCAGCGGCTTGTCGAGGGCAACGAGTACGACCTGGTGATTCTGGACGTGATGCTGCCGGGGCTGAATGCCTGGACACTGCAGCAGGCGATTCGGCACAAGGGCGAGACGCCGGTGTTGTTTCTGACCAGCCCGGGTGGGATCGAAGACCGTCTGCGCGACTTGGAATTGCATGAGGATGATTATTTACTCAAGCCGTTTGAAGACAAGGCGCTGGTCATGCGCGTGAAAAAACTACTGCGTCGCGATCGCGGGCGCTGATAGATGTGTGGCCTGGGCTCTCGCGATCGCGGGCAAGCCCGGCTGTTAAATGTGGGAGGGAGCTTGCCCCGATGACGGTGGATCAATTGATGAATGCGCTAGCTGATACACCGCCCCTCCCATAGTTTGATTTTTTAGTTATTAATAAATAGCTTCTTATTCCTTAACGAATATAAACCCCGTCCCTATACTGTCCAGCAACGTTAAACGCTGCAGGAGGGCACACCCATGCACAGCGAATCGATTCGTTACCTGATCGTGCCGGGCTGGCAAGGATCGCCAGAAGATCATTGGCAAACGCATTGGCAGAACAGCCTGCCCAACAGCGCCCGGGTGGAGCAGGCCGATTGGCTGACGCCGCGTCGCGAAGACTGGGTGGCCGCGCTGGCCGAGGCGATCGCCGCCGACAGCACGCCAGTGATTCTGATCGCCCATAGCCTGGGCTGCATCACCGTGGCCCACTGGGCTGCCACTGCACCGCTGCAATTTTTGCGGCAGGTGCGCGGGGCGTTGCTGGTGGCGCCGGCGGATGTCGAACGCCCGGCCTGTGCCCCCGCGCTGCGTAACTTCGCGCCGATTCCACGCGACCTGCTGCCGTTTCCCAGCCAGGTGGTCAGCTCCGACAACGACAGTGCCGTCAGCGCCCCCAGGGCCATGGAGCTGGCGCGCGACTGGGGCGCTGAAGCCGGCATTTTGTCCGGTGCCGGGCATATCAATGTGAAGTCCGGCCACCAGCGCTGGGAGCAGGGTTTCGCGTATCTCTATCGCCTGCAAAGCCGCCTGGAGCATCACGCCCGGCGCACGGCCTGAACCTTTTTCAACGCCCCGTCCCTGAGCGGATTGGGGGCGGGAGCCTGCCATGAGTCTGCATGAAACCTTCGGTCAGCCGCTGCTGACCTTCCCCGACGCCGAAAAAAGCCCGCTGAGCATCCGCGCCAAGGCACTGGTGTTCGTCGACCCGCGTTCGCGGCAACTGCGCGAAGCGCTGGAACACCTCGCGCCCCGCGCCTTGCCGGTGTTGATCCGCGGCGAGACCGGCAGCGGCAAAGAGTTGCTGGCGCGGCATATCCATCGGGGCAGCGACCGCGCCGGGCTGTTTGTCTCGGTCAATTGCGGCGCGATCAGCCCGACCTACGCCGATGCCGAGCTGTTCGGCTACGCGGCCGGCGCCCATAGTGGCGCGGCGAGCAGCCGGGCCGGCTGGTTCGGCTCGGCCAACGGCGGCACCTTGTACCTGGATGAGATCGGCGACTTGCCGTTGCCGATCCAGGTCAAATTGCTCGCCGCCCTGGAAAACCACGAAGTCACCCGCGTCGGCGCGCAGCAACCAAGCCCGGTGGACGTGCGCCTGGTGGCGGCGACCAGCATCGACCTGGCCCAGGCCGTGGCCGCAGGCAAGTTCAATGAGCGCCTGTTCCATTACCTCAGCGAAGGCCAACTGGACCTGCCGGCCTTGCGCGAGCGGGTCGGCGACATCCTGTCCCTGGCCGAATACTTTCTTGGCATCTACAGCCAGCGCCTGGACCTGCCGGTGCCGCTGATCAGCGACGCGGCCCAGCGCGTGCTGGAACACCACAGCTGGCCGGGCAATACCCGCGAGCTGGAGAACGTCATCCACTTTGCCTTGCTGGTCAGCAGCGGCGACGAAATCTTGCCGGAGCATTTGAACCTGCCGACCGCCGGTTCGCCGCTGGAGCAGGTGCAGCGGATATTCGAAAGCGCCAGTGCGGCCGAGCGGGAAACCTTGCGCAAATTCCTACATGAGCAAAATGGAATATCAACCTGAATAAAAGGTATTGTTCGGGAATAAAAAATCTAGGTATTGTCACTCTCACGCCGCGATAGCACTTCGCTGGCACTCCACACCAATACGGTCGTCAGAGACGCCCCGGAATGTCGATAAGGACACTCATGAAAAAGGTTCTGTTGTTTACCGCACTGGCGGCTGCCCTGACTGCGGGCTTCACCCAGGCCAACGAAAAGCTGATAGTGGCCGCTACCCCGATCCCGCACGCCGAGATCCTCGAACTGGTCAAGCCGACCCTCGCCAAAGAAGGCGTGGATTTGGAAATCAAAGTCTTCACCGACTACGTACAGCCCAACGTGCAGGTGGCCGAGAAGCGTCTGGACGCCAACTACTTCCAGACCCTGCCGTACCTGGAAAACTTCAACAAAGGTAAAGGCACCAACCTGGTCACCGTGGTGGGCGTACACGTTGAACCCTTCGGCGGTTACTCGAAGAAAATCAAAAACATTTCTGAGCTCAAAGATGGCGCCACCGTGGCCATTCCGAACGAAGGCTCCAACAGCGGCCGTGCCCTGTTGCTGCTGCAGAAGGCCGGTGTGATCACCCTGAAAGACCCGACCAATGCGCTGGCGACGCCAAAAGACATTGCCAGCAACCCGAAAAACCTGAAGTTCAAAGAGCTGGAATCAGCCCTGCTGCCACGCGTGCTGGACCAGGTTGACCTGGACCTGATCAACACCAACTACGCCCTGGAAGCCGGCCTCAACCCGGCCAGGGACGCGTTGATCATCGAAGACGCCAAATCGCCGTATGTGAACTTCCTGGTGGCGCGCCCGGACAACAAGGACAGCGCTGCTATCCAGAAACTGGCCAAGGCCCTGACCAGCCCGGAAGTCAAAGCGTTCATCGAGAAGAAATACAACGGCGCGGTTGTGCCGGCGTTCTGATCGAGCGGTAAAACCTTTCAAGGTTTAAACGCCGACGGCTTGCATAGCGTCGGCGTTTTTTTATGGGTGGAATTTGGAATGCGCTCAGAATTGTGGGAGGGGGCTTGCCCCCGATAGCAGTGGTTCAGTCAATACATCGGTGACTGTCATACCGCTATCGGGGGCAAGCCCCCTCCCACATTTGATTTTTATCTCACCGTGGATTTTCAGCGTTTCACCGCACTCGGGCGTTGATCGCCCTGCGCAATGCCACCAACCATTTCACCAGCTCCTGCGGATCAATCGGTTTCGCTTCGTTCATTGTTCATTCCCTCGAATCACAGACCCCACAACCATAGCCGTCACTCGCCAACCCCGCGAATCTGGCGGCTATCGTGTTGGGCGATATCAATGTGATATTTCGGTATCAAAAATCGACGGTTTATGCCAATAAAGGCTGGGCGACCCGGCGTCTTGAGCGAGGGCGTTCGTTTAGCTTCGGAACCATTGGCGTTGGGCGCCATCCATGCACATGGAACCCTGCTATAAGGTCGCAGTCGCCTACACACCGGCAAGTTGGCATCACGTAAAGGAGCCTGCATGGGCGGTCACCCTTCGACAGTTATTTTCGCACTTGGCCTGTTGGCGCTGCTGAGCGGCTGCGGCCAGGAAAAAGCCGAGCCCAAGCAGCATGCGCGGGTGTTCGTGCAGACCGTGCAGCCGACTGACTACGCAGTGGCCGTCACGCTGACCGGCGATATCCAGGCGCGGGTGCAAACCGATCTGTCCTTTCGCGTGGGGGGCAAGATCATTCAGCGCATGGTCGATGTGGGCGATCGCGTCAACGCCAAGCAAGTGCTGGCCAAGCTCGACCCCAAGGACTTGCAGAGCAGTGTCGACTCCGCCCAGGCCCAGGTCGTGGCCGAGCAGGCGCGGGTCAAGCAGACCGCCGCCGCGTTCGTGCGCCAGGAAAAACTCCTGCCCAAGGGCTACACCAGCCGCAGCGAATACGACACCGCCCAGGCGGCGTTGCGCAGCAGCCAAAGCGCCCTGGCCGCCGCCCAGGCGCAACTGGCCAATGCCCGCGAGCAACTGGGCTACACCGCGCTGTTCGCCGAGGCCCCCGGGGTGATTACTGCGCGCCAGGCTGAAGTGGGCCAGGTGGTGCAGGCCACCGTGCCGATCTTCAGCCTGGCCCGCGAGGGCGAGCGCGACGCGGTATTCGACGTGTACGAGTCGTTGCTGGTGGAACCGCCGGCCGATGCGCCGATCACGGTGAGCCTGTTGGATAACCCCAGTATCAAGGTCCAGGGCCACGTCCGCGAAGTTACCCCGGCCGTCGCTGCCAATACCGGCACGGTGCAAGTCAAAATCGCTCTGGAGGCCCTGCCCGCGGGCATGCATCTGGGCTCGGTGGTCAGCGCTACCGCCAACGGCCCGGCCAAGCCCAGCATCGAGCTGCCATGGTCGGCGCTGACCAAAGACCTCAGCGACCCCGCCGTGTGGCTGGTGGATGGCGACGGCCTGGCGCAGCTGCGCAAGGTCAGTGTGGCGCGTTACCTCACCGGCAAGGTGATCATCAGCGACGGTCTGCAGGGCGGTGAAAAAGTCGTGGTGGCCGGCGGGCAATTGCTGCACCCCGGCATGCGCGTCGAAGTCGCCCAGCCGCCCGACTCGGCCCAGGCCCAAGGAGTGCAACCATGATGCGCCTGACCGGCCTGCTCGCCGCCAGCCTGTTGCTGCTGGCCTGCTCCAAGAACGACCCGCCACCCGAGCCCGTGCGCCCGGTGTTGTCCATGGAAGTGAAAGCCGAAGACCAGGAAACCCTCGGCCGTTTCGCCGGCACCATCCAGGCGCGCTACGAAAGCAACCTGGGGTTCCGCGTGCCCGGGCGCATCGCCCACCGCACTGTGGATGTCGGCGCCGAGGTGGAGAAGGGCGCGGTACTTGCCGTACTCGACCCCACCGACCAGCAGAACCAACTGCGCGCGGTCCAAGGTGACCTCGCCCGCGTGCAGGCGCAGTTCATCAACGCCCAGGCCAGCGCCCGTCGCCAGCAGGCGTTGTTCAACCGTGGCGTCGGCGCCCAGGCCCAGTTGGACGTGGCCCAGACCGACCTGAAAACCACCCAGGCCAGCCTCGACCAGGCGCAGGCCTCGGTCAACCAGGCCAAGGACCAGCTCAACTACGCCCGATTGCGTACCGACCATGGCGGCATCGTTACCGCCTGGAACGCCGAGGCCGGCCAGGTGGTCAGCGCGGGCCAGCAAGTGGTGACCCTGGCGCGCCCGGACATCAAGGAGGCGGTGATCGACCTGCCCGCCGGCCTCGCCGAGCGTCTGCCGCCCGATGTGGTGTTCCTCGTCGCCGGGCAACTCGACCCCAGCGTGAACACCACCGCCACCGTGCGCGAAATCGAACCCCAGGCCCAGAGCGCCACGCGCACCCGTCGCGCGCGCCTGACCCTGGCCGACACGCCGGCGGCTTTTCTGCTGGGTACGGCGATCAGCGTGACCTTGAGCTCGGCCATCCCACCGCGCATCGAACTGCCGTTGAGCGCCTTGCAGCAAATCGGCGGCAAAACGCGGATCTGGTTGCTGGACACCCAAAGCCGGACCGTGCAGCCGCGTGAAGTCACGGTGCTCAGTCGTGACGCCGACAGCGTTTTGCTCAACGGTGGGGTCAAGCCCGGTGAGCGCATCATCGTCGCCGGTGTGAACAGCCTGCAACCGGGGCAAACAGTCAAGATCGACGAGGACAGCCCGCGATGAAAGGGAGCTTCAACTTATCCGAATGGGCCCTCAAGCATCAGTCCTTTATCTGGTACCTGATGTTCGTCGCGCTGCTGATGGGCGTGTTTTCCTACAAGAACCTGGGCCGCGAGGAAGACCCTTCGTTCACCATCAAAACCATGGTGATCCAGACCCGCTGGCCGGGCGCGACCCAGGAAGAAACGCTCAAACAGGTGACCGACCGCATCGAGAAAAAACTCGAGGAACTCGACGCCCTCGACTACGTGAACAGCTACACCCGGCCCGGTGAGTCCACGGTGTTCGTGTACCTCAAGGACACCACCAGCGCCAAGGCGATCCCCGAGATCTGGTACCAGGTGCGCAAGAAGATCGACGATATTCGCGGCAGCTTCCCCCAGGGCTTGCAGGGGCCGTCGTTCAACGATGAGTTCGGTGACGTGTTCGGCTCGGTGTACGCCTTTACCGGCGACGGCCTGTCGATGCGCCAGCTGCGCGACTACGTGGAGCAGGCGCGCGCCGAGATCCGTGCGGTGCCGGGCCTGGGCAAGGTCGAGCTGATCGGCCAGCAGGACGAAGTGATTTACCTGAATTTCTCCACGCGCAAACTCGCGGCCCTGGGGATCGACCAACGCCAGGTGGTGCAGAGCCTGCAGGCGCAGAACGCAGTGACCCCGGCCGGGGTGATCGAAGCCGGGCCGGAGCGCATTTCCGTGCGGACGTCCGGGCAGTTCGCCTCGGAAAAAGACCTGGCCAACGTCAACCTGCGCCTCAACGACCGCTTCTATCGCCTGGCGGACGTCGCCGACATCAGCCGCGGCTACGTTGACCCGGCGACGCCAATGTTCCGTTTCAACGGCAAGCCGGCGATCGGTTTGGCGATCGCGATGCAGAAGGGCGGCAATATCCAGTCGTTCGGCGAGGCCCTGCACACGCGAATGGACGAACTGACCGCCGACCTGCCGGTGGGGGTCGGCGTCTACAAGGTCTCCGACCAGGCGGAAGTGGTGCAAGAGGCCGTCGGCGGCTTCACCAGCGCGCTGTTCGAAGCGGTGATCATCGTGCTGGTGGTGAGCTTTATCAGCCTCGGCCTGCGTGCCGGGCTGGTGGTGGCGTGCTCGATCCCGCTGGTACTGGCGCTGGTGTTCGTGTTCATGGAATACACCGGCATCACCATGCAGCGCGTGTCCTTGGGGGCGCTGATCATCGCGCTCGGCTTGCTGGTGGACGACGCGATGATCACCGTGGAGATGATGATCACGCGCCTGGAAAAAGGCGAAACCAAGGCGCAGGCGGCGACCTACGCCTACACCTCCACCGCGTTCCCGATGCTCACCGGCACCCTGGTGACCGTGGCCGGGTTTGTGCCGATCGGCCTCAACGCCAGTTCGGCGGGCGAGTACACCTTCACCCTGTTCGCGGTGATTGCCGTGGCGATGCTGGTGTCGTGGGTGGTGGCGGTGCTGTTTGCGCCGGTGATCGGCGTGCATATCCTCAGCGCCAACGTGAAACCCCACAGTGCCGAACCGGGGCGCATCGGTCGCGCTTTCAATGGCGGCATGCTGTGGGCGATGCGCAACCGCTGGTGGGCCATCGGCATCACCGTGGCGCTGTTCGCGGCGTCGGTGTTTTCCATGCAGTTTGTGCAGAACCAGTTCTTCCCGTCGTCGGACCGCCCGGAGATCCTCGTCGACCTCAACCTGCCGCAAAACGCCTCGATCAACGAAACCCGTAAAGCCGTCGACCGCCTCGAAGCGATCATCAAGGACGACCCGGATATCGAGCGCTGGAGCACTTACATCGGCCAGGGCGCGATCCGTTTCTACCTGCCCCTCGACCAACAACTGGAAAACCCCTACTACGCGCAGTTGGTAATCGTCAGCAAGGGCCTGAAGGCGCGCGGCGAATTGATCGCGCGCCTGCAAAAACGCCTGCGTGAGGATTTCGTCGGCGTCGGCAGCTTTGTGCAGCCGCTGGAGATGGGGCCGCCGGTGGGGCGGCCGATCCAGTACCGCGTTTCCGGCAAAGACACTGACCAGGTGCGCAAGCACGCCATCGAACTGGCGACCTTGCTGGACAAGAACCGCCACCTGGGCGAGATCATTTACGACTGGAACGAACCGGGCAAAGTCCTGCGCATCGAGATTGCCCAGGACAAGGCGCGGCAGTTGGGCTTGTCTTCCGAAGACGTGGCGCAGTTGATGAACAGCGTGGTCAGCGGCGCGTCGGTGACTCAGGTGCATGACGATATCTACCTGATCGACGTGGTCGGCCGCGCCGAAGATGCCGAGCGCGGCACGCCGGAAACCTTGCAGAACCTGCAGATCGTCACGCCCAACGGCGTCTCGATTCCGCTGCTGGCTTTCGCCACTGTGCGTTATGAGCTGGAGCAGCCGCTGGTGTGGCGCCGCGACCGCAAGCCGACCATCACCCTCAAGGTGGCGGTGCGCGACGCGATGCAGCCGACCGATCTGGTCAAACAGCTCAAGCCCGAGATCGATGCGTTCAACGCCGGCCTGCCGGTGGGCTACAAGGTCGCCACCGGCGGCACCGTGGAAGAAAGCGGCAAGGCCCAGGGCCCGATTGCCAGCGTGGTGCCGTTGATGCTGTTTTTGATGGCGACCTTCCTGATGATCCAGCTGCACAGCGTGCAGAAGATGTTCCTGGTGGCCAGCGTCGCGCCGCTGGGGCTGATCGGCGTGGTGCTGGCGCTGGTCCCCACCGGCACGCCCATGGGCTTCGTGGCGATCCTTGGCATTCTGGCGCTGATCGGCATCATCATCCGCAACTCGGTGATCCTGGTGACGCAAATCGAGGAATATGAACTGGCCGGCTACACGCCGTGGGATGCGGTGGTGCAAGCCACCGAACACCGGCGCCGGCCGATCCTGCTGACGGCGGCTGCGGCGAGCCTGGGCATGATCCCGATTGCGCGGGAAGTGTTCTGGGGGCCGATGGCCTACGCGATGATCGGCGGGATCATCATTGCCACGCTGCTGACGCTGTTGTTCCTGCCGGCGCTGTATGTGGCCTGGTACAAGATTCGCGAGCCGAAGCCGGAACATCAGGAAGAGCGCGGTTAAAAATGTGGGAGGCGGCTTGCTCCGGATAGCGGTGCTTCAGTTGGCGCAACTTTGACTGACCCAGCGCTATCCCGAGCAAGCCCCCTCCCACATTTGGAATGTATCGTCAGGCGGTTATTCAGGTTTTGCGCCAGACGCTGGCCAACCAGGGCTGCTGCTCGCGGGGTAGTCCGGCTGGGCGATAGTAGTGCTCCAGTTCCACAAAACCGGCGGCGGTCAGCAACGATTGCCACGCTTCCAAGTCGTGATAAGACCCATATCGCGGCCCATTCCAGCCTTCGCGGTTGTCACCGCGTGGATTGGAACTGAACAACACCCCGCCCGGTTTCAGCGCGCCATGCAGTTGCTTGAGCACACGCGGCAGTTCCTGCTTGGGAATGTGAAACAGCACCGCATTGGCAAAGATCCCGTCGAAGCGTGCGTTGGGTAGGTCCAGCTTCAGGAAGTCCTGCTGCAGCACCTCGCAGCCGCTGTCTTCGCGCGCCATCTGCGCAAAGCGCTCGGAGCCGTCGAGGCCCACGGCGATATGCCCCATGCGCGTAAAGGTCTGCAAATCCCGCCCCGGCCCGCAGCCGAAGTCCAGCACGGTAAACGGCGCCGCGCCCTGGATATGCCGCAGCAGCGCGTCGATGTTCTGGCTCACATCGTGATCGCGGGTGCCTTCACGGAAGTCCTCGGCCACGCTGTTGTAGTGGTCGAGGGTAGTGGCGGTGATCTGGTTGAGGTCGTCGGGGGCGAGTTTCATGGGGAGGCGCTTTGGAGGTGAAGTGCTGACTATATCCCATGTCCAGTTGACTGCCCCCTGAGACGGCTCTTCATTTGATGACTGCGCTTGAATTAATCAGTGAAATTTACGGAGTAGTACGACTCATTGGATAGGATTTGTAGACTCCGTAAAGAGGACATCAAGATGTAACTGTATTTGGGTTGGGGGATGTTGTTAACGGTAGTTGTTGAATTTTGCCGGTGAAGCGGAGTTGCCGCTGCATCGCCAAGCGTGACGGCGGCCAGCGCCAACACCAGCGTCGCGCACCTGGCGCAGGTGGTTATAGTAGACATGGTATTCGCTCCTTGATTCGTCGCAAACGGTGTCGAGCCGATTAAACCTGCATAACCCCCCTCCAACAACTGTCAACCTTGACAGGTCCAAACGAGTGCTCAGCGCGCCAACCGATCCCTACCCAACGATGGCCTACGCGATGATTGACGGGGTCATCATCGCCATGCTGCTGACGCTGTATGTGGCTTGGTACAAGATTCGCGAACCGAAGCAGGGCAGTTGAAAATGTGGGAGGGGGCTTGTATTACCAGGCCGTGACCGTCGAGGCCCGTGGCGATATGGTTCATGCGCGTAAAGGCGTGCCCTGAAGTAACGTCAGTATTGGACAAGCGATCTATAGAAAGTGCTAGCTTTCCAGTTAAAGATCGCTCCTTTGTTGAATGCGAAGGAGTTGTTAACGGTAGTTGTTGAATATTGCCCGTGAAGCGGAGTTGCCGCTGCATCGCCAAGCGTGATGGCAGCCAGCGCCAACACCAGCGTCGCGCACCTGGCGCAGGTGGTTATAGTAGACATGGTATTCGCTCCCTGATTCGTCGCAGACGGTGTCGAGCCGATTAAAGCTGCATAAACCCCCTCCAACAACTGTCGACCTTGACAGGTCCAAACGAGTGCTCAACGCGTGTTCAGCCCCCGCGCTTTGTGAATTAATCACAGTGATGAGTAAGGGTGAGGGTGGAAGTCCACTCACACTACATGTCAGTCAGTGTCTATTTGTATTGGAGCTTCTGTGTAAACACATTATTACTCCAGTTAAAGATCCCTCCTTTGTTGAACGTGAAGGAGTCGTTAACGGTAGTTGTTGAATCTCGCCGGTGAAGCGGAATTGCCGCTGCATCGCCAAGCGTGACGGCGGCCAGCGCCAACACCAGCGTCGCGCACCTGGCGCAGGTGGTTACAGTGGACATGGCATTCGCTCCCTGATCCGTCGCAGACAGTGTCGAGCCGATTAAACCCGCGAAAACCCCCTCCAACAACTGTCAACCTTGACAGGTACAAACGAGTGCTCAGCGCTTGTTCAGCCCCCGCGCCAAGCGGTCTCCGCCCAGCTGAATCACCGCCACCAGCAGCACCAGCAGCACAATCACCGTGAGCATGATCTGCGTATCAAAGCGCTGATAACCATAGCGGTAGGCAATATCCCCCAACCCACCTGCACCAATCGCCCCAGCCATGGCCGAGGAGTTGATCATGGTCACCAGGGTGATGGTGAACCCGCCGACAATCCCCGGTAGCGCTTCGGGCAACAGTACGTGCCAGATGATGTGCCAGCGCCGGCAGCCCATGGCTTGTGCGGCTTCGATCAAGCCGTGGTCGACTTCGCGCAGGCTCACTTCGGCGATGCGCGCAAAGAACGGCGTCGCGGCGATGGTCAGCGGCACTACCGCCGCCCACACGCCGTAGGTGGTGCCGACGATCAGCCGGGTGAACGGGATCAGCGCCACCATCAGGATCAGAAACGGAATCGAGCGGAACAGATTGACGAACGCCCCCAGCACCCGGTTCAGCGCCGGAGCCTGGTAGATGCCGCCCTTGTCGCTGGTGACCAGGAACACCGCCAGCGGAATCCCCACCAGCAACGCGATCAGCGACGACACGCCGACCATCAACAGCGTGTCAATGGCGCCCTGCACTAAACGATCAAACCACATAACCCAACACCTCCACCTGTTGTGCCCAATGCCCGGCGCGGCTGCGCAGTGTGTCGGGGTCATGGGGCGAGCCATTCACCGCCAGCAGCAATTGCCCCAGGGCATGCCCCTGAATCCGTTCCACGCCGCCTTGCAGCAAGCGCACGCGCCCGCCGAGGGCGCCGAACAGCGCGGCCAGGTCGGGTTCATCGGTGGCGCTGCCGGTGAACTGCAAGCGCAGTACCAGCGCGGCGTCAGCCGAGGCCGGCGTGGGTTGCAGGCGGCTTTGCAGTTCTTCCGACAGGCCGTGTTGCAGCGGCGCCAGCAGGGTTCGGCTGACCTCGTGCCGCGGGTTGCCGAATACTTCCCACACCGGGCCTTGCTCGACGATGCGCCCGTGTTCGAGCACCACCACGCGGTCGCAGATCTCGCGAATCACCGCCATCTCATGGGTGATCAACACGATGGTCAGGCCCAGCCGTTGGTTGATCTCGCGCAGCAGGCCGAGGATCGATTGGGTGGTCTCCGGGTCGAGGGCCGAGGTGGCCTCGTCGCACAGCAGAATCTCTGGGTCGTGGACCAGCGAACGGGCGATGCCCACGCGCTGTTTCTGCCCGCCGGAGAGTTGCGCCGGGTAGGCCTTGTGCTTGTCCTTCAGGCCCACCAGCTCCAGCAGTTCACGCACTTTCTGCTCGCGCTGCAACTTGGGGACGCCGGCGACTTTGAGCGGCAACTCGACGTTCTGCCACACGGTCTTGGCCGACATCAGGTTGAAGTGCTGGAAGATCATGCCGATGCGCCGCCGCAGCGCCACCAGGCGGTCTTCGTCGAACGCGCCGATGTCGACCTGATCGATCAGCACGCGCCCGCTGCTGGGCTGTTCCAGGCGGTTGATGGTGCGGATCAGCGACGACTTGCCGGCGCCGCTGCGGCCGATGATGCCGAACACTTCGCCGCGCTGGATCGCCAGGTCGATGCCTTGCAGCGCGTGTACCGTGCCGTCATAGGTCTTGCCCAGGTTGATAAAGCGCACATGGGCGCGGTTGAGGTGCGGATGCAGTTCAGTCTGCTCGGCGTTCCTGGGTGGTGTGCCCAGGTCGCGCAGTTGGATGTTGGCGGCCGTCATGTTCAACCTTCCCAGCCGACTTGGTAGAGCTTGCCGAGGGATTTATCCAAGGCGGCGCGCACCACCGGCGAGTGCTGGTAGAGGTCGACGAACTTGATCACCCGCGGGTCGGTTTTGGCTTTCGGCTGGATCACGAACTGGATCACGTATTCCGGGTGGTCGAGGCCGTCGAACAGCAGCGCCGACTCGGCATCGAAGGTCTTGGACAGGCGGATATACGCCGGATAACCCTGCACCAGATCCGCATCGTCATAGGCGCGCACCAACTGCACGGCCTCGACTTGCAGGATCTTGAGCTGCTTCGGGTTGGCGATGATGTCTTCTTCGGTGGCCTTGTAACCCACGCCCGGCTTGAGCGTGATCAGCCCCGCCTTGGCCAGCAGTTGCAGGCCGCGCCCGCTGTTGATCGGGTCGTTGGCAATCGCCACGCTGGCGCCTTGGGGCAGCTCGTTGAAGCTTTTGTATTTTTTCGAATACAGCCCGACGTTGTTGATGATGCCCGGCGCATACGGCACCAGATCAAACCCGGCGGCGGCCTTGGCGTTTTCCAGGAAGGGGATGTGCTGGAAGTAGTTCACGTCGATATCGCCGGCGGCCAGGCTGACGTTGGGCGCGATCCAGTCGGTGAACTCCACCAGCTCGACGTTCAAGCCTTGCTTGCCGGCCTCGGCCACGGCGGCTTCCAGGGGAATTGCGAAGGCCGCGGTGGTGCCGACTTTCAGCGGCGCGTCGGCGGCGAACAGCGTCGAACTGAACAACCCGAAGGCCAGGGCCAGGGCTTTGACTGGGTGAGAGAGCAGGGTCTTTTTCATAGGTAGTTTCCAATGTGTAGGAGCGAGCTTGCTCGCGAAAAACTTGAGGGCGCTGCGGGGTATCAGGGGCCCCGCGTTATCGTTGACGATCTTCGCGAGCGAGCTCGCTCCTACAGGGGGCCGTGGCGGTAGGTGGAGCCGGTGTGTTGTTCGGGTAAGCGGGCGCCGCCGTGGAAGACTTTTTCCCGCAGCGTTCCAGTGTCGTAAGCGGTCTTGTACGACCCACGCCGCTGCAACTCCGGCACCACCAGGTCGATGAAGTCCACATAGCTTTCCGGGGTGACGATGCGCGTGAGGTTGAAGCCATCCAGCCCGGTTTCAGCGACCCAGGATTCCAGCTCGTCCGCCACTTGCTCGGGCGAGCCGACCACGGTGATGTAGCGCCCGCCGAGGGCGTGCTGCTCGAGTAATTTGCGGCGGGTCCAATCGTTGTTCTGCAGGTGCTGGGTGGCGGACTGGATCGCGTTGCTCTTCACGTACTGGATCGGTTCGTCGAGGGCGTACTGGGAAAAATCGATCGCCGTGGACGCCGAGAAATGCGCCACGCCGGCTTCCGCGCTGGCATAGCTCAGGTACTCGGCATGCTTGGCCCAGGCCAGTTCCTCAGTGGCGCCAACGATCACGTTGAGGCCCATGAACACCTTGATGTCGTGCGGGTTGCGCCCGGCCGCCACCGCGCTGGCGCGCACCTTGTCCACCTGGAGCCGGGTGCTGGCCTTGTCCCGCCCGCTGATGAACACGCACTCGGCATGCCGTCCGGCGAACACCAGGCCACGCGCCGAAGTGCCAGCCTGGAACAGCAGCGGTGTGCGTTGCGGCGACGGTTCGCACAGGTGATAACCCTCCACCTGGTAGAACTCACCGTGGTGCTCGACTTTGTGCACCTTGCCCGGCTGCGCATACACCCGCGCCTGCGGATCGTTGAGCACGGCGTCGTCTTCCCAGCTGCCTTCCCAGAGTTTGTACAGCACTTCCAGATACTCATCGGCCTGGTCGTAGCGTCGGTCATGTTCGACCTGTTCGGTCAGGCCCATGGCCTTGGCGGCGCTGTCGAGGTAGCCGGTGACGATGTTCCAGCCGACCCGACCACGGCTCAGGTGGTCGAGGGTGGACATGCGCCGGGCGAACAGATACGGCGGCTCGTAGGTCAGGTTGGCGGTCAGGCCGAAACCGAGGTGTTGGGTCACGGCGGCCATGGCCGAGAGCAGCAGCAACGGGTCGTTGACCGGCAGTTGGATCGACTCTTTGAGCGGCACGTCGATGGCGTCCTGGTACACGTCGTAGACGCCGACGATATCGGCAATGAACAACCCGTCGAACAGCCCGCGCTCCAGGGTTCGCGCCAGGTCGGTCCAATACTCGAGGGTTTTGTACTGGGTGGACGTGTCCCGCGGGTGCGTCCACAAGCCGTGATTGATATGCCCGATGCAGTTCATGTTGAAGGCATTGAGCAGGATTTTTTTCTTCGCCATTCAGATGGTCCCCCGCAGTGGCGGTTTTTCATCGTTGAGGTAGTAATTACCCACGGCGTGGTACTTCCAGCGCACCGGGTCGTGCAGGGTATGCACGCGGGCGTTGCGCCAGTGGCGATCGAGGCCGTGCTCGGCCAGGGTCGCCTGGCTGCCGGCCAGTTCGAACAGCGTGCTGCCGGCCGCCAGGGAAATTTCGGTACTCAGGGCGCGTGCTTCGGCGACCGCGATCGAGGCGGCGGCCACGGTCTCGGCGTGGCTGTCGGCCTGGGCGCGGTCGAGAAACTCGCCCGCGCGCTCCAGCAAGGCTTCGGCGGCGTGCAGGCGAATGCTCAAGTGGCCGAAGCTCTTCAGCGTCAGCGGGTCTTCGCTGGCCTTGTCGCTGCCGGAGTCGATCCACGGGCGGGTCTTGGTGCGTACAAAGTGCAGCGCGTCCTCGAAGGCGGCGCGGGCGATGCCGGTGTCGATGGCGGCGTGGAGGATCTGCGCCAGCGGGCCGACGGTGGTCGGGCGTTCGAAGGCGCTCTGGAACGGGAGCACGTCGTGCGCTGCGACCCGCACGTTGTCGAACACCACCGAACCGCTGCCGGTGGTGCGCTGGCCGAAGCCGCTCCAGTCGTCGATCACCGTCAGGCCCGCGCTGTCGCGGGGCACGAAGGCCAGGTGCTGGATGCCGTTTTCGTCCACCACGGAGGTCGGGATACGTTGCGCGTAGATCGCGCCGGTGGCGTAGAACTTGCGGCCATTGATCCGAAAACCGTCGCCGTCGCGGGTGAGGCGGGTCACGCGGTCGTGGGCGGTCTTGGTGCCCAGTTCCGCCAGGGCGTTGCCGAAGCGCTGGCCGGCCAACACCTCGGCGTACAGGCGTTGTTGCTGCGCGGGGCTGCCGTTCACGCGCAGCACTTCGAGGGCGTAGAAATGGTTTTGCGGGATCTGGCCCAGCGAGGCGTCGGCCTGGGCGATCAGCGCGATGACCTTGGCCAGGGTGACGTTGGACACGCCAGCGCCGCCGTAGGCTTTCGGCACGCTGATGCCCCACAGGCCGGAGCGCGAAAATACGTCCAGTTCGGGCAGCGGCAGGCGGCGCTCGCGGTCGCGCTGGGCGCTGTCGCGGCGCAGGTCTTGAGCCAGGTCGCTGGCGACAATCAGGGCTTGTTCGTCGCTGGTGATGAGCGCGACGTGGGTAGATAAAGTCATCGGTGTTCTCCAGAAGCGCGTGGAAAAAGTGTTCTGGGCGGTTAGATCCAGGAGTGACGAGCCGGCAATGTGCCGTTCAGGCGATAAGCGCCCACCGCGTGATACTTCCAGCGCACCGGGTCGTGCAGGGTGTGGACCCGGGCATTGCGCCAGTGGCGGTCGAGGTTGAATTCGGCGAGGGTGGCGCGGCTGCCGGCCAGTTCGAAGAGTTTTTCGCTGGCCAGCAGCGACACTTCGGTGGTCAACACCTTGGCCTCGGCCACGGCAATCGAGGCGCGTGCGGCGGACTGCGCGGTGATCGGCGCGGCGCTGACCTGGTCCAGCACCTGGCCGGCCTTGCGCAGCAGGGCTTCGGCGGCGTGCAGTTCGATCTTCAATTTGCCGATGTCGGCGATCACATACAGGTCATCGCTGGCGCGTTCGACCTTGGCGTCGATCCACGGGCGTGAGCGCTCGCGGACGAACGCAATGGTGTCATCCAGCGCGCCACGGGCAATGCCGGCATCAATGGCCGCCTGGATCAATTGCGAGACCGCGCCCTGGATATTCGGGCTTTGGCCGAGGCGCCAGTTTTCGACCACCAGCTCTGCGTCCACCGGCACCCGGTCGAGCAGCACGGTGCCGCTGGCGGTGGTGCGTTGGCCGAAGCCGGACCAGTCGTCGACGATGCGCAGTCCTTGCGTGCCACGGCGCACAAATGCCATGACCTGCTTGCCGTCGTCGTTCAGCGCCTTCACCGCGACCCAATGGGCGAACAGGGCGCCGGTGGAGTAGAACTTCTGGCCGCTGATCACGTAACCGTCGCCTTCGGCGCTGATCCGCGCCTTGAGCTCCAGGGTGTTTTTGGTGCCGCGCTCCGGGCCGCCGTTACCGATGCGCCAGCCGTCGAGCACGCTCTGGAACAGCTGTTTTTTCTGGCGCTCGGTGGCCGCGCCCTGCAACAGGTGCAGGATGCCGAAATGGTTTTGCGGGATCTGCCCGAGGGCCGGGTCGGCCGCGCTGATGATCGCGAAGACTTCGGCCAGGGTGGTGAACGACACCTGCGGGCCGCCGTACTCGCGGGGAATGGAAATACTGCCCAGACCACTGCGGGTGAATTGCTCGATCTGCGCCCAGGGCAGCTTGCGCTGCTGGTCGCGCTTGGCGGCCTGTACGCGCGCGGCCTGGGCCAACTCATGGGCCGCGCTCAGCGCTTGGGCATCGTTGCGCAGCACAACGGCCGGCAACAGCAGGGGGGCGACGTCCAGATCACTCTGGGGGGGTGTTAGAGCCAAGTTAGACATCAGCGCCGCTCCTTGGCTGCACGTAATGCCCTGGCGTTCTGCACCGGGGTAATTCTGACCATACCGACCTCGCATTCAATGAAATGGAAACAAAACAATCAGGAATGTCCGGTGGTCCGGTTTATATACCCTAAACGTGTTAAATATTTAAATAAACTAACTTTTAGGAATATGCATAGAAGGGCCGTTACCCACGCTTCAGGGGCGACGCGGTTGATAGATCTGCGCGGCGCTGGAAGGGCGCTTCGGCGTCGCCGGCACATAGGCGGCGATGCGCAGTGTGCGGGCCGGCGCCCAGCGTGAGTTATTGCCCACCCGATCGAGAATGCAGTACGTGACGTCCAGCCGGCTGTCGTCGCCGGCTTCGATGATGATCGCCGACGGCACCCACACCTGCACCGCGATGCCGACGGCTCGGGCCTGGATTTTCGGCAGGTCCAGGCGCGCATCCCCCCAGCGCAGGGTGATGGCGTCGCCGCGGGTCATGTTCAGGTAGGGTTCGATGGTCAGTGGAATACCGCGCCGCACCTGGCTGCTGTTGACGCCGTAGCGACGAATCATGTCGGGCAGGCCCACAGGGGCGAGGTTCTGGTTTTCGTCGCTGTATAGCGCGCTCGGTTGGCCGCCCGGGTAGTTGGTCTTGACCTGCACCGTGGTCACCGCTGAGCGTGCGGGGCCGTGGCCGATCTGCATGACCTGGTAGTGAACCCGCGCATGGCCGTCCTGCACAAAGCTTTCCGGCACCCGCAGTTGGGTGGCGGTGCCGACCTTGCACGCGGTGATACGCCGCGAGTCGGCAAAGCAGTTGTTCCAGAACAGCTCGATCAGGTCACCCTCATCCATGCCGGGGTAGGGCGCGATGTCGACTTGCAGCTGTGTGGCGGCCAGGGCGTTGATGCCGTTGCCAAGTGCCTGGGGCAGGGTCGGGGCAGTGAGCAGGGCCGGGGTTGCGGTGCGCGTCATAGTAATCTCCTTGATGCAGCCAGCAGCAATCGTTCCGGACCCTTGGCGCGGGAACGCGACGGGGGCCGAAAGGAACGATTCAGTGAAAAGCCGGGATAGGATCCAATCCTCTGGGCGCTAGATAAGAGCGTTGGCCGGAGGGCGTCAATGGCGGCAAAAGGCTAAACGGCGGGTTTGGGACGATTCAGAACGGTCTGACTGGGCGCGGGAATTTCGGGGGTGGCGCGGGGGCTGTTTTACCCAGGCAGGCCGGGCGTGTGCGGGAGCGGGCTCCCCCACACGCGTTGTGCTGCCGGTGGGCGCGCGTCAATGCGCGAGAAACTTGCTCAGGAACTGTTTCGTGCGTTCTTCCCTGGGGTTGGCGAACAACGCCTTGGCCTCGCCTTGCTCCACGATCACCCCTTTGTCGAAGAAGATCACCCGGTTGGCGACATCCCGGGCAAAGCTCATTTCGTGGGTGACGATCACCATGGTGCGGTTTTCTTCGGCCAGGCTGCGAATGGTCGCCAGCACTTCGCCCACCAGTTCCGGGTCGAGGGCCGAGGTGGGTTCGTCGAACAGGATCACCTCCGGCTCCATGGCCAACGCCCGGGCAATCGCCACGCGCTGTTGCTGGCCGCCGGAGAGGCGCCGAGGGTAGGCGTCTTCCTTGCCGGCCAGGCCGACCCGCGCCAACAGCGTGCGGCCCAGGGCGGTCGCGGCCTCACGGGGCATCTTCTTGACCACGGTCGGGCCTTCGATGACGTTTTCCAGCGCGGTGCGGTGCGGGAACAGGTTGAAGTTCTGGAACACAAAACCCACGTGCTGGCGCAGGCGCCGCACCAGGCCCTGTTGCTGGTTGAGCGGCTTGCTGCTGTCGATCTCGATGTCACCGACCTTGATGCGACCGCTGGTGGGGGTTTCGAGGAAGTTCAGGCAGCGCAGGAAAGTGGTCTTGCCGGAGCCGCTGGGGCCGATGATGGCGACGACTTCACCTTCCTTGACCTCCAGGTCGATGCCGTTGAGCACCACCTGGCCGTTGAATTGTTTGGTCAGTTTTTCAACCACGATCATGCTTCAAGACTCCAGGTCATGCCGGTTGACCCGGTCTTCCAGACGATTTTGAAAATGCGCCAGGATGCTTGCCAGGACCCAGTAGATCAGGGCGGCGGACAGATACATGGTGAAGATTTCGAAGGTGCGCGCCGATACCAGTTGCGCCTGGCGGAACAGCTCGGGCACCTGGATGGTGGCCGCCAGCGCGGTGTCCTTGACCAGCGAAATAAAGCTGTTGCCCAGCGGCGGCAACGCGGTACGCATCGCTTGCGGCAGGATGGCCCGACGCAGGGTCTGCGCGCGGGTCATGCCGATACTGGCCGCGGCTTCCCACTGGCCGCGCTCGATGGACGCGATGGCGGCACGCAGGATTTCACAGGCGTAGGCGGCCATGTTCAGCGAGAAGCCGATCATGGCGGCCGGGATCGGGTCCAGCTCGATGCCCACTTGCGGCAAGCCGTAGTAGATCAGGAACAGTTGCACCAGCAGGGGCGTGCCGCGAAAGAACGACACGTAGACGCGAGCGACGCCGCGCAGCAGCATGAAGCGCGACAGGCGCATCAAGGCCAGGCCGAAGCCCAGCAGCAAGCCGAAAAACATCCCGCCGAGGCTGAGGATTACCGTGAAATACGCGCCCTTGAGCAGAAAGGGCGCGGAGTCCAGCGCGAGTTGGAAACCTGCTTCCATTATTGAGTGACGTCAGCGTTGAAGTACTTCTCGGACAGCTTCTTCAAGGTGCCGTCGGCGCGCAGTTTGTCGAGCGCCTTGTTCACGGCCTCGAGCAATTCCGGCTCGCCTTTGCGCAGAGCGATACCGGCTTCCTGGCGGGAGAAGGCGTCGCCGGCGGCGGCAGTGTCCTTGGCTTTCTTGGCGTATTCGAGTGCGGCGAGGCGGTCGATCAGAATCGCGTCGATGCGGCCGATGCGCAGGTCCTGGAACTTGGTGGGGTCATCGTTGTAGGTCTTGATGATGGCTTTGGGCTGATTGTCCTTGAGCCATTGTTCGTAGTTGGTGCCCAGGCCCACGCCGACTTTTTTGCCGGCCAGGTCGTCGGCGGTCTTGATGGTGTCGACGTTTTTGGTCAGGGTCAGGGCCTGGATACCGGAGACGGTATAAGGCTTGGAGAAGTCGTACTTCTTCTTGCGCTCTTCGGAGATGGTCACTTGGTTGACGACCGCATCCAGGCGCTTGGATTCCAGGGCGGCGAGGATGCCGTCCCATGGCGTGGCCTGCAGTTTGACCTTGACGCCCAGCTCCTTGGCCAGCGCCTCCGACAGCTCGACCTCGAAACCGCTGAGCTTGCCGCTTTCGTCGACAAAGCTGAACGGTGGGTAAGTGCCTTCGAGACCGATCTTGATCTCACCGGCTTTTTTGATGTTGCCCAACTGTTCGCCGGCCACGGCCTGGCCCAACCAACCAGCGCCGAGGGCCAGGCCCAGAGTGCCGACCAGCAATGTGCGACGGAATACAGAAATAGTCATGAAGAGCCCCTGTGTTGTTATGTTGAGCGAAGCAGGTGACGCGGTAGACGTATCCTGCCTTAAAGCGCGTAGCGCGTCTTCGCCTACGGCGCGATGATAAAGCCGGTTTTTAAGACTTGAAAATAATATAAATCTAAATTGATATTCTATTTTTGAATATGTACTTAATTCAATTGTGGGAGGGGGCTTGCCCCCGATAGGGCCGTGTCAGTTTATGCATGTATCACTGACCCACCGCTATCGGGGGCAAGCCCCCTCCCACATGTTGATCCCTGTTTATTCAGTTAAATACGGCGTTGTAAGCAAACAACGCTGGCGCCCCACCGGTATGCAGGAAAATGATCGGGCCATCCTCAAAGCGCTGACGCCCGATACCGTCCAGCAAGCCGGCCATGGCCTTGCCAGTGTAGACCGGGTCCAGCAGCAAACCTTCCTGGCTCGCCAATAGCTTGACCGCTGAAAGGGTGCCGGCGTTCGGTTCACCATAACGCGGGCCGAAGTATTCGTCCCACAGGATCACCTTGAAGGCCTCGGGGATGTCCACACCGAGCAACGCGGCGGTGCGTTCGGCCAGACCCTGCACTTTCGGGCGTTGGGCTTCGTCGGTGCGCGACACGGTAACGCCGACGACCGGCAAGTTCGGCAGCACTTCGCTCAACGCCAGGGCCAGGCCACTGTGGGTGCCCGCACTGCCCGAGGCCAAGACCACGGCGGCGAATTCCAGACCGCTGTCTTCGATCTGCGCGGCCAGTTCCAGCCCGGCCCGCACATAACCCAGGGCGCCGAGCGCGTTGGAGCCGCCGATGGGCACCAGGTACGGCTTCTTGCCGTTGCTGCGCAGGCGATCGGCGAGGGCGTTGAGCTGGTCGTCGGCGTTGTCGAGGTTCTCTACCAACTCGACCTTGGCGTCGAACAGGTCCAGCAGCAGACGGTTGCCGTTGCCGAGGTAGTTGGGGTCTTCGGTGCCGGTGGGATTTTCCAGCAGAGCGACGCAGCCCAGGCCCAGCTTGGCGGCCAGCGCGGCGGTCTGGCGCACGTGGTTGGACTGGATGGCCCCGGCGGTCACCAGGGTATCGGCGCCCTGGGCGATGGCATCGGCCGCCAGGTATTCGAGTTTGCGCAGCTTGTTGCCGCCCATGGCCAGCGGTGTGGTGTCGTCGCGCTTGACGTAGATGTCCCTGCCCAGCCAGGTCGACAGCCGCTCGAGTTTTTCCAGGGCAGTGGCGCCGCCCAGCAGTTCCAGGCGGTTAAAACGGTCGAGCTGTTGTTTGATCATGGCTACGCACGGTTGCTAAGTGATGGGGCGACTATAGGCAGGCACTTTTCATCGGGCAACCGCCAATCGTTTATGCTTGATGGTTCTTAGCATTGCACCATTGGTTCTTAAGAGCAGCCGGGGTGCCTATCGTAAAGTGATGGCCATTTTGTCAGGAGTGAATACCGTGAGTGAGCGTTCCAGTCATTGGCAATTACCCACCATTGTCAGCCAACTGCGCAGCGCGCGGGACCAGTGGCGAGCGCGCAATGGCCGCATGAGTGGCGAGCACGGCGGTCGTGAGCTGCCTTCGCGCGATGCCGTGGCGCAGATCCTCGAAGCGCTGTGCGGCGCGCTGTTTCCGATGCGCCTGGGGCCGGTGGACCTGCGTGAGGAAAGTGAAGATTTCTACGTCGGCCACACCCTCGACGTCGCTTTGAATGCTTTGCTCGGCCAAGCGCGCCTGGAACTGCGCTACGCCGCGCGCCAGAGCGGCCAGGATGACAGTGAGGTCGACGCCCGCGCCATCCGCCTGATCCAGGATTTCGCCCTGGCCTTGCCGTCCCTGCGTAGCCTGTTGGACACCGATGTGCTGGCCGCCTACCACGGCGACCCGGCTGCGCGCAGTGTGGATGAAGTGCTGCTGTGCTATCCGGGGATACTGGCGGTGATTCACCATCGCCTGGCCCATCATCTGTACCGCGCCGGCCTGCCGTTGTTGGCGCGCATCAGCGCGGAGATCGCCCACTCGGCCACCGGCATCGACATACACCCCGGCGCGCAGATCGGCCCGAGTTTCTTTATCGACCACGGCACGGGTGTGGTGATTGGCGAAACCGCGATCATCGGCGAGCGCGTGCGTATCTACCAGGCGGTGACGTTGGGCGCCAAGCGCTTCCCGGCGGATGAGGACGGGCAGTTGCAGAAAGGCCATCCACGCCATCCGATCGTCGAGGACGACGTGGTGATCTATGCCGGGGCGACGATCCTCGGGCGGATCACCATCGGCAAGGGCTCGACCATTGGCGGCAACGTGTGGCTGACCCGCAGCGTACCGGTGGGGGCGAACATCACGCAGGCAAATCTGCAGCATGACGACGGCACCCAAAAGTAGCGCACGCCCTTAAACATCACACACAAACTTGTGGGAGGGAGCTTGCTCCCGATAGCGGTGGGCCGCTCAATGCATGTGCTGGCTGACCCACCGCAATCGGGGGCAAGCCCCCTCCCACAGGTTGACTGCGTTTCAAATGTGAGCGGTGTTTGAGTCGGCAACCGCTGGATGATTTGCCTCGTTCAATCACCTACCCCTCAGCCTTGCGGCCTATCCATGTTCAATTTATCAGCATGACGACGGCACCCAAAAGATCACACAAAACCCTGTGGGAGGGAGCTTGCTCCCGATTGCGGTGGGCCGCTCAATGCATGTGCTGGCTGATCCACCGCAATCGGGGGCAAGCCCCCTTCCACAGGGTGACTGTATTTCAAATGTGAGCGGTATTTCAGTCGGCAGCCGCTGAACGATTTGCCTCGCCCAGGCGTCATACCAGTCCTTGAGCTAGTGTAGGAATCACCTACCACTCAGCCCTGCGATTAGTCCAAAACCGCCTATCCATGTTTAACTTGAACGTTCGTTCAAGTTAAATCGGTGGTTCGCTGCCCGCTCACAACAGGAGGCTTACCTTTGCTGAGTCCGTTATTCACAGCCACATCTCACACCTCAGGGGTGCATCGTTCATGAGTGCATCGACCACCCCACCCAGCGGTCTGGTGCGTATGAATGCGCCCGTGTTCTATTTCGCCGCAAGCTTCATCCTGCTGTTCGGCATCACCGTCATCGCCATCCCGCAACAGGCCGGTGCCTGGCTGCTGGCGGCGCAAAACTGGGCGGCCAATACGGTCGGCTGGTACTACATGCTCGCGATGACTCTGTATCTGGTCTTCGTGGTGGTCACCGCGCTATCGGGCTACGGCAAGATAAAACTCGGTGCCGACCACGACGAGCCCGAGTTCAGTTACCTGTCCTGGGCCGGCATGCTGTTCGCCGCCGGGATCAGCATCACGCTGTTTTTCTTTTGCGTCTCCGAGCCGCTGACGCACCTGGTGCAGCCGCCCCAGGGCGCGGCGATGAACGCCGATGCCGCGCGCCAGGCCATGCAGATCCTGTTTCTGCACTGGGGCCTGCATGGCTGGGGCGTGTTCGCCTTTGTCGGCATGGCCCTCGCGTACTTCGCCTACCGGCATAACCTGCCGCTGGCGTTGCGTTCGGCGCTGTACCCGCTGATCGGCAAGCGCATCAACGGCCCGATCGGCTACGCGGTGGACGGCTTCGGCATCATCGCCACGGTGTTCGGCCTCGGTGCCGACATGGGCTTCGGTGTGCTGCACCTCAACGCCGGGTTGGATTACCTGTTTGGCATTGCCCACACCCAGTGGATCCAGGTCGGCCTGATCACCCTGATGATGGGTGCGGCGATCCTGGTGGCGGTGGCTGGCGTGGACAAGGGCGTGCGCGTGATGTCCGACATCAACATGCTGCTGGCCTGTGCGCTGCTGCTGTTCGTGTTGTTCGCCGGGCCCACCCAGCACTTGCTCAACACCCTGATCCAGAACATCGGCGACTACCTCGGCGCACTGCCGACCAAGAGTTTCGACGTCTACGCCTACGACAAGCCAAGCGACTGGCTGGGTGGCTGGACCGTGTTCTACTGGGCCTGGTGGATTGCCTGGTCGCCGTTCGTGGGCCTGTTTATCGCGCGTATTTCCCGTGGCCGCACCATCCGCGAATTCGTGTTTGGCGTGCTGCTGATCCCGCTGGGTTTCACCCTGGCGTGGATGTCGATCTTCGGCAACAGCGCCATCGACCAGGTGCTCAATCACGGGATGACGGCGCTCGGCCAGTCGGCCATCGATGACCCGTCGATGAGCCTCTACCTGCTGCTGGAAACCTACCCGTGGAGCAAGACGGTGATCGCGGTTACGGTGTTTATCAGCTTCGTGTTCTTCGTCACCTCCGCCGACTCCGGCACCGTGGTGCTGTCCACGCTGTCATCCAAAGGCGGCAACGCCGATGAAGACGGGCCGAAGTGGCTGCGGGTGTTCTGGGGCGCGATGACCGCGCTGGTGACCAGTGCCTTGCTGTTTGCCGGCAGTATCGATTCGCTGAAATCGGCGGTGGTGCTGACCTCGTTGCCGTTCTCGTTGATCCTGCTGCTGATGATGTGGGGGCTGCACAAAGCCTTCTACCTCGAATCGCAGAAGCAGATCGCCCAACTGCATTCGTTGGCCCCGGTGTCCGCGGCACGCAAGGGCCGTGGCGGCTGGCGCCAGCGTTTGAGCCAGGCGGTGCATTTCCCGTCGCGCGACGAGGTGTACCGCTTCCTTGAGTCGACGGTACGCCCGGCGATCGAAGAAGTGACCGCCGTGTTCGTCGAGAAGGGCCTGAATGTGGTGACCCAGCCTGACCCGTCCAACGACAGCGTCAGCCTGGAAATCGGCCATGGCGAAGAGCATCCGTTCGTTTATCAGGTACAAATGCGCGGGTACTTCACACCGTCGTTTGCCCGTGGCGGCATGGGTTCCAAGGAGCTCAACAACCGTCGCTACTACCGGGCCGAAGTCCACTTGAGCGAGGGCAGCCAGGACTACGATCTGGTGGGCTATACCAAGGAGCAGGTCATCAACGATATTCTCGACCAGTACGAGCGCCACCTGCAGTTCCTGCACTTGGTGCGTTGATGTTCCAGGCCCTGCTCCCGCGTGGGCAGGGCGCGCTTTACCCCCACGCAAGGCCTCTATTACGGGGCTTTCTTAAACTTAATTTCATGTGCCCCCGCCGCGTTTTGACGCGCAACTGTCATCTAGCCACTGCGTAATTGTGTGAAGCGTTTGACGCTTTCATTTCAGAACAGTGACGGAGACCGGTAACAATGAAGACGTTATTAAGCCCCATGGTCGGTGTCGCCATGGCGAGCTTTATGCTGTCCGCCCATGCCGATTTTATCGATGACAGCCACGCCGATGTGACCCTGCTCAACCGCTATCTCAACCAGCAGGGGCGTGACGTGGTCGGCAGCAATGCCAAGGCCCACAGCATTCGCGATTGGGGCCAGGGTTTCGAGTTCAACTTCAAGTCCGGCTACACCGAAGGCCCCGTGGGTTTCGGCCTCGACTTGCAGGCGTTTTACGGTTTGAAACTGGACTCCGGCGGCGACCTCAATGACAAGAATCACCAGGGCCGCTACCCCGGCAGCATGTTCCCGCTGGACGACGGTAAATCCGCTGACCAGTTCGGCGTGCTGAGCCCGACGTTCAAAATGCGCTTCGCCAAGGATGAACTGCGGGTCGGTACGCTGTATGGCAACAACCCGGTGCTGGCCAACACCGACGGCCGCCTGTACCAGCAGACCAACACCGGTGTGCAACTGGTCTCCAAGGACCTCAGCGACTTCACCTTCACCGGTGGCGATATCTTCAAGACCAAGATCCGCAATGAAACCGGCGACCAGGGCATGATCACCGCGGGCGGCACCAAGGAAAGCGACCGCTTCCTCTTCGGCGGTGCCGACTACACCGGCTTGCCGGGCACCACCGTCAGCCTGTGGTATTCCAACCTTGAGGATTACTACCAACAGTTCTTCCTCGGTGCCAAGCGCCATGACGCGTTGTCGGTCGGTGCGATCGACACCGATGTGCGTATGTTCCGCAGCCTGGGGGTGGGCGGTAACGCCGATGGCGACAAGGATTATGCCGCGGCGGGGGTCTATGGCGATGGCGTGAACAAGGGCCGCATCAACCAGTCCACCGTCAGCCTGTTGGAAAGCTACAGCCTGGAAGGTCATACCGTCGGCCTCGGCATCCAGAAAAACAGCGGCAGCAGCGACTTCCCCTACCTGGATTCCGGCCTGAACAGCGGCGACAGCCGCCAGGGCCCCGGCTCGGGTGCCGACACCCCGGCGCTGACCAACATGCAGTTGAACAAATTCCAGCACGCCGGCGAACGCACCTGGCTGGCGCAATACAAATATGACTTCGGCAAACTGGGCCTCAACGGCCTGACGTTCTCCGCCGCCTATGCCCACGGCGATGACATCCGCACCGCACAGGGCACTACCAGCGAATGGGAACGCAACGTTGCCGTGGCCTACCAAGTGCCGACCGGCACCCTCAAGGGCCTGGGCGTGACCTGGAAAAACGCCCACGCCAGCCCAGACATTACCGGTGCCACCGTGCAGGATGAAAACCGCTTTTATGTCAGCTATGTCGTTCCACTCTGGTAGGAGTTTGCTGTAAAACGGAAAGGCAACGTTAAGCGATTCAGCTGCTTAAAAGGCCTGGGAATAGGCTTATTCCCAGGCCTTATTTGCCCCCGTCCAAGAGAGGATTCGATGACTTATATCGCTGCCGAAAACCGCTACGAATCTATTCCGTATCGCCGCGTCGGCCGCAGTGGCTTGGTGCTGCCGGCACTGTCCCTGGGGCTGTGGCACAACTTTGGCGACAGCACCCCGATCGACACCCAGCGCGCCCTGCTGCGCACAGCGTTCGACCTGGGGATCAACCACTTCGACCTGGCCAACAACTACGGCCCACCCTATGGCAGCGCCGAGATCAACTTCGGGCGTTTGCTGCGCGAAGACTTCAAGCATTACCGCGACGAATTGATCATCTCCAGCAAGGCCGGTTGGGACATGTGGCCCGGCCCTTATGGCCAGGGCGGCGGTTCGCGCAAATACATCCTGGCGAGCCTGGACCAGAGCCTGCAGCGCCTGGGCGTCGACTATGTGGATATTTTCTACTCGCACCGCTTCGACGCCGACACCCCCCTGGAAGAAACCGCCAGCGCCCTCGCCACCGCCGTGCAGCAAGGCAAGGCGTTGTACATCGGTATTTCTTCCTACTCCGGGGTGAAAACCCGCGAAATCGCCGCCTTGCTCAACGAGTGGAAAGTCCCGCTGCTGATCCATCAGCCGGCCTACAACCTGCTCAACCGCTGGGTGGAAAAAGACCTGCTCGACACCACCGAAGCCCTCGGCGCCGGGGTGATCGCGTTCACGCCGTTGGCCCAGGGGCTGCTGACCGACAAGTACCTCAATGGCGTGCCGGCCGATGCACGGGTCAATCGCCCCGGCGGCGGTTCGTTGCAGGCCAAGCACTTGTCCGAAGCCAACCTCGCTCACGTGCGCGCGCTGAATGAAATCGCCAAGCGCCGTGGCCAAAGCCTGGCCCAACTGGCTCTGGCCTGGACCCTGCGTGACCCACGGGTAACCAGTGCGCTGATCGGCGCGAGCCGGCCGGAGCAGATCATTGAAAACGTCGGGGCGCTGAAGAACTTGAGCTTTACCGCCGAAGAACTGGCGGAGATCGATCGGTTTGCGCTGGAAGGCGGGATCAACTTGTGGGAAAAGCCATCGACGGCTGAATAATCCGGTCAATGTGGGAGGGGGCAAGCCCCCTCCCACATTTTGTCTTCAGTGTGGCGACTGTCGTGTTCGGCTCAGAACGGCACATCGCCGAGAATCGTCGCCCGGTGCATCACCCGCCGCTGTGGCCGGTAGTCGTCCACCGCGTAATGCTGGGTGACGCGGTTATCCCAGAAGGCCACGTCATTTTCCTGCCAGCGCCAGCGAATCGTGAACTCCGGGCGTGTCGCGTGGGCGAACAGCAGCTTCAAGATCGCCTCGCTTTCCGCCGCTTCCAGCTCGTTGATTCTGGTGGTGAAGCCCTCGCTGACAAACAGCGACTTGCGCCCACTCACCGGGTGGGTGCGTACCACCGGGTGCGACAGCGGCGGGTTCTTCTTGCGGGTTTCTTCCCAGCGCGCCAGGTCTTCGGCAGTGCTGCCAAAGCGCTCCAGCGGGAAGGACTTGGTGAAGTCGTGCGTGGCGGTGAGCCCGTCGAGCAGCCTCTTCAGCGGCTCGGACAGGGCCGCATACGCAGCAATCCCGCTGGCCCACAGCGTGTCGCCGCCAAACGCCGGCAGTTGCTTGGCACTCAGCACCGCGCCGAGGGCCGGGGTGGGCAGGAAGGTCACGTCGGTGTGCCACACGGCGTTGTCGCGCACGTCGGTGACGGCGGTGTCGAGGATCAGCACTTCAGGCTGTTCCGGCACGTTGGGGTAGATCGGATGAATGTGCAGATCGCCGAAGTTCGCCGCGAAGCGTGCTTGTTGCTGCGGGGTGAGCGGCTGGTCGCGGAAAAACACCACCGAATGAGTGAGCAACGCCTGTTCGATGGCGTCGCGCTGTTCGGGGTTCAGCGGTTGAGTGATATCGACGCCACTGATCTGCGCGCCGAGGGCGGTGCTTAATGGGGTAACGGTCAGGCTGCTCATTGGGTTCTCATCACTCAGTGTGCCTGGCCATGCCACGGCACCCATTTACGCTGCAGGGCCCGCAGGCCCATTTCCATGGCGAAGGCGATCAGTGCGATCACCAGAATCCCCAGCACCACGACATCGGTGACCAGGAACTGCGCCGCCGACTGCACCATGAAGCCCAGGCCGCTGGTGGCGGCGATCAGCTCGGCGGCGACCAAGGTCGACCAGCCAACTCCCAGCCCGATACGCACACCGGTGAGGATGTCGGGCAGCGCGCTCGGCAGGATCACGTGGCGAATCAGCTGGGCGCGCGTGGCCCCCAGCGACTGCGCGGCACGCAGCTTGGCCGGGTCGACGGTACGCACGCCGGTCGCGGTCGCGATGGCAATCGGGGCAAAGATCGCCAGGTAGATCAGCAGCACTTTGGACAGCTCACCGATGCCGCACCAGATCACGATCAGCGGCAGGTAGGCCAGGGGTGGAATCGGCCGGTAGAACTCGATCAACGGGTCGAGAATGCCCCGTGCGATACGGTTCGAGCCGATGGCAATCCCCACCGGGACCGCGGTCAGCACCGCAAAGCCCAGGCCCAGGCCGATGCGTTCGAGGCTCGCGCCGAGGTGCTGCCACAAGGTGGAATCCATATAGCCCGTGGTCGCCAGCAACCAGCCTTTTTGCAGCACGGCGGACGGTGGCGGCAGGAACAATGGTTCGATCAGTCCGCTGGCGGTCACCGCCCACCAGATCACCAGCAAGGCAACCAGCGTCAACAGGCTGATCCAACGCGTACTCAGGCTGCGCCGCAGCGGGATAACGGTGCGCGCCACCGGCTTGGCGACCGTGGCGGGAAGTTCGTAGCTGCTCATGCGGACACCTGCCGTTGGGAGAACACTTTGCCCAGCACGTGTTCGCGGGTTTCGATAAAGCGCGGGTCAGATTTGATCGCTCGCGCCGACTCGCCGGCCGCATAACGTTGACCGAAATCCAGGTGCAGGCGCTCGACGATCTGACCGGGGTTGGGCGCCAGCAGGATCAGATCGGTGGCAAGGAACACCGCTTCTTCGATGTCATGGGTAATCAGGAACACCGGCTTGGCCGTGCGCCGCCAGACTTGCAGCAGCAGCTCCTGCATCTGTTCGCGGGTGAATGCATCGAGGGCGCCGAAGGGTTCGTCCATCAGCAGTACACGCGGGTCCGCCGCCAGGGCGCGGGCCAGGCCGACGCGTTGCTTCTGGCCGCCGGACAGTTGCCAGATGCGCCGGCTGTCGAAACCGGCCAGGTCCACCAGCGCGAGCATTTCCCGGGCGCGCACTTCGCGTTGCGCCTTGCTCACGCCGGCCAGCTCCAGGCCGAAGCCGACATTGGCCAGCACGTCCTGCCAGGGCAGCAGGGCATCGTCCTGGAACACCACGCCGCGTTCGGCGCTCGGGCCTTTGACTGGCACGCCATCGAGGCTGATGCGCCCGGCAGAGGGCTCGACAAAACCGGCAATCAGGTTCAACAGCGAAGTCTTGCCACTGCCGGACGGGCCGAGGGCCACCAGCAATTGCCGGGGCCCAAGTTCGAGTGAAATATCAGACAGTACCGGTTCTGTGGCGCCTGGGTACCGTGCGCTGATGCGCTCCAGTTGTAGCAAGGCCATCGCGATGAACTCCTGATCAGTGGGTGATGAACTTGGCGCTGATGTAAGGGGCGTAATCCGGCAGCACCGCCTCGACCTTGCCTTGTTCCTTGAGGAATGCCGCGGTATCGGTCACCGCCTTGATGGTCGGCGCGCCCAGCAGGGTCACCTGCTCAGCGGCCAGCGGGTAGACGTTGCCTTGCAGCAGCGCGGGGATGTCGCTGGCCTTGGCCCCGGAGAGTTTCACCAGCTTGTCGACGTTGCTTTTGTCGGCGAGCCAGGCTTGTGGGTCTTTGCGGTACGCGGCGTAGGCATCCAGGGTGACTTTGGCGAAAGCGCTGACGATTTGCGGATGCTTCTCGGCGAAGTCCTTACGCACGATCCACGCGTCGAAGGTCGGCGCGCCGAACGTGGCCAGCTCGCCGGAAGTGATCAGCACCTTGCCGTTTTCCTTGGCCACGCCCAGGGCCGGGTCCCATACGTAGGTGGCGTCGATATCGCCGCGCTTCCAGGCGGCGATGATGGCCGGCGGCGCGAGGTTGAGGATGGTCACTTTCGCCGGGTCGATGTTCCAGTGCTTCAGCGCGGCCAGCAGGCTGTAGTGGCCGGTGGATACGAAGGGCACGGCGACTTTTTTACCGATCAGGTCCTGCGGGCCATTGATCCCCGAACCGTTGCGCGCCACCAGGGCTTCGGCACCGCCGATCTGGGTGGCGACGAGGAAGGTCTGCACCGGCACTTTACGGGTGATGGCGGCGGTCAGCGGGCTGGAACCGAGGTAGCCGATCTGCACATCGCCGGACGCGATGGCGGCGATGATGTCGGAACCGTTGTCGAATTTGCGCCAGTCGATCTTGGCGTTCGTGGCTTTTTCATACGCGCCGTCGGCCTGGGCGACTTTCGCCGGGTCCACGGTGGTCTGGTAGGCGATGGTCACATCCGCCGCCTGGGCGAACAGGCTGGCACCGGCCAGGGACAATGCCGCCAAGAGGCGGAGAGGGGAATGCAGTTTCAAGGGGAAGCTCCTCAATCAGGCGGCCGAGTGTCGGCGTGTGAGGAGACTAAATGATCTAAGAATACGAAAATAAATAACTTTTTCGAATTAGCTTATGAGGAGAAGGGTGGGCGGGATTCTTCATCCCAGTGAAGGCAAATGTGGGAGGGAGCTTGCTCCCGATAGCGGTGGTTCAGTCACTGATCAGTTAACTGAGGACCGCTATTGGGGGCAAGCCCCCTCCCACATGAAGCTCATTTCCCTGGGGGAGTGAGTTCGGTTTTTAGTTGCTGATGGCCAGGATGCTAGCCTGGTACGAGCCGACGAACACATCGAAATCGCCCACTTCGTTCTGCTCCAGCTCCACCTGTTGCGCCAGCGACTTGCGTGCCAGTTCTTCAAAGTGCGCCTGCTCTTCGGCGGGCAACGGTTCGCTGCGGAAATACTCGGCATGCACCTCGCTCTGGTGCAGGGAGAACTGGGCGAAACTTTCCTTGCGCTCGGCCATCGCGGCCAACACCTGGGCCGATGGCGTCAGGGACGGGTCGTTGACCTTGGCCAACTGGGCGTCCAGTGCCTGGCGGTGTTCCTCGATGCCGTGGCTCTGATCGAGCAGGGCCGCCAGCGGCGCGATCTGCTCCAGCAGCTCGGTGGCCCATTCCTTCATGTCCACCGCCTGGCCCTTGCGCTGCAGTTGCAGGCCCGGACGCCGGCCTTCCTTGACCACGCTGAGGAAGTTCGAGGTGGCGTTGCCGCACTCGTTGTCGGCGAACAGCGGGCTGTCGTTCATCGCGCAATACAGCAGGAACGCATCGAGGAAGCGCGACTCCTGCAGGTCGATACCCATCGGCAGGAACGGGTTGATGTCCAGGCAGCGCACTTCGATGTACTGGATGCCACGGGCCATCAGCGCCTGGATCGGCCGCTCGCCGGTGTAGGTCACGCGCTTGGGGCGGATGTTGGAGTAGTACTCGTTTTCGATCTGCAGGATGTTGGTGTTGAGCTGCACCCACTCTCCATCCTTGTGGGTGCCGACTTCGACATAAGGCGCGTAGGGCGTTGCCACCGCTTCGCGCAGGCTGTCGGTGTAGCTGGCCAAATCGTTGTAGCACGGCGTCAGGCCGGCCTGGGCGTTGCTCTGGTAACCCAGGTCGCTCATGCGCAGGCTGGTGGCATACGGCAGGTACAAGGTGTCGGCATCCAGCACGTCCAACTGGTGCGAACGGCCGCGCAGGAAGCCTGCGTCCAGCGCTGGCGAGGCACCGAACAGGTACATCAGCAGCCAGCTGTTGCGGCGGAAGTTACGGATCAGGGCGATATAGGCGTCGGACTGATAGTCGCGGTCGGTGCCGACGAAGCCTTCGCTTTCCTTGAGCAGCGGCCACAATTTTTCCGGCAGGGAGAAGTTGTAGTGGATGCCGGCAATGCACTGCATGGTCTTGCCGTAACGCAGGGCCAGGCCCTTGCGATATACGTACTTGAGCTGTCCGATATTGGAGGTGCCGTAGTAGGCAATCGGAATGTCTTCCTCGGCCGGCAACGGGCACGGCATCGAGGGGCTCCACAGGTATTCGCTGCCGAGCTTGCTGTAGGCAAAGCGATGGATCTTGTCCAGGCTGCTCAGGGTATCGGCCGGGTTGGGCAGGGCTGGGGTGATGAACTCCAGCAACGATTCCGAGTAGTCGGTGGTGATCTGTTCGTGGGTCAGCGCGGCGCCCAGGGCTTCGGGATGCGGCGTCTGCGCCAGGCGACCTTCATGGGTGACACGCAGGCATTCGCGCTCGATGCCGTGCAAGCAATGCTCCAGCAGGGAGAGGTGTTCGCGCTTGCCGAGCAGGGCCAGGCGGCGGTTGAGAAGTTCGCTCAAGTTGGATTCCTTCACGCGTCAGTCGCCCCAATATGGGGGTGGGCAGGACGGTCTACAAGGGTGAAGTTAAAACTGGCGTGATCGCCTGGTTTTGAGTCGATTTGACCCGCTTTGAAAAAGCCTACATCACTCCATGAGTTGGGCTGTAGCGCAGCAAGAAAATTCCGACGCTGTTATCGCAGCGCCGAAATTAACTCAAATCGAGGGCGGGGAGCTATAGGACAGCGAAGGTGCCCTGCGCTTTTGCGACAAGTCTTTCACCCTGGTACACGTCGGCTTCGACCACCAACGTGCGCCGCCCGGGGTGAATCACTCGCGCGGTACACAGCACCTCGCCGTTTTCCACCGCGCGGATGTAGTTGATTTTGCATTCGATGGTCGCGCTCTGCTGGTCGAACCCGTGGGCGCTGGAACAGGCCAGCCCCATGGTGATGTCGACCAGGCTGAAAATCGCCCCGCCATGCAGCTTGCCTGCGCGGTTGCGCAGTTGCGGCTCCAGGCTCAGGGCCACCTCGGCAACGCCCTGCTCCAGGCGTTGCAGGCGGCAGCCGATCAGTTCGCTGAACGCGCTTTGGGTCAAGCCGGCCGGAATCTCCATCAGCGCTTCTTCAACTGTTTGGCGTTGGCGAACAGCGAGGCCATGGCGTTGTTGCTCGGCGCTGCGGTCGCGGTTTCCTTGCGTGGCGCGTTGTTTTGCGACTGGCGCGGCGCCGAGCCTGGGCGGGCGCCACGGGCACCGTCGATTTTCTCGCCGGGGGTGTCGCTCATACGCATCGACAGGCCGACGCGCTTGCGCGGGATGTCGACTTCCATGACCTTGACCTTGACCACATCACCGGCCTTCACCGCTTCGCGCGGGTCTTTGATGAACTTCTCCGAAAGCGCGGAGATATGCACCAAACCGTCCTGATGCACGCCGATGTCCACAAAGGCGCCGAAGTTGGTCACGTTGGTCACCACGCCTTCGAGGATCATGCCCAGTTGCAGGTCCTTGAGGTCTTCGACGCCGTCCTGGAACTCGGCGGTCTTGAACTCGGGACGCGGGTCGCGCCCGGGTTTTTCCAGCTCTTGCAGGATGTCGGTGATGGTCGGCACGCCGAAGGTCTCGTCGGTGTACTTCTTCGGGTCCAGGCGCTTGAGGAACGCGGCGTCGCCGATCAGCGAGCGGATGTCGCGGTCGGTCTCGGCGGCGATGCGTTGCACCAGCGGGTAGGCTTCCGGGTGGACCGCCGAGGCGTCCAGCGGGTTGTCGCCGTTCATCACACGCAGGAAGCCGGCGGCCTGTTCGAAGGTTTTTTCACCCAGGCGTGCGACTTTTTTCAGCGCGGCGCGGGTCTTGAACGCACCGTTTTCGTCGCGGTGGGTCACGATGTTCTGCGCCAGGGTCGCGTTGAGGCCGGAGATCCGCGCCAGCAGCGCGACGGAGGCGGTGTTCACGTCCACGCCCACGGCGTTCACGCAGTCTTCCACCACCGCATCCAGGCCGCGTGCCAGTTTCAGCTGCGACACATCGTGCTGGTATTGGCCGACGCCGATGGATTTCGGGTCGATTTTCACCAGTTCGGCCAGTGGGTCTTGCAGGCGACGGGCGATGGACACCGCGCCACGGATCGACACGTCGAGGTCCGGGAATTCCTTGGAAGCCAGTTCCGACGCTGAGTACACCGAAGCGCCCGCCTCGGAGACCATGACCTTGGTCATCTTCATGGCTGGGTATTTTTTGATCAGTTCGGCGGCCAGTTTGTCGGTTTCACGGCTGGCGGTGCCGTTGCCGATGGCGATCAGGTCCACCGCGTGCTTGGCGCACAGGGCCGCGAGGATCGCGAGGGTCTGGTCCCACTTGTTGTGGGGCACGTGCGGATACACGGTGGCGTGGTCCAGCAGCTTGCCGGTCGAGTCGACCACGGCGACCTTGCAGCCGGTGCGCAGGCCTGGGTCGAGGCCCAGGGTGGCACGCGGGCCGGCCGGTGCGGCCAGCAGCAGGTCGTGCAGGTTGTGGGCGAAGACGTTGATCGCTTCGGTTTCGGCACCGTCGCGCAACTCGCCGAGCAGGTCGGTTTCCAGGTGGGTGTAGAGCTTGACCTTCCAGGTCCAGCGCACGACTTCACCGAGCCACTTGTCCGCAGGACGGTTCTGATTCTGGATGCCGAATTGTTGACCGATCATGCCTTCGCACGGGTGCATGGTGCCCGGCAGTTCGTCGCCGACTTTCAGCGCGGAGCTGAGAATACCTTCGTTGCGGCCGCGGAAAATCGCCAGGGCGCGGTGGGACGGCATGCTCTTGAGCGGTTCGTCGTGTTCGAAGTAGTCGCGGAACTTGGCGCCTTCTTCCTCTTTGCCGGCGATCACGCGGGCGCTGAGGATGGCTTCCTGCTTCAGGTAGGTGCGCAGCTTTTCCAGCAGGCTGGCGTCTTCGGCGAAGCGTTCCATCAGGATGTATTTGGCGCCTTCGAGGGCGGCCTTGACGTCGGCGACGCCTTTTTCAGCGTTGATGAAGCGCGCGGCTTCGGTATCCGGGTTCAGCGATGGGTCGTTGAACAGGCCGTCGGCCAGGTCGCCGAGGCCGGCTTCCAGGGCGATCTGGCCCTTGGTGCGGCGCTTCTGTTTGTACGGCAGGTAGAGGTCTTCGAGACGGGTCTTGGTATCGGCGAGTTTGATGTCGCGTTCCAATTGCGGGGTCAGCTTGCCCTGTTCCGCGATGCTGGCGAGGATGCTGATGCGCCGTTCGTCGAGTTCTCGCAGGTAGCGCAGGCGCTCTTCCAGGTGCCGCAGTTGAATGTCGTCGAGGCTGCCGGTCACTTCTTTTCGGTAACGGGCGATGAAGGGCACCGTGGAGCCCTCATCCAGTAGAGCGACGGCCGCTTCGACCTGTTGGGGGCGTACGCCGAGTTCCTCGGCGATGCGGCTGTTGATGCTGTCCATAAAACCACCTGAAATTCTTAAAAGCAGCTCGCAAGCCCGGAAAACAAGGCCCGACGAGGCTGGTTGAGCGGCCCGACTGGCGCCGCTGCCTGGGTCAAGAGGCTGCCTATTGACCCTCGAAATCGTAAAAAACACGACAAGCGGGTGAAAAAAAGCCCGGCAGTAAACGGTAACGATCTGACGTTGCCCTGCACGAAGGCGCCGCATTATAACCAGCGTTCTGTCCTTGGGGGGGACTGCGCCGCAGGTTGTAGGGCGTGGGTTCGCTGGCAGTAGAGGAAAAATCTGCTAACAATGCACACGGTGCGTATAACGGCAGCTAGGCCATAATGCGCGCCGAGATAAGAGGAGCATCCAATGAGCAGCACTGCACAAACTGCTGAAGGCGAAAAAATTCTCATCGTTGATGACGATCCGGGGCTGAGCAGCCTGCTGGAGCGTTTTTTCAACTCCAAGGGTTATCGTGCCCGCGCGGTGCCGAACACCGAGCAGATGGACCGCCTGTTGGGGCGCGAAGTGTTCAACCTGGTCGTGCTCGACCTGATGCTACCCGGCGAAGACGGCCTCACCGCCTGCAAACGCCTGCGCGGCGCGAACAACCAGATTCCGATCATCATGCTCACCGCCAAGGGCGATGAGCTGAGCCGCATCAAGGGCCTCGAACTGGGCGCTGATGATTACCTGGCCAAGCCGTTCAACCCGGACGAGCTGATGGCGCGGGTCAAGGCCGTATTGCGTCGCCAGGCGGCGCCGGTGCCGGGCGCACCGGGCAGTGAAGACGAAAGCGTCACCTTCGGCGATTACGAACTGTCATTGGCCACCCGTGAGCTCAAGCGTGGCGATGAAGTCCACATGCTCACCACCGGCGAGTTCGCCGTGCTCAAGGCGCTGGTGATGAACGCGCGCCAGCCGCTGACCCGCGACAAACTGATGAACCTGGCCCGTGGTCGGGAATGGGACGCTCTGGAGCGCTCCATCGACGTGCAGATTTCCCGTCTGCGCCGAATGATCGAGCCGGACCCGTCCAAGCCGCGTTATATCCAGACGGTGTGGGGCGTGGGGTATGTGTTTGTGCCGGATGGCACTGCAACCAAGTGACCGATGATTTGCAGGGGCGGGCATCCTGGCGTTTGGCTCCATGAGGGGCGACGGGATGTCCGGCGTCTGCAATTCTGCGAGCGCCGCTCGTTCCTGCAAGGTGTCTAGCTGTCTCCTATGAAAACCCCGCTGTGGTTCCCGCAAAGTTTCTTCTCCCGCACCCTTTGGCTGGTGCTCATCGTCGTTCTGTTTTCCAAGGCACTCACGCTGGTTTATCTGTTGATGAACGAAGACGTGCTGGTGGATCGACAGTACAGCCACGGTGTCGCCCTGACCTTGCGCGCCTATTGGGCGGCCGACCCCGAGAACCGCGAGAAAATCGCCAAGGCGGCGACACTGGTGCGCGTGGCGGGTGCAGGTGTGCCGGAAGGCGAGCAGCATTGGCCCTACAGTGAGATTTACCAGCGCCAGATGCAGGCGGAACTGGGCGACGACACCGAAGTTCGGCTGCGTATGCATGTGTCACCCGCGCTGTGGGTGCGCGCGCCGAGCCTGGGGGAAGATTGGCTGAAGGTGCCGCTGTATCCGCACCCTTTGCGAGGGCAGAAGATCTGGAATGTACTGGGCTGGTTCCTGGCTATCGGCTTGCTTTCGACGGCGTCCGCGTGGATTTTCGTGCGCCAGCTCAATCAACCGCTTAAACGCCTGGTGTTCGCCGCCCGCCAGCTGGGACAGGGGCGCAGTGTGCGCCTGCCGGTCAGCGACACGCCCAGCGAGATGACCGAGGTCTACAGCGCGTTCAACCAGATGGCCGAGGACGTCGAACAGGCCGGGCGCGAGCGCGAGCTGATGCTTGCGGGCGTGTCCCATGACTTGCGCACGCCATTGACGCGTTTGCGGCTGTCCCTGGAGCTGATGGGCAACCATACCGATCTCACGGACGACATGGTGCGTGATATCGAGGACATGGACGCGATTCTCGACCAGTTCCTGGCCTTTATCCGCGATGGTCGCGATGAGGTGGTGGAAGTCGTCGACCTGACGGACCTGGTGCGCGAGGTGGTAGCGCCCTACAACCAGAATGGCGAGCAGGTGCGGATGCGCCTGGAGCCGATCCAGCCGTTTGCGTTGCGTCGGGTCTCGATGAAGCGCCTGCTGAACAACCTGATCGGCAACGCCTTGCACCACGCCGGTTCGGATGTGGAAGTGGCGGCGTATGTTTCCGGTGACAGTGCTGCGCCCTATGTGGTGCTGAGCGTGATGGATCGCGGGGCCGGTATCGACCCGGCCGAGCTGGAAGGCATCTTCAACCCCTTCACCCGTGGCGACCGTGCTCGGGGTGGCAAGGGCACCGGTTTGGGGCTGGCGATTGTGCGGCGGATTGCCTCGATGCATGGCGGCAATGTTGAGTTGCGCAACCGCGAGGGCGGTGGGCTGGAAGCGCGGGTGCGCTTGCCGTTGGGTTTGATGTTGCCCCGAGACGCGGTGTAGCTGCAGCGGCAAGCTGCACGTTTAGAGCTGCAAGAGAAAAGCAAACGGCTTCTGCCCGTCTCTTGCAGCCTGAAGCTTCAAGCTGAAGACTGCTCCTCTAGCCCTTGCCCTTGGTCCGGGTCATGTTCGGCCCGCCACTCTTTTCCAGATGTTGAATGATGATCCCCGCCACATCCTTGCCGGTGGTGGTCTCGATGCCTTCCAGGCCAGGTGATGAATTGACTTCCATCACCAGCGGGCCATGGTTGGAACGCAGGATGTCCACACCCGCCACGCTCAACCCCATGACCTTGGCCGCCCGTAGCGCGGTCATGCGCTCTTCGGGGGTGATCTTGATCAGGCTGGCACTGCCGCCACGGTGCAGGTTGGAGCGGAATTCCCCAGGCTTGGCCTGGCGTTTCATCGCGGCAATCACCTTGTCGCCGACCACGAAGCAGCGGATATCCGCACCGCCGGCTTCCTTGATGTATTCCTGCACCATGATGTTCTGCTTGAGACCCATGAATGCCTCGATCACCGACTCCGCCGCCGTGGCGGTTTCGCACAGCACCACGCCGATGCCCTGGGTGCCTTCCAGCACCTTGATCACCAGCGGCGCGCCGTTGACCATTTCGATCAGGTCGGGAATGTCGTCGGGGGAGTGGGCAAAGCCGGTGACCGGCAGGCCGATACCCCGGCGCGACAGCAATTGCAGCGAGCGCAGTTTGTCCCGTGAGCGCGCGATCGCGACGGACTCATTCAGCGGGGAGACGCCCATCATTTCAAACTGGCGCAACACCGCGCAGCCATAAAAGGTCACCGAGGCGCCGATACGCGGGATCACCGCATCAAAGCCTTCCAGTGGTTTGCCGCGGTAATGGATCTGCGGCTTATGGCTGGCAATGTTCATATAGGCACGCAACGTGTCGATCACCACCATTTCGTGGCCACGTTCGGTGCCGGCCTCGACCAGGCGGCGGGTGGAATACAGACGCGGGTTTCGCGACAGCACAGCAATCTTCATGCAGCACCTGGGGCAGAAATAGTGGAGACCGGGAACACCGGCTTGTCTTGAACGTACTTGACGCCGGGATTGACCACCAACTGGCCGTCAATCAGCGCCTTGGAACCGAGGAGCAGGCGGTAGCGCATGGCCTTGCGGCAGGCGAGGGTGAATTCCACCCGCCATACCCGGTCGCCCAGCGCCAGGGTGGTGCTGATCACATAGCGCACCTGCGCATGACCATTGGAGCTCTTGATGGTTTTCATCGCCACCAGCGGCGCTTCGCAGCGGCGGTGACGCAACTGCACAACGCTGCCCAGGTGTGCGGTAAAGCGCACCCATTTCTCACCGTCGCGCTCAAAGGGTTCGATATCGGTGGCGTGCAGGCTCGAAGTGCTGGCACCGGTGTCGATCTTCGCGCGCAGGCCTGCCACTCCCAAGTCGGGAAGTGCCACCCACTCACGCAGACCGACAACGGTCAAATGGTCAAATGTCTTCAATATGGGTAACCGGTCAATTCGCCCAGGCTTGAGGGGAAACCTCGGCCAGCGCGTTGAATGCGGGCTTGGCGAACCAGTAGCCCTGCATCAGAAATATTCCACAGTCGGACAGGAAGTCGCGCTCACCGGCACTTTCAATGCCTTCAGCGATGACAGTAACGCCCAACTGCTCACAGATTGTGACAATCCCCTGGACGATGACCTGGCGGACACGATCCTGGTCGACATCGCGAATCAGCGCCATGTCGAGTTTGATCAAGTCAGGTTGGAAATCGGCCAGCAGGTTCAGCCCCGAATAGCCCGCGCCGAAATCGTCGATGGCAGTTTTGAAGCCGAATTCGCGGTATTCACGCAGAATATTCGTCAAATGGCGATGGTTATCTATGTGTTCGCTTTCCAGCGTCTCGAAAATCAGTTGGTCAAGCGGAAAATTGTGCGTGCGGGCGGCCTCCAGGGTGCTGCGAATGCACAGTTCGGGTCGATACACCGCGTTGGGCATGAAATTGATGGAAAGACAGGTTTGCATCCCCAGGGCCGCGGCGCCGGCGATTGCCTGGGTACGGCAACGCTGGTCGAAACGGTAGCGGTTGCTATCGTTGACCTGGGCCAGCACCGACAACGCCCCTTCGCCCTGTGAACCCCGCACCAAGGCTTCGTGGGCAAAAACCGAATGGTCGCGAAGGTCTACGATCGGTTGGTAGGCGAATGCAAAATCAAAACCCAAGGGCTCGCTTTGCTGGCAGCCCACGCAATGCTGGTTGGGCGAGGTGAGTGAAGTCGGGAAGTCGGTCACAGGGTATCCTCGCGAAAACAGGGGGCTACCTGGCGTATCTTAGGTGAGCCTTGAGGTTTATGCGTCGAAGGGTTTCAACAGTAAAGTTGCGACATTTTTCAGAACGAGGAATTCAAGTGGCTCAGAAGCAGGCAGAGGAAGAAAAAATCCGTTTGGACAAGTGGCTGTGGGCGGCGCGTTTCTATAAAACCCGTGCCTTGGCCAAGGCCGCTATCGAGAGTGGCAAGGTGCATCATCGCGGCGAACGCTGCAAGCCGGGCAAAGAGCCGCGCGTGGGTGATGAGTTGCAGATTCGTATCGGATTTGACGAAAAAACTGTCGTGGTCCAGGCGCTTTCCAGCGTGCGGCGGGGCGCGCCCGAAGCGCAGGCGCTGTATGCCGAGACCGAAGCCAGCGTCGCCAAGCGCGAAAACGCAGCGGCGATGCGTAAGGCCGGCGCCACAGGCATGACCACCGATGGCAAGCCGAGCAAGAAGCAGCGCCGCGACCTGTTCAAGTTTCGCGGCAGCGGTAATGACGATTGACCGCGCACATCGTCAGCGCAAAGCAGATCGATAGATGTGGGAGCGTCAGCAGGATGCGCGCATGACGCTCAATCGCCCGATCACCGGCAGCTTGGCGAGTAACCCGAACACCGGCGCGGTCAGCCGTAGCAACACCTGCGACACCTTTGCCGCAAACGGTGTGTAATAGCCCCATCCCAATGCCAGCAGTGCCAGCAACACTCCGCCGATATAATCGTCCTGCGCCCAATGTGCGCCCGCCACCAGCCGCGGCATCATGAACAACAACGCCAGGCCCCAGATCACCAGCACCTGGCCCCGCCGCTGGGCGAATACCGTCATGAACATTCCCCAGATCAGCAGCACCGAAGCATGATCCCCAGGGAAACTCTGGCTCGAACGGTCTTTCAACTCCCAGGTTTTCTCCAGCCCCGGGAAATAGTCGCTCATCCGAATCGCGCCGCTGAGCACTATCGAAGGGCTGCTGTGTTGCCAACCCATCTGCGCCGCGAGTTTGGAAAACAGCATGCGGATAAACAGCAACAGCAGCAGAATCCCGAAGAAGCCAAGAAACGCCTGGCGCACCTGCGCCGCCTTGAACACCCAATCGCCGCGAATCAACAGCGTCAGCAGAATCACGCCGACCACCGCATCAAACGGCCGCAGGCTGGCCACGGCCCACACATGCAGCCAGGTCGGATTGCTCGCCAGGGGGGCATTGAACAGGTGAAACAGCCACTCGTCGAAAAACACGCATAGCATCTGGCCTGTGGGCCACAGCCAAAAACACAGCAGCCCGAATGCGAGTAGATTGCAAAAAGCCCATCGCCGGAGGTTCCACTTGGCTTGGAACAAACCCGGATTGTTCATAAACTGTCCCTCTTTGCTCTATATAAGCTCTCTGTTTCCAGGAGAGAGCCGCACCAAAATGGTGCTAAAGCGTTCAATTTTATAAACGTTGTAACAATTTTGTCATCAATTCAGATACCTAGACCTATGACTGATTTACCGGATACCGACTTCACCCAACGCTTCATCTTCGACGAGAACGACGCCCGCGGCGAACTGGTCTCGTTGGAGCGCAGCTATGCCGAAGTCCTCGCCAAGCACCCCTATCCGGAGCCGGTCGCGCAACTGCTCGGTGAATTGATGGCAGCGGCGGCGCTGTTGGTAGGCACCATGAAATTCGACGGGTTGCTGATCCTGCAGGCGCGGTCCGAAGGTCCGGTCCCGTTGCTGATGATCGAGTGCTCCAGCGAGCGTGAGATCCGTGGCCTGGCCCGGTATGAGGCTGACCTGATCGCCCCGGACGCGACCCTGGCCGACCTGATGCCCAACGGCGTGCTGGCGCTCACCGTCGACCCGACCGACGGCCAGCGTTACCAGGGCATCGTCGACCTCGACGGCGAAAACCTGTCGGACTGCTTCACCAACTATTTCGTTATGTCCCAGCAGATCGGCACGCGCTTCTGGCTCAACGCCGACGGCAAGCGCGCCCGTGGCCTGTTGCTGCAACAGCTGCCCGCCGACCGCATCAAGGACGACGACGAACGCACTGAAAGCTGGCGCAACCTCACCGCTCTGGCTGGCACCCTGACCGCTGAAGAATTGCTGGCCCTGGACAACGAAACCATCCTGCATCGCCTGTACCACGAAGAGACTGTGCGCCTGTTCGACGCGCAGGGCTTGCGCTTCCATTGCAGTTGCTCTCGCGAGCGTTCGGCGAACGCGCTGGTCAGTCTCGGCCTGGAAGATGCGCAAAATCTGGTGGTGGAACACGGTGGTCAGATCGAAATCGACTGCCAGTTCTGCAACCAGCGCTACCTGTTTGACGCCGCCGATATCGCCCAATTGTTCGCCGGCGCCGGTATCGGTACCCCCTCCGATACCCGCCACTAAAACGTTTAAGCACAGGTAAATCACCTGACAAATGCCGGATTAGCGCTGTTCTGACGGGAGGGCCCTACTTTTTTTGGGCTTTTCTGGCATAATCCGGCCCACTTTTTTCGCGGTAGTAGTGCGCAACTTTCTACTACAAAACGTTTGGAGCACTCGGCCACAGGCCGACGGGGAACCTCATGACGCAAGCCAATAACGCCGTATACACCGATCTGAGTGTTGACGATCTGGTCAAAGAAGCCCTGCAGCGCGGTGAAGGCGTGCTTGCCGATACTGGCGCACTGGTCGTAGAAACCGGTCACCGTACCGGCCGTTCGCCAGTCGACCGTTTCATCGTTGAAGAGCCTTCGACCCAGGACGCCATTGCCTGGGGCCCGATCAACCGCAAGTTCCCGGCCGACAAGTTCGATGCCCTGTGGGCTCGCGTCGAGGCGTTCAACAACGCGCAAGAACATTTTGTTTCCCACGTGCATGTAGGGGCCTCCGAAGACCACTACCTGGCCGTGAAGATGACCACCCAGACTGCCTGGCATAACCTGTTCGGTCGTTGCTTGTTCATCAACCCGGCCCAGTACAACCCGGCCGGCCGTGACGAGTGGCAAGTGCTCAACGTGGCCAACTTCGAGTGCGTGCCTGAGCGTGACGGCACCAACTCCGACGGTTGCGTGATTCTCAACTTCGCCCAGAAAAAAGTGCTGATCGCCGGCATGCTTTACGCTGGTGAAATGAAGAAAGCCATGTTCTCGGTGCAGAACTTCCTGCTACCGGCCGCCGACGTACTGCCGATGCACTGCGCCGCCAACATTGGCGAAGCAGGCGACGTGACCCTGTTCTTCGGCCTGTCCGGCACCGGCAAGACCACCCTGTCCGCCGACGAAAGCCGTTACCTGATCGGTGACGACGAACACGGCTGGGGCAAGGGCGTGGTGTTCAACATCGAAGGCGGTTGCTATGCCAAGTGCATCGACCTGTCGGAGAAGAACGAGCCGGTTATCTGGAAAGCCATCAAGCACGGCGCGGTGCTGGAAAACGTCGTCATCGACGAGGCCAAGCATGCCGACTACAGCGATGTCAGCCTGACCCAGAACAGCCGTGCCGCCTACCCGCTCGAGCACGTGGCCAAGCGTTCCGAGAAGAACCTCGGCGGCGAGCCAAACGCTGTGATCTTCCTGACCTGCGACCTGACCGGCGTACTGCCGCCTGTGTCGATCCTCAGCGAAGAACAAGCGGCCTACCACTTCCTGTCCGGCTACACCGCACTGGTGGGCTCGACTGAAATGGGTTCGGGCAGCGGCATCAAGTCGACGTTCTCGACTTGCTTCGGTGCGCCATTCTTCCCACGCCCGGCCGGCGAATACGCCGAGCTGCTGATCAAGCGCATCCGCGGCTTCGGCTCCAAGGTCTACCTGGTCAACACCGGCTGGACCGGCGGCGGCTACGGCGTCGGCCAACGCTTCAACATCCCGACCACCCGCGGCGTGATCGCAGCGATCCAGAGCGGCGCGTTGATCGGCGTTGAAACGCAACACCTCGACACCATCAACCTGGACGTGCCATTGGCTGTACCGGGTGTTGAGACCGGCCTGTTGAACCCACGTAACACCTGGGCTGACAAGGCTGCCTACGACGAAGCGGCGAAGGCCCTGGCGGGTCTGTTCATCGAGAACTTCAAGAAGTTTGACGTGAGCGATGCGATCAAGGCAGCGGGTCCGAAGTTGTAAGATTCGGTCGTTGTGAAAAAGCCGCCCCTTGTGGGCGGCTTTTTTGTGCGCGAACGGTCAGTTGGCGCCTGCCGCTGTTTTGCCGGTTAGCTCAAGTTTTCCAGCGTCTGCGTGTCCCAGCTGTGGGTTTTGATCGCCAGATAAAGCATGCCGATAGTCAGCGGCACCTTTTCGCCACGCCCCTTGGCCCGCCGCTTGAGGAACACATCAAACACCGGTGGGTTGAAGTAACGATAAGTGTCGTAGTCGCCCAGATCGAGGGCGAATTCCTGTTCCAGCGCTTCCATGAGTTGCTTGGCTTCACTGCCGTCGCAGCCCAGGTCGAAGTTGAGTGAGGTCTGCAGGCGAATGGTCTTGTGTTTCGGCAGGCCGATTTCTTCGTGCAGCAGTTGCAGGAGTTGCTGCATGACCGGGTCTTCGGGGAAGTTGGGGGCGAGGTTCATGGTGGGAGCACGCAGGAGTGGATGAGGGGGACGGTCGCGTTTGAGGCGAAATTTGTTTCGGGTGATGAAGAGTGCCAAGCCTATCAAGAATAGAAAAACAGGCAGGAAGGGCATTCTAAGGATTACTGCTACGTAGGGTAGTAGGAAGGTGAAAATCAGGCCGGTTGCGAGAAATGTGATTGCCAAGCGCTTTCTGAGCGTGCAGTCGGTTATTTGGTAGTGCAGCACAAGGTAGAACCCGAGGAAACACATTAATTGCAGGTAGAAATTCATCGCTTCTGAGGTCCCGTCGCTTCGAGTGTTCGGGTATCCCAGCGTTTGGCTTTGACGGCTTGATAGAGCATGTGGATGGTTAGCGGGATCTTTCCCTCGCAGCCTCTTTCCACGAGTCGTAAGTACGCATCAAAACCTCGGTGCTTGAAGTAGCGGTTGTTTTTATAGTCGCCGAGGTTTATGCCGAAATATTGTTTCAGCGCTGCCATCAGTTGTTTTGCCTCGACGCCGTTACAGCCGAGATCATGGTTGATTGAGGTATTGATGGTTATGATTTGGTGTTTGGGCAGACCTACATCTTCATGAATTAGCTGCAGAAGATGGAGCATGACAGGATCGTCAGGAAAACCGGGGGCCAGGTTCAACGTTGGGGCGACGAGTAGCGGGTGAGTTGACCTGATTCGACTGTAACGGTCGCGGTCCAAGAACAATCCTGAGCCTATTAGGATAGCGCCTATCGGGATGCTGGGAAGTTGGATTTCAGTTATCCAGTAAGGGAGCCATATTGAACAGATCAGCCCCGCAGCCAGTAGGGACAGGCCTGCGTATTTCCTGAGGTTATGGGATCTGATTTTTTTGACAAGGACAATGTCCAAAACGATAAAAACGATCCATTGAAGATATTCAATCATTGGGCTTAACCGCCTAGGAACGGGACGACAATGGCAGACATGGAGCGTTGAGGGCCTATCCCGCCTTCGACCTGGGCTTCAATTCCAATGACCACGTCGCCAGCGTGGTCGCTACGGATGATGCTTTTGATGATTAAGCCCACCGTGGTGCCAACGACGCGTGCTACAGGTTTTGAAAGCGGGTGAATGGGCGCACCGAAGGCCCCTGCCAATAATAAGGCGACGATGGTCCCGCGTTCGTTAAGCAGATCGGCTTGTTGCCGGGTCAGCGGCTTGGAAATCGCGACAGTCATCTTGCAGGGCAAATCACGAGCAAACATCTTTTCATAAAGATCCACCAGTCGATAGCGCACCTCGTTTGCTGAAGCACCGGCTTCTAACAAGCAAAGGTTTGCCAGAGCATGCTTGTGAGTGGGGAGAACGGTAAGGCGAATGACCGTGAAGGTGACGCCGTAGTGGCCGATGTGTTGAGTCCTTTCGATGTCCATGGATTTTTGCCGAGGCAGTTCAGAGATCAATAGTTTCGGCCATGCGAAGGGGGGTTATGTAGAGGATTGGGCGGGTGTTTTAAGCAGTTTGGGAAGGGGACTACGCAGTAATAGATAGTTTCTTACGGAGGATTCCCGCATTTTCAATTTCACCGAGATTTGCAGGGCAAAGCCAATCAATTGTGGGGGTCGGGCTTACCCGCGATGGCGGTGGGTCAGGTATAGAAATATAGCCTGAAGTTTCGCCGTCGCAGGCAGGCCCACTCCCACAGTTTTAGCTGTGTGGCTGGCTTGGTTGTGTTTGCTTAATAGCTGGTTTAGCCGTTCGTGGTTCGATCAGGCACTGACAGGCCTACTGATACACCCTGGATGATTTTCGCCGCTTCCGGCGGGATGCGTTCCGGGGTGCAGAACAGTGTGCTGCCTTTCTGGATGTTGACGCTGCGCAACTCGCCAGCCCAGTCGTAGATGTCGTCTAACAGCGTGCGGTGGATGTGTTGCAGGCGGTCGAGGTCGTAGGGCGGTTACGCAGGACGCCGCTACCGGGGTAGCAAGGCTTGATTGTAGCGAAATAAAATCACCTCACATTTTGTATAAAAAGTCCGCAAGGGCTCTAAATTCAGCGTATGTTTCACCGCAAAATCTTGTAGGACGATCCCGTCCACTACTTAAAGGGAGTTAAGCATGGGTTTGCTTCGTGTCGCTTCGGCGATGTCATTGTGTGCAGTGGCTTTTTCGATCCAGGCCGAGCAGTTGCCGATCGAGGTGCTCAGTGCGGTGGTCAAGGACCAGAAAATCGCCGACGCCGAAGTCCTGCTGCAACGTAACGGCGCACAGAACGTAGTGGGCCGCACCAACGCCCAAGGCCAGGTGACCCTCACCAGCGAAGCGGCCGATGATGCCAGCAACCTGTTGATCATCAAGAAGCCCGGCTATTCCAACCTGGTAGTGAAGTGCCCCTGTGCCGGCATGACCTACGCCATCAGCCCGGTGATGGAAAACCTCGACGGCCTGCGTGTGGTGCTGACTTGGGGCAAGACCCCGGAAGACCTCGACTCCCACATGATTTTCCCCGGCAACAACATCTACTTCGAGAATCAGCAGGGTGCCGATGCCGAGCTGGATGTGGACGACGTCGACAGCTACGGTCCGGAAACCATTACCCTGCAGAAAAAACACTTCGGCGAAAGCTACGTGTATGCCGTGCATGACTTCACCAACATCGAGAACCCAGGTTCGCGTCAGCTGTCCAACAGCGAGGCCAAGGTGTTCGTGTACATGGGCCAGTCCCTTGTGCGTACCTACTACGTGCCAAAAAACCGCAGCGGTAACCTGTGGACAGTGTTCCGCATGACCGGTAGCGGTGACTTCCAGGACATCAACACCTTCAGCGGTGTGAAGGTGGAAGCCAAGGACGTGCTCAATGAAGTCAAACCGTTGCTGGATGACAGCGTTGCAGTCGCGGCCGTGGCTGTCAGCTCTTCCGCGCAAACCGATGCGAAGCGTCTGAACCTGCAAGGTGAAGCGGCCTACCAGGCTGGCAAGCTGGATGAAGCCATCGACCTGTTCCGTCAGGCCATCGACCTGGACAATAGCTTCGGCAAAGCCTACGGCAACCTGGGTCTGGCGTATCAGAAGGCCGGCAACACCGCCGAGTCGATCTGGGCCAACCGCAAGGCCATCGCCCTGGCGAACGGTGCCACTGCCGCGACCGTGCGTGCCGGCGCCTACTACAATATTGCGCGGATCTACGAAGCGGCGGGGCAGTTCGCGGATGCGTTGCGTCACTACCAGTTGGCCAAGGAACAGAAGGCCAATCCGGTGTATGACACGGCGATCGAGCGTGTGCAGAACCGCTGATTTAGCTGTAGGGCCGTTCTAAGGTGTGGGAAGGGGGTTGCTCCCGATGGCGGTAATTCAGTCGGTTAATTTCTGACTGATACACCGCCATCGGGAGCAATCCCCTTCCCACATTTGGTTTGTGATGTTCCTACTTACACAGTCGAACTTGTCACATTTGGCCCAAGGCCATTGCCCCAGCCTGTGTATCATCCTGTCTCTTTTTTCCTTGCGACCTATCTCGATTCGCTGAGCGTCCCAGGCTATGTTTTTGAGCCACCTTCAGCGGTCAATGGAGTGACAGCTTATGCACGACACCCTCCAGCAGGTCTTTGGTTATCCACAATTTCGTTTGGGCCAGGAAGCCGCGGTCAGCGCCGTGCTGGCCGGTCGTTCGGCGGCAGCGATTTTTCCGACCGGGTCGGGCAAGTCCCTGTGTTACCAGCTGTCGGCGGTGTTGCTACCGCACCTGACGCTGGTGGTGTCGCCGTTGCTGGCGCTGATGCAGGACCAGTTGGGTTTCCTGCAACGCCATGGCATCTCGGCCGGCAGTATCGATTCGGCGCAAAGCCGCGATGAGGCCAATGAGGTGATGGCGCGCGCGCGCTCGGGCGAGTTGAAAATCCTGATGATTTCCGTGGAGCGCTTGAAGAACGAGCGCTTTCGCAACTTCCTGCTGAGCGTACCCATTTCATTGCTGGTGGTGGATGAGGCGCACTGTATTTCCGAATGGGGCCACAACTTCCGTCCGGATTATTTGAAGCTGCCGGACTACCAGCGTCAGTTCAAGATCCCACAAGCGCTGCTGCTGACGGCTACAGCGACGCCCAAGGTGATTGCCGACATGCAGGCCAAGTTCGCCATTGCGCCTGACGACGTGATCACCACGGGCTTCTACCGGCCGAACCTCAACCTGTTGGTAGAGCCGGTGAGCGGCGCGGACAAGCGTCGGCGGCTGGTCCAATGGATGAGCGAGCGGCCCGGCCAGCCGAGCATCGTCTACGTCACCTTGCAGAAAACCGCCGAGCAGATCGCCGAGCACCTGAATCGCCATGGCATCCAGGCCGAGGCGTATCACGCCGGCTTGCCCCACGATAAACGCGAGGGCATCCAGCAGCGTTTCATGGGTGGGCGCTCCAATTGCATCGTCGCCACCATCGCGTTTGGCATGGGCATCGACAAGAGCGATATCCGCAACGTGGTGCATTTCGACCTGCCCAAATCCATCGAAAACTACAGCCAGGAAATCGGCCGCGCCGGGCGTGACGGGCAACCCTCGGATTGCCTGGTGCTCGCCAACCGCGACAGCCTCAATGTGCTGGAAAACTTCGTGTACGGCGACACGCCCGAGCAGGAAGGCATTCGCCGTGTGCTGGACGAGTTGCAGGCCGCGCGAGGGGACGGGCAGTGGGAGTTTCTGCTGCGCTCGCTGTCGGACCACAGCAACATCCGCGAGCTGCCCCTCAAGACGCTGCTGGTGCAGTTGGAACTCAAAGGCGTGATTGCGCCGCGCTACGCGTTTTACGCCGAATACCGGTTCAAGTACCTGATCGAGCCCGAGGCCTTGTTGGCGCGGTTTTCCGGGGAGCGGCAGGCGTTTGTCGCAGCGATCGTCCAGGTGTGCAAGCGGGCCAAGACCTGGGCGACGGTGGATTTCGACACGCTTTATCAACAGCACCAGGCCGAGCGCAATCGCGTGGTGAAAGCGCTGGATTACTTCCAGGAGCAGGGCCTGATCGAGCTGGAAAGCAAGCAGATGACGGAGGTCTACAGCCTGCTGAATACCGATTTCGATCCGCAGGTGTTGAGCGCCGAGTTATACACAGGCTTCAAGCAACACGAGGTCACGGAAGTGGCGCGGATTCACGCCATGCTCGACCTGTTCGCCACCGAACACTGCCTGGGCCAGCGCCTGGCTCGCTATTTCGGTGATGAACATGCACCGCAGCGCTGCGGGCATTGTTCGGTGTGCCACGGCCATGTCGCGCATTTGCCGGCGCCGCCGAGCCTGGCGCCGCTTGTGGATAAAAACTTCATGGGGCTGTGCGGTGATTTTATCCACAGGCATCATGAGTACTGCGGCCAACTGCCCGGCGCCGAACGGCTGACGCGGTTCCTGGGCGGTATCAGCGTGCCGCTGTTCACCAAATTGAAGGCACGCGGCATCCCTGGTTTTGCTGCGCTGGAGGACTACCCCTACGCCGAGGTACGCGAGTGGGCCGAAACCCATTTGAATAACCTGTAAACCCACTTTGACGAGACGCGCCGATGCCTGACTCCATGCCCCAACGCGCCGATTACCGGCACTTCCAGCCGATCATTACGCGCTGGCACGACAATGATGTGTATGGCCATGTGAACAACGTGACCTACTACAGCTTCTTCGACACTGCGGTGAATACCTACCTGATCGAACACGGTGGCTTGGATATTCATGACGGCGAGGTGGTGGGGTTTGTGGTGAGTTCGGCGTGTGATTACTTTGCTTCCGTCGCCTTTCCCGAACGCATCGAAATAGGCCTGCGGGTCGGCAAGTTGGGCAACAGTTCGGTGCAGTATGAGTTGGCGGTGTTCAAGGCAGGCGAGGAGGACGCCTGTGCGGCGGGGCGCTTCGTGCATGTGTTCGTGGATCGGGGGACGAACCAGCCGGTGACGATTCCGGGGATGTTGCGCGAGGCGTTGCAGCGGTTGGTGGCCTGACTGTGGGAGGGGGCTTGCCCCCGATAGCGGTGTATCAGCCAGCACATGGGTGACTGAAACTCGGCTATCGGGAGCAAGCTCCCTCCCACAGTGTTTCTTCAGTGTTCTTTAGATCTGATCAATCACGGTAGTGATGCTTGTTCTTGCGATGGCCATAGGCATGGCCACGGCCAGGGTGATCATCCCGGTAGTAGCGACGGTCGTCACGGCCACGGTAACGACGGTCGTCGTCATCGCTCTTGTTGCCCATGTAGTTGCCCAGCGCGCCGCCCGCGCCGCCGCCGGCGGCTGCGCCGATCAGGCTGCCGGTGGTGCCGCCCATGCTGCGGCCTACCACGTTGCCGCCCGCTGCGCCCAGGGCGCCGCCAATGGCTGCTTCGCCGCGGCTGCGCTTGTCAGCGCCGACCGCACTGCCGCCCGCGCCGCCCAGGGCTGCACCGATGGCTGAACCGGTATTACCGCCGACCTGCTGGCCGACAACCGAACCGAGTACCCCGCCCAATGCGCCGCCTACACCGGCTTCGGTGGTGCCACCGGCCATGGCTGCGCCACTGACCAGGCCAAGGGACAACAAGAGAATCGAGGAGAACTTCATAGAGAGACCTCAAGAGGATGACGGCGCGATCCTGAGGCTGTGTCGACATTGTGACAATAGAAATCCGACCAGTAACACGACTTGTACACAATTCTCTAACTTACTGTTTTAGCTAGGGAACTTAAGTAATTTTGGCGGGTCTGTAATTACTTCGGAACGGCCGCTTTTATGCAAAAGCGGCCTTTTTTGTGCCCGGGATTTACGCCGAGCGCGCCATGATCAGGCCATTGTCGCTCGCCGCTTCCAGGCGGATCGCCACAAATTTCGACGTCGGCGTATGGCTGCCATCCCCGGTGCTTTCCAAGGGCACCAGCGGGTTCACTTCCGGGTAGTAAGCCGCTGCCTGCCCCGCCGGAATATCGAACGCGAGCAAGGTGAAGCCTTTTACGCGGCGCTCACGGCCGTCTTCCCACAGCGACACGATGTCGGCCTTTTGCCCCGGCTTGAAGCCCAGGCGGATGATGTCGGCTTCGTTGACGAACAACACGTCGCGTTGACCTTTGACCCCGCGATAGCGGTCGTCCAGGCCATAAATGGTGGTGTTGTACTGATCGTGGGAGCGCATCGACTGCATGATCAGGTCCGGCACGTTCCCGGTGGCGTGGGTGCGTTCGTGGATCAGGTCCTTGGGCAGGACGTTCGGGCGGAAGTTGGCGCGGCCCGAAGGCGTGTTCCAGCGACGTGCCCCGGCGGCGTTGCCCAGGTAGAAACCGCCCGGGTTTTTGATCCGCTCGTTGAAGTCCTTGAAGCCTGGGATGGTGTCGGCGATCAGCTCGCGAATACGTCCGTAGTCGGCCACCAGCCAGTTCCAGTCCACCGGTTGGCTGCCCAGGGTGGCGGCGGCGATGCCGGCGAGAATGGCCGGCTCGGATTTCATCAGGCTCGACAGCGGTTGCAGCTGGCCGTTGGAGCCGTGGACCATGCTGAACGAGTCTTCCACCGTCACCGCCTGCGGGCCTTCGGCCTGGATGTCGATGTCGGTGCGGCCCAGGCACGGTAGGATCAGCGCGTCTTTGCCGTGCATCAGGTGGCTGCGGTTGAGCTTGGTGCTGATCTGCACGGTCAGGTCGCAATTGCGCAGGGCTTCGAAGGTGCGCGGGCTGTCCGGGGTGGCTTGGGCGAAGTTGCCGCCCAGGCCGATAAATACTTTGGCGCGGCCTTCCAGCATGGCGTGGATCGCCTCGACCACGTTGTGCCCGTTGGTGCGCGGCACCTGGAACTGGAAGCGCCGCTCCAGGGCGTCGAGGAACGCCACCGGCGGCCGTTCGTTGATGCCCATGGTGCGGTCGCCCTGCACGTTACTGTGGCCGCGCACCGGGCACAGGCCGGCGCCCGGGCGGCCGATATTGCCGCGCAGCAGCATCAGGTTGGCGATTTCCTGGATGGTCGGCACCGAGTGACGATGCTGGGTGATGCCCATCGCCCAACACATGATCACGTTCTTGCCTTTGGCGTACATGCGCGCCGCTTGCTCGATTTCTACCAGAGGCAGGCCGGACTGCGCGACGATTTCTTCCCAGGAGGTGTCATCGATCTGGCCGAGGTAATCGAGCACGTGGGTGGTGTGTTCGTTGAGGAAGTCGTGGTCGAACACCGCTGCCTTGCCTTCGGCCTGGGCCTGGCGCTCCCACAACAGCAGGAACTTGGCCATGCCGCGCAGGATGGCCATGTCGCCCCCCAGCGCCGGGCGGAAGTACGCGGTGTTGGTCGGCTTGTCGCCGTTGGTGAGCATTTCTAGCGGGTGTTGTGGGTGCTGGAAGCGTTCCAGGCCGCGCTCTTTCAGCGGGTTGATGCACACCACCTGAGCGCCGCGTTTCACCGCTTCGCGCAGCGGTTCGAGCATGCGCGGGTGGTTGGTGCCGGGGTTCTGGCCCCAGACGAAAATCGCGTCGGCGTGTTCGAAGTCGTCAAAGGTCACGGTGCCTTTGCCGACGCCGACACTTTGCGCCAGGGCCACGCCACTGGCTTCGTGGCACATGTTCGAGCAATCCGGGAAGTTGTTGGTGCCGTAGGCGCGCACGAACAACTGGTACAGGTACGCCGCTTCGTTGCTGGCGCGGCCCGAGGTGTAGAACTCGGCCATGTCCGGGCTCGGCAGGGCGTTGAGGTGCTGGCCGATCAGCTCGAACGCCGCCTCCCAACTGATGGGCTGGTAACGGTCGGTCTGTGCGTCGTAGCGCATCGGCTCGGTCAGGCGGCCCTGGTATTCCAGCCAATAGTCACTTTGCTCCAGCAACGAGGTGACGCTGTGCTTGGCGAAGAACGCGGCATCGACGCGGCGTTTGGTGGCTTCCCAGTTGACTGCCTTGGCACCGTTTTCGCAGAACTTGACCATGCCGCTTTCCGGCGAGTCGCCCCAGGCGCAGCCCGGGCAGTCGAAGCCGCCGTTCTGGTTGGTCTTGAGCATCATGCGCAGGTTTTTCAGCGCGTTGTCGCTGGTCAGCCATGCCTGCGCCACGCTGATCAGCGCGCCCCAGCCGCCCGCCGCACCCTTGTAAGGCTTGTAGCGCGGGGTTGGGGTTTGGTCGGCTTGGTGGTGATTGCTCATGGCTGTTTCTCCATCGCAGGGCTGTAGACCCGCGGCGCACTTTTCTGCGGCAGGTGGATGAGATTGAGGTTGTGCCGGCGTGCCCATTGCAGGGCCAGGCCGGTGGGCGACGACAGGCTGACCAGGGTCTGGATGCCCGCGCGCAGGACTTTCTGGATCAACTCAAGGCTGCAACGGCTGGTAACAATGGCCAGGCCGCCTTCGCTTGGAATCCGTTGGCGGATCAGCGCGCCGATCAATTTATCGAGGGCGTTGTGTCGGCCGATGTCTTCGCGGCCCAGCAGCAGTTCGCCCTGGTTGTTCATGAACACCGCCGCATGCACCGCGCCGCTGTGCTGGCCCAGAGGCTGGAACGCGCTGATGCGCTGGCGCAGGCCGTCGAGCCACTCGGCCGGCGGCAGGGGCGCGCCGGGCAGTACCTCAAGGTCCGGCAGGGCGTGTTCCAGCGCTTCCACGCCGCACAACCCGCAACCGCTGGTACCGGCCAGTTGGCGGCGCTGCTGCTTGAGGTTCCAGAACGCGCGGCTGGAAATCTGCACCTGAGCGTACTGGGCAGAGCCCGTGCCGCTGAGTTTCAGGTCATAAATGTCGCTAACGTCGGCGATAATGCCGCTGCCGATACTGAAGCCTACAATGAAGTCTTCCAGGTCCGTCGGCGTCACCAGCATCACGGCCTGACTGATGTCGTTATAGGCAATCGCCAACGCCACTTCTTCCGCCAACGCGGTGCTGGCGACTTCCGTGTGTTCGAGCGTGCAAAACTGGTAGCTCTGGCTGGCGGCGGGCGCGGGCGTTTGAACAGCGGGCGCCGCGCAGACTGGGCGCTTGGCGTTCATGAGGCAGTACCGACGGCGGATGGGTCAGTGTTTAGACTAGGCGCGACAAAGCGTCGCGTCTAATTGCCAGTACTGATCTACCGATAGATGACGTCGATCAAGACTCGGTTTGCGATTTCTGAAACAGCGCGAAACACGCTTCCGCCAACGCAGAGCGCGGGGCGCTGCGGCGCATGATCAGCCCCAGGCGCGCCAGGGTGTGGGCGTCTTCGATCGGTTGCAGGCGCAGATGCTCGGTCAGCGCATCCAGGCCACCGTCCAAGGGCATCACCGCACAGCACAGCCCGCCGTGGACCGCTTGTAACAACTGATGGACCGCGTCGGTCTGCAACAACGGTTGCGGGTGCAGGCCCCGGCTATGGAAGTTGTGATCGATGGACTGCCGGAAGTGCATGCCGCTGGTGAGCATGCCCAGCGGCAGTTCGATCAGGGCTTCCCAGCTCAGGGGCTTTTCGCCGAAGCTGAAATAGCGTTGGTCGTACAGCAGGCCCATGCGGGTTTCGCCGAGGGCCAGGGAGTCGAAGCGCTCGTTGTCCAGGCGGTCGAGGTAGGACACGCCGAGGTCCAGGCGATTGCTCGCCAATTGTTCGAGGATCTGTTCAGAGCTGAGGGCCGACAGCTCAAAGCGCAGGCTTGGGTGTTCTGTGTGCAGTTGCTGCATCAGCGCCAACGGATCGAAACTCGACAGCGGCACCACGCCCAGGCGCAACGTCCCCACCAGGTTGCCGCGACAGGCTGCGGCTTCGGCCAGCAGGCCGTCATACGCCGCCAGCACCGTGCGCGCCCAGGCCAGCACGCGCTCACCTGGGGCGGTGAAGCCTTCGAAGCGCTGGCCACGGTTGACCAGTGGCAGATCGAGTTCTTCTTCGAGGCTGCGCAGGCGCATCGACAGGGTCGGCTGGGTGATATGGCAACGCGCGGCCGCCTGGCCGAAGTGGCGCGTCTCGTCGAGGGCGATGAGGAATTTCAGTTGCTTGATGTCCATCTTCGCTCCAGGGCTTATTCCAATGGCGGGGGGATTCTAGCGTGTTTGGGTCTTTAGGCGGCTGGGAACCCAGATCTGTTGGGCTGGTCTAGTCTTTGGCATCTGGAACTCAAACCCAAGGAGAGAGCAGCATGAGTATTTTTAGCTTTGTTAAGGAAGCCGGCGAAAAGTTGATCGACCTGTTGACGCCGGGTAATGCGAACGCCAGCGAGCAGTTGAAAGAGCATGTGGCCAAGGTCGGTCTGGGTAATCCGAACGTACAGACCACGGTTGACGGCGACAAGGTGACCGTGACCGGCGAAGTTGCCAGCCAGGAAGAGAAAGAGAAGATCCTGCTGGCGCTGGGCAATATTGCCGGGGTCGCGAGTGTGGATGACCAGATCAAGGTCACCGACCCCGCACCGATTGTGGCGGCGCGTTTTGTCGTGGTGAAAAAGGGCGACACCCTCAGCGCGATTTCCCTGGCGGTGTATGGCAACGCCAATCTGTACAACAAGATCTTTGAGGCCAACAAGCCGATGTTGTCGCATCCGGACAAGATCTACCCGGGGCAGACGCTGCGCATTCCCGAGTAGTACACGCGGTAAACCTGTGTGGGGGCTTGCTCCCACATGGGTTCAGAGTCCGACAATGAGATCCCGATAATCCTCGACTGCCGCAAATTCCCCGGTGTCCTTTGGCCCTTTTTTGCTGTCCGGCTCTTTCACCGCCAGCAAATGCCCCACGCCGAAGTCCCTGGCGCTGCGCAGGATCGGCAAGGTGTCGTCGATAAACAGGCTGCGCGCCGGGTCGAAGTCGATATCGGCCTGCAGGGCGTCCCAGAACTGTGGGTTTTCCTTGGCGAAACCGTAGTCGTGGGAACTGATCATCCGCTCGAAATACGGCGCCAGCTCGATGCGTTCCATCTTCAATGACAGTGAATCACGGTGCGCGTTGGTGATCAGGATCACGCGCTTGCCGGCCTGTCGGATCGCCGCCAGAAACGTATCGGCATCCGCACGCAGGGCGATCAGGTGGGCGGTTTCCTGCTTGAGTTCGCGCACCGGGACTTTCAGCTCGGCACTCCAGAAATCCAGGCAATACCATTGCAACTGGCCGGCGTTACGCTCGAACAGAGGCTGCAACTCCATCTCGGCCATGGCACGGCTCACCCCATGCAGCTCGGCGTAGCGTTGGGGCAGGTGCTCCATCCAGAAGTGGTTGTCGTAATGCAGGTCGAGCAGGGTGCCGTCCATGTCCAGCAGGACGGTGTCGATGGCGTGCCAGGGCAAAGAGGGCATGGGGCGTTCTCACGTAAGTAAAGATATCCGACACAGACAATCGGAAAAGCCACGGTATAGTAACCCGATCACCCCAAGGAGCCGCTTATGCGCCAGAAACCCACCGTCCTTTCCCGCGAAATAGTCGCCAGTAGCCGTTTGTTCCGCGTGGAAGCAGTGCAATTGCGCTTTTCCAACGGCGTAGAACGGACCTACGAGCGCCTGGTGGGGCGCGGTGCCGGCTACGGCGCGGTGATGATCGTGGCGATGATCGACGCCGAGCATGCGTTGCTGGTGGAGGAATACTGCGGCGGGACCGACGAATACGAGCTTTCGCTGCCCAAGGGTTTGATCGAGCCGGGCGAGGATGTGCTGGCGGCGGCGGATCGTGAACTCAAGGAAGAAGCCGGCTATGGCGCACGCCAGTTGGAGCACCTCACCGAGCTTTCGCTGTCGCCTGGCTACATGAGCCAGAAAATCCAGGTGGTACTGGCCACCGATCTGTATGAAGAACGCCTGGAAGGCGATGAACCCGAGCCGATGCGTGTAGACCGGGTCAACCTGCGCGAGCTGGCGCAACTGGCGCAAAACGAGCAGTTCAGCGAAGGCCGTGCCCTGGCCGCGCTGTACCTGGTACGAGACCTGTTGACCCAGCGTGGAGTGTTCAGCGCATGAGCGAATTGTTTTTAGGCCACCCATTCATTGCCCCGGTGATCGAGCTGGCGCGCCAGGCCGGTGAAGTCATCATGCCGTTCTGGCGCGCCAATGTGGCCGTGACGTCCAAGTCCGATAATTCACCCGTGACGGCGGCCGACCTTGCCGCTCATCATCTGATTCTCGCCGGCCTTACCGCGCTGGACCCGAGCATCCCGGTGCTTTCTGAAGAAGACGCCGATATCGACCAGAGCGTGCGTGCCGGCTGGCAGCGCTGGTGGTTGGTGGACCCGTTGGATGGCACCAAGGAATTCATTTCCGGCAGCGATGAATTCACTGTCAACGTCGCGTTGATCGAACAGGGCCGCGTGGTGTTTGGCGTGGTGTCGATGCCCACCAGCGGCCGTTGCTACTTTGGCGGCGCGGGCCTGGGGGCGTGGCGCTCCGATGTGAACGAAGCGCCCAGGCCGATCCAGGTGCGCCTGGCCCCGGCCGCCGGCGAGGCGTTTACCGTGGTTGCCAGCCGCCGGCACAGCAGCCCTGAGCAGGAGCGTTTGCTCCAGGGCTTGAGCGAAGGCTTGGGTGAGTTGAAGCTGGCGAATATCGGCAGCTCGTTGAAGTTTTGCCTGTTGGCCGAAGGCAGTGCCGATTGCTACCCGCGCCTGGCGCCGACCTCCCAGTGGGATACCGCCGCAGCCCAGGGCGTGCTCGAAGGTGCGGGCGGCGAAGTGCTGGAGTTGAGCGGCGAGCCGTTCAGCTATCCGGCGCGGGAATCGTTGCTGAACCCGTTCTTCCTGGCGCTGCCGGCCAAAGCCGCGTGGCGCGAACGTCTGCTCACCCTGGCCCGCGCTTAAGGCCTCAGCAGATCAAAATGTAGGGGGGGCTTGCTCCCACTTTGTTTTGTGGCGCGGCGGCTAGCGGTGCAGGACGTACTGGCCGCTGAAAACCACCGCCCGCTCGTCACTGCCGTCATTCACAATCCACGTTTCCAGGGTCAACCGTGCGCGGCCATGGCGCTTGTACGTCGCCACAAAGCGCTTCCACACTTTCTCCTCCGGCGCCTGGCAGATCACGGTCGCGTCTCGTGTGACCGGCAGCGGGTAACTGATCTGCCCCTCCTGGATCACGATATGCCCGTCTTCAATGCCTTCTTCACGCAACTGCAAGTGCAGCCAACCCCAACCCGCCAAGACCGCGCCGCAGTACAGGCTGCCGCCGAACATGGTGCTCTTGTGGTTGATATTGGCTTGCAGGGGCAAGTGCAGTTGCAATTGGCCGTTTTGCCAGTCGAGCACCTTGAGGCCCATTTCCCGGGTGAGGGGGATGTCGTGGTGGAGGATAGATTCCAGGTAACGGCTGTCGCGGCTCATGGCGGCCTCTTGGCGGATAGGGTGGGTTATTCGTCGTCGCTGCTGTGGCTGGCGCTGTCGGCAAAGTTGAGGCCGTGCTTGCGCAGTTTGTCATGCAGGGTCTTGCGCGGTACGCCGAGGGCTTCGGCGAGGCTGCGCAGGGAACTGTGGGGGCGGCTCAGTTCGGCGGCGATCAGGCTTTTTTCGAACTGTTCGACTTGTTCGCTCAGGCCGCCGGGGGTGGAGGTCAGCAGGCCGGCGGAGAGATTGTCCGGGGTGTTGTCCAGCGCCAACTCCAGGCCCAGGGCGAAGCGCTCGGCGGCGTTCTGCAATTCCCGCACATTGCCCGGCCAACTGTGGCGCAGCAGCAGCGCGCGTTGGCCCGGCTGCAATTCGTGCAGCGGCAGGCCATGGCGGCTGCTGGCTTCGTCGGCAAAGTGCTGGAACAGCATCAGCGCATCTTCACCGCGCTCACGCAGCGGCGGAATGCGCAACGGTGCGACGTTGAGGCGGTAATACAAGTCGGCGCGGAAGCGGCCCTGGTCGGCGGACTGGCGCAGGTCTTCCTTGGTGGCGGCGATGATGCGGATATCCAGCGGGATCAGTTGATTGCCGCCCAGGCGCTCGACCACGCGCTCCTGCAGCAGGCGCAGCAGCTTGACCTGCACATCCAGGCTCATGCTTTCGATTTCGTCGAGGAACAATGTGCCGCCGTTGGCGAATTCGAATTTGCCGATGCGGCGTTTTTGCGCGCCGGTAAAGGCGCCCGGCTCGTGGCCGAACAGCTCGCTTTCGACCACCGACTCGGCGAGCGCCCCGGCGTTGATCGCCACGAAAGGCCCGCTGCGCCGGCTCGACAAGTCGTGCAGTGCGCGGGCGACCACCTCTTTGCCGGCGCCGGTTTCGCCGAGGATCAGTACATCGGCCTTGGTTGCCGCCAGCGCGCCGATCTGCTCGCGCAGGCGCAGCATTTGCGGGGAATGCCCGACCAGGCGCGTGCTCAATTGCTGGCGATCGCTGAGGGCCAGGCGCAGGCTGCGGTTATCCAGCACCAGCCGGCGCAGGGCCAGGGCGCGGCGCACGCTGTCGAGCAGGGCGTCGCTGGCGAACGGCTTTTCGAGGAAGTCATACGCACCGGCACGCATGGCCTGCACCGCCAGCGGTACATCGCCGTGGCCGGTGATCAGCAGCACCGGCAGCTCCGGGTCCTGGCCGTGCAGCTCGGCCAGCAACTCCAGGCCGTCCATGCCGGGCATGCGGATATCGCTGACCACCACGCCCGGCCAATCCCGCGACAGCTGCGCGGTGAGGCCGGTGGCTTCGCCCAGGGGCAGGACTTTCAGCCCGGCCAGGTCCAGGGTCTGGCACAGGGCCTGACGCAAGTGTGGATCGTCGTCGATCAACACCACCTGAATCTGGTTATCGATACTCATACACTGCGGTCCTCGGACGGTTGCAGACTGACGCCCGGCGAGCCGGCACGCAATTTCAAGGTTAACAGCGCGCCGCCTTGCTTGTGGTTGGCAAACAGCAGTTCGCCACCAAAGGCACGCATCAAGGTGTCACAGATCGCCAGGCCCAGCCCGAGGCCCTGGGTGCGGGTCTTGGTGGTATAGAACGGCTCGCTGGCGCGTCCCAGGGCTTCCATGCAAAACCCCGGGCCGTTGTCGCGAATGTACAGGTTGACGCCCTGCTCGGTGGTTTCGGCACTCAGCCAGAGTTTGCGCGGCGGGCCTTTTTCGGTGAGGGCGTCGAGGGCATTGGCCAGCAGGTTGCCCAGCACTTGGCGTAGGCGGGTTTCACCGGCCTCGACCCACAAGGTCGCCTCGGGCAAATCGCGGATCAGCTCGACTTCCATCGCGCGCCGCCGCTTGGCCAGCAACGCCAGCGCGTCGTCCAGCGCCGGTTGCAGGGCGACGCTTTCCGGCGCATGCCGATCGCGGCGGGCGAACGCGCGCAAGTGGGCGATGATCGAGGCCATGCGGCCGGTCAGCTCGCTGATCAGTTTGAGATTGCCGCGCGCGTCGTCGGTTCGCTCATGGTCGAGCAGGATTTCGGCGTTTTCCGCGTAGCTGCGAATCGCCGCCAGGGGCTGATTGAGCTCGTGGCTGATGCTCGCCGACATGGTGCCCAGCGCCGACAGTTTGCCCGCCTGCACCAGGTCGTCCTGGGCGCGCACCAGTTCCTGCTGCGCATGTTCGCGCTCCAGCACTTCCTGTTTCAGGCGTCGGTTGAGCCCTTCCAGGTCGCTGGTACGCTCGGCCACGCGCATTTCCAGTTCGCGTCGGGCCTTGGCTTCGAAGGCGATGCGGTCCAGGTAGTGTCGACGGCGCTGCATCATCAGGCCCAGCAGCAACATCAGCACCAACAGCGTGGCGCCGCCCACCGCGACTACGGTGCGTACCGGGCGGTTGATCAACGATTGTGGCGCGAGGATCTCCACGTTCCAGCCGGTTTCGGCGATGGCCGTGGATTGGCGCAGCCAGGCCGTCGGGCTCAAGGCCAGCGGTTGCGGATCGCGGGTCGGGTAGGGCTGGATCGCGATGATCGCCTGGCGCTCTTCGTCTGTCAGTGGCCGGGTGGCGCGGAACCGCCATTGCGGGCGCGAGGTCAGGATCACGACGCCGTTGTGGTCGGTGACCAGCAGTTGCTCGGGGGTGTTGCCCCATAGGCTTTCGGTGTGGTCCAGGTCGACCTTGACCACCAGCACACCGATGACTTTCTCGCCATCGCGCACCGCGGCGGCGAAGAAGTAGCCGCGTTTGGCCGAGGTGGTGCCCAAGCCGAAGAACCGGCCCAGGCGCCCGGCCATGGCTTCGCTGAAATACGGGCGGAACGAGAAATTGCGCCCGACGAAGCTGTCTTGCTTGTCCCAGTTGGACGCAGCGAGGGTCTTGCCGGTGGTGTCCATCAGGTACATCACTTCGACCCCGGCCTGGGCGGCGACGTCCTTGAGCAACAGGTTGGCGTTGGCCAGGTTGGTACTGACCTGCGGTGCCGCCAGCGCGGTGCGCAGGGCTGGCAAGTCGCCGAGGATCTGCGGCAGCACTTCATAGCGGTGCAGGGTGCCCAGCAGGTTGGCGACGTACAGGTCGAGGGTCTGGCGGTTCTGCCCGGCCAGTTCGCTGCGGTAGTAGCGCTCGGCCAGGTGCTCCAGCGGCCACAGCAGCGGCGCCAGGCACAGCGCCAACAGGGCGAGGCTGCGCCAGCGGGGTCTTCGCGGGAGGGGTGGGGTCATGGGAGTCATGCGCCTGAGGGTACAGGCGCATTATGCCTAGTGCTGCTGTGCAAGACACTCGCGCAATGCGTCTTGCCACAGCGGCTGGCTGACCTGCCACTGCTGTTGCAGGCGGCTGCAATCGAGGCGCGAGTTCAGTGGGCGCCTGGCCGGCGTCGGGTAGGCGCTGGACGGGATCGCTTCCAGGTCGGCGCAGGGTTTGCCTGTGGCGCGCAGGTGCTCGCCAATCGCCTGGGCGAAGCCGAACCACGACGTTTCGCCTTGGGCGGTCAGGTGATAGACACCCCAGTCGCCCGCTTGCCCGGCCTGCCAGCGCTCGATCAACGCGCGGGTGCTGTTGGCGATGGTGCCGGCCCAGGTCGGCGCGCCGATCTGGTCGGCGACGATCCGCATCTGCGGTTTTTCTTGCAGCAGACGCTGCATGGTCAACAGGAAGTTCTTGCCGTGAAGGGAGTAGACCCAACTGGTGCGCAGGATCAGGTATTCGCCCCCGACTGCCACGATCGCCTGCTCACCGGCGAGCTTGCTCTGGCCGTAGACGCCCAGCGGGTTGGGTGTGTCGGCTTCGGTGTAGGGCGCAGGTTTACTGCCGTCGAACACGTAGTCGGTGGAGTAATGGATCAGCGGCACGCCCAAGGCCTTGGCTTCCTCGGCGAGAACGCCGGGCGCGGTGGCGTTGATCGCGAAGGCCGCGTCCGGCTCGCTTTCGGCCTGATCGACCGCGGTGTGGGCCGCGGCGTTGATGATCAGGTCGGGGCGATGGGCGCGCACTTGCTGGCGGATCTGGTCGACGTGAGCCAGGTCCAGTCTGTCGCGGCCCAGCACGATGAGTTCGCCCAGGCCCAGGAGTCGTTGTTGCAGCTCTTGGGAGAGTTGGCCGTGTTGGCCGGTGATCAGAATTTTAAGGCGGCTGCTCAAGGGAATAGCTCCGCGTCCCTCAGGTCTTTGCCGTTCTGATCCTTGGCGGACAATGTCGGTGTGCCGTCCAACTGCCAATCGATGTCGAGTTCAGCGTCGTTCCAGCGAATGCAACGCTCTGCGGCAGGCGTGTAGTAGTCGGTCGTCTTGTAGAGAAACTCGGCGTAGTCGCTGAGGACCACAAAGCCGTGGGCGAACCCCGGTGGAATCCACAATTGGCGGCTATTGTCGGCAGACAGGCGCACGCTGGCACACCTGCCGAAATTAGGCGAACTGCGGCGGATATCCACCGCCACATCCAATACTTCACCCGCTGTCACGCGTACCAGTTTGCCCTGGGCGTGTTCGATCTGATAGTGCAAGCCCCGCAGCACGCCTTTTTGCGAGCGTGAGTGGTTGTCCTGCACAAACTGTGGTTGTAAACCTGTGGCCTGGGCAAAGTCCCGGGCGTTGAAGCTCTCGTAGAAAAAGCCGCGCTCATCGCCAAAAATCTTCGGCTCGAAGATCAATACACCGGGCAAATCAGTGGCGGTTACATTCATTCAGCTTCCCCTGCGAGCGTGTACAAATATTGACCGTAGCCGGTTTTGCCAAAGTACTTGGCGCGTTCCAGCAGATGGTCACGATCGATCCAGCCATTCTCGTAAGCGATCTCTTCAAGGCAGGCAACTTTCAGCCCTTGGCGGTGCTCGATGGTCTGCACATAGGTCGAGGCTTCGAGCAGACTGTCGTGGGTGCCGGTGTCGAGCCAGGCAAAGCCACGGCCGAAGCGCTCTACATGCAGGTCGCCGCGTTGGAGATAAGCATTGTTTATGTCGGTAATCTCCAGCTCTCCGCGTGGCGAGGGCTTGACCGCCTTGGCGATGTTGATCACGTCGTTATCGTAGAAATACAGACCGGTTACGGCATAGCTGGATTTCGGCTTCGCCGGCTTCTCTTCGATCGACAGGGCGCGGCCCTCTTTGTCGAAGTCGATTACGCCGAAACGCTCTGGATCTTTGACCCAATAGCCGAACACGGTGGCGCCGGACGGGCGTTCGGCCGCGGTGCGCAGTTGATCACCGAAGTGTTGGCCATGGAAAATATTGTCGCCCAGGATCAGGCACACCGGATCGTCGCCGATGAATGCTTCGCCAATGATGAAGGCTTGAGCCAAACCGTCCGGCGACGGCTGCTCCGCATAGCTGAAACGCACACCGAACTGGCTGCCATCCCCCAGCAGATTGCGGTATTGCGGCAAGTCCACCGGCGTGGAGATCACCAGGATGTCCTTGATTCCCGCGAGCATCAGCACCGAGATCGGGTAGTAGATCATCGGCTTGTCATACACCGGCAACAGTTGCTTGGACACGCCCAGGGTGATGGGGTGCAAACGGGTGCCGGAGCCGCCGGCCAATACGATTCCCTTTGTCATGCAATCAGATCCTTCATGTCGGTATTGCCCAATCGTTCGCCCTGATAACTGCCGTCCTGGACCCTGCGGCACCATTCCAGGTTATCGAGGTACCACTGCACGGTTTTGCGCAGCCCGGTTTCAAAGGTTTCTTGCGGGACCCAGCCCAACTCGCGTTCGATCTTGCTGGCATCGATGGCGTAGCGCTGGTCGTGGCCGGGGCGGTCCTTGACGAAGGTGATCAGGTCGGCAAAATGCGCGACACCGGCCGGGTGTTGCGGTGCCAGCTCTTCCAGCAGGGCGCAGATGCTGCGTACCACGTCGATATTCTTCTGCTCGTTGTGGCCGCCGATGTTGTAGGTCTCGCCGACCACGCCTTCGGTCACCACCTTGAGCAACGCACGGGCGTGGTCTTCGACGAACAGCCAGTCGCGGACCTGCAAGCCGTCGCCGTAGACTGGCAACGGCTTGCCAGCGAGGGCGTTGAGGATCACCAGGGGGATCAGCTTCTCGGGGAAATGAAACGGCCCGTAGTTGTTCGAGCAGTTGGTCAGCAATACCGGCAGGCCATACGTGCGCTGCCAGGCGCGAACCAGGTGGTCGGACGCGGCCTTGCTGGCCGAGTAGGGCGAGCTGGGTGCGTAGGGCGTGGTTTCAGTGAACAGATCGTCTACGCCGTGCAGGTCGCCATACACCTCGTCGGTGGAGATGTGGTGGAAGCGGAACGCGCTCCTGGCCGGTTCTGCGAGCGTTTGCCAATACGCGCGGGCGGCTTCCAGCAGGCTGTAGGTGCCGACAATGTTGGTCTGGATAAAATCCGACGGGCCGTCGATGGAACGGTCCACGTGGGACTCGGCCGCCAGGTGCATGATCGCCTGGGGCTCGAAGCGCGCGAGCACGGCGCTGACGGTGGCCTGGTCGACGATATCGGCCTGGACGAACTCATAGCGGCTGTTGGACGCGATGCTGGTCAGCGACTCCAGGTTGCCGGCGTAGGTCAGTTTGTCCAGGTTGAGCACTTCGTGCTCGGTGTGTTGAATCAGGTGGCGGATCAGGGCAGAGCCAATGAAACCGGCACCACCGGTGATAAGAATACGCATGTCGGGGGGCCTTTTCCTTAGACGGACATTTAGCGAATGGAGCATAGCTTGAGTTGTGACGCGGATCTGTGCAAGCGCGGCACGTTGGGGGGTTGCTTAACCCCCATCAACAATGGCGATATAGGCGCCTGATAAAAATAGAGATCCTCATCATGTTGCTTGCCACGTTGATCCATCGCACCAGCCTGCTTTGCCCGCAAGTGGGGCCCGATCAGGCTGCACACTTGCTTGAGCGGCATTATGGCCTTGGCGGCACATTGCAATCACTTGGCAGCCAACAAGACCTCAACTACAGCATCGACACCAACCATGGCCGCTTTGTTCTGAAAATCTGCCTGGGCGACTACGCCGCCGTCGAATTGCACGCCCAGCATGCCGCGCTCCACGCCTTGCAGACGCAGGACGGGTTGCGCGTCCCCCGAGTCATCAAGGCCCTGACCGGTGAGGACCTGCTGACCGTGACCGTCGACGGGCAAACCCTGCACCTGCGGCTGTTGGATTACATCGACGGCCAGCCCTTGACCCACCTGCCTCACGTGGGCCGCGAGGTCATCGCAGGCTTCGGTGACTTGTGCGGGCGGATGAGCCAGGCGCTGGCCGATTTTGCGCATCCGGGCCTGGAGCGGACCCTGCAATGGGACCCGCGCCACGCGCAGGAACTGATCAGCCACCTGCTGGCGACCCTGCCAGACCTGCCCCACCGCGCGGCATTGGAGCAAGTCGCCGAGCAGGTCGGTGAGCGCATTCGGCCCCTGGCGGATCACTTGCCGTGGCAAGCGGTACACATGGACATTACCGATGACAATGTGGTCTGGCAGCGCGATGCCCTGCGTCATTGGCAGATCCAGGGGGTGATCGATTTCGGCGATCTGGTGCACACCTGGCGCATCGCCGACCTGTCGGTGACCTGCGCCGCCTTGCTGCACCATGCCCAGGGCGATCCCTTTGCCATTTTACCGGCAATCCAGGCCTGTCACGCCGTTACGCCGTTGCAACGCGAAGAACTGCAGGCGCTATGGCCGCTGATCGTCGCCCGTGCGGCGGTGCTGGTGCTCAGCAGCGAACAGCAGCAACGCCTGGACCCCGATAACGACTACCTGTTGAAAAACGCCGAGCATGAGTGGGAAATTTTCCAGGTTGCAACGTCGGTGCCGTTTGAATTGATGGAGGCGGCGATCCTGCTCTGTGTCGGGCAGACGCTGCCACCGATCGCCAGCGAGGGGTTCGCGCCGCTCTTGCCGGGGCTGGTGGGACGCGAGTTCGCGCTGATCGACCTGGGAGTGCTCAGCCCACACTTCGAAGCGGGTAATTGGGAACAGCCGGGGATTGACCGACGCTTACTGGACGAGGCTGCGGCGGTTCACGGGTTGGCCGCCAGTCGCTACGGCCAATACCGTTTGTCGCGCACCTGCCCGGACAGCGCCACGGAACCGCAGACGTTCCCGCTGCATGTCGAGTTGCACCTGCCCCACGGTACAGCGGTGGAGGCGCCCTTCGCTGGGGTGCTGCGTGTCGGTGCCGATGGCTTGCTGTGCGTGCAGGATGGTCCGTTGAGCCTGCGCTTGTGGGGTGTAAGCACCTCATTGAGCGCGGGAGCGGCGGTGGTGGAGGGGCAAATACTGGGCGAGGTCCATGCCCCCCTGACCGTGCAATGGTGCCGCGCCGACGTTGAGCCACCGCTGTTCTGCACGCCGAGCCGGGCGTCGGCGTGGCAAGCGCTATGCCCGTCACCCTCGGTGCTGCTGGGGCTGGCCTGCGATGCCGAACCCGAGCTCGACCCCCAAGCCCTGCTGGCGCGACGCGATGCCAGCTTCGCGCGCTCGCAGAAGCACTATTACGTCGATCCGCCGCGCATCGAACGAGGCTGGCGCAACCATCTGATCGACATGCAGGGGCGCTCCTATCTGGACATGCTCAACAACGTCGCCGTGCTCGGCCATGGTCACCCCCGCATGGCGGCGGTGGCGGCGCGGCAGTGGTCGCTGCTCAACACCAACTCGCGCTTTCACTATGCGGCGATTGCCGAATTCTCCGAGCGCTTGCTGGCGCTGGCGCCGGACGGCATGGACCGGGTCTTCCTGGTCAACAGCGGCACCGAGGCCAATGACCTGGCCATCCGCCTGGCCTGGGCCTACAGCGGCGGGCGCGACATGCTCAGTGTGCTGGAGGCCTACCACGGTTGGTCGGTGGCGGCGGATGCGGTGTCCACGTCGATTGCCGACAACCCCAAGGCCCTGAGCAGTCGTCCGGACTGGGTTCACCCGGTGACCGCGCCCAATAGCTATCGCGGTGAGTTCCGCGGGCAGGACAGCGCGCCGGATTACGTGCGAAGTGTGGAACATAACCTGGCGAAAATCGCCGCGAGCCAGCGCCAACTGGCCGGTTTCATCTGTGAGCCGGTGTATGGCAATGCCGGGGGCATCTCCCTGCCGCCGGGCTATTTGCAGCAGGTGTATGCGTTGGTGCGCGCCCAAGGTGGCGTGTGCATCGCCGATGAGGTTCAGGTGGGTTATGGCCGCATGGGGCATTTCTTCTGGGGCTTTGAAGAGCAGGGCGTGGTGCCCGATATCATTACCATGGCCAAGGGCATGGGCAACGGTCAGCCGTTGGGGGCGGTGATCACCCGTCGCGAGATTGCCGAGGCGCTGGAGGCCGAGGGGTATTTCTTCTCGTCATCGGGGGGTAGCCCGGTCAGTTGCCGGATCGGCATGGCGGTGCTGGATGTGATGGAGGAAGAAAAGCTCTGGGAAAACGCCCAAGTGGTCGGCGCGCATTTCAAGGCGCGGCTGGAAGCCCTGATCGACCGTCACCCGTTGGTCGGCGCGGTTCATGGTTCCGGCTTCTATCTGGGCCTGGAGCTGGTGCGCGACCGGCATACCCTGGAACCCGCCACCGAAGAGACCACACTGCTGTGCGACCGCTTGCGTGAGCTGGGGATTTTCATGCAGCCGACCGGTGATTACCTGAACATTCTCAAGATCAAGCCGCCGATGGTCACCTCCAGACGCAGTGTGGATTTCTTTGTCGACATGCTGTCGAAGGTGCTGGACGAACAGTTGTAAATAATCGATTGTTATCGATTAAATGCTGTCATATTTATCGACTATGTTGTTTTGATGCTTTTAAGGCCGATTTTTATCGGTTATAAAGTCGGCCTTCACCCTTTCGGAGCCCTGATCGCCATGACCACCCTGCACAGCACACCTCGCGCCGATGGCTTTCATATGCCTGCCGAATGGGCGCCACAGACCCAGGCCTGGATGATCTGGCCCGAGCGCCCGGACAACTGGCGCCTGGGTGGCAAGCCGGCGCAGGCCGCGCACGTGGCGGTGGCCAAGGCTATCGCGCGTTTCGAGCCGGTCACCGTGGCGGTTTCCGCCGGCCAGTACGAAAACGCCCGCGCCCGCCTCGACGTGCCCAATATCCGCGTGGTGGAAATGTCCAGCGACGACGCCTGGGTGCGCGACACCGGCCCGACTTTCGTGATCGACAACCGTGGCGAAGTGCGCGGCGTGAACTGGGATTTCAACGCCTGGGGCGGTTTTGACGGCGGCCTGTATGCGCCGTGGAACCGTGACGCGCAGGTCGGCGGCAAGATCCTCGAGATCGAGCGTGCGCCGCGCTACCGCACCGAAGGGTTTGTGCTGGAAGGCGGCTCGATTCATGTCGACGGCGAAGGCACCCTGATCACCACCGAAGAATGCCTGCTCAACCGCAATCGCAACCCGCATCTCGACCGTGCAGCCATCGAGGCTGTGCTGAGCGCCAACCTGGCTGTGGATAAGATCATCTGGTTGCCAGACGGCCTGTTCAACGACGAAACCGACGGCCATGTGGATAACTTCTGCTGCTATGTACGCCCGGGCGAAGTGCTGCTGGCCTGGACCGACGACCCGCAAGACCCGAACTACTCACGCTGCCACGCCGCCATGGACGTACTGCAAAGCAGCACCGATGCCCGGGGCCGCTCGTTCACAGTGCATAAAATGCCGATTCCGGGGCCGCTTTATGCCACCGAAGCTGAGTGCGCGGGTGTGGACCCGGTGGACGGCAGCCAGGAGCGCAACCCTTCCGTGCGTCTGGCCGGTTCCTACGTCAACTTCCTGATCGTCAACGGCGGCATCATCGCGCCGAGCTTCGACGACCCGCTGGACAACCAGGCCCGCGAAATCCTGCAGAACCTGTTCCCGCAGCACGAAGTAGTGATGGTGCCGGGCCGCGAACTGTTACTGGGTGGGGGCAATATCCATTGCCTGACCCAACAACAGCCTGCCCCGCAGAAAAACTGAGTGCGGTTGTAACAACGTCGGAGCGACGACCGGGCGCCACTCGGTTCTAGCGTTCACAGCAAGCCCGCGGCCCCGTAAGGCCGTGGGCTTTTTTGTGTCCAACTGCCTATAAATACTGCACATTGGCATAGCTTTTGTATTGGTATTGTCACAGTGGCCCACGGTGATGACTGCGCAGTTCTGTCATAAACCTTGAGTAAGTTAGCGGCTCACGCAGTAGGAGAGAGCGCTGAAATGAATGTCGATATCAACTTGATGCACACGCGCACGTTCCACCCCGTGCGAGTCAACAGTGACGAAATCCATGCGCTGGCGCTCTGGTTGAAGGCACATGGCTCACGGCAGGTCAGGCAGCCGCCTGATTTATTCAGTGTGATGAGTGAGCGCTACCCGGCAGGCTTGTTCAGCGACGAAGAAATGCACGCATTGTGCGAATTGATGAATAACTGAGAACTCGCCGATCAACCATCGGCGAGGGAGCACGTTCGCCATTGCGGTGTGCCCTTCACTGAATAAGTGATTGAGCTATACCTGTCGCGAGCAGGCCCCCGTTTAAAGTCGGTTCAGTCTTAGAAACAGCAGGTTCCCCTCACCATGATGTGACGACAGATCTTCGGGCTGAATCTGCGTCACATGGCTCGCTTAAGCGCATAAGACCTTACTTGAAAATAATGACAATTATTTGCATTTGTGCGCGTGCCTGTTCCCACGCGTTCGACTTATAAAATATGTTAGTGAGTCCGTATTTTTTCTGTATGGATAAGATTTCCAGGCGATGGCCGAAGCGCTGTAGGCCGTGGCTTAGAATTTTTTTGCCTAAATACAGACGATTAGCGAAATTGACACATAGTTCAACGCGAGACTAGCATTGCGTCCAACGCCTGTGGCTAACAGCCATGACTCAACCAATAAGAAAAGGCCCGCGGCAGTTCAGTCGTCCGCGGGCTTTGTTTTTTTCGGAAAAAGTCGACACCAAAACAGCAATACGGAGCCTGGTGTCATAGCGCGTACTCAACCAGTAATAAGGAATATAAGAAATGTTGAAACAACGGATGAGTCTGATCGCTCTGGGGATTTTGAGCGCATCGACAGCCATGGCAAACGACCAGGAGCAATCCAAGGGTTTCGTTGAAGACAGCCACCTGAACATCGCCGCACGTAACGCTTACATCAGCCGTGACTACAAGAATGGCAAGCAAGACAAAGCCGAATGGGGCCAAGGCTTCATCGGTAAGTTCGAGTCCGGTTTCACCCAAGGCACCGTCGGTGTGGGTGTGGACGTGATTGGCCAGTACGCCATTCGCCTGGACGGCGGTAAAGGCCGCAGCGGCGCGGGCGGTATCGACTTCTTCAAGCAAGGCGACAGCGGCTCGGCCGCCAACGACCTGGCCAAAGGCGGCGCGGCGGTGAAGTTCCGCCTGTCCAACACTGTGCTCAAGTACGGCGACCAGTTCCCGAACGTGCCCGTGCTGGCTTACGACAACTCTCGTCTGTTGTCGGAAACCTACACCGGTACCTCGATCGTTTCCAAAGAGATCGAAGGTCTGCAACTGGATGGGGGCCACTTCACCAAGGAAGCGCGTAAGAGCGCTGAAGGTACCGACAGCGGCCGTCTGAAAAGCATCGATTACATCGGTGGTAGCTACAAATTCACCGAAAGCCTGTCGGCAGCGCTGTACGCCTCCGACATGCAGGACGTGCTGAAGAAGCAATACGTGAACGTCAACTACGTACTGGCCCTGCCGGAAAAGCAGTCGCTGACGTTTGACTTCAACGGCTACAAGACCAAGCTGGATCGCAGCTTCGCCCTGGAAAACCAAGGTGATGCAGACGCGCGCGACAACAAAATCTGGAGCCTGGGCGCCACGTGGGCTGTTGGTCCGCACAGCTTCACCGTCGCTCACCAGCGCAGCACCGGCGACACCGGCTACCTGTACGGCGGCTACCGCAACGATGGCGGCATCGGCGACGGCGGCAACACCATCCTGCTGGCCAACTCCTACTGGTCCGACTTCAACGGCAAGGACGAGCGTTCGTGGCAAGCGGCCTACGGCATCGACTTCGCTACCTTCGGCATGCCTGGCCTGACCTACAACGTGGCCTACGTGCGCGGTACCAATATCGACGACGGCAGCGGTCGTGGCGATGGCACCGAGCGTGAAATCTGGAACCAGTTCAAGTACGTCGTTCAGAGCGGCCCGGTCAAAGACCTGAGCCTGCGTGCTCGTGCCTCGTGGTTGCGCGTTTCCAACAACGCCAGCAACTACAACGTAGGCGGTAACGAATTCCGCCTGTTCGCCGACTACCCGATCAACGTTTTCTAATTGATCCGGCGTCGCGCCTGATTGCAGGCGATAAAAAACCCCGACTGGTTCGGGGTTTTTTTATGTCGCGGGTTCAGTCCTGCCGGTTTTGCAGAATCTTGCGGGCGAGGGATGCGTTGACGTAGTCGGTCATCAGCGTCAGGCCTTCATAGGGTTCGATCTTCTTGTTGTCGATGCACAACTGCGCCATCTGCAACAGCACCTGACGTTTCTTGCGGTTGACCCGCGCACCGGGTACGCCGAATGCGGTTTTGCGCAGTTCGGGCAACGGCGCCTCGGGCGTGAGTTCGACGGTCACCCAGATGCCTTGGACAAACTGCAGCGTGACAGTGGCGATGTGTTCGATGGGCAGCGGTTGCGCCAGATTGGCAAACACGAAATGTTCCGGCGTCAGGCGCAACGCGGTCTGCGGCGCGCGTTTGAACCGGCGGATGCCCAGCCACAGAAATATCAGCGCAATGCTGGCAATCCCCGCCCCGGCACCCACGGCGGACAGCGCCGTGCCTTTCAAGCGCTCCGGGGCAAGCCAGGGCTCGCTCATCATCGCCAGCCCTAACAACATAAACGGCAGCGCCAACACCGCCATTAACACGGCACGTCGGCGACCGCCTTCGTGCAGGGCATGTTCGCCTTGCGCCGAGGCGGCCAGGGTTTCCAGCAGATGAGTGTGAGCGGTGTGTTCGCAGGCCGCTGCGGCGATCAGGTCGTGGGACAGTTGCTCACGCAGCGGGTGCGCCGCGCTGAAAAGGGCATCGATTTGCCGGCTCGCAGCCTCTGCGTCCACGCCACGGGTGGCGCTGTGCATGGCGTCGGCCCAGGGCACACGCAATGCGTGCAGGCGCTCGCCGTTGGAGGGGTGGGAATCGGTCGGGTGGGGTTGATGCGTTTCCAGCGCTTCGTCGGGTGCCTGCAATTCTTGGCCTTGCAACGCGGCGAGGGCGGCGTTCAGCACATCGCCCTCAACGGGGGTGTCGCAATGGGCCAGTAGCACGTCTTCCACAGGCGTCTGCAACACCGATATGCGCAACAGCGCCGAGGCTACTGCCGCATTGCCTGCCAAGCGGCCACCGGCGGCGTCGGCCAGCAACTCGCGCTCACGGCTCCAGCGGTTCACCGCATGATCGAAGCGCTGCATGAAAAACACCCCGAACAGGAACGACGGGCGCATCAACCAACCCTGGATCAGATCGCTGTTCATCATGGTCTGCGCCAGCGTCTCCAGGCTGCGGCTGACGCCATCGTAGATCGGCACAAAGCGCAGGCTGTACTCGGTGTCTTCGCCGACAAAATGTGCCAGCTCATGGCCGATCACGGCGTCGACTTCCTCGCGGCTCAGCAACCCCAGGTACAGCAGCGGCACATGCAGGGTGCGCCCGTGCAGCGGCGTTTCAGCGGGCCGCACCGTGGCGGGGCTGGAGGTCACGTAAAAGCCCAGGGCGAGGCTGACCACAATATGATCCGGCGGCAACGCGCCCAATCTGTCGGCCAACTCGCGCACCTGGCGCCATAACCCGGGCGCCTGTTCAGCCGTCACCACCCGGCCGAACATCTCGAGCGGCGTGGGCTCGAACATCACCAGCATATGCCGCAGTTGTTTGAGCAGCAGCCAGATCGAATACAGGCAGATTACCGCGATTACCCCCAGCCACCCCATCAGCTTGACTTCGCCCCGGCCCAACCGGCCGATATGCCACAGCGCCAGGCCCTCATAACTCAGCACCAAGGCGAGCGTCGCCGCCATCGCCACCACCTGGCTTACCAGTACGTAGGGCAACAACCGGCTGCCCAGGGAAAATACCTGCAGCAACTGTTCTCGCGACTGCTGCGCGCGCCGCCCCGCCCATTGCGTACCGGCCAGCGCGGCCACGCCGATCGCCGCGGCGAGCAGTCCGAGCCCCATCACCCAGGGTGCCAGCGTGCGCAAGACGCGATTGAGTTGGCGCGCGGTGGGCAGCTCGGCCTCGATTCGCGCCAGTCGGGAGAGAAACTGCTCCGGGCTGAGGGCGTCACTGCCCACCGTAATGGGCACCGTCGGATTTTCTTCCACCCACCTCTTCAGCACGGGCTTCATCACGTTGACATAGGCTTGGGCTTGGTCGGGAACCTGTGCGCCCTCGGTGGCGCGCTGCAATTGCCATGCTCCAACGCCGGCCAGCAGCAGGGGAAAAATGATCAGCAGGAAAATCAGTTTTATGGCGTTCATGGGAGTCCGTTCGCAACGCAGAAAGCGAACGTTTATACCGAAGAACACGTGGGCTGGGCGAGAGGAGCGGTCTTCCCGGGCGTTAGGAAAAAGCGCCGCGGGAAGGAGGAGGGCTCTGTAGGCTAGATCGTCAATCCTGAAACACTTTGACCTGTCAGCGGTCGAGGCGTTTGGCGTGGAGCTTGCTGACTGTTAACCATGGGCGATGATTTGTCCTCAGAATCGCCCACTGATACCCAACAGCGGCCCCTTCTGGACAATGTCGTAGACAAAGCCATCGTGACGATAATCAACCCCCATGGCCCGGTAGCCGAGCACCGCTGAAAACCCGGGTGAAAACTCCCAGCCTGCCAGCGCTGCCAGGTCCCAGTCTTCCCGGGACTGCCCGGTGCCCACCATCCCCCAGGATGACAGCCAGAATCGATCATTCACTGCATAGTGCCCTCGCAGGCCCGCCATGGCGTCTGCCCACGTCGCATTGTCAGAGCCAGAGGAACCGCCAGCCGGCCCACCATGCAGGCGGATGGTGGTGCCGCTGTACCAGACGCGCACGCCACCCGCGACATCCAACCGACGGCTTTCATCACCCAACACCGTGTACCCGCCTCCCAGGAACCCGGAGGCGGTCTTGCTTTCCACCTCAAGTTTGGACGCGGGGGCGTCCGCCGGCAGACGGTTGCGGGTGTCGGTGTCGATGTACATCAGGTCGGCGAGTACGCTGTATGGGCCGCGTCGCGCCTCGCCCATCAGCATCGCCGACATATCCACAGTGCGTGCGATATCCGCGAAATCGGACTTTATAAACTGGGTTCCGGTGCTGCTATGGCCCACATGTCCGCGAATGCCGGCGCCCCACACGTAAGGCCCACCGTTGAAGGTCCAGCCATCGCCGTCGGCCGCCATGGCCCTTGTTGGCAAACCGGACGCGGCTACCGCCAAGGCGCCAGCCACCAATGCCAGGCGTGCATGTTTGCGCCGCAACGCCGAGCGTGGGTTGTCGCTGTGCATCATGGTGTTTCTCCGGTCAATGCTGAGTCAGCGAGAGCGCCACACCCTCGGCCGCACAGTCCTCTGTAGGCTTGAGCCCCGCTTTTTGAGCGGCCTTGACCTCTTCCTTCGCGGCCGCCAGGTCCGCCAGGAACATCGGATTACTATGCAAACTCGCCACGGTCGCAGCCCCCATGATGCGGCCTGCGTCCACATCGCTCTGCCAATGAGCATCGCAGATGACCCGGCTCTGGCCGAATGACAGCCCGCGAGTCATCAATTCAGTGGCGCGTGCGGGTTGAATCTCGGCCAGCAACAGCCCCCAGGCCCAACCGGCAGCGGAGTGGCCGGACGGCCAGGAGCCATCCGTGCGCAGCAACGGTTCCATGTCTTTACGACAGGTTCCTTCGTTGTGCGCCACGAATGGGCGGGTGCGGTTGTAGGCGTTTTTCCCGGCATAGGTGGAACCGCCCGCATCCGTCAGGGTGCGCTGCATCAAGGTATAAAGATGCGGTGTGTTTTCTTCGGTGATCGGTGTGCCCATCGCGCAGGAAAATGCTTTCGCCGGACCCGGAAATGACAGCTCGGCATCCGCTGCCGCGAGTTTCTCCCGGGCCGTACCTCGCAGCGACAGCGCCGCTCGGCGTGCTTCCTCATCCCGCGCGAGCGCTGCAGAGTCGGGCTTTGGCGGGGCGCCAAGCAATGCCAGGCGCAGTGGCAAGTCGGCCGAGTCAAGATAGCCCGGGGCGAGTTTGAAGTGAGGGTCCGTGACCTTGGTGACAGCATCGTCGGCCAACACCAGCCTGGAGCAGAGCAGGCCGGCCAGCCCCAGTTGCTTTTGTATTGTTTTCATCGAGGATTCCCTTATCTATCCCGGAATTGCCGGCTGATCAAAACCGGTAGAGGGCGTTCAGATAGGCGCCTGCGCCCACTTTTTCGCCCGTCAGCGGGCTGTTGCGGGCATCGGAGACCAGGGCGTAGGTCTTGACGCCGCCTTCCAGTGCCAGTTGTGGTTGCCATTGCCAGGTGAGGCCCAGTTTCAAGGTCACGTCGCGCATCCCGCCACCGGGGTGGTATTCGTCGAACCGGGTGCGTGCAGCCTGTTGGGCGGTGACACCGAAGCGCGCCATCATGTCGTTCTCGTTGCTCCAGGTGCCGTACAGGGTCGAGTCCAGGGTCAATGTCGAAGACAGTGCGTAGGCAGTGGCCACCCCGGCCTCCAGATACGCGGTACGCCCCAGGCTTTGCCCACCGTAATCACGGTTCTGGGTTGATTGCAGGCCTCGAACGAACAGGCGACCGGCCGGAAGCACCCAATACGCTTCCGCCCCGACCAAGGCCGTGCTGTCCAGGTTGCCCATTCCCCTCAGGTAGTTATCCCGACCGTCTAGGGTGTGGATTCTTTCCTTGCGCCCCGGGTCGTAACCCATCAGCAGAGCCACGCCAAAAGGAGAAAGCCCCGGCAAATCCCAGCGCAGTCCGTCCGGGAAAGCGGCGGTGAATTTGCCCCAGTTTTCGGTAGGCAAGACCGCTTTGAATTTCAGTGAAGGGAATGCGGCATAGTGTGAAGCGCCTTCGTACAACGGGCCGACGGCCAGCCCGCCGCCGACGGTCACGGAGGGTTCGTTTGAATCCTCCGCGTGTGCAGGCAATACCATCGCAAGTGCGAGTGTCGCACCGGTAATGAGCGTTACCGGATGCTTGAGAAAGTTTGAACCACCGATGGTTGTCATTGCGTCTCTCCTATGCGGTAAAGCCAAACTTATTGGCGTTTTTATTTAGTTATAAAGTTTGTAGATTTTTAATCAGCGCGTGACTGGCTGCGGCTTCGGGAAGCTCCATTGGCCATTCAGTATTTGTTCGCTTGGCTGATAAAGCCTGACTGTGTAGTTCCAGCCGGGTGGAGTCGGCAGGCAATTCGCGATCTTTGCGTCGCAGCCACCGAACTGAATGACAATCGAGCCATCCTCACTTTTCTTGGCGGTGAGGTTGTTCAACGAGTAAGCGTCCTGAGGGTTTTTCTCAAAGTAACCGTCTGCGTTATAAACACTCACGGACCAGAAACTATTCACCGGAACATCCCCGACTTTGAGCCGGTACACAGTGTTGCCGTTGTTCTTTGGCATCACCCCGCCCAGGTAGATAGCGTCCTTGGCTGGGTTTCCGCCCCACCCCGTCGCAGTGCCGATCAAGTGATGGATCGGGTTGACCGCGCCCTTGGGCCCAAAGGACTGGTTGTAGTCGGGAATGGTCGAGCCCAGGACGGCCAAGGCATCACGTACTTTGGCCTGGCTGGCCTGGTCCCACTTCGGTACGACGAACTCCCCAACCTTGGCTTGGCTGACCGTGATTGCGTCCTGCAGTGCATGCACTGTTTCAAGGTCTTTGCGATCGGAGGGGTCGAAGAACGTCCGCACCGCCACAAACACATAACGTGTGCCGACAGCCTCTTTCGTCAGCGTCCGGCGACCGGCGCCGTAAGTGACGATGGGTACGTAGTGATCTTCATTGATCACCGCCATCGACATGAACCTTCCCCCGGCCTCGGGCAAGGTGATCGTGACGGGGCCTGCATCGAGATCGAACACCGCCGATGAATAGAGCGTGTCCCGATTCATCCGCACCACATTCTGGGCATCGATTGGCACGGCTTCGCGGCTGTGAACAAAGCGGCCCAAACTGCCAGTCGCCACCATTTTTCCCAAGTAGAGATCGGACTCGGCACGCACGAAGTTATCTACACCCACCGGTATTGCCGCGTCCGAGGATGACTGGGCGTTCGCGCTTCCAAAAGCTGCCAACGCCATGGCGAAGATGCAGGCCGTGGATGAAGGGGACATGTAAACCTCTTGGTTTTATAAGTTGGCGTTAATTTTTTGACTGTATAAGAACGCCTTGGCACAAACTTGCCATTTGGTGCCAAAAGCAAAGCGAGCGCGCACGCGAAGGCCATCCCTGAACGGGGCTAAAGAGTTGGGCAAGCAGGCGTCAGGAGGGGAGGTTAACGATCGTGTTTCAACAAGATGGAGCGATAGCGCGACGGCGGGCTCCCGGTCCAGCGCTTGAAGGCACGCGTGAAGTGCGCGGGATCGCTGTAGCCGACCATATAGGCAATCTCGGTTGCGCTGTATTTACCGCTGGCCAGTAACTGAAATGCTTCGCTACGACGTGTCTCGTCACGTAATGCGTCAAAGTCGATGCCGCAATGTTCGAGGCGACGCTGCAACGTTCGGGGCGACAGCCCGATCGTTCGTGAAATAGTCGCAAGTTTGGACAGTTCCTGATCCGCTATCTGCTTGGCGAGCACGTCAGCTGTTTCAGTGGTCGACTTCAAGGCTTGAGTGGTTTTCCAGGCAATATCCCGAGTGTAGTGCAGGGGAATTTCAAGCAACTCACGATCGAACTCGATCATGTTGTACTCAGCGTTCATGTGGAGATTCGGGCCCAGGTATTCTTCAAGCGCCTCGTCGCCTCTTTCTCTTGGGTTCTTTAGATGTACGCGTATGGCGCCGGGCTCGCCGGACATGAGCGGCACTTTTCTGAGCACCACCAGGCTGGCGGTAATGACTTGCTTCGGATCAGCCCCGTGCTGCCCGTTAAAGTGGTGGATGAGTTTCGTCGTGCGCCCTTCGGTGACAATGTTTACTTCTCCTCCTTGATGCAGTAATTGCGTATGGACTGCCGCCATTGCACACGCCTGAGCGAGGCTGGTGGAACCCAATATCAATTCGCCCCATGCACCGAGTGAGCGCACGTCGGTCAAATGCCCCACAGACGCACCGGCGAAGGGGTCCTGTGCGATAGCTGCCATTTCGTTGGCGATATGAAAGCAGGCCGCTCGTGGTACCCAGGCATCCGGGTTTTGAAACACGTGAGGAGAGATACCAAAACGCCGAAAGAACTCCAGCGGCAACACGCTGCGCATGCTCAGATAGGGGGCTATTTGTCGAAGAGTGCTGAGTTTGATGGCTGGCGCAGCATTCGTCATGGGGGGCGCACCTGTTTTTAGAGGCAATCCACTTGAAACCGTCTGGGTGCGCGGGGAAATACGTGTGGAACTTCTGCTGAAGTCGCGCTGTTGAAAGCACAGTAAACATGATGGTCGAATCGGCGACAAGATCATCGCTTTTCGACATTCGCCCCCTTTCCCGTTACTGCTCAAGCATCAAGCTACGCCAAATGATTATCGGCGCTTCTACAGGTGCAACTTGCGGTTGCAACGGCGCCTGTGTGTGCGGTGGCGGTTCCTCTGGTTCAGGCGCTGGGGGCTGATACTTGGCGGCGTGCGCGTTATCGACTGACATATTGTTGGAGTGCGCTTATTGGAGAGTGATGATGACTTTGCCTTTTGATCTGCCCTGCTCGACGTAGCGCAACGCCTCTGCCGTCGATTCAAAAGGGAAGGAACGATCAATGACCGGTTTGATGACACCAGCTTCGATAAGCGAGCTGATTTTTTGCAGTTGTGCGCCGCTGGCCCGCATAAACAGAAATGCATAGTTCACCCCGTGCTTGCGGGCTTTTCTACGAATACCGCTGCTCAGCAGGCGCATGACTTGTCGCAGCATCCAGGACAAGCCTTGCGCTTGGGCAAAGGCTGCCGTCGGTGGCCCGGAGAGGGAGATGAGCTGTCCGCCGGGCTTGAGAACCTCGACCGATTTCATCAGCACATCCTTGCCCTGGCTGTTCAATACCAGGTCGAAATCGTGTAATTCGCTCGCAAAGTCGTGCTTCTTGTAGTCGATGACCACATCCGCCCCGAGCGCCTTTACCCATTCGACATTCGCCGTGCTGGTGGTGGTCGCAACAAAAGCGCCGAGGTGTTTGGCGAGCTGGATGGCAAACGTGCCGACACCGCCGGAGCCGGCATGAATCAACACCTTCTGGCCTTTTTTCAGCTGGGCGGTCTCAACCAACGCCTGCCAGGCCGTCAAAGCGGCCAAGGGGACGGACGCCGCTTCGGCCATGTCCAGGTTCGAGGGTTTCAGCGCGAGCGCGTTTTCGTTCACGGCGATCAGTTCGGCAAACGTGCCGATCCGATCCTCGGGAGGGCGTGCATAGACTTCGTCTCCCGGGTTGAACCGCGTCACCGCCGAACCTGTGCGAACGACCACCCCCGCCAGGTCGTTGCCCAAGACCAATGGAAATGTGTAAGGCAGGATCAGTTTGAATTCGCCGGTTCTGATCTTCGAGTCCAACGGGTTCACGCTCGTTGCGTGCACCTGGATCAGAACGTCATGCACACCGACCGCAGGGTCGGGCACTTCGCCAAGCAGTCCGTTCTGCTTGCCGTAGCGGTCGATAAAAAATGCCTTCATGTTGCAACGCTCTTGTCGGTGGAATGAGAACGGGGCGCGGCCCCGGCAACGTTGATGCGATGAGACGTTCAGGCGTCGAGGAACGCCAAGGCCTTGCTCACGAAATCGCCAGGGTGCTGGAAAATGCTGCCATGCCCGGCGTCCGGGTAAATGACCAGTTGCGCGTCGGGGATTCGCTTTGCCAGCTCAAGCGAGTTGACCGTGGGCACCATGATGTCGTTGTCGCCGTTGGCGATCAGCGTCGGCATCTGCAAGCGCCCGAGGTCTTGCGGCGCCTGCCTGCCCCACGCAGTAATGGCTTTTAATTGCCGAAAAAACGCACGGGGTGTCGGGCCTTTGTCCCGGTCTTGCTGGCGTTCTTTCAGCCGTTGCAAATACTCGGACGCGGCGCGTTGTCCGTTGGCCGTGCCGGTAAAGAACAGGTAGAACTTGGGATCGCGTAGCGTCAGCAGCCCCTTGAGCATCAACGGCCAGGTCACCGAGCCGACGTTGTCGATGCCTGTGCCGCCGGCCGGTCCGGTTCCGGTGAGGATCAGCCGGCGCACGCGTTCGGGGGCTTTCAGGGCGATGTCTTGAGCGACGAAGCCGCCGAGTGAAAAGCCGAGCAGGTCCACCTTGTCCAAACCCAACGCACGGATAAAACCGATGCCATCGTCAGCCATTTCACCGACGGTCAACGGCGCGGCGCCACCCGAGCCACCGATACCACGGTAATCGGTGGTGATGACACGCCGGTTTTTCGCCAGACCGTCAATGATCCTGGGGTCAAAGTTATCCAGCACTGCCCCCCAATGGTTGAACATGACCAGCGGAACCTGCGTTCTGGGGCCCAGATCGCGGTAGGCAAAAGGTATCCCGCCCACCAGAACCGACTGGTTCGCCGCGTGGATAAATGACGACGGTGAACCGGGATGATTGCTGCTAGCCAAAAGAGTCATGTTTATTCCGTGCGATTGCGGAGCGAGGCCGACCTGCTCGACAGGGTTCAGACTTCAGTCAAATAGCGCGGCGCCACGACGGACTGTCTGATCTGCGACAAAAGACCCTGACGTGCGGTTTGCAGGGCATCCCAGCGCTCGCCTTCTTGCAGCGGCGGAATGGTCACCGGTTCGCGGCGATCGAAGCCGACCAGTGCGGCATCGACCAGGTCAGCCACTTCCATGACTTCGCTCAAGGTGTTGATGTCGATACCGGCGCGATCCCAGATCTCCGTGCGGGTGGCCGCGGGCAATACGGCCTGCACATAAACGCCCTGAGGTGAAAGCTCCAGGCTCAGGCCTTGGGAAAGGAACAGCACAAACGCCTTGGTCGCCCCGTAGACTGACATACCAAACTCAGGCGCCAGGCCCACCACCGAACCGATGTTGATGATCGCGCCTGCACCGGCTTTGGCCAGGCGTGGCGCGATGGCGCTGGCGAGTCGCACCAGCGCAGTGGTGTTGAGGGCCACCAGTTGCGCCACGCTGTCGGTGCTTTGCTCGATGAAGCTGCCGGACTGCGCGGCACCGGCATTGTTGACGAGGATGCCGATGCGAGCGTCATCCCGCAGGCGCGCTTCGACGGTGTGCAGGTCGCCGAGTTGAGTCAGGTCGGCCGCAAGCACTTCAACGGTGACGTTGTGTTCGCCACGCAACTTTGCGGCGAGCGTTTCCAGGCGCGCGTGGTCGCGGGCAACCAACACCAGATCATGCCCGCGTTGGGCAAAACGCTCGGCGTAAACCGCGCCGATGCCAGTGGAAGCGCCAGTGATGAGAACGGTAGGGTAAGTTGTCATGATGTCAGCTCTTTATCGGGAACATGGATTGATGCACGAATAAAACCGGGCTCGATCAGCCAGTGCTCAGTTCGCGCGGGTGCTGGATTCGGCAAGCGTTGGGTAGTCGATGTATCCCGCCGCGCCGCCGCCGTAGAGCGTGGAGGGGTCGAAGGCGGACAGTGGCGCAGCGGTCTTGAGCCGCTCCACCAGATCGGGGTTGGCGATAAACGGGCGGCCAAAGGCGATCAGGTCGGCCCTATCGTGCGCAAGGCGTGCGGTGGCCAGGTCCAGGTCATAGCCGTTGTTGGCGATGTAAGTATTCTTGAAGCGCTGGCGCAAGGCGTCGAAATCAAAGGGCGCCACATCGCGTGGCCCGCCGGTTGCGCCTTCGACGACGTGCAGATAAACGACGTCCAGGGCATTGAGTTGATCGACGATGTAATCGAACTGAGCCTGCGGATCACTGCTCGATACCCCATTGGCCGGCGAGACCGGCGAAAGGCGAATCCCCGTGCGATCAGCACCGATCTCGGCGGCCACCGCGGCTGTCACTTCCAGCAGCAGGCGCGCACGGTTTGCGATCGAGCCGCCGTAGGCATCAGTGCGCAGGTTGGCACTGTCCTTGATGAACTGATCCAGCAAATAGCCGTTTGCACCGTGGATTTCCACACCGTCGAAGCCTGCCGCAATGGCGTTTGCCGCCGCTTGGCGGAAATCGTTGACGATGCCTGGGAGCTCGTCAATTTCCAGCGCGCGCGGCTCGGAAACGTCCTCGAAGCGATTGTTGACGAACACCTTGGTCGCCGCACGCAGCGCGGAAGGGCCTACCGGCGCCGCGCCGTGCGGTTGCAGATCCACGTGGGAAACTCGGCCCACATGCCACAGCTGCAGGAAAATCTTCCCGCCCTTGGCGTGTACGGCATCGGTCACCTTGCGCCATCCCTCTATCTGAGCCGCTGTGTAAATACCTGGCGTGTCCTGATAGCCCTGCCCCTGCTGGGAGATCTGCGAGGCTTCGGAAATCAGCAACCCCGCACTGGCCCGCTGGCTGTAATAGGCCGCAGCAAATTCACTCGGTACAAAACCCTTTCCGGCGCGATTGCGCGTCAGTGGCGCGAGAACCACGCGGTTCGACAGCGTCAGAGCGCCCAGTGTGTAGGGGGTAAACAGGTTCAAGTCGCTCATGGGTGTGTGTTCCGTGCCCGTTGGTAAATGGTCATCTTGCTTGCGATTAGGATGATGATCGAAATCTAAACTGTCAACGGTTTTGATTATGGTCGACATCTATGTATCATCAGCCGATGAATTTCAGCGGTAGAGAGGTATCGAACATGCGAGTGTCCAAGGCTCAGGCCCAGGCAAATCGGGAGCACATCGTCGAAACGGCGTCAGTCGTGTTTCGCGAGCGCGGCTTTGACGGAGTCGGCGTGGCCGACCTGATGGCCGCCGCCGGTTTCACCCATGGCGGTTTCTACAAACATTTCGCTTCAAAGGCCGACCTGATGGCCGAAGCCTCGGCCAACAGCCTTGCTCACTCACTGGCCAACGCCGAAGCATTGAGCGTGAAGGACTTCATCGATCTGTACGTCTCCAGGGAGCATCGCGACAGACGCGCCACGGGTTGCACCATGGCAGCGCTGTGCGGTGACGCTGCGCGTCAATCGGGCGACTTGAAATCGGCATTCGCTGAAGGCATCGAGCACATGCTGCAAACGCTCGGCGAAAAATACCCGACCGGCCCGGATGCGGCGCCGGGTGAGGCAAGGCAGAAAATGATCGACCTGCTGGCACGCGCGGTCGGCGCGATCACGCTATCGCGCGCCTGCCCTGACGACTCGGCGCTGGCGGATGAGATTTTGGCGGTGTGTCATGGGCAGATGATTGAGTCGTTGTCGGAGTAGTTGGGGGGGGTGATGGTTTTGGGGGGCAGGACTTGTTCGCTCACTACTCTCCCCTCAGTAAACGCCCGTTCACCGCTGAAACAACAAAGCCCTCGCATTTCTGCGGGGGCTATGTTTTGTATGGTGGCACCAGACGAACGGTATGTTTCGGCGAGAGTAGGTTTTTCGGGCATCTGGAGTTCGCTGGAAAATTCGGCGTACCCCAACTGGTAACTATAAACAAATCAGCTAGTTATGGCGTTCGGTGGAATCGAACTCGGGATTTTTTAGCTGTCAGCACGTTGTCGGTCTGCAAGTAATTCAGAGCCGCATACGGAATGGTAAACCTCCCGAATTCGAACGTTGTTGATCATCCCCTCCGTCGAGAATAGGTAGGAATCCGCCAAAAGCTGCCGTGGCGACAGGCAGCAGACGGCCAATAGCGGTCGCCCAACTGCTTCACCCTCGCTTAAGGACCAGCCAAGTGATATACCGCGCTTGGGTCTAATGCATGACACAAACAGGCAGTCTCATGATGCGATTCTCAATTTATAGCGGATTGGTTTTGGTGGGCTACTCGGCGCTCGATTACGGAGATCCCCCGATGGGCGTTGCTTTCGGCCAATTCGAACCTGCCGATGGGTACGCAGCTATCCAGAACCAGTGCTCCACGAACCATCACGACCAGACCGTTCTGGATCTTTCTGTTCAGACCGAAGCGGGTCTGGTCATTCCATGTGCGGGTCTGGCCATCCTGGATTACTCCGAAGAGCTCGCGCCACCGTGCATCGAAGTGAACATTTTCGGCATTCCACATCCGCTCTATGGCGAGCTGTTTCCTCAGCACGTCACCCTGTATGAGCGTCAATTCAGCTAATCGGAATGTCCCGCCGATGTCCGCTTCGGGTTGTGGACTCAACCGGCCATTAGCTGTCCTTCACGAAGGGCAGCTTTGGGTCGACTAGCGACCTCCACGCATTGCGACTGATCCACCCTTGTCCTTCCTCAACCTGGAGGACAAGCCATGAACACTATCGCTTTACATCGCCATCAGCCTTGGAACAAGGGAAAGCTTGTAGGGCAGAAAGCCCCGCTTCGAGTCAGAGATATCTGGGCTATTCGAGTCAGGCTTCAGCTCGCGGAGAAGACACGGGATCTGGCTCTCTTCAACTTGGCCATCGACAGCAAGCTGCGTGCCTGTGACTTAACCAAGCTACGAGTACGTGACATTGCGCATGGGGAGCATGTTTCGTCACGGGCCATCGTGATGCAGCATGGACTTGCCCCTACCAGACCGGACACCAACTCCCCGTTAAATTGATGCTGCTGCCAAACGCCTAAACTCTCTCGGCGACCGATATTTCAAGGCG